>NZ_JAHMHK010000001.1 GCF_018913985.1 Mycoplasma zalophidermidis
GACTATATGAAATTATTTCAAAAGATATAACAGGCAATCAATTTAATGAGCTTTGATTAAACCCTAAAGTTGTTAAATAATGTTTATGTAGCTTACTTCACAAACCGACATTTTATTGTCGGTCAAACGAAAAAATAGCTATAAATAATAAAATTCAAAATATTTTGCTTTTCTTTAAAAATATAGTATACTAATTACAAATGAAAATGACCGGTTATTTAGTAAAATAAATAATGTCTGGCTAAGTCTCCGACGAAGAGCGGTTAAAGAACTAATGGAAACATTAGTTTTTTTAATTCTTTTCGAATTCATGATAAAACTGATATTTTGAGACATCATGATCAAATATTTTTAAAATATAAATGCTGTCTTTTAGTTAAAAAATCATAACTGTGTTGTGAAATACTTAGGATTCTAATTAAAATGTAAAAAAACAAGCTCATAAATTAGCTTGATTCTGAATTAATCCTCTTTAAGTGCATTCATTATATGTTTATTATTATTGACAAAGATTTTTCAAGTCTGAATTGATGGTTTTGGTTTTCAATTATATAGCTTTGCTAGAGGTATAATATTTTCCTTTATAAATTTAACAATTTGTTCTTTTGTACTATGGTTTACTTTTCGATAAAATAAAACCATTAAAGCTAGATAGTTATAGAATTTTGCATCTATTAACTGAATTTTTTCTTTAGGTTCTTTAACATCTGCCTCTATGTATTCAAGAGCTTTTTTGTAGGCAGCAAAGAGAAAATTCATTTTATTTCGAAAATTATCTCCACTGAAAGCCGAAAGGGAATTACTTCTTCTGTAATATCTAACTCCTAAAACATTAACATGAGCAAAGGATTTAGCATTGATAAATAATTTAGTTACCGGAGCAATATCTTCGAACAGTCTAGATTCAATCTTAATATTCAATGAATCAAAAAAAGATTTTTTAATAAAATTGCCTCAAAAATAAACAATATTATTAATTAAAAACTGAGAAGTTGTTTTGATGTTTGAATATTTATATAATGGTGGCAATATTGAATAATTACCTCTTTTTGTTTTGAAATGATAAAGAACTTTACTTGTTACTGTATCAGCATCAGTCTCAAGAGCTTTTTTAGACATTTTTGCTATAGCATTTTTACCTAGGTAGTCATCATCGTCAAGAAATAAAAAATATTTGGTTTCACAATTTTGAATCAAAATATCACGCACTTTTCCTAATCCGGAGTTTGTTTCCGTACGAATTACCTTAAACCTTGAGTCATCTTTCACTTTGTCTTTAATAAATTCATATGTACCATCGTTACTTGAATCATCACAAATTACAATTTTAAAATTTTTTTGTTTTTGTCACAAAATGGTTTTTAGCGTTTCTTCAAAGTATTCCTTAGCTTTGAAAACTGGTACTAATAAGGTTACGATAGATTCGTCCATTAATTTTCTTTTTTTAAACATTATTTATTCAGTTTGTTAATAACTTCTCGTCTTCATTCAAATTCGCTTTTTGCAATATCTTCAATGTCGAATTGAACGTGAAAATTCATTTCCTCAGCGATTTTGGTTGAGTCAGCTACTAAATAATCCGGGTCCCCCTCTCTTCTATTGCTCAAATGATACTTAATTTCAATATTATTGGCTTTTTCAAATGCATTGATTATTTCTAAAACAGAATAACCTTTTTTTGAGCCAATATTAAAAATGTTTGAATCATGATTGTCTAAATAACTTACAGCTTCTATGTGTGCTCTAGCCAAATCGCATACATGTATGTAATCTCTAACACATGTTCCATCTGCAGTATTGTAATCATTACCGAAAACTTTTAGCGGTTGTGTTAAATTAAAATATGATGAACTAATTGCCGGGATAATGTGATTGACTTTACTTTGATTTTTAGTTAAGTAACCTATTTTTAAACTATCAGATGCACCCGCAACATTAAAATATCTAAAAATAACATATTTAAATGAGTGAATTTTAGCTAAATCCTTAATAATATTTTCGACCATCAGTTTACCGTAACCGTAAGGATTAATTGGTTTTTGATCATCAGTTTCTTTTAAAGGTTTACCGCGGCCTAGACCGTATGTAGCCGCAGTCGAAGAAAATATTAATTTAGGAACATTGTATTTTTGAATGCAACTTAAAGTGTTTATTGCTCCGACAACATTATTCTTATAATAATTTATCGGTTGCAAAACTGACTCACCAACAGCGATTTTTGCCGCTAATAAAATGACAACATCAATCTTATTTTGATTAAACACATTCTCTAATTCACCTATTTTAGTAAAGTCCCCTTCAATTACTTCCGCTCCGGTAGTAAATTCTCTAAATCCAGTTGAAAAATTATCAAAAATAGTTACTTATTGTTTTTCTTTTAATAATTGTTCTTTTATATGTGAACCTATATAACCAGCTCCGCCAATAAGTAAATACTTCATTATAACTCCTTAAATTTGCACTAATATTATAGTAATGTATCTTAATTATATATTGTCAATAATTAATTTAAATTTAAAAAGCAAAATAAACACATTTCTTGAAAAAATTCATCTAAAACATAGTTTTTTAATCCACAATCAATAATACGGAGAAATAATATTTTTATAAAAGTGGTACGGTTTTTAACCACAAAATGTTTGTAAATCTTGGAATATATAATATACTGATTACAAATAAAAATGACCAGATATTTAGTAAAATAAATAATGTCTGGCTAAGTCTCCGACGAAGAGCAGTTAAAAGAACTAATGGAAACATTAGTTTTTTTAATTCAATAATCAGGGAATACTTTACAAAATTTGTTGTAAATAAACTCGGGAATTATTATTAAGTTTAATTCTTGCAATTAAATGAATTGCAATACTCCACTTATTTAAATTGAATCAAAAGAAAAAACTAAAATCATATAAAATTATAATTACAGTATAGGAGTAATGATGAATGATAAATTAAAAAAATATTTAGATAATACACCAAATGATGAAGGTTATTTTGGTGAATTTGGTGGTTCATATTTGCCTGATGATTTAAAAGAGATATTTAATAATATTGCTACACAATATAAAATTATTTCAGAATCAGATGAATTTAAAAACGAGTTAAAAAATTTAAGAAAAAATTTTCAAGGACGTCCAACACCAATTTATTTTTGTAAAAATTTGAGTGCTAAATTTGGGAAAGCAAGAATTCATATTAAAAGAGAAGATTTAAATGAGGGCGGTAGTCACAAAACTAACCATTGTTTAGCTGAAGGTTTGTTTGCTAAAATGATTGGTAAAAAGAAACTAATTGCTGAAACAGGTGCCGGAAGTCACGGTTCTGCTGTAGCACTTGCTGCTGCTCATTTTGGTTTGGAGTGTGAAATTCATATGGGGGCTGTGGATATCGCTAAGCAACAGGCAAATGTTGAAAAAATGAAAATTTTAGGTGCTAAGGTTGTCCCAGCAACACACGGAAATCAAACGCTAAAAGAAGCAGTTGATTCAGCATTCGAGGCATATCGTAAACAAAGCGATACGGCCTTGTATGCTATCGGGAGTGTAGTTGGCCCACATCCATTCCCATTGATGGTTCGTAACTTTCAAAAAATAATTGGTGAGGAAATGCATGAGCAATTCAACACACAATACAATAAAAATCCTGATTATGTCGTGGCCTGTGTTGGAGGAGGTTCAAACGCAATTGGTTCTTTTTCTGCATTCCTGTTCAGCGACACGAAATTAATCGGAGTTGAACCATTAGGCAAAGGTAACAAGAAAGGTAATCACGCTTCTACTTTATCATTTGGCAAACCAGGAATTTTACATGGTTTTAAATCAATATTACTTGCAGACGAAAATGGTGAACCAGATGATGTTTATTCAATAGCTTCTGGTCTTGATTATCCTGGCGTCGGTCCAGAACATGCCTATCTAAAACAAAATAATTTGGCAACATATGTTTCAATTAATGATTTAGAAGCTCTTGAAGCATTCTTGTTTCTGTCTTCAACCGAAGGAATTATTCCAGCACTTGAATCTTCTCATGCTCTTGCTCAAGCAATTAAGATTGCTAAAGAATTTAAAGACAAAGAGATTGATATACTAGTTAATTTATCTGGTCGTGGAGATAAAGATTTGGCGTATGTTCTAGAAAATTATAAAAATGAGATTGAAGAATTCAGAAAAAATAATCATTATTAATTTAACGAGTTCAATATAAATATCAGTAATTTAGTAAAAAATAAAAAAGATTAGACTAAACAGCTAATCTTTTTTTAATAATTATTTTTTCATTTTGCTATTGTAATTTTTAGCATTTTCAACAAAAGAATCAATTTCAACATCTGAAGCTAAGACATAATGTTTATCAGCAACTTTTTGTCATTTTGGTTGAGTTTCTTCTGTGTAATCATGAATTGAAGGGTCGTATAATTTTCCAACCAATGAACCTTTTTCAGCTTCAATTGATGGAACAGCATCTAAAAGACTTTGGGTATAAGGATGGTGAGGGTTATAAATAACAGATTTTGTCGGTCCAACCTCAAGTAGTGTACCTTTATTAATTACAGCAATTCTATCTGAAATATATTCAACCATACGCAAATCGTGAGCAATGAAAATTATAGTTAAGTTGTACTTTTCTTTAAGTTCTTTAAAAATGTTAATTACTTGTGCTTGAATCGAAACGTCAAGAGCAGAAATCGGTTCATCAGCAATAAGTATTTGTGGTTGTAAAACAACAGCTCTACAAATACCAACACGTTGTTGTTGTCCGCCAGAAAATTCCAATGGAAATCTATTAAGAACAGTTTCATCTAAACCCACTTGATGTAAAATGTCAATTATCAGTTTTCTCTTACATTCCTTTTCAGTAAGGTTTTGTTCATTATCGCGTAGTTCTTTCCGTTCGCCCATAAATTCAATAAGTTTGGTAAAATCATCTACATTAATGACTTCTTTTAAATGGTTGAGTTCATTTAATGTTTCAACATGTAAGAAATCATAGAGTTGTTGTTCTGTATCTCAATGGTTTCTTATCTCTTCTCAAGGGTCATCAGAAAAAACTAATTTAGGGTTTATTTCTTTTAACTTATTATTTAATTCAATATATGTCTCAATATCTATATTAGTTAAATAAAGGTATTTTGAACATTTTAAATTCGTTAAACCTTCACCAACAACGGTTTCAACATTCTTAAAGGGGTTTAAACTATTTGTAGGATCTTGAAAAATCATTTGCACTTTATTTACCATAAAGTCGATAATGTCTTTACCTTTTTTAGTTCATTTTATAATCTTATCTTTGTTTTTAGGAATAACTCTATCTAAGATTTTAATTTGACCAAAGCTATGAGGGGTTAAACCAATTATTGCTCTACCAGCGGTTGTTTTCCCAGAACCAGATTCTCCAACTAAACCCAATACTTCACCTTGATAAATATTCAAGTTTAGATCTTTCAAGGCATAAAAGGTTTTAGCGCCATAACCATAAGTGACATCCATATTTCGAATTTCCACAATTGGTTTTTTGTCAACACAATTTAGCATTTCGTCGGTGCCGGGTCTAATTTGACGATAAACTTTTTTACCAAAATGTCCTGATTCAACATAAAATTTTTTTTGTTCCATGATTTATGCCTCCTCTTGTTCATTTTCTTTGTTGCATTCGTCAATTAATAATTGTGTTTGTTTGTTCAATTCAGTAACTTTTTCTAAATCAGTTTGATATTGTATGTTTTCGACAAATATACCATCAGGATATAAGTTATTTAATCTATCAAAATATCTCTTCCATAGGTTTTGAATTACCTTAGGTGGTTCGTAAAATGGTGCTAATTCGTCTAGCAATGCCGACTTAACAAAGTGAGTTGGCGAAACATAATAGAAATCTGCTTCCTCATCTTTGTCTTTTATTAATGCGTAATCATTACGAACGGCAAAAGCATCACCTTTAATATTGTTTAGCGAACTAGGTACAGCGCCTTTTATAACATTAAGACGTTCATCATTGTTATAGTCAGGCATTGAAGAAATTAAACCTCAGGTGTATGGGTGTTGTGGATGCATTAACACCTCTTCACGAGTTCCAGACTCGATAATTTGACCAGCATACATGATGTTAATAAATTCTGAAATGGACGCAACAACACCTAAATCGTGTGTGATGAAGGCTACAGCTATTTTGAATTGTTCTTGCAATTCACGAATAATATCCAGCACCAAAGCTTGAACAGTTGGGTCTAAGGCAGTAGTTGGTTCATCCATTACCAGAATTTTAGGTTTTAGACTAACAATGGCAGCGATTGCAATACGCTGAATCATACCGCCTGATAATTCATGAGGGTAAAGCTTCATTACTTGTTCAGGATTATTAATTTTTGCTAATTTCAAATATTTTATTGCTTCTTCGTTAGCTTGTTTTTTGTTTTTACAAATGCCATTAATTAGCATCCCTTCAATTATTTGATTACCAACTTTCATAGTAGGGTCAAGAATTGACATTGGGTTTTGAAAAACGGCACTAACGATACGCCCTCTTAATTTAGATTTTTCTCAATTGAAAAGATTAAAATTATGAACTTCTAGACCATATAATTTGACGCTACCTGATTCAATAATTGAGTTATTACCAGTTAATCCGTAAAGCAATGAAGTAATAACAGATTTACCAGAACCAGATTCTCCAATAATTGAATGGATTTTTCCTTCATAAATTTTGAAGCTTGGACCCCTTAAAACTAGATTTTTTTCTCTTGGATTAGCCGGGTTTTTAAAAGTTAAGTAAACATCCTCAATCTCCGCAGCAACCTTTATATCTTCGCCTAAAACATGCTCAACTTTTGCATTTTCGATATAAGAATCAAAATCTATGTTAGATTCATTCTTCTTACCAAATTTGAATAAGTGTGTTAATCTATATCAAATGTTTCCTCAAAAATCTTTTGTGTTTCTTCAAAATGATTTATTTTGTTCCTTAGTTACAGTTAAAAGATTTTTAGGATGTGGTTTAGCTAATTTTTTTATCACCTGTGGATATAACTTCGTGTAAGGAGCTTTATTTTCAATGTTACCGATTTTTAATGTTGTTTTAAAATTTTCTGAATAGTATTCAATTTTCTGCTTATAAGATAATTTTCTTCAATCTTGAGAATTAATTTTTTTCATATGATTCTCCTATCTTTGTCTCAACAATGAATCTTGAATACTTGCTGATATAAGTTGTATCGACGTTGTTAATAAAACAAGCATACATGAAGGCAACAATACATAACGCGGATATGCTGTAAACACTTTAGAACCCTCAGAAATCAAGTTACCCAATGTCGGTATATCAATACTCAACCCTATGAAAGCCAATGATGTTTCACTAAGAATAACACCTGGAATGTGAAATACAATTTCGGTAACCAATAGAGGAATTACTACCGGTAAATAGTTCAATAATATTTTATATGTAGGGGTACCTAGAATTCCTGACGCTGAAACTCATTCGAACGTTTTAGCTCTTAACACCTGTGAACGCATTTGGTTGGCTATACCAGTTCAAGATGTAAAAGTTAAAGCAAACACCATAACTCAGAATGTTGGGCGTCAAACAATCGTGATTACAATTAATATGATTATTGAAGGAACGTTTGAAATAACTTTGATTATATAAGTCATTATAGTGTCAAAAATTTTAAAGTGGCCCATCATTATTCCAATCAATAACCCAACAAAAACTTGAATAATTGTAGTAACCAATGCTAAGGCAAGCGAATATCTTAAACCTCACCATAACCTTGCAAATAAGTCTCTACCTAGGTAATCAGTACCAAAAATTACTGATGATTTTTCGAAAAAGTTTAAATATTTATTATCAATATCTAAAGTATCGGGATTTGCTGTTGCAAAAGGAATAAAGATTGCACTGATAACCAGTACCAAAAACAATACTGCTCCAAATACTCCAGCAAAACTACGTGAATATCTGTAAAATAGTTCTTTTCATTTATTTTGTGGGTCTTTAATATGTGCTGATTCATGGTAATCTAATATATTACCCATCATTTCTCATTTTTTATAGTTTAGCGGTTGTAGGAAACGATTAGGAGCTAATTCCTTACCGTGTTCATTATTTGCTGCTGTATATTTTTTATTTATTTTTCAATCAAACATGATACCTACTTACTTCTTCTAACACGTGGATCAATGGCTTTATAAAGCGCATCACGACATGTGTAAGAAAGAATTGTTATTAATGAGAATAATGTAACCATAAACAAAATGATGTTGTAATCCTTTGAGGTTATAGCGTGTAGTAGCAACCCGCCACTACCAGTAATGAAGAATATTTGTTCAACAAACATACTTCCAATAAAACTACCGAATATAACAACCGGGAAAAATGTTGCAATTGGGAATAGAGAAGGTTTAAGTGCGTGTGTTCACACGAATCTAGATTTCGATAAACCTTTTAAATAGCAAAACTTAGCATGTTGCGAGTTAAGTTCCCTATTCAACTCAGTTCTAATGTATTTTATATATACAATTATAGAACTCAATGATAATGCGAGACCTGGCAAAATATACGTTGCTAAGTCAGTTTCAACATATAGATAAGGTATATTAATAGCCCGACCAATCAATAATAACCATAAGGCGAATACTAATGATGGAATTGATGAAAATATTGAAACAATAATTGTAGCAATATGATCAGGCAATTTATCAGGATTCATACCAACATAAACACCAACCGGAATTCCAATTAGCAATGTCAACATTACTGAGAAAATTCCAATCAAAAATGATTTATAAAATCTAATTCAAACAAAATCATTAATATCTTGTCCAGGGAATACTGAATATGAGATACCAAAATTACCGTGTGTTAAGTTTTTTAAATAGATAAAGTATCTTTCAAATAATGGTTTGTCAAGCCCATAAGTCGCTTCAATTGCTTTTGCCGATGATTCATCTAATCCGGCTGTTAAGGTTGTTGAACCAGGTATTGAGTTAATTAAGAAAAATGTAATTGTTACAACAATTCAAGCAATAGTTAGAAATTCGATCGCCATTATAAAGAATCTAATAATAGACTTTGCCAAAGGAGACTGAATATTTACAATGCTAGCAAACTTTGAAATTTTAGGTTTTAGCTTACCTGTAAAGTCAACGTAAGAAGCTTTTTCTGTGATTTTATTGCCGGACTGCTCAATGAATGATCTGTCCACAAAATTATTTTTTTGTTCCATATTTTCTCCTCCTATTTAATTAATGTTGGCAAGTCAGGTGATGGACGATTTGCCACATCATATGCATATTGCAATGAATAAGCAAATAAACTTTCAGTACCATTTACTCTTGAAACTTCTCAATATGTATCAACTTCCATTAACGGAATTACTGGTGCGGCTTCTCTAACTATTTTTTCGAATCCAGCAATAACTGCAAACCCATTAACCTCAGTTCAACCTTCATTTCTTTCTTCGTCTGTGTATTGTGCGGAGAAGAATTTCATATGACGCTTAGTATAATCATTTAAGTTTTCTCCGTTGTACATAACAGATAAATCAACTATTTTATCTCAAACATTTGGGCTCTTAGGTTGCACACCCAAGATTCTCAATCTTTGTTTTAAGTTTTCAATCTCTTTAGCTTTCTGAAGATCAAGTATTACTAATTTATTATTTTTATCTCTTGAATATCCCATTTTCGTGAAATAATCATGATATGTTCAACTGCCGGCAGGATTATTTCTGAATCCTGTTGTTTTTTGTTGTTTTGAATTGATTTCATCAGGTTTTAGAAAAACTCTGATGTAAGAATAAATATCGCTACCGAAGGCATCAAAGTTACGATATATTAAATCATATTTACCAGTTGTACGTCAGTCCTCATAAACATTCTCAGGTAAGTTTTTAATATCAATGTTGATATAATTGCCGAAAGCTTTGGCCATAAAATCTTTTAGAGCCAATCCGGCATTTTTTTGTTCATCAGTTGAATTCGAAATGAATTTCAATGTAATTTGTTTTTCGTTAGGATGAGATTTTTTGAATTCTTCTAGAAATGCACGAGCAACCTCTAGGTGGTATGCTTTATCGGTTCTGTTTACAGTTTCAAATCTCATTGATTTAGAAATATGATCGATATGTGCGTAGTTTTGAACCGGAATTGGAATTCCTCATTTTTTATCCTGGGCTTCCTGTTTAGCTTTTTGATAAATAAATTGGTTAAGGTAATTAGTTTTATCGCTTGAATCTTCAGGATAACTACCATATTTTGTGTACATATAGTCGTGGTCAAAACCAGATTCAACAGCATCACCATAGCTAGACGAAGCTTGACCAAAGGCTGTTCAAGTTATAACTGGGAATGAAGATGATCAACCTACGATATTTAACATATCATTTCTATCAATGGCATAATAAATTGCATTTCTTAAATTGATATCATTAACAACAGAATTTGAGTTAGTTTCTTTATCTAAGTTGAAAGCCAGAGCAATCGTACCGAAACCATTTGATTTCTTCATATATTTTCTAGTTTTTAAATCAGCCCAATATTTCCATTGAAGTACTGGTGGAATTTTAGAAGCTGATATATAACCATCTTCATACATTGCTGAGTTAATATTTGGGTCGTTAGAAAAGTAAATTTTGATTTTGTTGCTAATTGTTTTACTTGATGAATAATATTGTTTATTTTTTTCTAGCGAAATAAAACCTTGGGGTCCCAAAACTAAATCTTTGATATTGAATGGACCGTTAGTTAAGAAATGAGATTGTTTCAAACCAAACTCTCTAATTCCGCCAATTGATTCAACAAAACGACGATTAATTGGAATGATAATATTTGAAATATCATGATATGCATTATTGATATCAGTAGGTTGATACTCGTCGTAGGCTATTCTTAAAGTGAATTCATCTAAAGCTAGTACTCTATTGGTAAAATAATGTTTAGGTTTAAGTTTTTTGATAAATTCATTATCTAAAGTTGTTTGCCCGTTAGGCAACAAGTTTCTATACAACTTATTGACTTTTTCAGTATATAACTCTGTATTTTCATCAGAAAATTCAATATCACCAAGTTTATGTTTAAGAGCACGTGATTGTTCCAATAAATCCTTAAATTCCTTAGACGGCGTTTGTTTAGGATCGAAATATAGGTATTTCTTAACTTTGGTTGGAATTCTTTGAGGTATTGACTCTAATTCTTTATCTGAGTGAAGATTCACTGAATACTCTGGGTTGGGTAACATTAAAACTGTTTCATCTTTTTCAAAGTTGAAGTCAGGTGAATAAGGAATTGCTCCCAGCACAGTTTTATTGTCAATATTTCAATACATTCTGCCTGAATAAAACCCAAGATTTAAGGCAGCTTTTTTGATATTTTCTACTTCTTTTTCATCACCTTCAACTTGACTTGATCAAGGTTGATAACTTGGGTCGAAAACATCATATACTCACTCACCATTAACTTTTATTAATGGCGGGTATGCAAACGGATTTTTGTAAGCAACGGCATGTTTTTGAATGTATTCTTGTTGTGCCTGCATAATTTCACTTGATGATTGAAATTTTCTTTGTAACATAGTTGTTACTTTTTGAGAACCTGTTTCAAGGTCAAAAATATAGTGCATAGCATCAATATAATCATCAGCCCTAACTAAATCCCCGTTGCTTCATTTACTCTGTCCATCGTTTAATAAAACATTTAAAGATAAGAATTTGTTTGACGGTGTTTGCACGCCGTGTACTGCCAAATACTCAGATTGGTCTGTTGTGATGGTGCCCGGCGCTGAACCGAATCCATCTAAGGCATAAAATCTACCTGAGTTTTCTGGATTCGGGTTGTCTAGTAAGTATTTATCAAATGAACCATCCTCACTAGTTTGATAAATACCCATGTTAATTTTAGGAATATTTGCAAGTCTTTTAATTGACTCATTTGGACCAGATTTCAAAGGTGATTCAACTAACGATGGTAAAACTCTATTAACAGATGGATATTTAATGTAATTAAGTGAATTAATTGGGTCAGTTGCTAAACCTAAGTCATAGTCTTTTTTATTAGCACATGATAAAACACTCAAAGGTACAATCATGGCAGTAATAGATAAACTTGATTTTATTAATAAATTATTTTTCTTCATGTTGCTCCTTTATTATTTTGTCCCATTAAATTGAACACCAACTTTAAATACTGGTGTATTTTTACCATTAATATCTTTAATATAAACAGCAGTTGGTGCTTGAGAAAATGTTTTACCGTTTTCCGAAATACTTTGATTTGAACCTAAATCAATTTCAAGTGTTTTATTTCCAAGCTCATTATCTGAAAAGTAAATTTCATACTCGTGATTTGGAGTTAGTAATTTATTTGAATAATTCGACATTATTCCGTAATCAGAAACTCATGCAACAAATCCTTTACCTTTATGATGTCCGTTAGAATCTGTGTAGTCATAGACTTCATCCTTTAATCAGTGACGAGACGCCGGATTAGTTTCATTATTTACGTGTTGTGTTGTGTAATAAAACATATTACTACTGTGATTTTTATTGATTTTTAGTGTTTTTATTTCGCTGGTAACTAAATCTTTGAATACTAGATAGTTTGCTTTTTTGGCATCTTCTGAGTTTAAGTAACCAAACATAGCGATAGCATCCTTATCTGTATGTCTTCAAATATTTGATAGGTTACGTAATCCAACACCTTGCGATTGAATGTAATATTGTCAATAAGCTTTAGCACGATTTGTAACCTTTTTACCTTCTAAATCGGTAATTGAAATAGTATCATCTGCAATCGGATTCCCTTCATCATCATAAATTCTAAAATTAAGCACATCTCTATATCAACGGTCTTTAAATCAACCATTATTAATTGATTTAAATTTTCCAAAATATGTAGATTGTCTTGTTGAATCGTTTGAAAAACTTGTTTTTTTGGCCATGTCGCTAGGAATAAATTCCATACCTAATTTATCAGCTCTAAGTTTTCCTTCAGCATCTTTTCGAGTTTCATAATTAGTAATTGTAGAAATAATAGAATGTTGGTTTGAAGAGTTCATTTCAATTAATGCTTTATTTCATTTCGCAGTAGGTTGGCCATCGATAACATACTCAAGACCTGTGTTAGATTCATTTACTCCACTAATAAAACTTGGTAGGTTTCTAAATTGCGAGTTTGAAGGAGAATATGTAATTTGTAAATTATCACGGTTGATTACTTCAGCGAATGAATAAGTATAGTCTGAGAAAAATTCATTGAATTTACGTTCTGTTTTTGTTTTGAAATATGAAACAACATCATCAGAAGGTTTGGCTTTTTTGGTAATACCTTTCACAAATGCTAACAAAATATCTTTAAGTGAGAATTTACCTAATCTAAAATTGTAAAGTAGTTGAGTTGAATACATTTGTGTTTTGTTATCAAGTATTAACTCATCAAACATAGTAAATTGATTTAAATCAACGCCATTTTGGTCAGCGAATTCTTTAAATGTATTAAATAATTCCTTTACAGAAATTTCTCAATTTGCTCTATCAGGATTTTGTTTACCAACTACAACATCATCAGATTTTCAAAGTCCGTACCCTAAATCTTTATCAAAAATTCAACCATAAGTTAACTCATTTTGACTATTTTCATTGATTTTACTATCGATTTCGCCTAAAGTTAACTCTTTGACAAATAATGCAAGTTTTGAGTTAATAAATCTGTTCATTACCTCATTGGCCAATAATTGTTCATCATTAGAATTAATCAATGCTGTAAGTCTTGCTTTTTCCTCTGAAGAAAGCGTTTTTGCTGATGCTAATGATTTAGTTAAGTTTGATGAAAATATTTTTAAATTAAATCTTTCTTTTACATACTCTAAATCTCAGTTAACTACTCTGTTATCTGGATCTAATTTTGCCTTTGTTGTATCAACACTAGCGAATTTCATAAATTGTTTATAGTCATTAAATGTAATGTTGTAACCATATTCTTTTTTGCCGGCTTTGACTACGTAATAACTTCCAAATAATGATTTTTCAACATCCTGCGAAAGAATTGATTCGTTGATTTTTAAGGATTTCATCTCTCAAAAGGCTGGGAAAGATTCATATTTAGGGTTGTTATTTACAATAGAACCGTCAGCCTTAACCATTAAATAGCTATGTTGATTAGCTTTATTTCCAACCAATTGAGAAATATAAGGTTTGAATCAGTTTAAAATAGGTTTTTGATGCAATTCTTTAAGAGTTGATAAATCCAATTCTTCTTCAAGGAAACCTCACGAGATTGCTTCAGGTAATTTTACGTTTGGCAGATATTGTTCAGATTCACTTAATCATAGCGATTGTTTACCGCCGGCCGAAACAAGTTCTAATGTCGAGCCGTTACCTAAATACATTGCGACAAGTAAATTGTTAAGATTTTGTTCTTCTTTTTTAACCCCATCAAAAGCATTTAAGTAATATACTTCTTGGAATGATTCTTTAAAATTAGGGTCTTTTGAAGGATTTGACGGGTCGAATAGCACATCTCCGTTTACATCATAAAATTTAGCTATTTCATAATTATCATGAATATAACCTTTTGATTTATCTCTTGATTTCAAATGATCAATATATGGCAATAACATTGCTTTATTGTAATTTGGATCGATTGAAGGAAAAATTTCAGCGTAACTTGGATATGCAATTGAAGTTTTAGGTTTTGTTGATGTATCTGTTGTGGCAAAGTCTCAACCATTAATCACAAATTCTTCAACTATCAATGATCTAATTGTGTCAATTGCCTCTTGAATTTTGTCATTAACAAACTTAATAGTTACATTATTACCTTCAGCATCAACTTGATAATATGAACTTCTTGGATCTTCAAAATCAATATTCAACGGAACATTAACTATCGGGGTTCCATCAACATTGTAAACAAGAACTTTTGTAATCTTTTTAAATTTGCCTTCGGCATTTCTTTCACCTTCAACAATCTTAGGTAATGCCACGCCGTTAACATCTTCAAATTCAATAAAATTGCCTTTTCCGTCTTTTATTACGCCTTTTAACATATCGAGCGAAGCTTTTTTGAATCTTCATTTTCCGTCGGCGTCTTTAACCATGTATTTTACTGGGAATTGATTATCTGAAAATTTCGTTGGGTTTAGCGTTCCAGAGTTTTGGTCTAAAGTATTCATCAATCAAAGGTCAAATACTTCTAATCATTTTTTGTCTTCCGGTGTATCAATACCATTAGCTTGTCTACGCAATTTGGTTGCTTCAACTAAACCTTCATAAGTTTGCAAGAAACGACGTTTTTTGTTTTCCATCGCTTGCTTAAGATCTTCGTGGCCTATCTTATGACCTCAGACATCCTCAGGGTTTTCAACAGTGCTTTTATCTGTAATGACCTTACCATTAACTTTTTTAGGTTGGTTGTAAAGCAAGTATTCACCTTCATTATTTTCTGAAACAACATTAGGCTGGTTCAATAGTGGTGATGAATTTAATTTTAGGTGTGTTCTTGCTTTAAGATACAAGTCAAGTGCTTTTCTTGAATAGTAGTTTTGAATATTTGGGGTGGCGCCAGGTAATAGAGCTGAACCATAAATTGGCTTTTCACCTTTATCGCCTAAATCTTGAGCAGAGTTTAATGTAATATGATGACCATACTCGTGAGCAGCAACGAATTTTAAAAAGTCAATTGAAATACCTTTATATTCAGTATTATTCATTGCCAGCAATGCCCATAAACCAACACGAGAATCGGGTGTAAATCCTAAATATTTTCCTTTTTCAACTTTGTATTCAATAACTCCGTCAGCATTTAGTTTTTTAACTAAATGTTCGCCTTCTAATCACTCGCCTGCTCATGGAATCTTATTTAATAATGTATTTGTAAAATTATCGTAAGCTTCAACATAAACATTATAAGTAGGTACACTAATTGTTTGACCATTTTCGTCGACAATTAGTTTGCTTCCTTCTTCTTTAATAATTGAAGGTTGAACTACTGCTTTATAGCCTAAAACATCAAAAAGTTCCTTAACTTGTTCAAGTTTAGAATCACCAACATTATCACTAGTGTTAGCATCTATATTAAATTTTAAATATTTAGTTGACATGTAGTTATCATATTTATCATTTTTAACCAGTTGTTTTTCCTTCAAGGTTAATATCAATTTTGTTCCTTGTTTTTGAACGCTATTTAACTGCATTCTATGAATGTATTTTTGAACAAATTGGTCAACATTTGTATCGTTTTTGATTATTCCTAAATTTGTTAATTTATCAATTAATTCAATTTTTGTGGAAGCAACAATCAGCGGATTTGTGCTGTTTATCTCATTACCTTCACCAGTCAATAGTGGTTCATGTCATTTTTTATTTTTTTGGTCAAGTTCTCAAATTTGTTTTGCTACAGAAACTGCTTTTTCAAATGTGGTTTCGTATTTTTCGTCAGCAATATTAAAACTATTAGCATTAGTTAAAAGTTTTTGTAAGAATTCAATTGGTTTTTGAATAAATTCATCATTATTAGCAAATAATTTTGTTTTAGTTTCGGTATAAATTTGTAGACTCTTATTGAAGCGATCAACTTGAGCTTTAGTGTATACATCTTTTAAAGGCGACGAATCTTTGCTAAATGAAAAAATAAAATTATCATTATTTTCGAAATCAGTAAATGTTCAAGCTTGTTTTAAAACTGAAATTTTATTCAAAGTGTTATAAACTTGTCCATCTTCGAACTTATTATTTTCCGCTAAATATTCATAGTAAAGTTGGTTGTTTTGCAACAAAACCAATTCCTTTTGTTTTTTATTTTTTTCATCTTGTGTTGGTAAATTATTAATTTCTGATTGCAATTTAGTTACTTTAGTTTTATAGTCTTGAGCTTTAGCATAATTCAATTCAAAATTAGATTTTTGGTATGCAATAAGCGGGTTGAATAAAACAGCGATATATTTTCTATGGCTATTATTTGTCGTACCATCTAAATTATATTTTCTAAAAATTGGACTAGAAACTAATGAGAAGTAATCAGTAATCATCTCATCAAAAATTCCACGATCCGCAGTTGTGCTATAAATTTTACTTTCATATGATTTAACATAATCTAAAGCGTTCTTTGCTTCCACTAAAATTTTAGATGTAGTTGATTCATTGTTGGCAAGATTCTTATTGAAAATATCAATGCTTTCAAATGCTGTAGCAACTAGCTCATTCATTAATTTTGATATTTCAGAATTACTTAAGTCAACTGAAGATAATTTTGATAATAAGACTGATAATTGCTTGTCATATAGCTGCAATTGAGATTTGGTGTAACTATCAAAATCGGATTTATATTCTTTAGAGATTTTAACCATTTGAGAATATGAAGAAATAATATTAGATAAAATTTTTGCAACTTTTATTTTATAAGTTTCAATGTTTGTTTGAATTTGTTTTCTTGTAACATCAATATCAGCCATAACTGATTTAAATGATTCTAATGAACCAACTAAATCGTTATCTTCTGTAATTAACTTAACAATTTCGTTATACAAAATCTTTTCTTTTGTTTTTTCGTCTTCGTATTCGACTAAAGATTTCAAAGTCATCACTTTAACATACTGATCGACATCTAGCTTATAATTGTTTCCTAAATCAGTCAGTTCTTGAATTGCCTTTTTAAATTCAGCAACAAATTTATCAAAACCTTTTGCGTTAACTTTATTATTAATTGAATCTGATTTTTTGACTAGCCCCTTGTTTTTAATGAAGGAATCTTTGATTGTATTAAATTCTTGATTATCTTTTGCCAAAGATGATTCAAGTGTCTCTTTAGGTTCATTATAGTCGTTTTTAACTGTTTTAAGCTCGGGAGCATAAACATAAAACTGTTTAGTTTGAGTATCACTTTGCGAACGTAAAAAACCATCAATATTTACATATTCACGTCAATTTATTTGATTTAAATTAGATATCTGTGATAGTTCATCAAGAGCAATTAATTGCGTTGGTAAAAATCCTAAGTCGTTTGAGTAGTAAACATAATCATTGGATTCTGGCTCTAATTTGGCAAAGTTATTGCCGCCTAATATTTCATTATAAAATTTGAATAAAGGTCTATTTTGAGAAATAAAATCACGTAATTCTTTAACATAATCTGCTTTTTGTTTAATATTAGAAAATTCGGTAACAGGTGTATTGAATTTTGAAGTTTTTACAACGTTAGCTAACTTGTATAAACCAATTAGTGATTCAAGATGTTCAGGAGCAATTTTTGCTCTTCTAAGTATTTTGATTAATTCTTGATTAATCTTTGGTTCGTCCAATTTTGTAATTTTCTCAGTTAAGTCTTTAATTTTCTTATTTGCATTTTCTAATTCTTGGTCGCTAGGAATCATTTTTTTGTATTCTAAGATTTTTTCAACAGCAAAATTTACAAGTTGTTCTAGCTCATATTTATTTAATTCCAATGATTTATTTTCTTTTTCGATTTTGAATATTTCAAAGTTTTTTTGCTTTTTAATTACTTCGTCAGTTGATGAATTAATCTCTGCACTCAATTTTGTAATTTTATCTTTATTAGATGCTATTTTATTGTTTAAATCTTCTAATTGTTTTTGTGAGTTTACTTTATGCTCATTAAATTTATTGATAATTTCATCATAATCTTTATTTTTTTCAATAATGACTTTATTTGCGATTGTAATTTGCTTTCTTAGATCTTTGATTGAGTCAAGATCTTCCACTAATTGCACAAATCTATCTTTATTTAAAATATTAAAATAAATGTTATTAGCGAATTTATTTGAAAAAAGAGTCTGGATATCACTTTCTAAATTGCTATATTCTCTTTGGCCTCTTTCTAACCCGTGTGTAATGCTTTCAACATTTTCAGCACTAGCAAAATGATCACCTTGTTGATATTGAACATTTTCAATTGAATCGAAAAGTGCAAATGATGTCCCATCATTAAAAATTATTTTTAGATACTCATCTTCAGCACCGAATTCTTTCGCATCAATATTCGAGGTATAAACTGTGTCCACAATTGTTTTCTTAACAAATTTAAAGTTGTTTATATTTTTCAAAACTCCATTCTTATCATTGTTTTGGTATTTTTGAGCTAATTTAGCAAATTTTTCTTGCGCTTCTTTTTCATTATCAGCAAATACAACTGAGATGTAATTACTTTGGATATTTAGTCTAGATTTTTCGATATCGCTAAACGAATTATCTTTAATAATTGATGGTAAATCACCGGAAATTGCAAATACAGATTTATTTAATAAACCACGTTTATCATTAATTGTTCTAAAAGATTGTGTTTTTAAGGTTTCGTCTGAAATATTAGTTAAAGAATTATATTGAGCAATACTTTCTAAAAATTTTGTTAATTCAGAACCTGAAAGTAATTTTTTATTAATTTTATAAAGCAATGAGTCAGTCGCGTTTCCAGATCCTCCCAATTCACTGTGCAATGGAATAGAACCAAAAAACGCATCAGGGAAAAACTTGATGGTAGTATATTCTTTATCCTTATTTGAGTGAGAACCTAGTGTTATATTGTTACCGTTTAATTCAACACCTTTGACAATTGAAAATTCCTTAAGGGTGATAATTTCTGGACCTCACGAAACATTCTTCATAAATCATTGAGTGAATTCGTAAAAATCTTTAGCGCTTACAGCTTCAATATATTCATTGTAAAAATCAAACATACCGTATCTGATATTCAAGAATGGCATTGCATGATTTTCATTGTAATAAATTTTTAAGAATTCATTATAGTCCACTCATTTATCTTTGTATTTAACTGAACCATCAGGGCCTTTGTTCGGGTCAAATTCTCCGATTGTTTTATCTTTATCTGTATTGACAAAAGATAAAACGGCGCCAACGCTAGGGTCGACAAATTCGTTCTTAAGTTCTTTAGCTTCTGTCCCTTTTTCTAAAACCGGTTTAGTTGAATTGTATTTCATAATCCCAATTGTTGCTGCTGAAGCAAGCACAATAATTCCAAGTGAAATAGCATATTTAGGTCACACTAACGTTCTTCAATTAAAAGGTTTTTTACTTTTATTTTTCTTTTCCTTCATATTCCCTCGCAATTAATATTCATATTAATTTATATATATAAATAAAATTATATATTAATATTTAATTAGCGTATAAAAATAGATAATTATTTATTTTTTACTAATTACACTGAAAAACGTGTATATTCGTAAATTTTAAGCAAAAAATAATTCGCACTGTTATAGAGCGAATTAATATTATTTTTTTGTTTATTTTAGATACTCTTCGTATAGATCATTCATAACCGAACTTAACGCAAATGATTTAGCATATAGTAATAATAGAGAAGCAGCATCAAAACGATCGTAGTTATCATCCAACCCTCAATATTGGTCTGCACCAAATCTAATGAACTTGTTTCCAAAATGAATGTCTCTTGATTTTAGTTCATTTAACCATGTATAGTATGCTTCTCTTTTTTGCAATAAATCTGATTTTAGCTCATCTTTTTTATCTGAATTTTTACCATTAAATCAATCTATTAATGCTTTAGCATAGTTTGTTTCTAACTCAGTGAACTTAGCATGAATTTCTGGAATAAGTTTCGGATCAGCAACATCTCAAGTCTCGTCATTGCTTTCCACCTTCATAATTTGTTTGTATTCTGAGTATTTTGTAATTGATTTTAATTCATTTTCCAGTCAAAGAGCGAAAGGGTCATTTTTAAATTGTTCTTTTTGTAATTTATTTTTTTCAAAATCTGATCTCATAGTTTTAGATCAATAACGCAATAGAATATAAACCTCATGTCCCGAAAATACCTTGCCATATGTTGGAATATTTTCCATCTTCTTTTTAGCTCTTCTTATTTCATTATCGTAAGAATCTAAAGTTTCTTTCAACACATCTACAATTGGCGGATTATTGTCTGATACAGATCCAAATTTTTGTTTATTTTCTTTACTTAATTTGACAATTGAATCAATAATGGCTTTTCAACTTTCGTCATTTATAGTTGCTGCCTTAGTTTTAAATTCTTCCACTTTTGTTTTAAAACTACTAATTTGCTCATTTAATAACTGTTTTAATTCTGATGAATTTTCTAAATATTCTCAATCTCTTCCATATTCAGTAATGGTTTTAAATGTTTCAATAATAGCACCAATTTGAACTAACTTGTCATTTACGAATTTTATAGCATTATCTTTAGATGCAAATTCATTAGAAATAAATTGGTCGTAAATTCCAACAATTTGATTTAGTATTTTGATTGCTGGTTCGTAATATTCATCACCAGGCGTTAAATAAGAATTCTTAGCCAAAATATTGAATTTTCCATAGAAAGAATCAATGGTTGTGCCTTCTTTACCACCATAAATATTTGCAATCACTAATTTTCCATGATTAATAATGACTTCAATTTCATTTTTTAAATTTTGTTCATCTAATGTAGATGACAATGAATGTAATTTTTGAACTTCCTTATTAAAATCTGTAATCAATTTAACAATTTTTTTAGCACCATCATCTCCATACATGTGAGCTCATACTCCAACAGGAGAGTTAGTATTCTGATTTACAGTTAAATCAAAATTCTTTGTAAATGTGTCAGAAACATTTTTACTTGCAGATGATAATTCTTGAATGAATTGAATTGCAGAATTTTTATTTGTAAATTGATGTTGAAGTTTAAGTGTTTCAATAAGAGTTTTTTGTTCTTGTAAATTGCTATTATCACGTTCTTTATTTTTTTTCGCTGATTCAATTAGAGCTTGATATTTTGAGGAGTTATCCCATTTTAATAGATTTTTAAGGTTGTCAGTTTCTATGTTTTCTTCCAAATCTGTATGTAAATTAACTAAATTTTTAACAATTGTAAATTCTTTTACAAGCACTAAATATTCTTGATATCTAGCAAAGGATTGAGTAAAAGTTTCGTGATTCATATCGAAAATTGCTTTTATTTTTGTTTGGAATTCTCTAATCAATGAACTGAAAAGCAATTTTTTGGCATTTGAATCTTTATTGCTTTTAGTGGTCAATTCACCAATGAATTTAGCAGCCAAAGAAGCATTGTTATTTAAGTTGAAATTGCTATCGACTTTGTCATTCATTTCTCTTTTTGCTGATGAATTATCTATCAATAAACCTTTAAATAATGTTTCTTTAGAAGAATCGATGAATTTTTGGAATTTTTCTTTAGTAGAATATTCCGTGAAGTATTCTAGATTGCCTTCTTGCGTTGCGGATACTAATGTGTTTGTGATATCTCTGATTTCGTCAAACAGCTTTTTATAACGTACAGAATAAATAAAATCTATACCTCTGTTAACTAGAAATGACTTATACTGAGCAACCAAATCAGTTAATTGTTTTTTAGCACTATCAATAAAGTCTTTGTCAACAATTTTTTTATAAACTGGGAATAACGACATTTTAAAATCTGATAACTTGTACTGTGGCATTAATGATCTTTGGTGAGTTGAATTACCATTAATAATTTTTTCGATAACGCCATCTTTTTCATTTTCTAATTTATATCAATTTGAAATTTGATGAGACAATAGTGCAGATTTTTTGGCATCTTCGTATTGTTTTTTGTAATTGTTTAAATTTTCAATTAATTTTGCTTTAATCTCACCACCATTGTTACCTTGTGTATTATAAGCGTCATCGACTTTTGAACTAACTTGTTCAATAATTCTTGAAATATCATTTATTCTTCAATCAAAAAGAGCATCAATTAATGGGCTTTTAGGTTTGGCAATAGTCACAGGATTTTGCGGATTATCAACATATTTTGCAACCAATTCAGCTCTTTTTAAATTAAATAAAATCTTATTTTGTCAAAATCATACATTTTTAGAATTTTCCTCTATATTTTCTAAATCAGAAATTTCTTCAGTAACTTGTGTAGAAATTTTATCAAATAGTTCTTTATTTTCCTTAAACGCATCTGGGCTTTGTTCAGCCATTGCATTAGGGAAATCATCCTTAAGAAAGGTGACAACTAATTTAAATAACTCCTTAGCAGATAAATTATTAGTTTCAATTTCAGTACCATTTAATAAATCAATTTCTTTTTGCAAATTATTAATTTCTTCTATTTTATTATTTACTTCCTCTTGAGCAAGCTCAACATCAACAGATTGTTGTGCAATTTTTTGTTTTAAATCAGCCAATTCCGATTCAAGTTTTTCTTTTTGTTGATTGCTATCTTTTTGTTGATTCTGCAAGCTCTGTAATTCCTTCTTTAAATTAATTACAATAGTTGCATCATTAACATTTTCGCCACTTGAGTTACATGCCGCGCCTAAAAAGGCACTAGACACAGTAGCTAATGCAGTTAATGATAATAACAGATTTCTTTTTTTCATATTTTCTCCATTTGTTATGTATATAAAAAGTAGATTTTCATTGAAAACCTACTCTTATTATTTTTATTCTTGTTGGTAGGTTTATGATAACCACCATAATATTAATTAACTATGTGGTCGCGCATTAAAAATTCATCATTTTGTTTTTGATGTTTTGAATTTTATTTGAAATGCGAGTACATAACTTATTTAACATAACGTCGTTATTATACAATATATTTTTTTCTTACCTTTTAAAAAAATATTGCATTTTTTGTAAAACGCAATATTATCAATATTTGTTTATAAAACATTCTTTTTAATTAAATTAATATAATAATCAAGTTTTTTTTGTGAATCAATTGCATCATTTCCATAGGCGAAAACATAAAATTTTATTTTCGGCTCAGTTCCTGAAGGTCTCATTGCTAGTCAATCTGGCTTGTCATCGAAAAATAACTTAATCATATTAGACTTCATGAAATCAGTCTCTAAATTATAATCATGAATTTTTTTGTTGGTTGAAAATAAGTTTTTAAATTTGTCTTGTAGTACTGATAAATCAGTATTTTTGCCAATTTCAATATCTATTGTTTTACTTGAGACAAATCCATGTTTTAAATGAATCTTATCTAATACATCAATTAAGGTTAGACCTTTTTGTTTATAAAATTGTGCCATTTTAGCAACAGTAACCAATGATTGTATTGCATCCTTATCTCTGGCAATATCATGATTAATTAATGAACCATAACTTTCTTCAAAACCATAAAACATATCTTCATCTTTTTCGACTATCATTTTGCCTATTCATTTAAACCCAGTTGGAACAACATAAGTTTGTAAACCAAATTCTTTAGCAATTAGTTCCGGTAAATTGGATGAAACATACGAATACACTAAATATTTATTTTTTAGACTATCTGTTGAATTTTCTAATAAATATTGAATGGTTATTGATGCAGTCTCGTTACCGTTTAAATGAACATAATTACCATTGTGTAAGACCCTAACACCAACTCTATCAGCATCAGGGTCAGTAACCACCAAAATATCACAATTGTGTTTTTGTCCTAGTTTTTCGACCAACTTATAAACATCATCTCTTTCTGGATTTGGATATTCACAAGAAGTAAAATTACGATCCTGTTTGAATTGGGTAGGTTCAAAGAATACATCAACTCCTTTAGTTAAACCTAATTTATTAAATACTTTTTCCGCAACTACTGAACCTGTGCCGTGAAGCGGAGAATATGCAAGTTTAATATTAGAGTTGTTTTTATCAAATTTAACATTGCCTCCAACCGAACATGCTTTTTCAACATATTCATTTCATTCACTGGTTTTTACATTTCTAATATTTTTGCTTGTTGGTCAGTTATATTTACAACTAAATTCGTCAGGATAAGATGAAAACGGTTGAAAGTATTGTTTAATTTCAGCTATTTCTTCAGGAAGACATTGCGATCCAAAATTATTATAAAGTTTTACTCCATTATATTCCTTGGGATTGTGGCTTGCTGTAATATTAACTCCAGCGTCCGCCTTATTTCTAATTATCAAGTACGAAACAAATGGTGTTGGAGTTATTTTTCTTGAAAGAATAATTTTAATTTTGCCATAGCTATCTAAAATTTCTGCTATAACCTTTGCATATTTATTAGAGTATCTTCTATTATCTCGACCGATAACAACTAGTATTTCTTTTTTGTTTGAATATTTAGCAATTAAATATTTTGCTAAACCATGAGCAATTCTTTGAATATGGGCGTGACTTAGATGGTCAATCCCATGACCAACCTTGCCTCTAATACCAGCCGTACCAAAATCTATTGGTTTAATATTACTTTGTTTATTTTTCATGTACTAATTATAAAATAATAATCTATTTTGTTTCATGAATCTCTCTAATTATTAGTTTTACCTTATTCAATATAATATCAATAATATTAGTAAATTTTACTCATTATTAGCATTAAATTGGTTTTGTGGTTATAATACTATCTTGAGGGGGGCTAAATGGAAAATAATATTATTGCTAATAAATCAAAAATATATACCAGTTCAGAATTTATTAAAAACATTTTTAAAGTTAATATTATGGAGCTGGTTACTGCATCAATATTATTAAGCATTCACTGTTTAATGATTTTAACTGCTAAATTCACAATTTTAAGAGTTATTCCAGTTCAACTTGAATTTATTTTATATATATTCTATGGCTTATTATTAGGTCCTTTTAAAGGTGGGGTTCTAGCTATTATTGGCGATACTTTATTAATGCTTCTTACAGGCAGTATTGGTACGTGATTCTGACTTTATGCAATTGTTCCGCCTTTGATTTCAATTGTTTCTTGATTATATTTAATAATGTTCCAAAAAACCAAATACACACGTTTTATAGTGTCGTTTGCATTGACTATTACCGCATTCATTTTAACTGTTTATATTTATTTATCGCATTGCAACGAAGATGGTACTTTTCCGTTAACTAAAAAAATCGCCGCTTCTAAAACATTAATCATGATTATGATAATTGTGCTCGGTATTGCTTCTATCTTAATCTCGATAGTTTTCACAACATTGTATTTTGTTACAAAAAACGATAAATGAAATTATTACATGATGGTAACCTCATTAATAATATTTGTTTCAGTAATATTTAGATGGGTTTTAGGTCCCGTGTCTTACATAGAATGATTTAATTACATTCATCACGCAAACGAAAATTCTAAATTAAAACATTACGGAACTGACTTTATTATCTTGTTTGTCAAAATTGTTATTAAAGATTTATTTGTAATACCAATTTATATCTCAGTATTGACCCCAATTTTTGTAGTAGCATCAATATTAAAAGAAAAATATCTAATTAACTATAAGAAAAATCGTTATTAATACTCAATTTGAGTATTTTTATATATTAAATTTTAAATTAGTATAAAATAAAATCATGAAATCACGAAGAATAAATAGAATAGAAATAATTAATGCATTATATTCATGCGAGTTATTGGGTGTTTATGATCTAAAAAATGTTTTTGAACACTATGATGAATTTACCACCGAGCAATTTAAACAAGTTGAAAAAATATCACTAAATAGAGAATATTTAAAGAAAATCATCGAAAAGTTTTTGATTGAAAAATCATGAGATGAAGAAAGCCCACTAATTAGAGCTATATTATTGAATGCGGCTTATGAGTTCTTTATTTTGGGTGCAAAAATCGTGATTAATGAAGCCGTAGAAATCACAAAAGACTTTTTTGGTGAAGAGTTAGAATTATACAAACATGTTAACAAAGTCTTAGACAGCATTTATAAATTTTTCGTTGTTAACGAAGCATTAATGAGAAAATACTTAAAATAAGAAAAAACACCAATTGGTGTTTTCATCTTTTAATAGCAACAATTGTTTTTTTAAAAAAAGCGTAATGAATTCAATTTAACTCGTTTTAGTCAAATTATTGACATTAAAATTTATCAATTATAGATAGTAATTTAGGATTTATTTCTTCTATGATTTCTTCATGAGTCATTTCACTTCTTGGTGCAACTTTGTTTCCATCGACTAATAATGTGTCAACAGATTTAGCTCCTAAGAATTCAAAAATACCTTTTAAGTTATCTAAGAAAGCAGCAAAAGGATATCAGCCAACTGGAGCACCTTGGGTTCCAATTAAAATAACTTTTAATTTGTCTAATAAACCAACCGATCCACCTTTTTTGCTATATTTGTAAGAAAATGTTTTGTTAGCTACGGCTATAGCGTCTATAAAATTCTTAATTCCTGCCGAATATGAAAAATTCACCATTGGTGTTGATAGAACCAAAACGTCTGTATCGTGCAAAATGTTAATTCATTGATCTGAATCAACATTTTTAAAAAAATCATTAAATTCTTCTGCGTTTAAAACAAATCTAACAAATTCAGAATTAGTAGTATCGAGTCTTGTCAAAAATGAATTTTGATGCTTTTCCATTAACTTTTTAATCATTTCATTATTGATTTTTTGTGATAACGAATCTTTATTCACGGTTCCGGTCACTGATAAAATTTTTAATGATTTCATAATATTTCCCCCTAAACTTTATTAAATTATAACACCAATAATACCACTATATTAACTCATTAACAAATATATATTTGAGTATTATCAGTAAAAGAAAATTACTAAATGATAAATTATTAAAATTAATCTTTTTCATAATATATTGAAGATAAAATTCAAATTAAATATAATAATTATATGCAAACAAATACAAATATAAGTAAAATTTCAAGTGAAATGAAAATCGGAATAATTAGCGGAATAATTAGTATGTCATTTTTAATTATTTTAATTTTAGCACTCTACATTAGAAATGTTATAAAAACAAGTAGAAAAGATACAGCCGGTTTTGCTTTTGAAGACCAAATTACACGACGTTTAGCTTCTTATTGTAAAAATTCAAATTATAAATTCATTAAAGGCGAAAAATTTAAATATGCTGGTGAAAATTTCTTTGAAATTGATGGATTTTTAATGACAAATAAGTTTTTAATTATTGTCGAAATAAAATACATCATCGGTGAACTTACAGGCCAAGCCAGCGATAAATTAATAAGTGTTATAAATAACGGTAATACTACTCGATTTACCAATCCATTAATTCAAAATTTCAAACATATTGAACATTTTTATAAAATGTGCGGTTTTAAATTTCCTGTTCTTTCACTGCTAATTTTACCAAACGGTTCTGAATGCAACATTACTCATCAAGGTGCGTGATCGGTTGTAGCTAATGAAGATAATTTCGAGAATGTTTTACATGAATTAGATGAAGAATTGAAAGAAATGCCTAATATTTCAAAAAATAAAGTTGACGACATATTTACAGCGATTAAAGAACATAAAGTTGTTTCACTTAAAGATATTAAAAAATGAAATAAAGGAAAAAATAGTGCTTGAAAATAAATTGATTGATATCAAATTACACCCTGAAAAATATAAGTTTTTTTCTACTTATAGCTTAGATTCACGAAATATGACTAATTATGTTACGACATCTTATATTTACGCAAATAACATTATCTTGGTTAAACCGAAAATATTAAGCAAATTTAGCAATGATACAAAAAAACTAACTGAGGGCCAAGCCATTCTTGATGGTACATTGATTGATAAAATACTTTCCAAGGCACAACTTATTAAACAAAAATGCAACATAATCAGTGCTGATCTAAACAATAATTCAATTTATATTTTTGGTAATGAATATAATGTTTTATTTCACTTCAATAATTCAATTACTGAGCAACTATTTCTTGATAAATCCAAAAATATTGCACATTTTTGACTAAAAAATAATGCTCGAGTAAATAGAGAGATTAGATACAAAAAAATGATTGCAATACTAAGTGCAAATTTAAGATTAATAATTACAAAAATACAAACTTCATATGAAAAACTTTTAGCTATTGATCATATACCTTTTAAAATTCAACCTCTTACAAGTATTTGAGGACGATATAAAAAATCCTTACGCGAACCTGCAGAAATTAAATACAATTTAACTTTGATTGGACTGGGAATAGATTTTATTAACGCAGTTGTGGTACATGAACTTACACATCATTTTCATAAAAATCATGACCGAGAATTCAGAAATGCTATGTATAAACTTGATACTAATTCAATTAATTATGATAAAAAATTGAAAGAATATACTTCTGTTAAAGTAGATTTAGTGAAACTAAATTAATTTTACGCAACGCATGAAAAACGCCCATATTATAAAAATAGGATAACCAAGTATCCTATTTTTATAATAATTCTTTATATTTTTTAATGTAAATACGTTTTACAATTAAAGTCAATAATACATACAATAATATTGAACCTACTAGTAATGCATAGAATCAAGGGTTTAACGCTTGTACTTTAAGTGCCGTATTTAATCATGGGATATAAGGACAAACAGTGATTAGTATTGAACCAATTATTGAAAAACACAATAAAGGCAGGGCTGGACGAGATTGAATAAACGCAACTTTTTCAGTTCTTATAAAATGTATTACCAATGATTGGGTTCACATTGAAATTATGAATCAGCCTGTTTGGAATAACATCATAAACTGTTCGTCATCCACGCTTAATGAAGGATATAAATAAGGTATAAAAACAAATCTTAATAATACGAATGCCAAAATATCAACCATAGATGAAACAGGACCAAATCAAAGCATAAATCGAGCAATAGATTTTGGGTTTCATTTTCTTGGTTTTCTCAATAAATCTTTATCAACGTTATCTCAAGGAATAGCTCCGCATGAGATGTCATATACTAAGTTTAAAAATAGAATTTGTACAGCCATCATAGGAACGAAAGGCAACACTAAAGCAGCAAATAAAATACTTATTATGTTTCCAAAATTACTTGCAACAGTCATTTTAATGTATTTGTTCATGTTTGCGTATGTTTTACGACCTTCTATAATTCCAGTTGCTAAAACATTTAAATCTTTTTCAAGCAAGATAATATTAGCACTTTCTTTGGCAATATCAACTGCAGTATCTACGGAGATTGAAACATCTGCTTTTTTCATTGCTGGGGCATCATTAATACCATCTCCCATATAACCCACAACATGTCCTTTATCTCTTAAGGCTGTAATTATTAAAGCTTTTTGATCGGGCGAAAGTTTAGCGAAAATATTATAATGTTCAACGATATCTTTAAGTTCATCATTAGTAAGTCCTTCAATATCTTTACCAAGTATAACTTTTTCACTCGGAATACCAACTTGCTGACATATTGCTCTAGTTACACGAGCATTATCACCTGTTAAGATTTTAACTTCAACACCATGATCGTGTAGGTTTTTGACAGCACTTGCTGTCGACTCTTTTGGCGGATCTAAAAATGCTAAGTAACCAATTAGAATCATTTCTGCTTCATCTTTTACGGCAAAACTTCCCACAGAACTAATATCAACATCTTTGCGAGCTACAGCAATAACCCTCATACCTTTATCGTTTAAATCATCAACATTGGATAATACTTTTTTAATAATCCGGTCGTTAAGAACCTCGATTTTGCCCTTTATTTCAATATGAGAACAAATCGAAATCATTTCTTCAACAGCGCCTTTTGTGATAACTTGCGCCTTTTGATTGCTATCCTTGACGATTACTGACATTCTTTTTCTTTCGAAGTCAAATGGTATTTCGTCTATTTTTGTGTATTCACTTTCCAATGAACGTAATTGTTCATCTATCGCACTAAGTTCATCAGTCTTACCTATAATTGACAAGTCAAGTAGGTTTTTTAAACCAGTTTGATAATATGAGTTTAAGAAGCCATAACGTAATACACGATTATTATCCTTCCCTAAAACATCAAGATGACGTTCAAGAACAATCTGGTCTAGCGTTAGAGTACCAGTCTTATCTGTACAAAACACATCCATTGCTCCAAAGTTTTGAATTGAATTTAAACTTTTTATAATTGTTTTCTTTTTCGACATTGTGACAGCACCCTTTGCCAATGTCGAAGTAACTATCATTGGCAACATCTCGGGAGTTAAACCAACAACAACTGAAATAGCGAATAATAGTGCATCAAGTCACTTACTGCTATCGCCTTTAATCTGTCCTTTGACGCCAATAATAAGAAGAACAACTGGTACAACAATTAGCATTATTTTAATTAATAATCACGAAATAGATTTAATACCTTTTTCAAAATCAGTTTTAACTGGTTTTTCGTTAATTTTTTGAACAACTTGACCAATATATGTTTGGTTACCGGTCGCAACAACTATCGCACGGGCAGAACCAGATATGACATTAGAACCCATAAAAGCTAAATTATGATAATCAACTAGATTTTCATAATCATATCCTTCTACCAAATTAGCTAGTTTTTCAATGGAATGCGACTCGCCAGTAAGCGATGATTGAGAAACAAACAAGTCTTTTGCCGACAATATTCTAACGTCCGCCGGAATAATGTCACCAGCTGCTAAAATAACTATATCTCCCGCAACAATTTCTTCTAAAGGAATCTCGTAAAAAACTCCATTTCTTTCAACTCTTGCTGTAGTTGAAATCATCTTAACCAGTTTTTCAGATGATGCGCTAGATCTTACTTCCTCAACTAAGTGTAAAATTCCACTTAAAATTACCATTGAAAGAATAATAACCATAGTGGCCGGTTCAGCTGAATCTCCTTGATGGAGTGGAATTATAATATCAGTTACCATTGATATTAAGGCTAATACAATTAAAATTATTGAAAATGGGTTTAAAAACGATTGCACAATTTTGTGTCATAACGTATTCGAAGATTTTTTATCCAATTTATTTGAACCAAATTTCTCAAGATTTACTTCAATTGCTTTATCATCTTTCAAACCTTTTGGCGAAGAATTAAATTCTTTGTATAAAGCACTAGTACTGGAGGTAGCGGCATTTTGCATTCGTAATTTGATTTCTTGTACATTAAGTACTGGTTTCTTCGTTTTCTTGGCCATAAACACCTCCTTGGCTAATAATTTAATTTTATATTATTATTTGTGTTTTATATTATGTTTAAACAAAAAAGAATTATCATTATAAATAATAAATATTCAAAAGGGGAAATAAATATGAGTAAATATACCAAATTAGCGACTCGTCTTAAAGAATACATGGAAATAGAAGCCATGAGTAGATATGAAGAACCTGTTGCACAAGCTTTAAAAAATAACACGCAATCTAACAATCTTGAATACACAAGAGATGGTTTTGGTTCTTTGATTATTTCTAATAAACAAACAGATCCAAATGCACCAGTAATTATGATTGCTGCTCACATGGATGAAGTTGGATACTTTGTTAGAAGTATAGAAGAAAACGGTAATATGTTAGTTTCACCAGTTGGTGGAATTTGACCCGCTACTGTAATAGGAACAAAATGTAAATTAGTTACAAACAAAGATAACAAAATAATTTATGGAGTTTTCGGACATACTTCAATTCACATTTTGGAAAGTGAAAAAATTTCAAAGGTTCCAACTAACAAAGAACTTTATATCGACTGTGGTTTTAATTCAAAACAAGAAGCGTTAGATTTTGGAATTGAAGCAGGTGATAGAGTTTACATGTCAGGCGAAGCTATAGATATGCCTAATAATTTAATTGCCGGTAAAGCAATGGACAATAGAGCCGGTGTTACAGTTATTGACTTTTTAGCAAATAACATTAAAGACTTAAAACTACCTAATAAAACCTACATTGTAGGCACAGTTCAAGAAGAAGTAGGTTTAAGAGGTGCTAAAACTGCAACCTCAATTATTGACGCTGATGTTGCGATTGCAATCGATACATGTGCAAGCCATGATACAACAGGTTGCATCAAAGGTGGAACTAAATTAGGTGACGGTGTTGCTTTACTTGTTAAAGATGGCGGTTTACTAACAAATCCTAAATTAACAGAAATGCTAATGTCGTTAGCCCGTAAACATAATATTCCAGCTTATAAATACATATCTGAAGGGGGCGGTAATGACGCTACATCACTTCAATATGGTAAAGGTGGGGTTCCAGCTATTACATTTTCATTACCACAACGTTATTTACACTCTCCAATCGGTGTGTGTTCATTAGTTGACATTCAGGCAGCAATTGATTTAGCCACTGAGTTTGTTAAAACGTTTAACGCAGAAAAAGCAAAAGAATTAAAACATCAATAATTATCAATTTACCAAAACACTTGAAATTAATGTGTTTTGGTTTTTTATATCAAAATAAGTCAAAATTCCGGAAATATAAGTTAGATTAGCTTATTGGTATGGTAATTACCACTGATTTTTCTTTAAACACATGAAAAATAATAAAATTTACAGGTAAATAAATTGGAGGATATATGAAAAAAATTATTAAACTAGGAATTCCTATTATTGGTTTAACTGCTTTACCATTTTGTGCAGCGGCATGCAATAGTAACAATCAAGATAAAACTGAAGATAATTCAAAAATTGATCCCATTAAAGAAGCTGAAGAAATTGAAAAACAAAATCTAGAAAAAAAGTATAATCGAAATACTGTTTCTTTAGAAATGACAGGTGTAGACCAAATATCATTGAAGGATTTTAAACCTAATTTTGAGACTTATAAAAAACAAATAGTTATAAAACTTACTGATGGAGAAATTCCAAAAAATTACAACGTTGATTTTTATTTAAACCCGCAAGTATCAGGATATGCTAGCAATTCTGAAAAGAAAGGTAATTACAAAAATATTGGTATAGCTATTACATCTGATAAAAATATTACAATCAAAATAGAATTTATAAAATTACCTGGATTCAAGGCTGAAGAAAGCACATTGCCAAAACCAAGACAAGAAATTATTGATGAATTGAACAAAATTACAGTAGAAAGCCCTAGAGCAGAAGACATTAAGATACTTGAATCTGTTAAAAGTAAAATTGATTTACTAAATGATAAAGATGCTAGGGCAGAAGAATACAAAATATACGTTCCTAAAAAAATTCTTTCTGACAAGAAAGAAAAACAAACATCAACAACTAAAATTAAAAATGATTCAACAGTAACAAACAAACAAAAATAGAATATATTTTACATGTGCACGGAAAATTGTGCACTTTAAGAAAAAAACAAACACTCAATGTGTTTGTTTTTGATTACTTCTTAGTTTTTTGGTTTCAGTAAGTTGTCAGATTAGTTTGTGTTTTTTGGTCCGTTGGAACAATAGCTTTATGTACAACATTGTATGAATATAATACTTTATTTGTTACTGGATCTTTAATATCGTAATTATCCTTAATTTCATACAATTGTTTAGCATAAAATTGTTCATATTCATCTAGGTCTGAAAACTTATTTTCCAGTGCGTAATTATATTGCGCTTTAAATGCAGGGGTATAAGAAACATAGTCAAAGTTTGTTCAAGCACTAAATTTTTCAACTGTTTCAGTTGGTAGTGTTGATCAATCAAGCTGATTTAAACCACCTAAAAAAGATTTCTTCGCCGTGTCAAGAAGCTGGTCGTAGGTTTTTTCGTCTACCAAATCACTTTGTGCTATCACTAAACCATCAACTAGTAATAAGTTTGATTTTGGTCTAATAAATCTAATTGTTCCATCGGCAACTGTTTCAATATTATCGGTTGAAAAATAAGCATCTGTTGCATCACCGTTATAGATAATTCCAGCTTGAATATTAGACTGGTCGTTAATTAAATTTGTTAAAAGCAACTGGCCATCACCTAACAACTGAACGTTAGAATCCGTTAAAGAATATCCAGTACCATCTTGAATTAATTTTGAAAAATTATCAATTAAATTTTTATATAAATCAGGAGCATCAACTGTGCTTGCATTACCTGAAATATTACTGTCAAAGTATTCTTTTTCATTATCATATTCGTAGGCAGAGCCATAAATCATATTATCTCTAACAGCATCAGTAATTTCTCAACGATTGTAACCATTAGCTTTTAAAGCTTTTAAAACATCAATAAATCTCGTTTCTTTTTTATCATTACTCTTATCTTTATTAAATCCGGAGCTGTATAATGAATTAAGAATTTTTTGGTCTGTTTCATAAAGTTTTTTACGACCTTCGGATGTTGATAGGTCGAAATTCCTTAAATTATTATTAACTTTTGTTGGATTATAAGCAACAACCATGTCCTGACTGAAATAAGGAATAAAATAATCGTACAAATGACGTTTTACTCCATCTTTTCAATCCTTACCGTTAAAATCAGTTTCCAATGTTTTATCATATGATGTCAAATGTTGCCAAACTTGGTCAGTATATAAACTTTTTTGGAATTCGCGATACTCATTACTTAATTTATATTGGTCAAAACTTTTATTTAAAGCTCACGTAGGAGTTTGATCAGCAAATAGTTTTAAATAATCAATTTCTTTTAATTTATTACGTCTGATTAACTGAACGGCTTGTGCATCCGAACCGATCCCACCTAAGGCTTTTTTTGTTAAAATTGCTTTCGTGAATTCATTTAGTGTTTCAAATTCTTTAAAATCATATTTTTCGCTAATAATCGCAACCGCATCATCTGACATGTACGATTTATAGTTGTAAAATGTAGGTTTAAATGGTTTTTTAAATTTATATGTTACACCAGCAATCATAACCGCGCCTACCGCCGATGCTGCTACACCCAAACTTATTTTTTTAATTAATGATATTGTCTTAGTTTTCATTGTTGCCTTTCGGTGCTATTTTTTTAAGTTTATTTTTGCGAACTTTATGTGCAATATAAATAGCATTTCCAATTAATGTTAAAGTAAGAACGGACGCTCCAACAACAAGACCCCAACCTCTGAAGTTACCTTCATAAAGTTTTGTACCTAACGTTGAAGTGTTGGTAGTTGTTTTTAAAATTATAAAATCATCAAATGAAAGAAAGGCGGCCACCAATCCAACAAAAATTATTGATGGAATCATGTAAATAAAATACGTTTTAAATCAAGCTTTAAATTTAGAATAACCTAAATCCTGACTCGCTTCAAAAAGAGAACGTTCAAATTTTTCACTTCTTGGATACATTAAACTAATGCCGTATGGCAACGCCATAACTGTATGACCAACAATCCCTCTTAATAAACCTTCTTTAGCTACAGATAGTGTTCCAAAAAAGAACGAGAATACAAGTACCAAACCAATTGCTGTGATGTTATCAGGGTTAATCAAAGGTATGTTGTTAACTGATTTAATTACTCTTTCGTAGTTTTTATTCTTTTGTCTTCATAATGCAAAAACAGTAACTAACGAAATCGAAATAACCAAAACTGCTGTAAAAATTGCAATAATTACCGAGTTAATTAACGCAACATCTCGACCACCATCAAAAAATGTTGTTCACGACTCGGCGCTAAATGTATTTCATTTTGATGATAAATAACCTTTATCACTAGGTTTGTTAAAACTAAAAATTGCTGCAAAACATAACGGGATATATGTTAATGCCAAAATTATATAAATATAACTTTTCTTTAGAAATTCAGTAAATTTAGACATGTTTACCTCTTTTCGCTAATTTAATAATTGCCCGTGGTAAGAAATTAATTATTCCATAGCAACCAATAAAAATTGCACTTACAACTAATACTAGTACTGAACCTGCAGATAATTCAAATGCGTTTGATGCATCTGAATATTGATTAATTAAGGATCCTACCGTTTGTAATTGAGCTGGGTTAGATAATAATTTATCGCTAATAACAAATGTTGTTGCAGAAGCTAGGAAAATTAAGCTTAGACCACTTAATATTGCTTTAAAACTATAAGGAATAACAACCTTAAATAGTGTTTTTATTTTGTTATAACCTAAATCTCCGCTCGCTTCTATAATATTTTTAGGCATATCTCGAAAAACTGAATAAAGAGGCATTATCATGTAAGGTAAGTTTAAATAAGTTAAAGCTAAAATCATAAATCATTCAGCGTTTAAAACATCTTCATCAAACATGCTTAAGAAAAATCCTCTAATTGCATAAATTTTTGCTATTGTAAAAATAATCATTGGTGAAAGAATTAAACTCATTGCGTATATTGGCAATATTTTGCTTCTTGATGTAGCAGTAAAATACGCATAAGGAAAACCAATTAGTAGGCAAAGAATTGCTGATATAACACCAATTTTTAAACTACGCCCAATAATTTTTCAAGTATTAAATTCTTTAACTAACTGCGCATTGTCAAAATTTTCTCTAGGAGTAAAAGCTTGGACAATGATTAAAATAACTGGCAAAATTATCAAAAATATTGCAATTGCTATATAAGGCAAAAGCATCAATAAGCGCTTATTTAAAGCTAATTTTGTACCTAATTTAGAATTCATCTTTTGAGTAATCTCACTTAGGATCTTTTGCCATGATATGAATTGAGTCAATTGTTCAACTAATTGAAACTTTTGCTCCTTGTTCAAATTTCTTTGCAGTTTCTACAAAAATATGGTAACCGTTTTTGAAAACTACTTTTAAATAGTAATAACTGCCACGATACGACATTTCTTCGATTTTGCCAATAATACCCGTTTTTTTCCTTGTTTCGTCAGCGTACATAATGTCAACGTCTTCTGGTCTAATTAAAACATCTACTTGTGAATTTGGTTCAAATTCATCTTCATCATGAACAGTTTTAAATGTTTTATCCATGAATGTTACTGTAGCATCTTTGTTGAATTTTGCACTATAAATATTTGAATCACCAACAAAGTTTGCAACTCATTTATTAACTGGATAGTCATAAATTTGCTTTGGAGTGTCATATTGTTCAATAACACCATCTCTCATGATTGCTATACGGTCTGATAGTTCTAATGCTTCATCTTGGTCGTGAGTTACAAAAATAAATGTAATTCCTAAGCTTTGTTGTAGACTTCTTAAAAGTTTTTGCATTTTTTCTCTAATTTTAGCGTCTAGTGCACTTAGCGGTTCATCTAAAAGCAAAATAGTTGGTTCAATAACTAATGATCTAGCAAGAGCAACACGTTGTTTCATACCACCAGATAGTTCATTAATTGCTTTAGTCTCTGAACCTTTTAGTCCAACTAGTTCAACAATTTTAGCAACTTCTGCATTCATTTCTTCTTTTGAAATTTTTCTTGTTAAGTATACTTTTTCGAAGTTTTCTTTTTTCATATCAACATAATTTTCTCAATATGAATAGTTGAAGTCTGAACGGTCTAATCATTTTCTTCTTCTTTTATAAGGAAGAGAGTTAGTTTTCAAATTTTGCATTTCTGATTCATATTTCTTTTGTAATGAATCTAGTTTAGCCATTTCTTGTTTAGCTTTTTTATCTCATACTTTAATTTTTTGTTCTAATAAAGTTTCGTGTTTTGGGTTAATGGTATCTTTAGGAATTCTTTTTAGAGACAAACCATATTTAATGTTACCTTCAACATTTAAATGCGGGAAAAGAGCGTAATCTTGGAAAATGGTTGATAAATCTCTTTTGTGCGGTGGTAAATCTTTAATATCTCTATCATTAAATTTGATTTCACCACGAGTCGCTCTTTCGAAACCAGCAATAAGTCTCAAAATCGTTGTTTTTCCTGAACCTGATGGTCCTAACAAGGTAACAAACTCACCTTTTTTAATTTTTAAGTTAATATTTTCTAAAACTACTTTGTCACCGAATTCTTTAACAACTTCTTTTAATTCAATAACATTTCGAGTGTTTTGTGTTTTATTCATAAATCCTCCTAAATAGTTATGTGTAAATACTAGTGAGCCAGGCAACTCAACTAGTAACTATTGGAAGCTAAATCAAACAAGTCTTCGAAATACTCGGCATGCGAAAAACTAAGTGAGGTGCAAAACTCACTTGAAAAATTCTGTAATATATACTTAGTACCTGTCTTAATTGAATCTTTCATAATATTGCTTATTATATATAACTTAATTTTTTTATAAATAAAAACATATTATTTTTTTTATGCTAATTCCATCAAAAATAAAATCTTATTTCGTTATTATTTTTAAATCTTTTTTTACTATTTCACTGATTATTCAATGTAGCTAATAAAAATAACATTTTAATGCACTGAACTATAATACACATTCCAGATACATTACCTAAATATTGTAATATAATGAATTATTATAAATAACATATTAATATTTAGAGGTAATTATGAAACAATACAAAAATTTAAAAGAAGTAGACAAAAAATATTGCTTTGACCTTGATAGTTTGCTAGAGGGAAAAACTATTGAACAACTATTTGAAAAATATACTGAATTAATGGAATATTTCATTGAAACTAAGGATTCGAAATACGACAATATAGAAGCTTTTATTGAAAATTTGAACAATCGTGAGGAGGTTGGAATATTAACCAACAAAATTCACAATTACATATCAAATAATTCAAATAGAGAGCTAACTAATAGTTATTTCACTGAATTGAGTAACAAATGAGATTTGATTAACCATGAAATTGCGCAAAAAATGGGTTCAGAAACTGTGAGATTCTATAAAAACATCGATAAAATAAAATTTTGAATCAATGACGAAAGACTTAAAGCACACAAAAAGTCTTTAGTTGAAATAATTGAAGAATATGAACATAAATTAGATGATTCAGTTGAAGAATATATTATTAAAAAAGAAAAATCTTCACCATCTTTTGAAGGAGTTTTTGACTTAATAACTGATGCTGAAATGGACTATGGATTCCCACTTGATTCTAAAGGAAAAAAACACAAATTAAGTCCTGCAGCGAGGCTACAATATTTAAAATCAAACGATTCGGTTTTAAGAAAAAATACTGCTATTAATTGACAAAACGCCTTATATAGACATAAAGATTCATTAGCCAATCTTCTATTCCAACAATTCAATACAATTGCAACAGAAGCTAAAATCAGAGGTTACAAAAATTCAGTTTATATGTTAACAAAGGAAGATAAAGTTGACGACGAATTATTACAATCGCTTTTTAAAAGGGTCAGCGGACTAAAGAATGTTATTTCTAAAAAGAACAAATGATTCAAAAAGTTTTATGAAGCTAAATTCAATGAAAAATTCCGCCCAAAATATGACTCATTTAGGGAATTAGTCAATGTTAAGTCCAACTACACAGTTGAAGAAATGAAACAAACTGTTTTTGAGGCATTAAAGCCTTTTGGAAAAGAATATTCATCTATGATTCAAAAAGCATACGACGAAAACTGAATCGATTTTATGACTATAGACAACAAAGTATCCGGAGCATATTCTATCGGTTCCACATATGGATTAGATAAAAAGTATATATTGATGAATTTTGATGGAGATTTAGGTTCTGTAGAAACATTAGCTCATGAATTGGGTCACTCAATGCATTCGTACTTCAGCGACAAAAATAATGATATAAACAATTCTGATTACCCTATATTTTTAGCTGAAATAGCCTCAATTTTCAATGAATTGATGCTATATGACCACTTATTAAAAACTTCTAAAAACGATTTATTTAAGTTCAAAATTGTACAAAGTATGATTGATGGTTTTGTCGGAACCGTACACAGACAAACGCTGTGGGCTAATTACGAATATAATTTATATTCTGCAATTGAAAAAGGTGAAGTTGGTCCAAGTTATGAATCAATAGCAAAAATTTATTATGAAAATTCATTGAGATATTCAACAAAAAAACATAAATTTGACAAGAAGGATCAAATGGGTTCTGTTATAGTTCCTCATTATTACTACGGTTTTTATGTTTATAAATACGCAATCGGACAATTGGTAGCGAACTTTTTCTATACTAAATATAAAAATGATGGTGAAAAATTCCTGCAATCTTACACCAATAATTTTTTATCAGCAGGTGGAAGTGATTATCCATTAAATATATTAGCTAACATTGGTGTAGATTTAAAAAGTGAAGAGTTTTATCAAATAGGTTTCAAATACTTTGAAGAATTAGTTGAAGAATATATAAAACTAGGTAAAAAAATATTCAAAATTTCCGAATAAACACATATTACAATGTAATAAGACAAAGGAGGTTATATGATTAAAATGTTAAAAATGCTACCAAAAAAAATTAAATTCACATTTATTTCAGGGGCAATAATAGCTTTTGTTGCTGTTATTGTTAGTTTGCTTTTACCAAATTTTATATCTCAATTCATAAGATTAATTTTTGATGATAAAGAATTACAAACGATTGAATTATTGAGTGGAAAAATTACCTTGTTTAAAGATAAACCTCGAAATGAGGTTAGAGATTGATTAATAATAATGATTGCGATTCAAACCGCAATCACTGCACTATTAACATTTGCGTTTACGGCTATATTTGTATATGCTGCGGAACAATGCTCATATTTTTATAGAATGAAACTATATGACAAGATTAATAGTTTGAGTTTAAAAAACATTTCCGATTTAAAACCAGAATCGATTATGACGAAAATTTCAAATGATGTTGCTGTCTTTTGGGACTTTTTAGTTGTTGGTTTTAGTACGATGATTCGTGGTTTTATGATGATTGTAGGCGGGATAATTATGGCCTTTATGGTTAATACAACAATGGCTTTAGTTATCACACCCGTTATTCCTGGTCTACTTATTCTAATAACAATAATAGGTAAAATAACTAGTCCTCTAATTAAAAAAACGCAAAAAAATCTAGAGTATGTCACAAAAAATATCGATGAAAACATTAAGGGATCTCGCACTATAAAAACATACAATCTTGAAAATAAAAGAAGTAAACAATTCTCCGGTTCTAATGAAACATGATACAAATTAAGTGTTAAATTCAATTCAATAATTTCAATTCTTCACCCAGTGTTCTATACATTAATTAATTTTGTTGTAATTGGAATATTCATGGTAATAAGACACCAAACGCTAGAACATGTGGCGACAGCTACTGACTTAGTTAATATGAATATTTTTATTGAATACTTATGAACGATTGGTTTTGGAATTATCTTATTAACTGTATTTATTATTTTCGGTTTTAAAGCTAGGGTATCAGCTGGTAGATTAATGGAAATATTTAATGCCAAAGCAGATAAATTGTATGTTGAAAACGGAATTAGAATTTCTGATATTTCTAACAAAAATAATCTAAATTATGATTTAAATATTAAAAATTTAAATTTTAAATACTATCAAGATAATCCAAACTACGCCTTAACTGATATTAATCTAAACGTTCCGTTCAAATCTTCACTAGGAATTATTGGGTTATTCGCCTCAGGAAAATCAACTCTTGTCTCGTTGCTATTGAATAATTATGTATACAACGAAGGATCTATAACTATTGGTGGTCACGAGGTTAACCAAATCAACACTAAACAATTATTAGACACTGTCGGCATAGTTTATCAGGACCCAATGCTATATTCAGGAACTATTAAATCAAATATGCTATGAGCCAAACCTGATGCAACTGACGAAGAAATAAATCTAGCCCTAAAAAATGCTTGTGCTTACGATTTTGTGTATAAATTTGATGATAATCTAAATCACCCAGTTACACAAGGCGCCACAAATCTTTCAGGCGGTCAAAAACAAAGAATTTCAATTGCTAGAACACTTTTACGTAAACCTAAGATTTTAATCCTAGACGATTCAACGAGTGCGCTAGACAACATTACAACTAAAACAGTAATTAATAATATTATTAAAAATTATGACTGTAGCACTATTCTAATTTCTCAGAAAATTGGGGCGTTAAAAAATTGCGATAAAATCGCTGTAATGGATTCGGGTCACATTATTGACCAAGGTAGCCACGAGCACTTAGTCAAAAATTGTCCCTTCTATAAACAAATTCATCAAAATCAATTGGAACAATAAAGGAGGTTAAATGAAATTAAAACGTAAACTTGGTTCAACCCTCGGCATTATTAAGTTAGTTAATAAATATTCTGGAAAATCGAGATGATTATTATATTTGGGATTTTTAACTACTTTGATTAATTCTATTGCTTATATTGCAGGTACCGTTATTACGGGTTTGATAGTTTCACATGTCTTTACACCCGAAGCATTCCAAAACCCGACAAAGTTCAATCATAACTACTTTAATTTAATGGTATCATTAATGAGTTTATCGTTCTTAACTTATGCAGTATTTAGATTTGTAGAATTTAGAATTTATATCATTTGTGGTTATGCTACTGCTAAAAATATGCGTAAAATTGCAATGGATAAATTACTTAAAATGCCTGTTTCTTATTATGATAAGAAAAAAACTGGAGACCTTATTTCCACTTTGGTTAACGACGTTAATAACATTTCAGTGTCTTTAAGTCAAATTTTAAACCAAGTGCTTTCAAATATAACTCACCTAGTAATCACGGCAATTATGATGTTTCTATATAGCTTCACAATTTCATTAATTACAGGTGTTATTACCGTGATATTATTCTCAGTTGCTGCTGTGATGATACATAAAGCACGCCCAAGAATTGAAGCGGTTTGAGATGGTTTTGGCGATTTAAACGCATTTGTTGAAGAAAGTGTTAAGAATATGAAAATTACCAAAACCTTTGGTCGTCAAAAAGAATCGACTGAAAAATTTAAAAAAATTGCTAATCACATCTATAAAAACGCATTAGTTGCTGACTTATATGGACAAATTGCTAACCCGTGATTTATCATGTCAACCAACATTGTCGTCTTAGCGTGTGCGGTCTTAGCATTAGTGTTCAAAAATTATAATCTGCCGCTGTGAGCATTGATGCCTCATCCAAACGGTCCTGATGCAGGATTTATAGTTGCTTATGTTGGTTTAGTCTTCAATATTACTGGCGCATTACAAACAATTACTAACACAATATTCGCTTCGCAAAATGGGATAGTTTCTTCCGAAAGAGTTAATCAATTAGTTAATTTAGAACCGCCTAAAGAATTATCAAATCAAGTTGATTTAACCAATGTCAAAGGTCACATTAAATTTGACCATGTTTGGTTTAGATACAACACCTCTAAAGATGAATGGCATCTAAAAGACGCGTCCTTCCAAGCATTACCTGGCCAAAGTATAGCTTTGGTTGGTGCAACCGGTGCTGGGAAAACTACTGTTATCAACTTATTAAGTAAATTTTATGATTACGAAAAAGGTTCAATTACAATTGACGACATCGAATTAAAAAATATTACAAAAACCAGCCTAACAAACGCCATGGCTGTTGTCTTACAAGATTCATTTATGTTTAAGGATAGTGTTTACAACAATATTTTAATTGGCAACAAAGACGCTTCCCAACAACAAGTCTACGATGCCTCTGATATTGTCTCGGCCCACCAAACTATTTTACGTCTTGAAAAAGGTTACGATACTCAATTACAAGATAACGATATGTTGCTTTCTAAAGGCGAAAAACAACTGCTAGCCATTGCAAGGGCAGTACTAGGCGATAAAAAAATATTAATTTTGGATGAAGCCACATCAAATATTGACTCTAACACTGAAAAAATAATTCAGGATGCTTTATCTAATACTATTATGAAAAATAAAACAAGCATTGTAATTGCGCACCGTTTAAGCACAATTAAAAATGCTGACTTGATTCTTTATGTTGAAGATGGCTACATTGTAGAACAAGGTACACACGAACAATTACTTGCTCAACAGGGAAAATACGCCTCGTTATATAAATCACAATTCGCTTAATATAACACACAAAATTTAACACTTGAAAAAGTGTTATTTTTATTGAATAATATTTAATTAAAATAATTTGCCTAATAACACTCAATATTAATTGAATAAGTTATTTATTCACCTATTCTCAGGATTTAAATGAATAATATATAGTAGTAATGCAAATATTATCATGAAAGACAATTTAGGATAAAAAATGGATACATATTTAATTTTAGAAATATCAATGTTTACTATATACGGATTAATACCTTCTTTTTTTATAATATTCAATTCACTCGCACTTATTCATATACATAAAAATATTTATCTAAAATCATGAAAAATAACTCAATAGTTTTTCTTTGCTTGTTCACGATTTGATTTAACTTATTCCTTTTATTATTCATAACAAGCTTGACTTATACAATACAAAAATTCTCAATTGATAGTAGTGACAAAATATGGCCAATTGGAATTTACAATTGATTAGAAAAATTCGATGTTTTTTGAATGCTTGTAAATGTTTATAGTTTTGCTAGGTTCCTAGTAACTAGTGCATTATTAGTTTTGAATATTATGTTTTAGCGAAATTAAAAAATAACACTAGTGCAAGTGTTATTTTTTGACACCTAAACTGTATGTTTATTAAAAGATGAAAATGTACACAAAATTGATAATTTTCTTCTGGTCAAGCCACTTATTTTAGCAATACATAACATATAATTTAACTTGATTATTCATTATTATTGATTACATCAATCTATTAACAAAGAAAAAAAACTAGATACACCGGTTGTTCCAGATAAACCAGTCAAGCCGAGCGAAAAAACTGACTTTTCGAATAAAACAGCCATATTTCCACCTAAAGAATTTATTAAAATAAAACATTTTGATGAATTAACTGCTAACGATTTAGGTCAATCTAATTTTAGAGTAATCTACTAGATAAGTAGACATTAAGATTTTGTTGCTGAAAAGGAAGTAAACACAAACAAAATTACAATTACTTATAAATTAAGTAATTGTAAAGAAACCATAAATGTCAAAACCGCAGAAGTTAGAGTCGTTCAATTCAAAAAAAAGAATTACCGAAGAAAAACAAACAATCAAAATCAAAGAAATAAAAAAGAATTAGCTAAAATCAATGTTACTTTTGAATTAAATGCGTGCAAAAGAAAAAAACTTTTGATATCCCTTGTTACTGATTTCAAATAATTAACTAGAACAGATTTAAATTTCAATAGATTCAGATAAAAAAGAATTGTTTATAAATGATTCGCCTAGTCTTGTAAATTAAATATCAAGCGCAACGTAAATGTGCTTGATATTTTTATTATTTTATATAATATTAGAAATAATTCATCAAGAACAAAATTTGTCTAATTAGTTGTAAATAAACTATAATAAAACAATAGGCATAAGCCTATTTTTGTTTTCTTTTATGATGAATAAAATATTTATATAATCCACCATTTTTATGTTTTGGAGCCACTTCATCAGCCAGAGCTTTCAATTGACTAGTTGCATTACCCATAGCTACCAATTTTCCAACGTAACCTTTAAGACATGCATCGGACATTGAATCTCCAATATGCACAGCATCAGATAAATCAATTCCCTTTAATTTACAGTACTCTACTGTTGCAATAGCTTTGTTAGTTGATATGTCTGTTATTTCAACAATAAAGTTTCGGTTAGCAGCATAAGCATTAACTTGATCCGGGTAAAGTTCTTGAATTTCTTTTATGATGCGTTTCGTTTTAAAAAAACTTTTCAAAACAAACGCAATTTTAGTGATATTTCTATGTTTGCTAATGTCAAAATCTTTATTAATTGATATTGTATTCATTCATTTTTTAAAAAACAAATTGCCTAAACAATGTTGAAGTTTGTTTTGCACATATAAGTGTTCCCCGTTTGAATCATAAACAACAAAAACGACTTTGCGCTTAGTAGCGTAATTGACAATATTATTAACAGCTTTATCTCTAATATTGATATAAGTAGCTAATTTACGGTCAATATAAACTTCTGCACCTGAGGAACAAATAATATCATCAATTGACAATTGTTTCATTGCTTGTTGAACTCGCATATCTGTATAAGAACGACCAGTTGAAAAAACAACATTAGCAAAATTCTGCATAATTAAAATAGCGCTTTGATTGCGATAAGAGATTCTCGTAATGCCATGTTGGTCAAATAATGTTCCATCAAGGTCAATGAAATATGTAGGTTTACTTGTGTTTTTCATTCTATCTATTATAAATTATTATAAACAAATGCAAAATAATGGAGCAACTATCAATTTAGCTAAAAAAGCATAAAAAAAATAGCAGCTCCCTATTTTCCCATCTCTGGTATCGTCGGCACTACAAGGCTTAACTACTGAGTTCGGAATGGTATCAGGTGATCCCTTGCGCTATAACCACTATTAATATAGTACTATTTTTTATAATATTTCAAAATATTTTTTTGTTTTTTTAATATCTGAATTTTAGAAAACAAATCATAATATTACTTATTTTTTTTCTTACACTTTTTAGTAATCAAAATAGTAATGATAATTAAAACTCCTAAAACTGGTATAAATATCAAATATAAATAATTCTTATTAAAATTATTTTTTATTTTTTTGTTTAGTTTATCGTCATTATTTATACGATACTCGGAATGACTGATTTGTTTATTGGAATTTTTAATCTGTTTTGCTGGTATTTGCTTAATTTCTTTTAAATTATTATTTGTGCTATTTCTGATAGAGTTATCAATTATTTTTTTTGTTTTTATGGCGCTGTAGGCCTTTAAAGGTATTTTTGCCTCAATTTTGTTTTTATTGACATCATTCTCATGTTTGGTTTGAACTATTGAATTGGTTTTATCATTTGAATTGTTTTCGTCAATAACATCTATAATCTTATTCGCATTATTATTAACCCTTATATTCGAAATTAAATAATTTTTTTGCTCTGTTAAATTTTTATATGAAGCATCATAAAAAATATTAATACTTTTGTTTTCAATGTTTTTATTAATTGATTTAATTGAAATATTTAATTCTTTACCATTTATTATATTTATATCTCCAATATTTATATCTTTTAATAATAATTCGGATGGAACCTCAAACTTCACTCTCGATAATAAATCGCTAAACTTATTTGATATAAACATATCACCGGCTTTTGATATGTCTTGAAATGAATTAAGCGACCTTTTTTTAATTTCGTCTATCGGCGTTGAATCTAAATTAATATTACTTAAAATTAATTTATAAGTTTTCATTTCTTTGATAAATAAACTCACATTAGCAATAAATTCATCAAAAGCATAGCGATTGACAAGATTCAAATAACCATTAATTTTGTTAATCAATTCTGCTGCGTCATTGAGATTTTTATTACGTACTTTTGTTTCTATATCAATTTTATTTGAAATTGATTTTTCAATAGTTTTATTAATGGAGTCGATTGCATTATCGTATCATAATAAATTATTAATATCTACATTACTATATTTTTTTATAGCTAAATTCAACTCATTAATTATTGCTGAGTAAATCGGTTTATCCATAGATTTAATGAGTTCGTTAGCTTTGGCTATTTCATCATTTAATGCTTGTTTTTTAGTCGAAACCTCTTTTAAGTAATTAAACTTATTGATATTAATAAAATCGTTTATTAATTGTGATTTCGAAACAGTAAAATCGTTGGACTTAATAATATAATCAATAGATAATGTACCATTAACATCGTCAGGTGTAAGACTTAAATTAGTAACTATAAAACTTTCATTGTTATTCAATTTAATTAAATCATCACTTCTTATTTTACTTGGAAGTTGATTATGTTTATTTTCGGGAATTGCAAAAGAGAATTCTTGAACAAAATTATTGAATACTTTATTTTTTTCTTTGTAGGTATTAACCAATTCATCAATTATTAATATATATTGATTTATTAACTTATTTAGCTCAGAAGTTGCTTGAACAATATCTTGTAAACTGGCACTTAATTCAATTTTGTTATTCCTTACTTTTTCAATGATTTCTTTAAATGTTTGATTTAGAATGTTTCCCGGATTCTCGTGTTTTGTTAAACTTGAAAATTCATCAAGAGTAAGTAAATAATTATTAAACACTTTTTCTTTTTGTTTTTCATTTTTAAATTTTTTAGAACTTTCAATTAAATCAATAATTGAAAGTCTAAATTTTGTAATTTCATCGTTCAGTAATTCAGGATCGGTGGAATTTATTATTGAATTATTTAAAGAATCAAATTTTTCTTTAAATTCGGTTTTACTTTTTTCATAATTACTGATATATTCACTTTGACTATATATGTTTTCGTGTTGTTTGATTAATCTTTTTGCGATATTAATAGAATCTAATAAGCCTAAGTAATTGTTTTTAATCTGAGTATATGATTCTTTCGATAATGACCCTTTAAGTTCATTGATAACCTTTTTAAACTGAGTTTTTGAAAAACTTTTAAATGTTTTTTCGTCGCTTAATGGTCTATTAACATCTGCTTCTAAATCAAAATTTGTTTTTAATTCCTTGAATTCCTTGAATTTTCTTACTAAGGATAGGTTCTTTTTGAAAATTTGTTTTTCAAATTCGTACAATTTTGATGATTTTGTAATCAAATTGTTAAAATCCATGAACATTGTATCAATATTGAAAATATTGTTATATTTACTTAATTTTTTGATGTAATCATCAATTTTGTCAGATTCTATAAAATGTGTCATTTCAGAATTAATTGTTGATAGCAAGTTTTTAAGTTCTTTTTGTTCAGTTGAATCCAAATACCCAAAACCTTTAATAGTATCAAGGTTATTAAATTTGTCTTTTTGAATAGTTAACTCATTCATTTTATAATCTAGAGTTTGAAAATTCAAAAAAATGCTTTTAATTTCTTTTTCATTTAAAGTATCAGAAATTTGACGCAATAACTCTCTTGATTGGTGTAAATTCAAATTTTTTAATGATTTTATTTTTTTGGCATAATCAACCAAAATTAATGAGTTAATTTCTTTATTAATTTCCTTAGTACTTAAATCAGTATAAATTTCTAAAGAATCTAATTTTTCTTTCAAAATTTTTCTGTGGCCGGCAATAATTGATTGGGAATCGTTGAAAGTATTTAAAACTTTATTATAAATTTTTGTTGAATTAGAAATAGACAACTCGATTTCATTTAAAGCCGATATTTTTTCCTTTATGAATTGTGAATTCAATACCTTTAGATTATTATCATTTATCACATTATTAGTTTCCTCAATGAGTTTCGAATAAGATCTTTTATCGGGTGAGTTTAAGTTAAAATAATTTTTCTTCTTAAAATTATCAGAATCTCTAATTAGTTTTTTTAGCAAATTTAATTGGATTTTAAAAGATTCAGATTGATTAATAATTAAATCCGGGTTGAAAGAATCGTCAATAATTTTTTCCTTTATCTCATTCATAAAATGAGGCAGAAGAACTTCATTTTCACCTTTAAAATATTGATTATACACGGATAAAGTTTTATTTATTTTTTTTACTTGTGATATTAATGAACTTAAATAGTTATACATCTGATTGCTCAAGTTTCTAGCTAAAATCATTGTATTATTTGAATTATCATTACTTATTAATTCATTAAATATTTTATTTGGCTTCTCTATTCCATTGGTTAACTTCTCTATTCAATATGATTTTGCAAAATTATAATCCTGATAATTATTTTCAAAGTCTGATTTTATTTTTAATAAATTCAATGATTCAAAGTCATTTATGATTGCTGGTAAATATTTACTTATTCATCTATATTTTTTTAATTTATTCGAAAAATCAACCAGTTGACTAGATGTAATCACTTTATCATTTTCGGTATCAAAAATATTCTTCAATTTCGTTCTAATTTCATTCGTAAAGTTTCTTATTTTGCTTGCATTTTGTTCATTAAATATTGAACTTAAATTATCTATTTTAAGTTCAATTTGGCTATCAGAAAAATTGGCCAAATCATCAATAAGTATTTCCATTAGTTTAGATATTGAATGTCATTTAGAATTAATATCATCAAATTCTAATCTCGCATTAGTTTGTGTTCTTTTTAAACTTTGAATTTTTTTTATGAATTTTTCATCAATATAATTGTAGATTTGAGGATATTCTTGTTCATAATATCTCTGAATAGATTTAATTTCGGCAACTAAATCTAGTTTTTCATGTAATAAATCATCTCTTAAAATTTTAATTGATAACTCATTTTCGTTATATTTTTTCGGGTTATATCAACCATCATTTGGAGTTAATTTATATGTAACAATTTTTAATTTGTTGGCTAAATTAAAATGAAAGTTAGAACCTAAATCAATAATCAATTCATTTGAATTGAATTCTTTTGGAACAGTTATTTTTTTAATTGTGTGCTCATCGACTATTATCTCAAATATTGCGTTTTTATAGCAAGATGGATTATCTGATGTATCTATTATAATTTTATTATCGCCTTCAAAAACACTTTTAGCTGAAATTTTATTCATCAAAGGGCCTAATCCACCATTATTTATATAATCATCTTTATAATTAAAATTTGTACGATATACCGACTGAATTAATGCAGGACCTGGATAGTCCATATAAACAATACCAAGGGTACCTAAGTCATTATGTTTATTTAATCACTTATTGACGGCAGGATTGACTTGTTGAGAAGATGAAAATGGTCTTCATCCACTCGCCATAGACATAAAATTTACATGTAATGTTGCATCTAGATTACTACGTTTGTTTGCATTTTCCATCGCTTGGGTAATATATTTAACTTTTTCGTCTATAGAATTTATACCATTATAATTATCTTGAATAGTTTGTTCAGAGGCAATAAATTTATACATAAATCCACCTCTTGGATTAGTATTAACTTTATGATGCCAATGGTTCAATATTACGATTTTACCTCTAAATTTATCAACATTAAACCCTTCTTTTGAAAGTTCTCAAAACGATTTACCATCTGGATTGTATAAATACTTCTTAAATTCATCAAGAACATCATTATAAATTTTATTTGCGCCCTGTGCTTGTCATTGTTTATCCACATTGAAGTATTCGTCTTTTACTCTGGCTACAATAAATTCAGTTGGATGTTTATCTAAAAAACTGGCAAAGTCACGAATTGCATCTCTAAATACTTGATTTGAATTAACTGGACCATGAACCAATTTTCCATCATTTTGCATTCTTAAATCAAACGCACGAATTCCGATTTTTAATTGGTCATGGAAATTGTAATATTGAGTCAATGCATATTGTCAACCAAAAGCATATGAAATACCGTATCCATTGTACATCGATGAGTCATGCGTACCCGGAATACTTAAAGAAAAAAAGCTTTTATTATCAGGTATTTGCGACATTCAATCACTTGCTTGTACATTGTTAATATCATTAACTACGCCACTATCAGCAACGTAGGTTAGGTTACTATTTTTGTGTAAGTTTTTATCTATTGAGTCATTTATATTCATAGCAACACCGGCAATAGAAGCAATCAGTATTGGACTAATCAGTAACAGTCTTTTTTTCATAACACCTCCTGAATTCAAGCTGAAGAACAATTTTATTCTTTTTTGGAAAGAAAAAAATAACAAGGAATATCCTTGAACTAAATCATTATACAACTACTAATCATAAAATATACAATTAATTTTCCAAATAAATAGAAAAACAAATTGAAGCGGTCAATTGAAACAAAATTATCCCTAAATGTTTGTTAAATTATCTTTAAGAGTGTTTTCTGATGATTATTCAGTTCAATTAAAGAGCCCAATTTTAAATTATTTGGTAGTTCTAAATCACCAAATTTGATTCTTTTTAAATAAATAACATTGAAACCAAAATAACTCATCATTTGTTTTACCTGATGATATTTTCCTTCATAAATAGTCAGTTCGCATTGTCTGTTATTTAAAAACTTAAAATCATATTCCGTTACCTCATAACCATCAATTTTTATAGAATCAGAATGCTTACGTATTTTTTCATCAAAATCTTTATCAATTTCAAGAAAGTATGTTTTAGGAATGTGATTTTGTGGCTTTAATATCCAATTAGTTCACTTACCGTCATCGGTTATTATTAATAATCCCTCAGTATCTTTATCCAGTCTTCCAACACTGAAATATTGTGTAGGCTTTAAATCAAACAAATCAAAAATTGTTTTTGCTCTAAAATCGCTGTTGGCACACAAATACCCCGAAGGTTTATTAAACATATAATAGTGATATTTCTCGTATTTAATTTCACTATCACAAACCTTAATGATATCTTTAACGGGGTCAACTTTAACTATTTTATTTATAATTTTACCGTTTACGGTTATCATCCCTTTTTTTAATAATCTGACAATATCTTTGCGAGAATATTGTGTGGAATGACAAATAAATTTTTCTAACCTAATTTTGTTCATACTTACCTCACATGAATTTTGATGCTCTCAATTTATGAATTGTTCTCCATGGTGCTCTTATTTATAAAATTTAAAACTTTGACATAGTCTTTACGGTCAAAAGCTAAATACAATTCATTAATTGAATGATTCAAATAATTTATTAATTCTCCAGGAAGTTTATTCTCCGGAAATTTTTCGATTAATGATAAATGTTCGCTATTGCTTCAAATTACTTGATTATTTTGATTGATGTCAAATGGTATTTGAGTTTTAGCAAGAATTCCACCATTATTTAAGGAAAAGAATTTAGTGTTTTCTCCACCAACATATACCAGGAATTTTTTCTCAAAGAATTTTTTGTTAAAAATACTTGAAATTTTTAATACATTAATATTATCTGCTCAATCAGATTCAAGAGATTCAGTTTGAATAAATTTATCATAAATATAGTAATTATTAAAAACTTGGGTAGCACTTAAATCATTTTCAATGAGAATTAATTGATTATTATTTGAAGATAATTTTAAAAAGTCAATATAAGTATAGGTTTTTATCTCGTTGCGAATTGTTTCTGACTTTTGACATGAAACTGTCGACATAACTGACGGTGCAACAATACTAGTAGCTAATAAAATTTTCTTCACATTACCTCCAAAACTACTATTTAATTATACATATCTCAAAAAAAGCATAAAAAAAATAGCAGCTCCCTATTTTCCCATCTCTGGTATCGTCGGCACTACAAGGCTTAACTACTGAGTTCGGAATGGTATCAGGTGATCCCTTGCGCTACAACCACTGATAATATTCTATAATAAAATTATAAAATGCCAAATAAATTTTGCTTTTTTTGTGCAATTAATATACATCTAAATATTAATTTTCCACTAAATTAAATCAGGATGAAAAAACACAATTTTTAGACTGTATTGAGATGCCAGATGTTAAAGAAATATCGGCAGACGCCTTCTAGAAAACCATATTTCTTGCGAAATTAACTAAAGCCAACTCAGGAATTACACCATTATGAATGATATGATGATTTCTGATGAATAAGCTAAAGGTATAATTACTTTACTTGAGGAAATAAAAATTATTCCAGATTTACATTTTGATTTAACGATAACTTGACACATATTGTTATACATATATTTCACGCTTTCCATAATTGTTTGAACTTAGCTAGCGTCGTGAGCCAAAAGCAACTAAGATTGGTGATCCGCCCATTTAAAAATATTGGGTCCCTTATTGAATATTGAATTACCATAAGAAATCGAGATAGGTAAAAAAGTTTTTGGTAAATAAAAACATTAGCAAAAATAACTGCTCATTATAGTTTAGGGAATTTATTAATTAATCCCAAACTTGAAAAAAAGATTAATTTCGAATCACGACTATTCGTTTTTCATTGGTTAGACTGCCCTCGTGGCGCTATTTGTGTATAAAAAAGGTAGCAAAATTTAGGTTGAATCTTTTTTTAAATCAACATTAATTTGACTAAGGTACATACTATTTTTTAAACTCTTGAATTTTCAAAAAAGCATAAAAAAATAGCAGCTCCCTATTTTCCCATCTCTGGTATCGTCGGCACTACAAGGCTTAACTACTGAGTTCGGAATGGTATCAGGTGATCCCTTGCGCTATAACCACTGATATTATTTTATAATAAAATTTTAAAATACCAAATAAATTTATCATTTTTTACATATAAATCTATCGGTAAAAAAAATAAGCCAACGGCTTATTAATGGTCAATTTCTTGACATGGTACGCCCTAGGGGATTCGAACCTCTGACCCAATGGTTAAAAGCCATTTGCTCTACCTGCTGAGCTAAGGGCGCATCTTCTTATGGAGACCTTTCGGTCATCTGGTACCCAGAACTGGACTTGAACCAGCACGGTGTTACCACCGAGGGATTTTAAGTCCCTTGCGTCTACCTATTCCGCCACCTGGGCAATTTCATTTGAAAATTGCTATTTAATTATAAGACATTTTATAAATGAACAAAATATTTTTTAATTTTTTTTATTTGTTAATATCAACAGAAATTAACTAAATTATTTTAACATATTTTATGATCAAAATAAAATAAATTAAGGTTTTAAGATCAAATATTTTATGATAAAAAAATATTTATTTTCTTTGAATTATTTTTTTTCATGCTAGAATGTATATCGTAACTTACGTTACAATAAAAGTGTTAAACCTTTTCATATCTTAATTTATTTTTTATACATCCTAACAACCGAAATCATAATATGGTTGTTTTTTTATATCTTTTTGACTGATACAACTATAAATAACACGTATAGGAAATTTTAGGTTATTCTAGATTTTGAATATTATGGTGATGTATATTTGTAAAAAAATGACTAATAATATAAAAAAATAAAAATAAGCCACCGGTTGGCTTATTTTTGCGATCAATTTCTTGATTTGGTACGCCCTAGAGGGTTCGAACCTCTGACCCAATGGTTAAGAGCCATTTGCTCTACCGGCTGAGCTAAGAGCGCATGTAATATTGCATATTAATTTTAGTACTTTTTTTGTAACTCGTAAACTTTTTTAATAAAAATATAAAAAATAAGGCCACGCCTTATTTTTTGAATTAATCTTCATCGTTGTTTTGAATATTACGTGTTTTAATAACTTGATCAGCAATATTTTTTGGACATTTTTCGTAGTGATCGAATTGCATTTGATAGTTTCCACGACCAGCAGTCATACTACGCAAGTCAGTCGCATATCCAAACATTTCTTTTAAAGGAACATGAGCTCGAATAATGTGAGCACCGTCATTACGTGTTTCATTATCAACGATTTGTCCTCTACGACGTGTTAAATCTCCCATAACATCACCGAAGTAATCTTCAGGAATAACAACAGCAACGTCCATAATTGGTTCTAATAATACTGTTCCTAATTGATCTTTAGCTTTAGTTAGAGCTTTAGAAGCAGCGATTTTGTAAGCCATTTCAGATGAGTCAACATCGTGGTATGAACCATCAAATAAAGTGGCTTTAATATCAATCATTGGGTAACCAGCTAAAATACCACTAGCCATTTTATCTTCAAGTCCCTTTTGAATTGACTTGATGTATTCTTTAGGAATTTTACCGCCGACAATTTTGTCAACAAATTCAAATCCTTGGTCTTTGTTAGGTTCGAATTTAATTCAAACGTGACCATATTGTCCTTTACCACCTGATTGTTTAATGTGTTTACCTTCAACTTCTGCATCTTTAGTAATTGTTTCACGATATGAAACTTGTGGAGCACCAACTTTAGCTTTAACACCATGTTCACGTTTTAAACGGTCAACAATAATGTCAAGGTGCAATTCACCCATTCCGGCAATAATTGTTTGTCCTGTTTCTTCGTCGGTGTAAGTTCTAAATGTCGGGTCTTCAGCAGCTAATTTTTGAAGACCAAGCGCTAATTTTTCCATAGCATCTTTTGTTTCGGGTTCAAGTGCTTGAGAAATAACTGGTTCTGGGAAAATCATTCTTTCAAGAATGATTTTTGGCGACTTTTCAGCAACTAGTGTATCACCTGTTGTTGTTGCCTTAAGACCAACTAAAGCGTTGATATCTCCGGCATAACATTCATCAATTTCTTCACGTGAGTTAGCGTGCATTTTGATGATACGTCCAATACGTTCTTTAACATCTTTGGTTGTATTGTAAACATATGAACCTTTTTTTAATACACCGGCATATGTACGGAAGAAAGTTAACGATCCAACGAATGGGTCTGTCATAACTTTAAAAGCTAGCGCCACGAAATCATGGTCATCGGTAGCAGGAACTGAAATTTCTTCTTCCCCTAGGTAACCTTTAATAGCAGGTATATCTAATGGAGACGGTAAATAGTCAACTGCTGCTTGAATCATTAATTTAACACCTTTATTTTTAAAACTTGTTCCACAAACACATGGGAAGAAAGTAGATGTTAATGTAGCTTTACGAATCATTGATTTAATTTCTTCAACTGATGGTTCAACACCTTCTAAAAGTTTCATCATAAATTCGTCATCATAAGTTGAAAGAGCATCAATAAGCATCGCTCTTCTTTCTTTAGCAACATCTAATAAATCGGCTGGAATTTCAGTGATTTCCGGATTTTCTTCTGGAGAACCATCATAGATGTATGCTTTCATTTCAACAAGATCTATAATACCTTTAAAGTTTGATTCGGCACCAATAGGTACTTGAATTGCAACTGCATTCCCGTTTAATCTTGTTTTAACCGAGTTAACTGACATGAAAAAGTCAGCACCTAATTTATCCATTTTGTTTACGTAAACAATTCTTGGAACTTTGTAGTTTGTAGCTTGTCTTCAAACTGTTTCTGTTTGAGGTTCAACACCGCTTTGCGCATCGAGAACTGTAACAGCACCATCAAGTACACGTAGTGAACGTTCAACTTCAACTGTAAAGTCAACGTGTCCTGGTGTGTCAATGATGTTAATTCTCGTGCCTTTTCAAAAGGCTGTAGTTGCGGCTGATGTAATTGTGATTCCACGTTCTTGTTCTTGGGCCATTCAGTCCATTTGTGAAGCACCATCGTGTGTTTCACCTAATTTGTGAATTTTACCTGTGTGTAGCAAAATTCTTTCGGTTGTTGTAGTTTTCCCTGCATCAATGTGGGCCATAATACCGATATTACGGTAGTTTTCTAATTTATATTCTCTTGCCATAATATCTTATTATCATCTAAAGTGAGCAAAAGCACGGTTGGCTTCGGCCATCTTGTGTGTGTCTTCACGTTTTTTGATTGCTCCACCGGTTTTGTTTGATGCATCAATGATTTCGTTAGCTAAACGTAAATCCATTGTTTTTTCGTTTCTTAGACGTGAATATTGTACTAGTCATCTTAATGATAATGTTTGTTTTCTACGTGCAGAAACTTCGGTTGGAACTTGATAGTTTGTACCACCAATTCTTCTTGTTCTGATTTCTAGTTGAGGTGTGATGTTTTCAATTGCCAATTGGAATACTTCCATTGGTTCTTTGTTAGTTTTTTCTTTAATAATGTTAAAGGCTGAGTATAGAATATCTTGCGCTACGGATTTTTTACCATCTAGCATAATTGAGTTAATTAATTTAGTAACTAGAACTGAATTAAAAATTGGGTCAGCAAGTACTTCTCTAACTGGAGCTTTGTGTTTTCTTGACATAATTTTCTCTCTTTCTTTCTAAGTATTAGTTACTTGATTTTTCTCTCTTGGTTCCGTATAGACTTCTACCTTGTTTACGGTTGTTTACTCCCGCCAAGTCTTGTGTACCTCTAACGATGTGATATCTAACACCAGGTAGGTCTTTAACTCTACCACCTCTGATTAGAACAACTGAGTGTTCTTGTAGGTTATGTCCTTCACCACCGATGTAGGCAGTAACTTCCATACCATTTGATAATTTAACACGGGCATATTTACGCATAGCCGAGTTGGGTTTTTTAGGAGTCATAGTTGCAACACGAGTACATACACCACGTTTAAAAGGTGCAGATTCTTTACGACTTGTTTTTGTAAGTGTATTGAAACTTAAGTTTAATGCAGGCGCATTTTGCTTACGTACTTTTTGCACTCTACCACTACTAACTAATTGATTTGTTGTAGGCATTTTATTTTTCCTTTCTTTATAATAAATATATTAATGTCCAATATTGCCATTTTATAATAGCGGACTTATTATACAACAACCCATCCGTGCGTATCAATAAAAATTATTTTTTTATTTTCGGTTGTGAAATAACGTTTTTGTACTAAAAATATTGGTTGTTTTAGTCTAAAAAGTGAAAAAAATTAATGAAATTAGAGAAAAAATAACAATAAAATAAACAACCAACTTAATTTATCAATTGTTATATATAATAGATATACAAAATCTTTTAAGGAGATAAAATGATTAAATACAACACAATTGAAAAGCAAATACACCTAAACAAAGAAAAATTTGCAAGTTTAAAACACAATCAACTTATGTTTGCCTTAGCTAATAAAATAAAATCAACACCCGAGGTTTTAAAAGGTAGAGCAATAGACGAAATAATGAATAAAGAAGTAACAACTTTAATTGAAGAAGTTAACAAAGACAAAACAAATGTTTTAGTTGGTAGACCTTTTGTTAACATTATTGAAGCTGAGGAAGAATTAAAAGCTGAAATAGTTTTAGTTTACTATTCAGGTGATGAAATCAATAAAATTGACTTAAATAATATTAAATTTGATTATCAACCAACACGAATTGATCAATCAATGCTTGATACAATTTTTAATGAATTTAAGAAAAAATATCCAATCTTAAAGGAAGTTAAAAATCGACCAGTTAAAGAGGGTGATATTTGTGACGTTAATCTAATTGCTAAATATGATGGCGAAGAAAAAGATAACCAAAAAAATATTAAATTACAAGCGCAGAAGAGCGAATCATTTTCAATTAACCAAGAATTAATTGGCAAAAATATTGGTCAAACATTTGCCTTTAATGATCCATCAAACTATAATTGAACGGTCACAATTAATAAAGCATTTCATGAAGAAATTATTAATGTTACCGAAGAAAACTTTGAACCAATGATTGATGAAAATATAAATAGTTTAGAAGAATTAAAAAATGAGTTTGAAAAGAATATTAGAAAAGAATATTATTCAAATGAACTATTTAGATATTTCAGTGTTTGTGCAACTGAATTAGCAAATTCAAATGATATTGAAATACATCAATTTTTACTAAATGATTCATTGGATAGAGTCGCATCTCAAGAGGCTCGTCCAGGGGGTATTTTAGATGGTTTAAAATCAATATCTGAATTAGATAAAACAAATCCTGATCATTTAAAATTAATGGATATTGCTTATAAGTCAGTGTTAAGCCAAGTTTCTTCAATAATTTTAATGCAAAAAATGAGTAATCTTTATGACCTTGAACCAACACAAGAACAAATTCAAAATGAAATAACTTTCATTAATAAAATAGATAAAACATCTCGAAATACTGAAATAAACCCTGATATGATTGCCAGTGGTTTAAAAAGACAGTTCGCTGCTTTAAAAATAATTCAAATACTTCACCCGGATGTTGCTAAGTTATTTTTAGACAATATTAAATGTAATTAAAAATGAAGCTAAGTCTTCTTTTTTTAATTTGTTTACTAAACAAACTGAAAAATGAGTATATTCGTCAATTTATAGCTATCTTATATTAAGATAAATAAATTACAATATATTGCTTTAGCATTTATATAAATTTAATATTTGATATAATAATAAAATATTAGTTTAATGGGAGGAAATATGTTAGAAGTACAAAATTTAAGTAAAATTTTTAGCGACAAAAAACTATTCGAAAATGTTAATTTGAAATTTACCGAGGGAAATACATACGGAATTATTGGAGCTAATGGTGCTGGAAAATCTACATTCTTAAAAATATTATCAGGCGAAATTGAAGCAACTAGTGGACAAATAATAATTGAAAAAGACCGTAGATTGAGTGTTCTAAGTCAAGATCATAATGCATATGATGATTTAATCGTCACAGAAGTAGTTGTAATGGGCAATACTGATTTGTACAAAATAAAAAATGAAAAAGATGCAATTTATGCTAATCCTGATGCAACTATGGAAGATTATACAAGAGCTGGTGAATTAGAAGAAAAATTCGGAGAATTGGGCGGATGAACGGCAGAAAACGATGCTCAAGAATTATTATCTGGGCTACAAATACCTAAAGATAAATGAGATGTACCGATGAACCAGTTAACTGCTAATCAAAAAATAAAAGTTCTACTGGCTAAAGCTTTGTTTGGAAATCCAGATATTTTAATCATGGATGAGCCAACTAACCACTTAGATTTGCGTTCAATAAAATGATTAGAAAACTTTTTAGCAGATTACGAAAATGTTGTTATTGTTGTAAGCCATGATAGCGATTTCTTAGACAATATCTGTACCCACATCGTTGATATTGATTTTAACGAAGCACGTATTTACACTGGGAACTATACATTCTGAAAAGAAAGTAGTCAGCTTGCTTTAGAACTTATGAAACAGCAAAACGCTAAAAAAGAAGTGCAAATTGAAAAACTTAAACAATTTATTGCTCGTTTTAGCGCCAATAAATCTAAATCACGTCAAGCTACATCACGTAAAAAATCGCTTGAAAAAATTTCACTTGACGAAATCAAACCGTCAAACCGTAAATACCCTTATATTAATTGAGAAATAAACCGTGAACCGGGAAAAGACATCCTAGAAGTCGAAGGACTTTGTTATGAGGAAAATGGCAAGAAAATGTTCCAAAATGTATCATTTACACTGTCACGTGGAGAAAAAATGGTATTAATCGGGGATGATGATATCGCTAAAACAAGATTCTTGGAATGTATATTAGGTCTAAAAAAACCTACGAGCGGTAGTGTTAAATGAGGTCAAACAATTAAAACCACTTATTACCCAAATGATAATAAGAAATACTTCAATGAAGATATGTCAATTTTAGAATGAATATCTCAATGACCTCTAGAAAACACCACCGAAGAAACGCGTGATGTTTCTGATCAAAGAATGCGTGGTTTTTTAGGCAGAATGCTTTTTTCAAATGACTCTGTATTTAAGAAAGTTTCAGTTACTTCAGGGGGTGAAAAAGCAAGACTAATGTTTTCTAGAATGATGCTTTTAGAGGCTAACTTTTTGATTTTAGACCAACCATTAGACCACTTAGATACTGAAAGTATTGACTCTTTAATTACAGGTTTGAAAAATTATCGCGGTGGCGCAATATTTACCACATATAACAGAGCCCTGGTTAACCATGCCGCTAATGTTATATTAGAAATTGCCCCAGACAAAAGTTTCATTTACCACGGAACCTTAGATGAATACGAAAAATTAATGGATTATTAAGTCGCTATTACGCTTTTTTTAATTTTTTCATATTACTACTATTTTTCTTTGTTGCAAAAGTATTTTTGAAATGAAAATCACAACTCGTGAATTATCTTTTTTATCCAATTAAATAAATCGACTAGAGAAATACGAAGACAAATAACTAAGTAGAATAACATGAGGTGTTGCGGGATTTGCAGTTTGTGTCTTACCAGTTATCTCAGAGCATCATGTAATAACACAACAACAAAGAAAAATAAATTAAAATCATTGTATAAAGATAAAGAATTAGGAGAATTAACTAGTGTTAATTTAACTAATACCGAGTTTACAAAATTCATTGATTCACTTTATAAAAAAACAAATAAGGAAATTGATGGACTATTAGACATTCAGATTTCGTTAATTCAAGACGCAATTAATAAAATCAAAACTCTTAAACAATAAGGCAAAAAAAATAACATTTCTATAGCAAATGTTATTTTTATATTATCTTCTAAAAGAGATTTTAAAATTATTTAATACCTTCTCATTTTCAGTTTTTAACTTCGTCAATGTCAGTACCGTGTTCTCTAATGTATTCGGTGTGGTAAGCTAATGTATCGTCCATTTTCTTAATGAATGAACTTGCTTTGTCACCATAAACTGCTTTAGCAGCAGAAATTGACATGTGGAATCTATCCATTTGTGATAATTGACGAATGTCAAATGAAGTTGTAATATCACCGTGTTCACGGTAGCCGTGAGCTAATAGATTTCTATTGTGACGTGTAAAGAAGATATCTCTTAATAAACTTTCGTAACCGTGGAAAGCAAATAAAACTGGTTTGTCTTTTGTAAAGACTTTGTCAAATTCTTCATCTGTTAGACCACGAGAATCTACTGATGGGTGTCTTAGTTTTAAGATTTCAACCACGTTAACGAATCTAATTTTTAATTCAGGGAATTGCTTATTTAAGATTGAAATTGCAGCTAATGCTTCAATTGTAGATTCGGTACCTGAAGCAGCAACAACTAAGTCAGGTGTTTGATCAGCTGAAACATTTGATGCTCAATCAATAACTTTGTAACCTTTTTCAACTAATTCTTTAGCTTCAGCAACTGTAAAAAATTGCTCTCTAGGTTGTTTCGAAGCAACGATAAGGTTAATAACATTTTTTTCTGCAAACGCTTTTTCAGACACCGCTAATAATGTGTTTGTGTCAGCTGGTAAGTATTCTCTAACAACATCAGCATTTTTGTCGGCTAAGTGTCCTAATAAACCTGGATCTTGATGTGTGTAACCGTTGTGGTCTTGTTGGAAGGCATTCGAAGTAGCGATTAGGTTTAATGATGGTAAATTATTTCTTCAATCTAGTGGTTTACACTTGTTAATTCATTTTAAGTGTTGTGTAATCATTGAGTCAACAACTCTTAAGAATGCTTCGTATGAAGCAAAGATTCCATGACGACCAGTTAATACATACCCTTCTAGGAAACCTTCTGCTTGGTGTTCTGAAAGTTGTGAATCGATAATTCTACCGGCAGGTCCTAAGTTTTCGTCTAATAATGGGTCGATACGATCTAATCATTGACGTTTTGAATGTTTTAGACAATCAAATAAACGGTTTGATTTAGTTTCATCAGGTCCAAAAACTCTGAAACTTGTTGGGTTTAATTTCATTAATTGTGCGTAGTAGCTACCAAGGTTAGCCATATCTTGAGAAATTACAGTACCAGGTTTGTCGAATTTAATTGCAAAATCTTCTCAATTTCCCAAAACAAGATCTTTAGGGTCAATTCCACCGTTTGTGGCTGGGTTCATTGCCATTCTCTTGTTACCTTTAGGAGCAATGTAAAATTCTTGTTTAATTTTGCCGTTTTCGTCAAAGATTTCATGTGGTCTATATGATTCTAGTCATGCTTTTAATTCGGGTAAGTGTGTTGGATCTTCAGCTTTGACAGGAATTGGAACTTGGTGAGCTCTAAAGCTACCTTCGATTTGGTTTCCGTCAAATTGTTTAGGTCCTGTTCAACCTTTTGGCGATCTAAAAATAATCATAGGTCATTCAGGTCTTGTTTGTTCATCGGCAGATTTCTTATCAGCTTCTGCTTTAATGGCCATAATTTTTTCAATAGCATAGTCTAATTTATTAGCCATTTCTTGATGATAATCATTAACTTTTTCAACTTCAACAAAGATTGGTTCTCAACCAAAACCTTTAAATAAGTTAGTTAGTTCTTCATTGGTTCTTCTTGAGAAAATAGTTGGGTTAGAAATTTTTCCACCATTCAAGTGAACAATCGGTAATACAACACCATCATTTTTTGGGTTAATAAATGTATTTGAGAACCATCCGGCCATTAATGGTCCGGTTTCAGCTTCGCCATCACCAACAACTGTAGCGGCTATTAATGAAGGGTTATCTAAAATAGCTCCAGTAGCATGAGATAATGAGTATCCTAATTCACCACCTTCGTGTAATGATCCAGGTGTTTCAGGTGCTGCGTGTGAAGCTGTACCGCCAGGGAATGAGAAAATTTTAAATAGTTGTTTCATTCCTGCTTCATCCTGAGTAATTTCAGGGAATAATTCTGTATAAGAACCATCCAAGTATGAGTTTGCTACCATAACTTGTCCGCCGTGGCCTGGTCCTTCAATATAGAACATATTTAAATCATATTTATTAATAAGTCTATTTAGGTGAGCATAAATAAAGTTTTGTCCTGGAATTGTACCTCAGTGTCCAATTGGATAAACTTTGACATCAGCAGCTTTTAATTCGGTTTTCAATAATGGGTTATTTTTTAAGTACATTTGACCAACAGAAATATAGTTTGCTGCTCTTCATCACGCATCAACTTTTTCTAAATATTCTTTTGAATCAAAATCGATATTTTTATTTTTCATGTTTTCCTCCTTGCTTATGCTTATAAATTATAGTAAATAAAGCATTAAATATTACATTTAAATTTAAGTATTATATAGAGTTGTGGAATTGATAGCATATTTTCACTATATGCTTTTTGCATAAACCTTATAAAAACGAGTTGATTCGTTTAAAACCAGTTCAAAAAATCTAAAAATTAAATTTTCATAAAAAAACACCAACAATGCGGTGTTTTAATTGAATTATTTAAATTCGTGAGTTACGCCAACTTGACTAAGCGTGTCATTGTGTACCTTAGTAAAGTTTTTTGAAGCGGTATTGAATCTTTCTCATTCTGCGTCAGTTAGCGACATTTTTTCAGGTAAGTATTCGTATCCATTTTCTCCGACAATAACCGGGATTGAGAAATAGATTCCTGGGTGTTTAAAATCATCAGGTAATTTAACACCAACTGTCATAATTTTTCTCTTATTGTTTAAGATAGCTGCTGTAATTTCATACATTGAGGTACCAATACCAAATTGAGTATTACCTTTACGTGAGAAAATTTCGAAAGCTTCTTTTTTGGAATCTACGTATAATTTTTCCTTAACTTCTTCGGTAAATTGAGGTAAATCGTTAATAAAAGTTTCACCAATTTTTGCGGTTGATCACACCGGAACAGCCGAAGCTCCGTGTTCAGCAATAATTGAAACTGTCACTGAATCAGCTTCAACATTGTAGTGACGTGAAATAAGTTTTTTAAGTCTTGCCGAGTCTAGAATAGTACCTGCAGAAATACATTTTTCTGCCGGTAATCCTGAGGCATAGTGAAATACTGCTGCCATGACATCACACGGGTTAGCCGCAACAACAACAGAACCTTTAAATCCAGTTTTCTTTAATGTGTCACCGAATGTTTTCATTAATTTTGCATTTGCTCCCGCCAATGCTAGACGGTCTGCGAATGATTTATCTGCTGGAATTGATGCACAAACTGCAACAATATCGGCATCTGCTGAATCTTTTTCTAGAGAACCAACTCTAAATGTTGACCCATTTCTTGGCATGATGGCAACCATGTCAGAAAAATCTTTTGCGTGTGCTAAAGCAATGTCTTCACTTTTATCAACAAAAACTCATTCCGCTTCTAGCCCTCTACACACAGAAATATTAACGTATGTAAAACCTACATTTCCTAATCCTACGACGATAATTTTTTTCATTTTTTTGCTCCTTTTTTACTTCGAACATATTTCATAAAAATATATTTAGTTTTAATTAGCTTTTTTAGCTATCTATATTATAAGTAAAAATAAATTAAAAAATGTCTTATATTTTGTCGTTTTGAATTTATTTATACTACTTTTTATGCATAGTTTTCGCAAATTATGAAAACAACCATACATAAAAATATTTTTACAAAAATTAGTTAGGAATTATTTTTACTTTTTTGAATTTCATATATTATTTACCTAATCAAACTGGAACGACATTTCCACATCTAATACAACTATAGCAAAATTTAAAAGAAAAACACTCAAAATGAGTGCTTTAAGAATAAATATTAGCTTATTTTCTGTAGTCAATAACTGCCCTACCAATGAATTCACCTTTTTCAAGCTTTTCAAAGATATCAGCTACATCTTCTAATTTTACAACTTTTGTAACTTCTGATTTTACTAGGCCTCTAGCAGCATAGTCTAATGCTTCTTTTAGATCTTTACGTGTACCGACGATTGAACCTGCTAGTTCACGTTCACATAGGACTGTTCAGAATACTGAGACAGGGAATTCGTCTTTTCCTAATTTATCTTTAGCTGGTAATCCAACCAATACTTGACGACCTCCGCGACGTAGCATTTCCATACCTTGAACTGCAGCAGGGGTGGCAACCGATGTATTTACGACACCGTGAACTCCACCTTCAGTAACTTCAATAACTTTAGCAACTGCATCAACTTTTTTAGAGTTGAAAGCAAATTCAGCACCTGATTTTAATGCTAATTCACATTTTTCATCAGTTAAGTCAATACCAATTGGACGGTATCCCATTGCCTTAGCATATTGAATAGCTAATTGTCCAAGTCCTCCAACACCAATCACAGCAACAAAGTCACCTGGGCGTAGTTTTGCTTGTTTAATTGCCTTATAAGTTGTAACACCAGCACACACAACTGGAGCACCAGTAATTAAATCCAAACCTTTAGGAACAATTCCTACAAAGTCTTCATGTCCGATTGCATATTCGGCATATGAACCATCTTTAGTATATGCAGACATGTTTTGATTTGGACACAATGTTTCTTTGCCATCTAGACAGAATTCACAGTGACCACACGCATCGTGAAGTCATGCTAAACAAACTCTATCACCAACTTTTAAATGCGTACAACCTGGACCTAATTTTTCTACAATCCCAATTCCTTCATGTCCCGGAATTAGTGGGTATTTAGGTTCTACTAATCAATCATAGTTTGCTGCATGCAAGTCGGTGTGACAAATACCGCTTGTTTCCATTTTGATTAAAACTTCTTTTTCTTTTGGTTCGGGAATATCCACCATTTCAACACTTCAATTACGTGGTGAACGCACCACAAAAGCTTTCATTTTAGCCATATGTTATATCCTCTTTTCTTATCTTTATGTTTTTATTTTTATACTTTTTTTGATAATCTAACTGCTTATCACTTTAATTTTATTACTTTTAATTATGTTGATTAGTTAATTGCTTTCATAATATTATTGAATTGTGGTAAATAATTCCATAAAATTAGCATTTTTAAATTAAGATTCAAAACTAAAATTAACTATAATTTATGTATGAATAAAAAACATAACATCCTTATTTATATTGCCACGCTATTGAACTTTTTGCTTGCTTGAATATTAATTATTCCGATATTTTTATTAAATATGAATTTTTCTAATCTCTTATTAATAATTGCTTTTATATGGTCTCCTTTAGTGGGGTGCATTTGCTTATCAAACATTGTTATGTTTTCAATTTGAATTTATTTATATAAGAAAAAAATGAATATTAAACTGCTGAAAATAAAACTATTATATGCAACCAGCTGTATTGGACTTATTGTAAATTTAGTATACCCAGTATTATTTATATTATATATATTTTGGTTTTCAGAATATTCATTTGGTGAAACAGTAATCATTATTTTATTATTAATAAAATTTATTGATTCCGTCGTGCTATTGATTTTAGTTACTTCAGCGCTTTTAATTAAATCTAAAAAATAAAATATCAAGCCTACGACAAAGGGCTTGATATTTTTCAAGAAGTACTAGCTAGATAATAGCTTTTTATAGACTTCAACAGAACAACTATTAATTAAATACTGATATGATTTCTAAAAGCTTTTAGAATTAGATTAATTATTTTTAGAAATATTATTTGTAACAATCAATTGTATGTTTCAAATTAACTCAGTTTGCATATATGGTTTTTTAATTTTTGAATTTTTTTCTTATCTTTGCTGATAGTTTTTGCAATCTATTTATTCTAACTTTATCATAAAAATTCTTAATGATTTCAATATAATTATTTATTGATTTATCTATTATTTTAGACCAATCAAAAACTATTGATTTGGCTGCTTCGCCCGCTGTATTTAGCTTTTCCCTATCGGAGAATACATTAACTACGCTTTTAACTAATGAATCTACACTTTCTAAACAGGTAAAACCATTTAAACCATCTATGATGAATTCGGCGGCGTTAGATTTCTTTATTACTAAACTTGGTAATCCTTGAGAAGCTGCTTCATGAATAACTAAGCCAAATGTATCAAAAACCGATGGAAACAACAATAAATCATGACTAAGATATAGACCCTTTAATAAATTGCAATCTCTTACTACGCCTGTAAAATTAATATATTTATAAACGTCTATTGACTTTGCATATTCAACTACCTCATCATATTTTCAATCACCACCGACCATAGTTAAATGATATCTGGGGTTAATTGCAATAAGTTTTTTGTAGGAATCTAACATTAATTTAATATTTTTTTCTCAAACAAAACGAGAAACAAATAAGAGATTGAATTTGTTTGAATCTATATTAAATTTTTCGATGGCTTGTTGTTTTAAAAATTCAGGATTTTCTGGAAATTTAAATTTGGTTCCGTTTGGTACAATAAAATGTTTGTTTTGAGTTAAATCAAGACCACTGTCAATCATAGAAGAACGAGAAACATGAAAAATACCATCTACATTTTTTATGAATTGCTGAACTACTAATCCACCAATTTGACCAATTACCGCGCTATTAACCGATTTTGAAATAGCCATTTTGAAGTTTGTGTGTAAAGTAATTACTAAAGGAATGTTATAACGTTTTTTAAGTTGTAATCCTATATTTCCAGCAAAAAAAGGGGAATGAACATGAACGATATCCGGATTAAATTCATCGATGACCATTAGTTCAGATTTTACTAGTGGTGTGCGAATAACTTGGTAGCCCCCTCATTTTATTACACTACATTTAATACGCATTGGTTTGTAACTTAATTCTAAATCCTTCTTTAAATCGTAGTCAGAATAAGCAGGTGCCAACACCAAAAATTCAATGCCCTTGCTCTGAAATTGTTCAATATAATTTTCCATAACACGCACAACTCCATCAACCATTGGAATAAAAGAATCCCCTACGATTACGACTCTTAGAGGTCTTGATTTAAGTTCAATTATTGGTGCTTTTTGTCTTCATAGTAATTTATTTTTCATGATTTTTATTTTCTTTCTTCTTTTTAGTAAACACATCCATATCGTATAAACCTAAATGACGAGACATAAAATATTTTTTTGGTATGTTCCAATTAGGTCCATATGTTGAAACAAAAAAGTCCTTATAATTTTTAAATATATTAACTTGAACATCTTCAAATTTAACAGAAATTAGATTATTCCAATCAATTGTAACTTTAGAAGCTCTCTTAACTTCCTTATTGCTTGGTCACGTTATAACGAAATCTATATCTCCACAAGTATCATTTAACATTTCATACGCTTGTTCAAAGGACAATTTAGGTCATAATCATGTTCAAATTGAAAAAAATTTAACAATTTTCATCCCTCATTGACATTTAAATAATTTTCTCTTAGTAAAGTTTTTTAAATATCTTATTTTTGTAGTTAAAGAATTATATTTTCTTAGATTTTTTTTAGTTGTTTTAACCGCAACAAAAATGTCTAGAAATGTAGCATCTTCATCAGTTTCGGAATCATTAGTAAACTTTCCGAATAACAATGGGTTATTGCTATTTTTAGAATGTTTTAAAAAAGTAGGATAAGTTTTTATTAATATATCTCACGATTCTTTTGGTACTAAAATATCAATATCATCATCCCAAGGAATAAATCCATCGTGTCTTATTGCCCCGAGCATAGACCCATAGAAAATCGAATATTTTAATTGATGTTTATTTGCAATTTCGAGAAATTGTTTTAATAAATTCAATGTTTTAAGTTGTTTTACATTCATAATTTCAATTATATATTAATTAAATTGCCAATTCTCTTTTATTTACACAAAAAAACATTGTTGTTGATGTTTTGAGTTTTAAATTTTGAAAATTGAATGTTTAATTTGACTCCAAATTTTTTAATTACACTATTAATATTCTCCCTTTTATGACGCATATCAAGTTGAACTTGATTGTTGTTTAATTTGGTAGCAAAGTATAGTAATTGTGAATTTTTGCGATTATTGACATCATAAATGTATTTAAATTCTGCATTAATCTTCGGTTTTTTCCTGGAGTATCATCTTGATATTTTGCATTTGTATTTTTTGGACTGAATATATAAGGTCTTTCAGTCGGAGTTGCAACTAGATATTGAGCTAAAGACTCAAACCAGCTGTCATTGTTTTTATTTTCAGGCATATTTGCCTCCTTTCTTGATAAAATTAATAATATGAATTTAAAAAACAAAAAAATACTTTGATTGAGTGTAAGTATAATTTGGTTACTATTGATGATTACGGCAATACTAGTTGCTACTGCTCCTAGATGAGGAGAAATGGGTACACACACCGTTTGAATTGAACGCAAAGGACAATGACCTTTTCAGAGCGAAGTATTCAATAATAAGCTTTATTACTATTGATATAAATACAGATATCTAGATTTTTATAACGAACTAGGCGGTAAATCTATGTATTTAGCGTTTGTAACCACCTATTCATTAATTGCTGTATTATTCGCAATCGCGTCAAGTTACTCAATCTATAAAACCATTAAGTTATTTAAACGCTAAGAATTCTCAACCGTCTTGTCCTTTGTGATAATTGACGGCTGGGTCTTGCGTATAAGGAATAAAGGAAGGTAAAAGACCTAGTTTATCAGGGTCGGGAATTTCTAAACTACCTTTATCTTTATTGAATTTAACTTGTCAATTTCAGTAATTTTCAGTTTTGATTTAAATAACTACATAATCAGAATAAGAACATACATTTTAGTGAACAAAAAAACACGTGGTTAAAACGTGTTTATTTTTATAACCTATTTAATGACGAAGTTGCCCGCAAAAATATCTAGTGTGTATTCGCCATCAGCAATCATTTCCCCTTCAATTATTTTGTATGCAATTAGACCTTCTACTTTGTTTTGAATATATCTTCTAATAGGACGAGCTCCAAATTGATGATCATATGAAGCTTTACCTATGAATTCAACTGCTTTTTCAGTAAATTTTAATGTAATAGACTTAGATTCTTTAATTCTTTCGGCTAATTTATTCAATTCTAACTCAACAATAGCATTAACAGAATCTTGTTCTAGATGAGCAAACTTAATTACTTCATCAATTCTATTAACAAATTCAGGGCTTAAGAATTTTAGTAATTCAGCTTTGACTGAAGGCATTTGCTCTAATTGTTCTTTAACATCAGCAGCAATATTTGAAGTCATAATTATAATTAAATTTCTACAATTAATTACTCTACCTTTTGAATCAGTAATGGCTCCATTATCTAAAATTTGCAACAAAATATTTAATACATCTCTATGAGCTTTTTCTATCTCGTCAAACAATAATATTGTGTATGGGTTTTTTCTAATTCTTTCAGTAAGAGAAGTAGAAGAATCAAAACCAATATATCCGGGAGGCGCGCCAATTATTTTAGAAACTGAGTGTTTTTCCATATATTCAGACATATCAACTCTAATCATTTGTTTTTCTGAATCGAATAATGAATAAGCCAATGCTCTAGCTAATTCGGTTTTACCAACGCCAGTTGGACCGGTAAATAGAAAACTAGCTAATGGTCTATCAGGGTCATTTATATTTGCTTTTGCTCTCAATACTGCTTGAGCTACTAATGATACCGCTTGATCTTGACCTTTAATTCTTTGTTTTAATTCTTTTTCTAGATTCAATAGTTTATTTTTATCGCTTTCAAGAAGTTTAGTTACAGGAATTTTAGTTCATTTCGAAACGATGGTGGCAATTTCTTCACTCGTAACTGTATCCTTAATTAAGGATGCATTAGAATTATTGATTTCATTTTCTAAATCTTTTATTTCATTTTCCATGTTTGGAATTTCAACATACAACACTCTTGATGCTTTTTCATAGTCGGCATCTTTTTGATATATATTCAAGATATGTTTCAAGTTTTCTAGTTTCGACTTAGCACTTGAAAGTTTTTCCAATCTAGCTTTTTCGAAATCCCATTTCTTTTGTAATGCATCAATAACATTATTTTCACTATTAATTAATTCATCAAGTTCAGATAATCTTGTTTTATTTTTTTCTTTCGCATCCTTATTTGGACTTAATGCTATTTTTTCCATTTCTAAAATTGCTAATTTTTGTTGTGCCTTTTCAAGTTCTTCTGGTTTAAAGTTAATTTCAGTTTTAATTGTTGAAGCAGCTTCATCAATTAAATCAATTGCCTTATCTGGTAAGAAACGATCTGAAATATATCTCGATGATAGTCTAGCAGCGGCAACCAATGCATCATCCTGAATTTTTACATTGTGGAAGTTCTCGAATCTTTCCTTAATACCTCTTAAAATAGCTATTGTATCTTCAACACTAGGTTCCAATACATCAATTTTTTGCATTCTTCTTTCCAAAGCAGCATCTTTTTCAATGTATTTACGATATTCATCAAATGTTGTAGCACCAATTAAATGCAATTTACCACGGGCCATTAAGGGTTTAAAGATATTAGCCGCATCCATGGCACTGTCCTGATTACGACCTGTTCCGATTAACATATGAATTTCATCAATAAATAAAATAATATCTCCGTTGCTTTCTTCAATACGCTTCAAAACTGCTTTTAATCTTTGTTCAAATTGGCCTTGGTATGATGCACCTGCGATTAATGCGGCTAAATCTAATTCAAAAATATCCTTACCTTTTAAGTTTTCTGGAACCTGTCCTTCAACAATTTTTCTAGCTAAACCTTCAACAATTGCTGTTTTACCAACTCCGGGTTCACCAACTAGGACTGGATTATTCTTTGTTTTACGACTCAAAATACGAATCATCCGACGAATTTCATCATCACGATTGATGATTGGCTCTAATTCGTTTCTGGTTGCTAGATCAGTTAAATTGCGGCCGTATTTTTTTAATACATCTTCTTTTTCTCCGTTATTTTTTTGATTTGGGTTTAAATTACCAAAGATATCATCAAAATTAAAATCCATAATACCTCCTTATTCAATACAATTATATTTTAGCACTCTAATTGCTTATCTGCTAATTTTTTTTATTTTAAATTAAAATAAACTTTCCTTAATTTCATATTTTCTGAGTCTAATTAATTTCTTTTCGATTATTTTGAATTTAAAATGTCCCAACTAGTATTTGAGTTATTTTTTTTCTTAATATTAGTTTATAAATTAAAATAATTTTATGAGATTAAGATACGATAAAAATGCCGAACCCAAATTACAAGCTTCACCTTATATGGTTAAGGAAAAACAATACCCCATCAAACTTAATAAAAATTGCGTTGTTGAAATTGGTATGGGTAAAGGCGAAATGATTGTGGAATTAGCAAGATTAAATCCAACCAAAACATTTTACGGATTAGAAAAATATCCTACTGTAGCCGCGAAGGCTCTTAAGAAAGCCGAAGAATATCAATTAAATAATTTTTATATAATTATTGCCGATGCAGTAAATATTCCAGATATTTTTGTGGGCAAGGCTAGCACTATTTGATTAACATTTAGTGATCCATGACCGAAAGCCCGCCATTTCCGCAGAAGGTTAACATATAAATCATTTTTAGATTTATATAAAATAATTATGGATGAAGATTCAATACTAAAATTTAAATCAGATAATGATAAACTATATGAATTTTCTTTAGAATCATTCAACGAAAACAATTGAAAAATAATTGATTTTGGCCAAGATTTACACCAATCGTCATACGCAAGTGAAAACGTCATGACTGGTTATGAAAGAAAATGAAGTGAACAAGGAAAAAATATCAACTTCATTTTTGTCAAACCTTAGATGCTCATTTGAAATGAGTATTTTTTTTATTTAAAAAACATTGAGTCTACTCAATGTCTTCTTCATCATCATGAATGTCATCATCAATTTCTGATTTATCACCGAACATTTCAGATTTAACATCCTTCAACAATTTTCTAGTTTTAGTATCTGTTTCTTTGCCTTTTTTAGCAAAATTAATTGAAGAATTTGCGAACGCTGGTTCATCACCATCATCAGTAAATAAAATTGTTGGAATTATTATTGGTTTACGACGTTTTTCTTTATAAAACAAATTCTCTAATCTATCAACTATTAATTGTTTAAGTTCAACAACATTTCACGATTCATTATTTTTAATGTAATACAAGGCAGCACCATGTGCAACACGTTTAGCCTCAGTAACTAAATCAAGGGAAGTTTTAACATAGAAAGCACCTCTTGAAATCAGTGTTGGTCTACCTAAAATAATATTTTTTTTGCGGTCAATTGTTAAACAAATATTAACAAAGCCACTTTCGGCAAGTTTTTGTCTTTCCTTAATAATGTTGGCATTTAAGTTAAGAGTATTATTACCATCAATATAAACCGGACCATATTCGATACGTTCATTGGTTTCAAAAACTTCTTGATTTATTATGTTATAAACTCTACCCTTTTCAGGAATAAATATATTTTTAGGGTCTACACCATTACGCACAGCACTTTGTCCATGAACAATACTCATTCTGTATTCACCATGGTAAGGAATAAAATATTTTGGTTTAGTTAATTGAAAAATTTTGTCGTGCTCGTGTTTGTATGCGTGACCAGACGTGTGCAAGTAACCATCCACACCATTTTCTTTGATATCGGCACCCAATTTAGCTAATCTATTAACTAAGAGTTCAATAACCATATGGTTTCCAGGGATGGGACTTGAAGAGAAGATAATTAAATCGCCTTTTTCGATTTTGACGCTTTGATGTTTACCATGAGACATACGGGCTAAGGCGGCTAATTGTTCACCTTGACTACCAGTTGTTAAAATAACCAAATCTTTTTCAGGAACATTCGCAACTTGTTTTTTATCAACTAAAACCTTGCTATCAACTTTAATATAGCCTAATTTACGTCCGATTTTTACTCCATTCACCATTGAACGACCAAAGGTTGCAACTTTTTTACCAAGTTTAGCAGCTAATTCAATAATAGCCTTAACACGAGTTAAGTTAGAAGCAAAAGCAGTAACAATAATTTTTCTAGTTGCTTGCCGCATGTATTTTTCAATGTCTTTAAGAATGTCATTTTCCGAAGGGGAATGATCTGGTCTCATTGCGTTAGTTGAATCAGATAATAAAACGGTCAGTCCCTCTTTACCAATTTGATCCAATCTCGCGAAATCTGTGTAGCTTTCACCAATTGGGTTGTAATCGAATCTAAAGTCACCAGTACACATTACTGAACCATTAGGAGTGTTAACTCTAATACCAAAAGCATCGGGAATTGAGTGTTGAGCGGATCAGAAATCTACTGTACATTTTCCAAATTTATGCACAGCAGATTTTTCAATTTCAACAAATTCAATACCTTTATTAATCTTGTGTTCATCGAATTTTAATTTCAGATATTGTATTGCAATTCTAGGTGCGAAAATTTTCTTTATTGGGACCTGTTTAACTAAATAAACAACCCCTCCAATATGATCCTCGTGTCCGTGAGTTATAAATAAACCTCGAATTTTTTCTTTATTTTGAGCCAAATATGAATAATCAGGAATAATTCCTTTAATACCTGTTTGCGCAGTATCGGCAAATTTAATACCCGCATCAATAATAAATATATTGTTGTCATATTCAACAAATAAAGATGATTGTCCAATTTCTTGTACACCACCTATGGCTACTAATCTTGTTGGTTTCATATTCCTCCTATTAATTGATTATTAAAATGAAAATAATGTATATATTAATTCCTAATTTATACCACAAATACCAATATTATTGAAAAAAAGCAATAAAAAAATGGCCGGTAGTAAGGGATTTGAACCCTTGAGTGATTTACATCACTATTTGTTTTCGAGACAAACCTCTTCAGCCACTCGAGCAACTACCGAATTTACTTCTACCCAAAAGCAATTTTAGCACATCAAAAAAAGATTTAAAGCAATATTTGATTCCGTAAATATCTCTGAATTACTAGATTAATATGATTAATATAAATTATAGATTAAAAAATAAATATGAAATATAGTAAAATGTAAATCATTAAATCAATATCAAGGAGGAGTTGTGAACCCAAACAATTATTATGACATTGTTGCTGGAGTACCTGCTAACTCAGGTTCCACATTATTCAATATCGGTTCTTTTCCAATTAGAACATACTCAATTACATTACTTTTAGGTATTTTGGCATCAATATTAACAATAACGTTTTTTTGGAAACGTGAAAAATATAAATTTGAAATTTTATATACATTAATAGTATTAACTATACCATCAGCCATTATTGGTGCTCGTTTATGAGATTTGGTTGAGGTTGCGTTATATGTGCCTGAATTCGACTGATCATCCTGATATAAAGTCTGAGAAGGTGGACTAAGTATTCAAGGTGGTGTTGTGCTTTGTGTCATCATAGATAGTATCTACATATATCATAAGCGTCATGAAGTAGATTTTCGAAAAGTTCTAGACATAATTATTCCCACAATTTTAATTGGTCAATTTATTGGCCGTTGAGGAAACTATGCTAACCATGAACTATACGGCAAGGTTGATTGAGATGGATCCTCTGTATTAATTTTTGGTAAAAACTTTGCACAAAATATGTTTATCAGCGACGCCTATAGTCAATCATTAAATCAACCCGGTTTATTTAGATACCCATTATTCCTATATGAAGGACTAGCAAATTTATTCGGATATATTGTCTTAGTTTGAATTATTAATGGTTTTGGACTGTTAAAACCAGGTTCATCATCATCAATGTATTTTATTTGATATGGTCTAGTCAGATTAGCGCTAGAACCTTTACGTCAAGATGCATATCAGTTATATACAATAGCATCATTAGTTTTCATTGCAATTGGTTCACTATTCTTTATTTACTTTCAGTTTTTCAACCACATACACTACCACAAAGAAAAACAAGGAATTAGATTTAGTTATGTTTACGCTCACCCTTGTGAATATTTAAAATACATCAACAAAACAAGATTATTTGATAGAAAAAAACAAGAATACTCTAAAGTTAGGGGGTAATATGAATTATGATCTTATAGTTATAGGTTCAGGACCTGGCGGTTCTAATGCTGCGTTATATGCAGCACGTGGGGGATTAAATGTTGCTATAATCGAAAAAGAAAATCCTGGTGGAAAAATTGTAACAAGTGCAACAGTAGAAAATTGATTGGGGACACCTTCAATCTCGGGATACGAACTGGGTCTCAACATGTTAAACCATGCTAAAGAGTATGGCGCTAAATTAATTATGGAAGAAGTAATAAAAATTAATTCATACGGAGTTTGAGATAAGGAAGTTTTGCTCGCAAATGGTCAAAGCTTAAAGTCAAAATCAATAATTATTGCCACTGGATTAAAACATAAAGAACCTTCTTTTATTAAAAATTATCAGCAATATAAATATCTTGGAATTCATTTTTGTGCTACATGTGACGCACCTTTATATCGCGATGAAAATATAGTTATGTTAGGAGGTGGTAATTCTGCTGTTGAAGAGGCGATCTTTGCTTCAAGGTTCGTTAAGAATGTCGATTTAATAGTATTAAATGATTTAACAGCTGACAAAATACTAGTTAATTCAATTAAAGAAATTAAAAACATCACAATTCATAAACATAGTGAGATTCTTGAATTAGTAGGCGATGAAAAAGGATTTTCCAAAATAGTATTACGTAATAATATCACTAATAAAAATTTTGAAATTGAATCAAGAGCATTATTCTCCTTGATCGGATTTATCCCTGATAATTCAATCTACGAACACCTAGAAATTGTAGATAGCTCTGGTTTCATTATAGTTAATGATGAAATGGAAACAAAAGTTGAAAATATTTTTGCTGTAGGGGACATCACAGCAAAAAAAGTAAGACAACTCATAACTGCAGCCGCTGACGGCTGTATCGCTGCAAAAATTTTAATTGATAAATTGAACATAAATTAAACTAATTACTTATTTTTTATTCAGATAACTTCACATTTGAGAGAGTAACAAAAAAATTATTGAATTATCTTTTTCTTAGTATAATAAGGATACTTTTTTATAATTATTAAATAATGACTGAAAGGAGCAAATATGGCTAGAGTAGATCAATTAACGGGAAAACGTGCGCAAACAGGTAATAAACGTTCACACGCTATGAACGCATCAAAAAGAAAATTCAACGTTAACCTACAAAAAATCAAAATTTACGTTGATGGCAAAAAAGTTACTTTAAGAGTAAGCGCTAAAACCGCAAAAACACTTAAAAGAAACTCAACTATTGCTTAATTCTTTCATTTTAATTAAACAGATATAAATACATTAAATTTGAAATCTTATTTTATAAAATATCAGGCATAGATAATATGCTTGATATTTTTAATCCTGAAATTTAATTAATATGATAATAACCTAGCACACGTGAATTGATTTCTTTAAGTGCATACAACATTTAATTAATCAAAATTTTACAATATTAATTTATTACTAGGCAGTCTAAAATAAACAAAGACATCTACCGCGATTCATAACTAACAAGAAAATAACAAAAATCATTATCTTGTTTATTTTTATAACAAAACACAACATTTAAAACAACCACATCACCATCGTAATATTTGGTTTTTGTTGCTTTTAATTAAATTAAAATAAAGCGAATTGTTATTACAAATATCCCATTAAAACATCTCGGTATTATTTTTTTAAAAATAATAATTAAAATGAATTAAACAACCGCTTTGACTAATATTTGATATACTAAATTATTATCGATAATTAACTTGATTAGCACAGTGTAACGGCGCGTTCCAAAAAAAAAAAAAAAAAAGACTTTTCTGTTAAATATTAGATAATTATGTGGTAATAAATAACTATATATATTGAGGTGAAAATGAGTCTGTTTAAAAAACGTAAAACTAAAGTAATTGTATTGAGTTTGTTGGGTAGTGTAATAGCATCCGGTTCAATAGGAACTATTGTTTATTTTGCTTCTGTAAATTCTCAACTAGCTACACACTATACATCCGCGCAAATTGCAAAACCTAATTTTATACCAAAGGATAATCTAGAATTAAAAAATACAAATCCTTCTAACGCGGATAACAACCTAAAAGAAATACCTAAACCTGAACCGCTACCAGAACCTGAAAAACCAAAACCAGAACCTGTTCCTAAGAAGGAAATACAAAAAATCCCCGAACCTGAAAAACCAAAACCTGAAAAACCTAAGCCTAAACCTGAAAAACCCAAACCTAAACCCGAACCCAAACCAAAACCGGCGCCTGAAAAACCCAAACCTAAACCCGTTCCATTACCCCCACAAAAAACACCTGAGTCACCATCAAGAGATAATAATAAACAAACTATTATTATCTCTGGAATAGAAGTGAAAGCAGATATTACGCCTTTTAAGCCAAGACAGATTTTTGATTTTGACGTTAGAAATAAAATCTCAAATGTAAATCCTTATATTAATGACAGCACCGGTAAATTAAATAGTGTTGAAGTAACAAAAGAATTAAGGGAAAAAGTCTTGAGTGATACTAAAGGAGGACTTAGTTCTGGTTTCGGACAAAAAGTTTGAGAATTATCGAATGAAATTGATGACCCAAACCAAATTAAAAGTTTTTGACAACAACAACCTTGAGTTTGAGAGAAAATTAGTGATAAATGACAAAGATTATTTGACTCGCCTAATGTAAAAAAATTCCTCAAAGAAGGCAAGGATATCGAGTATCAAAAAATGCTTGATAATAATGAATTCAAAAGTAAAGAACATAGATACTCGTGACTATATAAAAACTTTGATTTTACTAAAGTAACAAAATTAACTTCAAATGCTGAAGCACAGCTAGCTAAAGGTTTTACTACCGACCCCGATAATGTTTACATAAATGAAAACGGAGAAATAGACTCTTATGCCTATTCACCTGCGCCAGATTTTAACAGTGTAACATCAAGATTAAAACGTGATAACTACACCAGAAGAGTCTTTAGTTATAATACTGAATGAATGAGAAATCCAGATGATGTTAAAAACGGAATTTACCCAGGATGAAGTTCATCTAACATTAACACTGATCCTAGATTTGATGGGTTAATAAATCAGGGCGATGGTATTAACGCAATATTAATGAAACGTGATAAACCAGATAATAGTCCAAATCAAATTAACGAAGGAATTGTTATTGAAATAGATGCATCAAACAAGTCTGGATATGACAAAACAATCACATTAATCAAGAAAATCAAAGAAAAAAATCTTCCGGTTGTTTCATACCGTATACGTAACATGGGTCAAAACGATTCCGCTCAAGCGTTTAAACCTATTTTAGAAGAATTACCTAATGACATTAAACAACTTGAATTATTTTTCTCAGCTCAAGCCACAAATACTGGTTCGTTAATAGCGCTTGAAAATAAACACATAAAAGAATTATCGCTATACACCTTAGGAAATTCATTACAAGATGAGTGAACAGTTAACCCTCTTTCAGTTAGAAATACTGAATGAATTAACACCAACGACTATAATGTGAGCTCGGAATACAATATAAATTCTCAAATTGCTACAAGAATTACATTTGACACACTTGCGTTCGACCAAATTGATTACAACGAAAGTTCAAGTGACCCTTACGAAAGAATTAATTTAGGTTTAAGAATGGCTTATTATGCAAGAAATAATGAACCATTCTTCCAAGGTGGTCTTGGTCCAGGGCTAAACCCTGATAATAATGAAAAAGGAAATAGTTATCCAACCGGTTTAGATTTTAGTAGGGTTCCAAAAATAAGAACATTACATGGATTAATTTTTAACGATACTCAGAAACCTACAAATGGTTCAAGAAAAGTAACTAGAGTTACCTTCTTCAATAATAAAGAATATTATGAAATAGGATTAAAAGATTTAGATTCAGCTGGTTTAGAAAATTTTGCAACCGGTCCATTCCAAACACCGAAAATTTTCTTTTCTAACAAAAGAGGCACAACTAAATTTAAATATACTGATTCATCAATCACTTCAAATGCAATTTCAAACTTACAAACTTTTACGAGATATGCAAAAAATGGCGATGAAGCATTTACTGGAACAGTTTTATTAGACCCAGGCAACACATCTGTCAAATCAGCTCTAGAAGGAGCGGGTATAAAAGTTGAAATAGATAACGGATACGATTACTTATAAGGAGTTATCAATAATGAAAAAAAATAAACTAATACTACTTACAAATTGCGGATTACATATTTTGCCATTTGTTGCAATTTCTGCATCATGTAAAAATAATGATGACGCAAAAAAAGAAAATCAACCAGATAAAAAAGTTGATGATGCTAAAAATTCAAAAATTAATAATGATTCAGGTAAAAAAGATGTGCTTGGTTCTGAAGGTTTAAATTCTGTTAGACAACTTTCGTTTAATCAATTATTTGATTTACAAATTGAAGAGTTTGGTGTTACAAAAAGTAAAAATAGTTTTACTCCTCAAACTATTCAAAAAAGATATGAAGAATTAATAAAATTAAGCCTAAAAGATAGTTACAAAAATAGAATTAATGTAAAAATCACAACAGTTTCTACTGATTGAGATGCAAACCTTACCGGAAAATTAAAGATATCAGTATTACTATCTGACGTGAATAACCCAAATCTATCTGAAATTAGAACATTCGAACTTGATGGGTTTAAAATCAGTCCCAATGGAACAAATGATGACGGCACATTTCCATCAGATCCTAAGCAAAACGGATTTTCAGATAGCGATTTTGATAAATATGTGAAAGCAAGTCAATTAGAAAGATGAAAAATTGATAATGCTGATTATATGCAAGGTATTAAAACCCAATACCATAATCAAAGTGTTGATCAAATAAGACCAGAATTAAATTACACACCTGAATCAGCAAAAAAATTTAATTCAATAGCCAAAGATGTAAACATAAACACTTATGAAGATGCCGCTTATAAAGGACACACCTTACCAAAATTAAAAGCAGATGGAAGCTTTGATGGATTATCAATTTACCCAAAAAGTGCTCCTGCCAAACATTCAAAAGTTGACTTTCTTGGTGGTAGAGACGTTTATCAATCTATAGGTTTGGCGCGTTTACTTCCTAACGAATTTTATAAACAAATAGGTCTTGAAACACTCGCTGTTGGTTTTAACTATGCTGAAACCTTCGCGGAAGAAATCGCTAAAGCAAAACAAAATATTGAATTAATTAAAAAATGAAAAACAAATAAAGAAACCATTAGACTTCAAGAATATATAAAAGCAGCTACCGATCAAAAAGAAACTGAAAAAAATATCTTAAAATACGACGAAGAGAGAGAATTAAACAGAGCGGCTGAACAAGATAAGCCAGCAATTAAAAATGATTTTGCAGCTAAATACAAAAAAATAGATGACGAAATTAACAAAATTAAGAGTTATACGTTTGACGATTTATTAAAGATTTTTGAGGATGAATTAAAAGGCTACGAAGATGAATTAAAATACAACCGTAAGTCACGTGGTGCTAACGGGACTATGTGAATAATGGATTATGAAATTCCTAATAACGGGGGATATCCAACCAAATGATATTTTGGAACTAATTCACACGTTGCAAAATTAATGTCTTCTAGCACCTTTAATGGTTTTAACGTAACTGTTTTAAGCCCACAAACTGGCGTGAAATCCTTACTGAGATTAACCGGTTTAGACGATAGATTCACTAACTTTAATTTTGGTGGAAACAATATTGGCGAAGCTGTAAAAAAAGTATATGACGCAACAGATTATTTAAATACTTCACCATCACAGTACCTAACAACTTCTGATAAAGAAAAATATAAAGATGTTGAAGAAATGATTGATTTTGCAGTTATTGAAGTTGATTTTAAAAAATTAGTTAATTTACAAAGTTCGGTAATAAGAAATACTAAACCAGTACTTGATAATTCAGTGTTATCAAACGGCGATGCACAAAAATTAGCTAAATTAATTACTAATGATTACTATAGTAGAAGCGATGATAAAAAAACTAAGTTTCTTTCTAAATCATATCTATTAAATTACCAAAACATTGATTTTCCAATTGCAAAAAGAAAAGGCGATACAAAAACAACTGATGAATTATTTGCCTTGGGTTATCCAATGGCTCGTGAAGATTTCTTCTTAAGAAGATATTATGACGATGACCAAATAAAGTGAAAGGAAACATACCAAAGCTTATGAACAAACTCAGATTATAGATTCTACAGTGGTACTAATGTAAGCGAGGGCGGTCAGCCCAACTTCCCAGAGGAAAGATATAAAAGAGGTAACTACTTATCATATCAAGTTGGATACCGTTCATTTATTGATAAACCGGGTTTAAATGATGGATTTATCGTTTCACCTATTAGAGGCAAGGAAATTTATAAAACATATAGTGATGATAAAACCACGTTAAAAAGCTACTTTAACACTGGTTTACAATATATGTTAAGACACTTTGTTCCTATTGGTGGTTCATCTGGTTCTAGTGTTAGAAATCAAAATAATGAACTAGTAGGTGTTCATAGCACAATCATACCGTCCGCCAAGACTGACTTCGTAGCCGCTTTCAGATCTGAAGGATATGACTATAAAGGTGCTTACGGTGATTACAACCTTCCACAATACGATTTAATTTATGGTGGTGGCAAAGATCAGAAAACATCTTATTTAGATTCATTAATTAAAATTTATGGTGAAAACGGTCTAAAAACCTGGTTATTTAAAAAAGGTATTTCTAAAAAGAATGTTCCGAGTGAATTTTTGTTCAATCAAAATCAAAACAAGGAAAAACACAATGTTTAATTTAAGAGCGAAGGAAGGGGCGTAATGACATCACCTATATTTAGTGATAAGAGAATCTATGATGACTATGAATCAATGAATTCTAAACAAAAAAATAATTTATCTATCAAAATATATCTAAGTATTTTAGGAATTTGGTTTTTTTGTTCGCTACTATTTATTTTGATATTTTCTAACCAGACTATAATGTCGGCGAAGTTGTATCAAAACAATTCTAGTTCGCTTGAAATTATTAGATTTTTCAACTTTTCAACTTTAGAAACAAGAGAATATAATTTTACTTTATTGTTTCGAATATCCATTTTACTGTTTTTACTAATTTATCCAATAACTAAATCCTTTAGAGATATCCTAATTAATAAGGAAAAAATTAATAATTATTGACCTTGATTTAGTTTGTATTTTATATTATCGATTTCATCATTTATATTATTCTTTACATATCATAGTTTTGAAGCTATAGAAATAGCAAAAGTTTTATGGGTGTTTATTCCTTTATACTTTATTGACCTAAGTTTTTCGCTTTATTCATATAATGTAAAGAAAAAATCTGACCCCATTACTTATGGTAATTCTTCTATATTAATTATTTCTCAAGTTTTCAAAGCACTATTAGTTTCATTTATTTTGACTATTTTCTTTACTTGAACCGCAAAGTCCGTTAACCCCGATTCACCTTCAAGCGCGAAACTAATGCTAATTGCAAATGATTTTAGTGATTGATTTAAACAATTATTTACTGAGAAAAAAGCAATTAATTTACTAATAATAATTTCTCTATTTTCTGGTGTGGCAATTTTGGTATTCTTTTCTAATTGAGATAAAATCAACTTGTTTTTAAATAAGCAATACGATTCTGCGTTTACAAGGAATTCGATTTACTTTTTACTTATTTCAGTATTAGCAATTTTAACCTGAACTACAAGTGTTTTTTTCGTAATTAACAATAAAAGGAGTTTTGTAATTCCAGATAAGATATATATTTCTAATTATTGATATTTATCTTTTTCAGTGATTTCACTACTAATATTGGCATTCTACTTAATATCTTCATTTGTGAAACCTTTTAAAACAAAAAGTCTAATAAAAAATACTATATCAATTTCTGGTTTTTCAACACTAAATTGAGTAAGCTTTTTTATTCTCACTATGGCAAATAATGATAATAGAATTAATCTAATTAATCTATTTATTACTTCAATCGTCTCAATCATTATGATGATAATTTACCTAAAAAGAAATATTTCCGCCACAAAAATATCTCTTTCGTTTATTTATCTTCAATTGGCATTTTTAGGAGTTTTAATATTCATTTTTGACCTAAATCAAATTCTAATATCTAAAGATAATTTTGGATTTAATTATATAAATTCCGATTTATCTCTTACACAAATTCTGACAATTACTGAATTATGTATTGCAATAGCATATTCACTATACTCAGTTACCAATTTATGATTTACACTATACAAATTATCAATACACAAAAAAAATATAACTAAGGAGGTGAATAATGAAAAATAATTCATTATTGAAAAAGAAAATAAAATCAATGAAATTGCAAAATGAATTATCACTTATTAACTTATACGATTCATATAATTCCTTAATTAAGGACCCAGAATTTATATCATTTGAGCAATTAAACGCGTCGGTATTATTATCAAAAGGTATGGGTTTTGAATCGCCTAGTTTTACGAAATTCAATAACAAGTTAAAAGAAGCAATTGCCAAAAAGCACGACATAATATTTAGAAATTTTATAATCAGTTTCAATATTGATCTTAAGTTTAGCCAAAATATTTTGGTACCAATCATAAAAAATGAAATTTCATCTTCAGTAATTTGCACAAATCTATCATCATCGAATGACCCAAATCTCGATGATTATCTATGTAGTTTAAACGACAAAATAGACTCTCTTTTAAAAACAAAATCTTATATAGAAATTATGCCTGGTACAGTACTATTTAATAGCACTGAAAGCAACACTTTGAAATTGTTGTTCGGACCCGAGGTATTATCTTTAATTAAGGATTAAAACAATGCATTTTAAAAAAATTGAACAAAAAAGAAACAGTCTAGAAAATATACATCTACGCGTTAGTAATGAAAAAAATATTTTATTAATTAATATTATGAAATTGAACAAGAAATTACAATTTTATGTTCAAAACGCATTAATTAATAAAGAATTAATATCCAGCCTTAAATCACAATACGTTATAAAAAATGATTTTATAAACAAAAACAACAAGTTAAATTTAATTTTTAAAAAAATTTTTAAAAAGCCTAAACAATTGTGAATTTACTTAACTGAAGAACAAAAACACTCAACAGATTCATATACCCGATACGAGAAAATGATTTTAAAAAATACTAAAAAAATGTCTGTTGATTTTATAACTATTGGTGAAAGAGCAAAGGAATTTTGTGAACAAAATAAATTGTCAGTTTTAAAGTCGTTTAATAATTCGCAAAATGAAAAGGAACTTGCATATGATTTATCCTACTTAGTAAAATTTTTATATGTTGATGAATTATATGATAGCGTTCATTTTGTCATAAATAGCAACAAAGCATTCAGCAGAGCATTTACTCTTTTACCTCTAGAAAATTTTGATGTAAATAAATTAACTAATATGGATAAAATCTCTTTTGAAGGCAGTGTAAAAAATTACGAAATCTATCCTAATATTGAAAAATTTATTGACAGTCAAATAGATATATTTTTATCAAACGCAATTCATTCACTAATAATAGAGTCGTATTTTTATAATGCTAAAAATAATTTAATATCGACTAATCAAATTATTAAACAACTTGACGAAGATATTTTAAAACTTAATAAACAAATTATTAAACACAAACGTGAAAAAGAAATTGAAGAAATAGTGATGTTTTTTAGAAAAAATAAAGATGAAGAAAAGGATATAAATGGAAAAACAGAATAATATCATTAAAGTCGTAATTAATTCATTGGCTAATATTCCTCTAGTTTTTAATAAATGTATATTGTATTTAAACGTCAACGACGAAAATAACTGAAAGTTAATAAGTGATAAAGCATTAGCAAGCTTTGATAAAACTATTATAAAAATTGAAGACTATCAGAGAGATGAAACGTTTTTTTGCTTTTTATACAATACAAACATTGTCTTGAACAATAAAATCGCTTCAATCAATAGTTTTTCTAAAATAGTTTTATACAAAATCAACAAACAGTCAAGTGAACAAGTTGAAAATAAAAAAATGTATAAAAAGATTACCAACGAAATAAATTATTTAACTTCTGCACAAAGTATCGGCCTGTTATTAGATGAGGCGATTAAATTAGATAAACTAAAAACCAAGCAGTATGAATATAAAATGAAAATGTTATTATCATTAGAAACATATGAAGGAGATTATTATGAATAAAAAAAATAAATTGTTATATTCATTAGGATCTATTTCTTCATTATCTTTCCCTTTGGTTGTAGTCAGTGCTAATACTCAAACCGTTGAAAAACCAGATGATGTTCCATTGACACCAGATCCCGATTTTTATACCTTTAAAGACGAAGCGAATAAACAGATTGCTAATTCAATCGAGAAATCTATCGATGTAATTATTGGTTTCATCAAAGATAATTTAAATAAATTGAAAAATGATAATAAAACAGATTATAAAATAGTTTTATCACAAACGATTTATTTCAACAAATTACTCACTTTTTTCGAATCAAATAAACAAAAAATAATATCTGACCCTGATAAATATGGTTTTTTCATAACCTTCCCTTACGCAATTTCTAGAGAAAAAAAATTGGGAAAGGGGAATGTTGAATTTAATGGGAAAAAATTTGAAAATATTGTTTTTGGTCTTTCAGAAGATTCAAAAACAAATTATGAACGTGCAATTGATAAGAAAAGCATAAAAAAGGATAATGAGAACGAAAACACGGTACAGAAAAATATCTTTCAAAATACCATTAAGAAGTACACAAAAACGTTTTTATCTGAGGTTAAAAATATTGTTTTTAACAACTCTGATATTTTAGTAGTAGACAAAGACTTCAATCTTGAATACATTAAAGATTCTGATGGTTCCGCATCATCGGCGTTGTCCATACAAATACCTAAGGGGTTTAAAACCTGAGATGAATACTTTATAAAAAAAATAACACCAAGATTTATTGAATTTGATTTAAAACAAAATCAGGAATTTATCCCTCAAGAAATCAAAAAACCTAAGTCGCCAGAAACCCCTCCTCAATTACCGCCTTTAATTCCCGGTAAACCTGCATTACCTACTAATCCCGCGATAACGAATGCTTCTCTTGATGCCTTACCCAGCCTGGTTCCTTTATTAAGATCTGATTATTCGTCATTTAGTTATGAAGATTTAGTTGAAGAGATTAATTTAAAAAAACGCGATATTTTTTTCTTTAATAATCCAATAAATACAAGATACGTATATAATGTCGAACAAATTTACGATAATAAAACAGCTAAAATATCCATTTCCGAAAGAAAAAAACCAGAATTAAAAAGAATTTACACAATTGGTTTTAATCTGGAAAATAATAGAAATTCTTTTGTACAAAAAATCTTTTATGAACAAATAAGTGCAATTGAAGAAACTGCAAGAAAATTTTATAACGCAATAGGTTTAGATGAAAATTTAGATTACACAAAAATCAGAAACAGCAACCTACAAAATATTGTCTTTGGTATGGTAGATCAATTTATAAAATTAATTTATTCACCCGAATTTTTACAAAAACAAAACGAAAGTATAAATTATTGAATTTCAAAAATGAATAACATAAATGACACTTATACAATAAAAAACGCAAAACACGACATTATTAATTTATTTTTAAGTTCAGTTACATCCTCAACATTCAATTCCGAACACAATTGAAACGCTATAGCTCAAATTTACGATTCTTTTTTGAGTAACGATTATCCTGAGTATTTTAAATTTAATAACAAAACAATTTTAAAAAACTTTGAGTTAATGAATAGTAATTACAAACAAAAAACTAATCATACAAGTAATTATGATATAAGCGTTATTGATCGTTTTGTGGATTTGATTAGCAAAAACGTCTATAAAACAAAGGCTTTATCAAATCCAACAACCTTTAACTTGGAAAAATGGTATAACAGCTTTACCAAACAATTAGGAAAAGTTAATACTCAATTTCAATATTTAAGTATTCTTTCAGATAGCAAAACTATTAATGAGGATACATACAAAAATTATAGCGACGCATACGAAAAGGCTGTCGAATTTATTAACGAACAAAAAGCATCCGTAAATGAATTTAAAAAGAATTTTGGTATTGTTTTAAGCGTTATTGGAACAATAATTTTTCTTCTTAATATAATTTTAATATCGTTAAATTTTAAAACCTTAAAACAAAGAAAATTAAGAACTCTTTACATCATTTTAATCCTAGTTGGTTTGGTGATTATATCAGTTGGGGCAGGTTTAGTGTTTTTAGGAATGAAAGGAATATAAAATGGTTAATTCAAAATTATTAAATAAAAAAACTAACATAAATAAACCAATCATAAGTTCAATATTCGACTATATGATTGAAGTCTCGGGAGACTTTAATTACTCACAAAAACAAATGTTCAAAATCAAATCAAAACCTCATATCAAATTGCTTTTAATTAGTGCTCAAATTAACAAGGCAATATTGTTATCAAATGACTCAAAACACGAATTATGCGTAGGTGATGAGTTGGAATTAATTGACTCTAATTTTAGTATTTCAACTAACCATAATTTTTTTGGTAAGGTTATAGATGTTTCCGGAAATATAATTGTTTCTGATGACGATAATATAGCAGTTTCAAATGAATACTCTCAACAAACTAGTCAGATTTTTAAATTAGCTCACGATCTTATGAGCGTTAAGACATTAAACGAACAACTTTACACAGGAATCACATCAATCGACTTATTAATCCCTATTGGAAAGGGACAACGTGAGTTAATTATTGGTGACCGTCAAACCGGTAAAACTCATATTGCGCTAAACACAATTATTAATCAGGCAAATAAAAATGTAAAATGTATTTATGTAGCAATCGGTCAAAAAAGAGAAAGTATCGCTTCTATCTACTCCACATTAAAAAAATATAATGCTTTAAGAAACACGATTATTATTGACGCTTCTGCCACTTCAACATACGACCAATTTTTAGCGCCTTATGTTGGTATGGCTCACGCGGAAAACTTATCATTAACTGATGATGTATTAATTGTATTTGATGATCTAACTAAACATGCAAATGTTTTTCGTGAAATGGCTTTATTATCTGATGCTCCCGTTGGTAAGGAAGCAATGCCTGGTGATATGTTTTTTGCGCACTCTCAATTGCTTGAAAGATCGGGTAGTTTTGTAAACAGAAAAACAATTACTGCTTTGCCTATTTTGCAAACAATAGATGGCGATATAACATCACTAATATCTTCAAACATAATCTCCATAACAGATGGACAAATTGTTACAAGTAGCGATCTTTTCGCCTCTGGTAAATTACCCGCAATCAATATTGATTTATCGGTATCGAGAACTGGTTCAAGTGTGCAAAATCACACAATCACAAAAGTTGCTGGAGAAATTGGTAAGATATTTAGAAAATATAAACGTCACTTAAAACTTGCTACATTAGATTACGAATTTAATAGTGAAACTTCTTCATTACTATCAAAAGGAAAAATGATAGATAAAATGTTCTCACAAAGAGGCTTTTCATTATATTCTGATCGTTTTATTCTGCTAACTTCAAAAATAATTTCTTGAGGATTATTTAAAGGCGTTAAAGACGAACAAAAAGCAATGAGATTTTTGAATAAATTAATCGACACTAACAAACAAGCTCGCGAAACTTTTGAAATTATATCTAGAGATACTAATTATGATGACAATATGATAAAAAACTACTTCGCTTATGCACTGAAGCAATATTCTGATTTTCTGAACCTAGATTGAAATATTAAATTTGAAACGAAATTTTTGGACTTGGACAAGAAATATCTTGACAATATCGCATATGAATTAGGAGATAAATAATGATTGGAAAAATAATAAAATTTAATTCAGATGTAGTAGAGGTTGAATTTAAACCTAACGAATTACCAAAAATAAATGACTTATTAACACTACACAATGCCAAAACTTTCTTACTTGTAAAAAGAATTATTAATAATACTACGGTTGGTGCAATAATTATATATGTAGACAAACCAATAGCCCTTTCTGATAAGGTAGTCAACACAAACAGAAGTTTCATGGTTCCCGTGGGACAAAAATCAAAAAATAATATCTATGGTTTTGAAGGTAAGCCATTATTATTGCAACACATCGCTCCTGATTATGTCGAAATGAATTCAACTATAAATAATGAGAAATTTATCAACACAAAACCCGAACTTATTGAAACAGGAATAAAAGCTATTGACTTTTTCATTCCGATTATTAAAGGCAACAAAATAGGAATATTCGGGGGCGCTGGTGTTGGTAAAACGGTTTTAATGAAGGAAATAATATTTAATGTAAATAACAAATCATCAAAACAAACAAGTAATATTTTTATAGGTTCTGGTGAACGTTCACGTGAGGGGATTGAACTTTATAACGAGCTAAAAGAATCTGATTTGTTGAAAAATTCTGTAATGTTCATTTCTAAAATGAATGAATCGCCAGGAGCTAGAATGTCTATTGTTCCCATTGGGATTACAGCTGCCGAATATCTTCGTGACACGGAACAAGAGGATGTATTGTTATTTATAGATAACATTTACCGTTTTGTTCAAGCAGAAAATGAAGTTAGTTCTTCGTTAGGGAAAAAACCATCGGTAGGTGGATATCAATCAACATTAGAAAGTGATATAGCGAACGTAGAACACCGTATGTTTAAAAATAAAAACGGTGCAATTACGTCATTTCAAACTATGTTTTTACCAATGGATGATTTATCAGATCCATCAGCCGTGGCGGTTTTTAACCACCTAGACGGAAATTTGGTTTTATCAAGAGCACAGAGTGCTAAAAATATATTCCCGGCCTTTGATCCTCTTGCAAGCCAATCTAACTCAGTAAATGAGACTATAATTGGTAAAGATCATTTTAACGCAATATTAGAAACTAAAAAAATATTAAAAACTTATAAGGACCTAGAGGATGTTATTCTAATTTTAGGTTTTGACGAATTAGATGATGAAAGTAAAATAATAGTCAAAAAAGCCCTTCAACTAGAAAACTTCTTTACTCAGAACTTTTTCATGACCCAACACTTTACAAAGTCACCTGGTCAATTTGTAAAACTAGAGGAAACCGTAAAAAGTGTTCAACGTATTTTAAATGGAGAATATTTAAAACAAAGTCCTGAAATATTTTCTTATGTTGGATCGGCACTAAATATCCCTACAGATAAAGAACTAGGATTATAATAACTATCAAACTCTAAACACACATATATTAACTAAGCTGCTTTTGTAGCTTATTTTTTATAAAACAATTATCATTTAATAAAAAAATAAAAAAATAGTTAATTAATATTTGCTAAAATAATTTCATGATTAAAAAATATAATAAACTTGTTCTTGGTCTTTTTAGTACACCTATTTTAATTCCAGTCATAGCAGCTTCATGCAATAATAGCAATGAGAATAATAAGTTGGACTCTTCAAAAGAAAACAATGTAATAAAACAAAATTCGAAAGATGCATCTAACAATACTCAAGAGAGTGGCGATGTGTCAAAAGAAAACAATGTAATAAAAGAAGATTCGAAAGATGCGTCTAACAATACACAGGAGAATAAAAACTCTTCAAGTGACAATACCGATGAAGAGGATTCTAAAAACTTGTTTGTTTTTAAGGAAGTAATTGAGGACAAACCAATAAACAAATATTCTGATGAGAAAATAGATAATCCAAAGAAATTATTTGACGAAAATTTTTTTCCTGATAATTATGAACTGAAAGGGACCGAACATAATAAAAACATAACTCAAAAATATTTCAGTTCAGAAATGTTTAAATCGCTTAAAATCAGCGTTGATAATTTTTGAACAGGTGAAATTCCTAAATGAATGAAAAGAAAAAATTACATTGAGACTGATAATTTATTTTCAATTATTCCAGATTTATCCGTTTATTTCACTAATAATGATGGTTCAATCACTAAGCACGTCCGCAAGGTTATGCCTTCGTTTATCGGCGACAATGAACTCGAAATATTAAATAACAAAATAATTTTTAAAAAAAACATAAACAATTATCTAAAACAAGATTTTAACAATAAGAAAATTAAACTATATTTTAAGATTCAAAGTAATCAAATAAAAGATATTACTAAGAATTACAATGTTACTTCTCTTATACCTATTGAAATTGATATAGAAGATTTAATGCAAACAAATAGGGTAAACAATTATGAATTTGCCCAATTAGAAAATGTTGATATACCTTTTGATATCAAATTTAAATCCCTAATTACAAAAAATGGTCAATTAAAGGTAGAAATAATTATTCCAAATAAGAAAATCGTAGCCAACAATTATAAAATTGATGATTCTGAGGTGTTTATCGACAAATATGGAACCCTAACCGATATTAGTTACTATGTTGAAAAAGGAAAGGATAAAAATTTCTCAATTACCTCAAAAATTTATAATAATTCCCCTTTCGCTAAATTATCATCTCTATCACAGTTATATGATATAAACTCCAATAGCGGTACATTAATGCCAGGTGGGAAAAGAATAAAAAAAAGTGAAGATAGAATATTCAGCAAAATCAGAGAACGTGTTTTTAGCGTAGGTGGCGGTACAATGACAATGCTCGCAAAAGTTAAACCGTCTGACGATAATGATTTAAGATATTATTTCATCACGAACAGACACGTTACTGATATATTAGAAAAAAAATGAACCGATAATCGGGTTAATAAAAAAATGGTTATATGAGATTTTGATGATAAAAAAGTGGCAAGCAATAGTTACGATATATCATTAGATATTAACGACTCTGATTTAGAATTAAATCTTTGAATTGCAGAAAATCAATATGACAGAAAGGGACATTTAGAAAATAATGAAACTTCGAATGCTGATATTTCAATAAATATAATTGATGTTAAAAATCTTTATGATGAAGCATTAAAAACTGATAATAAAAATATAATTAAATATCTTGAAAATTGAAAAGTATTAAAACCATTAAAATTATCAAAATATACAAACTTTATAAATAATGACAGTTTTCTTAAATTTAGGGTTGCTTCATTCCCGGTTTCAAAAAATGAAGAATATTTTGACAGAAGATATCGCGAACATATAATTAATCAGCCAAGCCAAATTATTCTAAATGAGCAATTGTATGAGAATCAAAAATATGGTCATTTCAAATCTTTTACACTGCAAGATGATCCTATAAAATCTACAGATTTTGACTTAGTATCAGGCGCAAGCGGTAGTATGGTTTTTGATGAAAATTACGACATGGTAGCTTTATTTATGCAAAATATTGGCGATGATACATATGGTTTTGGTTTATTGAGTTCGTATAAGTTTGATTATTTAGGATACGAAAGCAACAATAACCCAAATTCATTTAAAAATAAATTGATTGAATTATCTAATAAGTATCCCGAAAAATATCAACTAATAGACTTATCATAAAATATTGGAAGCGTAAAATTTTAGTGTGTTAATTTAAGCACATACGCCTTAAATATCTGTTTTAATTATACTTGGTTTTATGATTCGTTAAATTTTTGAGAATTTTCTTAATGAACTCTGTGAACTAGAAAACAAAAAAGCTTTTTTTAAAAAATGTGAAAGGGCTTTTTTGTTTAATACATTTGTGATTAAATGTGGAATTTAATTGGTATTATCGTGCATTTAAAAAGCACGTTTTAAATTTTATTAATTCCTGTTAATTTTTAGATATTAAGTTAGAATTTCTGCGGAAGCTAGTAATTTTTCAAGCATTTTTTTCTCTTACATTTGAATTTCATGATTCATTGATCACGTTTTATAAATTAATCACAAATTCTCTGCTTCTCTAAACGACACGATAGAACTTTTTTGTTAAAACGTCATCGTAAACTAAATAGTGTTTTTGCAAAATAGTTGATAATCTGTCAATTATTCTCTTTTCAAACATTCGCTTTTAAAAATTTGTTTTCAATAATAAACATTAATTCTCCGGAGGAATTCATATGAAATTTGTTTTGCTATTTCCCATGTAGTAAAACCTCTTATTTTCTTCTGTTATTGGCACATAGTAATTATTCATATATTGAACACAACCAGCTGAGTAATTCTTTTAATCAGTAAATGAATTCTATGTTCATTTTCTTTTGTCGTTTTTTTAAGGCATTTATTTTATTATTTATATTTTGATAAACTTTAATTATATTCTTGAATTGTTTTTTGAATGTTTATTTATTTCTTCAATAGTACAGCAATTTTTGCTGACACAATACTCTATAAGTCATAGTTTGATTGTATCTTTGGTTCTTTCATCATTTGGTTAAACTCCCTGTAACTTTTAAATTCTAGTCCTATATTTTTAGAATTTAGTCATTTTACCATAGGTATGTTATTTTCTTGTTTGGCAAAAAGTGGTTCTTCTATCAGTTTTAAACTTATTGGATAGCCATATCGGGCAAAGAGTTGTCCAGTAGTTTAATATAACCGACTGTTGTTTCTTCTTTTTCAGCATACAAAGATAGAATCTTTTATGTTTCAGCATCTACTGCTAAGTAAATATGAAAATCATGTAAATGTTTAATTCAAGCTTCACTACAAGCGTCTAATTAAAGCATTTCACCAAATTCATATTTGTGAAGATTCAGTAATCTTTCTAATTGAACTTTCCGTTGATTTTGGACAATTGTTGAATTAACAAATACTTACTGTCATATTTTTCTTTGTCCTTATTTCTCACAATTCTTCTTTTAGTTTGTGGTTATTTGTGTAGCACTATTAAACCTTTTTTGCAGAGCAACGTTTAATAAAATATTGGTATGTTTATTTGCTTCTTAATTGAAGTGAGCAACCTTCATTGCAATTTCTTCTAAAGCTGATTGTTAAATGATCTTTATCTTCTTTTTTGATGAATTTAGAATCGTAACCTATCTTTATTTATGATAAAAAGAATTAGATAGTCAGATAATTTATTAAGCGCAAGCTTATTTTTTGTTGGCGTGATTTAATTTAATTAAAATTTCATTTTTTTGATTCGTCGTAATTTTGAAGCAATATTTTTATGTTTTTTAGCCGCTAGTACGAAATTTTAATGACTTCCGCTTCTTTTTTAGAGACCGTTTTGTATTTTTAAAATAATTTTGTAACACAATTAATTTATTTATAATTTTGTTTTGTAAACTTATTTATCTAATTTTTCTTCAGTTTTGTATTTAGCAATTTTATAAATATTTTTGTCATTTATATCTCAATAAAATAAGATCAAAAAGTCTTTTTTTGTTTTAACACTAAGTGGACTTATTTTTTACATGACAATATTTACTCATTTTTTCATTTCTTTTGTTTAGTCGCTGAAAATTTTGTATAATACAGACACTAAATATTTTTGATTAAGTCAGCCAAGTAGTCAGCTCTTTTTTATCCATTTAACAAAAGATATAAAAAACGCAAGCTTTCACCTGCGTGCTAACCCACCATTTTTTTACACGTCCATTCTAATTAGGAACTACTTTAAATTATGAATTTACACAAATTATTTACGACCCAAATATTTAAGGGTTAGGAAATTCCTTGTTATATAAATGTTCTACAAATCTAAAAATCGACTTCATTTTTTCAATTTTTTCTTCCATTCGTTCAAGTGAGTCTTGGTCCATTATTTTATTATTTTCTATTTCTATTTGATATTCCTTGCGTTTCTTTTTGTTGATAAATTTTAAATATTTTTCAATATTTTTCGCCTCGTTTTTTCACGCAGAAATTTTCGTACTTCTTAAATAATTGTCGTATTCTTGTTTCCCTTCCTTAGGATCTCTTATGTAGGCACTAATTACATCATAATTCATGTATGCTAAATAGGGAATTTCTATATCCACAGCTACCCCATTTTGTGTGTACGGTAATTGATCTTCGTCCGCGATTTCCTGTTTTGATGCGGCGATTCAGGCATTATTTGATGATATCTCCAAACTAGTGCCATCAGGTAGTACAATTGGTAATATAGAATACATTCCGCCACCTGATCTGTTTCCAATTATTGTTGCCAATTTGCTTGTTTTCGCAATGTGTGCAAGCAAATTGGCAGCACTAAAAGTATTAATACCAGTTAAAATGTATCATTTATAATTTGGATATCCATCTCTCATGTCATATTGGCCATCTTTATTAACATCAACTCTATATTTTGAATATGATAACTGCTTATTGATTGTTTCGTAGAAGAAAATTTGCTGGTCTTTGTTAGTTAAGAAACCAGCAACTTTTTCCATCGCTGCAATTGAACCGCCACCATTAAGAGACAAGTCCAAAATTATTTTTTTAATCGGTGTTTGATTTTGTCTTATTAACTCTATTGCTTTATACATTTTCTCAAAACTATCATGCTCGTGCTTTGCACCTTTCATTAAGTTATCATTTGAACCGACAACAAACTGATCTAGATATATTATCGCTGTGTCGTCATGAAAACTAACAAATTTGTTTTCGTGGTTTGAAAGAACGGCGCTACGAATTTTTTTTAATATACCTAACCAAGCAATATATTCATTAACTTTTTGACTTCTAGTCGCCCCATAAGGGTTTGCTCTGTAATTTTCTGGATGATAATATGATCCAGACTGTATTGACGAGTGTAATTCATTTAGGTGTTCGTAGAAAAAGCTTTCATAAGCAGATGTATTGTCAGCGATATTGATTGATAGTAATTGTTCTTTTAAGCCGTTTTTTGTAAAATACTCATCAAAATTTTTTACATTATTTTCTTCTAAAAATTTACCTCTAAGACCATAAAAATTGTCGAAGACAAACAAAATAAAATTATAACTATTTATTCTAAATTTCTCTGTTTGCATTTTATTGTTCAAAACACTATTCATTATTAAGTTGTATTCTTTTGGATCTATATCTTTGTTTATAACCGTGCTAACACCAACAAATTTTTCACCGTTAAAATAGATGTTGTAATAATTTTGACTGAAGAAAAGCAGATTAAATACGGAAAAAGGAAGGTAAATATCGTTATTTGCTGTTTCAATACTCATGTTATATTTACCTAAGTCTAATTCACTATATTTTTTATCAGCTAGTTTGGTGACTTTGGTTGATAGATATTCGATTCACTTTGTATAATCAATTGTTTCGGAACTTTTTAATACTTGAAAGGCGTCTAAATTATTTAATAAAATTTTGTTTTGCTTTGTGTCAAAAATTATTTCGTTTTCTCCGTTAACGTAATGGAGTTGATTCCCGATTCTTGCCTTAAATTTAAAAGACATAGGGTCTACCACTCCATTCATTTTTTTGATGAACTCGTTAACGTTTATATACATATCTTGATTTTTCGTATTTTTGAAAGTTTTTATTTTGACGTTGTTTAATTTATATTCGCTTGAATTGTTGGAAAACTCAAATTCTTGGTTAAATTCTAAATTATTTGGCAGTTTTTCATTTTTATTTGAAATGTTAACGCAAGATATTGTTGCAACCGGTATCGTAAACAATGAAGCGAAGACAGAACTATAAAAGAATCTAAGTTTTATCTTATTTTTATTATTTCTTCTCATTTGTTAATTTTTGAACCTTCGTATTTATTTTTTTCTAGATCAAAATCAGATTTAATTGAATATACATTTGGTAGTTCTTCATCACTTTGAATGCTTATGTTATCGGTAGTTAATTCAAAATTAACAATTTTTATAAGCTTAGTTAATTCATCAATCTTACTTTGAGTGGTTATTAGTGTATCATGTGAATTATATTTGCGTTTAAAAATGTAGTCGCTAAGTATTTTTAATAACACCTGATCACTTTCGTAATTTTGTAATCCCAGTATAGTTTTTAACCTAGTTTTTTGTTGAACATTTAATGTATGCACTTTCAATTCCACCATATGCTTAGCAATTAAACTAAGGTATTCAATATAATATTCAGAATTTCTCACAATTTCTCTATATTTTTCCAGTAGTTTACTTAATTTAGTTATTTTTATTTCTATTTCATCAAAATTATTTTTGTTTGAGTTATATTTTAGATCTTCATTACGATAATTATTTCTAGTTTCACTGCTCAATTTTTCATCTTTTTCAACACTTTCATAAGAAAATTTGTAGTTAAGCAAGTTTATTATTTGTTTTAAACTTGTAATATTCTTATCAATATCACTCAATTTTTTATTTTTTGTTCAAGAGTATTTGTAGTTGATAAGAAAGTTTTTAATTTCACTCATAATAGAATTATCATTATTGTTATCTGCTTGGGTTAAACTAACTAATTCTGATTTCGCCTTTTCGCTAATATTTGGATAGTTATTTACAGCAACCGTTGCTATATTTTGTAAATATGAAACATATAATTGAAGTTCTTTAATTCTTTTATTTTTAATGGCTTCTAATTCGTTTATTTTACTTCGTATTGAGTTTTCATCTTCAATTTTGATGTTTGTTGATAATATTGATTTTAATTTATTTTTTTGAGTAACACTGGTAACATAAATGTTTTCCAATTTTGGAAACAAATCCATTGAAATTACTACACCTACTGTCGAGCTTTTGTTCGTTGTTATTAAATCCAAATCAAAATTTTCTGGAATAGATAATGTTTTCAATTCAGGTAAGTGGGTAACAAAAGTATTCAATTCTTCTGGTAGTGTCAAATCAGTAATTAATGTGTGTCTAAATCCGTAAAATTTTTTTAGTGTGCTTGGTAATACCAATGAATTTATCGAAGTTTCATCAAAACCTGAAATTTCTATAAGACCTTCATTCAATGTTAAGTTTGTCAATCTATTTGCATTATTAAAAGCAAACTCAACTATTTCTGTTCCTTCCGGTAAAACCAAATCCGTAATAAGTGTCCTATCAAATCCACTGATTTTCCGTATTGTTTTAGGGAGAATCAGCGAGGAAATTTTCGTATTAGAAAACGCGCCTCGACCTATTGATTCGAGTTTATCATTAAATTTTATATTTTCGAGTTCATAGTAATCTTTGAATGCATCTTGTTGAATATATTTAACTTCTGGCAATAATTGAATACTAGTAATTTCATTATCATACAATGAACTCACCATTTTTTTTGTTAATGTTGTTGATTTGATGTCTCTTAGTATTTCACCTACTTTTACTTTTAGTTCATTTTCCTTTTGTCCATATGTTTCTTCATTGTAATTTGATTTATCTGCATTTATTTCATTTGAAAATAGGCTTCTTATTTTATTTTGAATATTTAAGTATATTTCATCATTTCCGAATTCTCTCTCAAAGTCATTGATTATTTTTGAACATTTAGATAGATATAGTTCATATAACTCTTTATTGCTTTTTTTATCCAAAACCATTGCATTTTCAATAGCTAATTGCAGGCTAGCAGTTGTTTTTATTAATTTGTAATAATATCTTAAATCATCGTTTGTAATACTTTGGGCTTCATTAATTGCTGATATTAATAATTCTATAGCATCAGGTTTAGTTAGTTTATTCAACGTAATTTTTGTCTCAAGCAATTTCTTGTTAAATTTATCCACGACCAATTGACGCTTTGCATCAATACTAAGATTATTGTATTTTTCTGTTTCTTCTATAATTTTTTTTAGTCTTTCTCCTGCTTCTACCAATTCTTTAACTGTCTTAGCTTCATGGAAAACTTTGGTTGCTTCATCTATTCCCCTTGCAGATTTAATGAAAGCCTCATTCCCCTCTTCAGAACTATAGGATTTATGTTTGATTTGGGCATCCTCAATTATTTTTTGCAATTTTTCCTTTTGAATTTCCAACTCCGTTTTTAGAATTTCATTGTCATTTTGTGTATCGTCAGTTTTATCCTTACTGCAGGCTGTCGAAACAAATGGAATTCAAGATATTGAACCTCCGATAAGTATTAGTTTATTCTTTTTCATTTTGTCCTTTCGAAAAATCATTATAAAGAATTTGTTGATTTCTAATATCCTCAATTCATTCTTTATCATTTATTAAATATTTACTATAAATATTTAATAAGTTTAGCCGAGGTCAATAAGTTTTTGATATTTCAGCATCTTTTACATATTGTGGTAATGTTAATTCCTCTACACCTGTTTCACTAAAACCGGAGAAACTTCTTAATCTTGGAGGTAATGTAAGTGTGTTTATTTGTGTTTGATTGAAACCTCCTATTTTCCGTAACGTTGATGGTAATTTTATCTCATTAATTCGAGTAAAACCGAACCCATATAATTCTTCCAGTCCTTCAGGCAAAACAATATTTCTAATTTTTGTGTTATATGTAAAAGCGTCGTTGGTTATTTTCTTTAGATTTTCGTGTAAAATAACCGAAGAAATCAAGGAATTTTGACCACCAAAACCACCTAATATTTCTAAATTTTTTGGTAATTCAACCTCTTTAATTCCGGTGTCATTAAATGAAATTGGCAATATTTCCCTAACCGTTGAAGGAATTTTCAAAATTGTTAGATTTTTATTAAAACCGAAGCCTCCCAATACTTCCAAACCTTCATTTAAATATAAATTAGAAATTGGCGCCCTATCAAAAGAGGATTTGTAAATAACTTTAAGTGTTTTAGGTGTTTTTAAACTTGTGATATTTGTGTTTGCAAACCCACCCAATGATTCTAATTTACTAGGTAAGGTTATTTTTGATAGTCCCGTTTCATCCAAAGTTTTAGGTAAGATGTGTCTAATTGAATTCGGTAGATGTAATTTTCTTATATAGGTCCCAGCAAACCCACCGAGTTTTTTTAAATTAATTGGTAGATTCAACTCCTTTATTTTTGTGTTATCTAAGGTCCCTTCTTCAATAATTTCAAGGCTATTTGGTAAGTTTATTTTCTCAATATTTCAATTTTTGAATCCACCAAGAGAAATGAGATTAGTTGGTAATTTTAGATCAATGATCTCATATTGAATATCGCTTTTTAAATCAAATGAATGAGGAGCTATAAACTTCACACTTTCAGGGATTTTTATATTTCTAATACCCGTGTTTGCAAATCCTCCGAGGTAAATTAATTTTCTAGGTAAATTTAGTTCAGAAATAGGTGTGGAATCAAATGAACCTTCATATATTTGTTCTAAACTTTCGGGCAATTGCAAAGAATTTATAACTGTTCCCTGGAACCCCCCCAGTTTTTTTAAATTATTTGGTAGTTTTAAATAGTGTATGTTTTTTGAATATGCCAAAGTGTTCGGATGGATTTCTACAACAGAATCCGGTATATTAATTTCGCTAAAATTTGATTTCTGAAATCCCCCAATTTTGATTATTTTCTTAGGTAATTCAATTGATTTCAATCATTCCAATTCGTTGAAGCTATTTTCAAAGATCTCGACCAGATTGTCGTTGAATTTTATTGACCTCAGGTTTGTATTAGAGAAACCGCCTATTTTTTGTAAATTCTCATTTAAAATTAGTTCTTGTATTGGCGTGGAATCAAAAGAGTGTTCATTAATTATTCTCAATGAGTTTGGTAAATTCAATCTACGAATTGAAGTGCGTGCAAATCCACCAATCTCTTTTATATTTGAAGGTAACTTCAATGTTGTAATTTTTGTATCATTAAAACTATTATTGTGTATTTTTTCAATGTTATTATCTAACTGAATATGTTTAATATTACTTCGGGCAAACCCCCCTAAAATTCTTAGAGAACTAGGTAAATTTATTTCGGATACATCAGAATCATCAAACGCATTTTCTTCAATTTCCTCTAGCCCCTCATTAAAATCAATTTTTTTTACTAAGGTTTCTTTAAAACCGCCAATTTTTTTAAGAGAATTAGGCAAAGTGAGGGTGTCTATTAGTGTATAGTTAAAACCATTCAAGTATTTAATTCCTTCAGGTAGTTCGATCATTTTTATTGGTGTATAGTCAAATGCTCCCTCTGCAATGCTAACCAATTTTTTAGGAAATTTTACTTTTGTCAGTTTGTAAAATTTGCTAAATGCATTTGGTCCAATTTCTGATATATACTCAGGTATCACAATTTCACTAGAATTTTTATCAAACATTTTAAGTGCGTCCCGATCGCTCAAAAATTCTTTTCTATCATCAGCTTCATTGCTATCGTTATCATAGCTACATGAGACAACTATTGGAAAAAATGACCCAATAGGCAATATTGATAACATTTTTAATTTCATATTTCTCCCCCTATGGAGAGGTTTTTATTTATTGGCAATTTAATAAATAAAAATATCCTCTATATTAACCGAAAAGGGGATATTTTTTAAACAAATTCGTGCTACGCATGAATTACCATGATCAGCACATAGGTATAATCTCAGCCTTTTACAGCACCCTTTTCATTAATATTATATTACTTTTGCAATCAAAGAAGAAAATATTTTGGATAACGAAAAGAGAAATGATAGAGTTATTTAGCAATTTCATAGTGTAGTTGTGAAAATTTTGTGTATTCAACGCATTTAATTTCATTGATTTCAGCATAACATTTATTGTTTTATTACATTTTTTAGGGATTCAAATTACAGACTTTGTGAGATCTGTTAGATATTTTTAGAAAAATAGATTAGTTCTTGTAACTAGATAGTTGTCAATAATTTTGTATTACTTGATTTAATACAAGGATGTAGTACGTTTTGGAGTTTGTTCGGTGATATTTATTATTTAAATGTGGTTTACGCATTTATATTTAGTTCTTTAAATGATTGGATATTTTAATAAACCCTGCTGGGTGCAATTTTTTTTGAAACTTTTGTGCGACTCGGAAATATATTTATGACTATATTGAACTATATTTTGAGGTCTATAACATCTGCATTCAATTCAAAATATTTTAATAATTCTTTTCTTTAGTTTACCTCAAATTCTAGTTTGAGTTAGATAGTGAATTAATATTTCGCTCTACCAATTTAACAAAGTCTCGTCGTCTCGGAAAATGAATCTCATAAGTGGTTTCAAAAATTTCAACACTTCAAAAATCATTTGATAGGTGTTTTACTATGAAGGTTCTCAGACACTCTTTCCTATTTATTCAGTATGAATTGAAGTCCTTTAGTAGGTATAACTATCTATTTTACATTTTTTTGTTCATCCGATATCTAACCATCCTTCACGAGTTTCATTTTTTAAATTAACATCATCTTTGCCTCATCTGTCTTAAATACATATTTATCGCAATTCTTATTAATTTCTACAGGCACATTTACACTTTTTTTATCAAAAAGTATGATGTTTTAATGGTATATAATAAGTAGACCAAAATATACAACGGTGTATTTCCAATTCTCTATTCTTATAAATTTCAATATCTTTTTTTGAAGTTACTAATCATGTTTGACAATATTTCTTTTGATGGATTTTACATATTTTTGTCAATATATCAACAATTTTCTTGTAGGTAAATTTCTTGCAGAATTGCAATAATTATGTTATTTACGTCATCAGTTTCAGTTTTATTTTCAAGATATTTATATTTGGTTCGTCCATTTCTATCCCTCAGAATTGAAATAGTAATTATCCGCCATATTTTGTCATGATTTTCTAATATAAACTGTTTCCACTATTCTTAACTTCTCTTGTTCTTTCACCCTCATTAAAGCCGGTTTGTTCATCAAATTACTTTTCATTAAAGAGTTTATTGCATTAAAGTTTAGTTACATTATCTACTTTATCTAAATAATCTTAGTTTCGTGATTAATTTGATTTTATTTTCGTATTTTCAATATCCGTGATTATTTTGTGTATTTTTTTGTTTTGATATACTAGCCATTTATGGAGCGTTACTTTTTTACGCATTTTTTAATAATTATGAAATCCAGAACCAAAGTTCTTGGTTTCATAAAATTATTTATGAAACTATTTAAATTTATTTGCATCATATAACATTAAAAAAAATCTTTTACCTTGTTATAGTAAAAGATTTTTTTAATCAGAAGCAAAATTCAACTTGTCTAAGGATTCAATTTTGCTTTTAATAAATTCGCGATTGTTATTAATAAACATATTTAAAGCTCTATTTACTTCAGTATCAGTCATCTCAACAGTAAGAGAATTGATAAACATCACAAGTTTGTCTAAAACATCCTTGATTTTATCGTAATTTTGTGCAATATTCATTGTCACAAACAAAAATAATTGTTTATTATAAATGTCCCATCCAAATTCATCACCTATTTTTTTCAAAACATTCCCATCAACTTGTAATAGTACATTGTAGATAATATTTGACAAATATTTATAAACTTTGTCATATCTATTTTTAACATTTTCTATTGTTACATTACTATAGTCGGAATAGTTGGAAAATTTTGATAATTTATTAAGATCGAATTTATCTTTTGATTCATCCATTTTAAAATGACTAATGAAAGTATTGAATAATTTACTTTTTAATGAATCAAATATATTACTTACCATACTATTTAAGTCTCTAAATTTATTCTTGTTTGATTCTGATAAGGAAATACTATTAGCATAATTGTTATTGTCGCTACGACCTATATGTATATCATCTTTGAACTGGTCTAATAGATGTTTTTTTGAATCTCATTCACTTTTTCACTCGGCAGATACATAATCGTTAAAATAATGATGAGAAGAAGAGTACAATGTATCCGATTCACCATATTTTTGTATAAAACCATACTTTTTATCGGCGAATAGAGAGTTGAGAATTACATTATCAGAATTGTTTTTATTATATTCGGTAAATAACTCAATAAATTCATTTATGCTATAACCGTAAGATCCAAATGGTGCAACGGCCACCATCAATCTTATGTATTCTCTTCCTTTTTTGGATAGCTCATCGTAAAAATCGGCGTCGGAAATCGGTTTTAATGCGTCTAATCTAACTTTGTAATTAAATGACAAATCAGTCTCATTATCAATTTTTTTAACAATTTCTTGAATAATAGATTTGTTTTCATCTAATTGTGTTTTTAATACTTTTAAATCAGGAATGGCGGAAACTTTTTTAATTATATCGTCAATATGACTTAGTAAGTTCACGATAATATCTTGCCGTTCAGATTTATTAGCTGATGTTATTTTTCCTAAAAATGAACTACTCATATTATTAAAATCATCAAACAAAATATTTTTTAAATATTCATTTTGGCTTATTTTCTCACCATAATTACCACTTTTAAATAATTCAATATTTTCTTTTATTAAAGGATATAAACTATTTAAACGAGAAATATTAACATCTGTAATTGTATTAATAGCTCTCTCACCAAGTCCAAAAAATCTATAATTAAATCTGGATGGATACTTGTTATACAATAAATCATTTAATAAAAATAGGTTTATTATTTGCAGCGTTAACTTATTTCGTGAGTCATTTTCGTCAATTGTTTTTAATAACTGTTCAAGTTTATCAACATCAAAATATATTCCTTTAACATTAAGTTCTTTACATTTATAAATAGATGATTTTAGTTCTAATAAAATGGTGTTTAAGTCCCTGTTTTCATCAATGCGATAATCAGAATGATCTAAGTTATTAACAAACATTTGGTATTTGCTTATAAAATCATATAATTTATTTTGCTTCAACTTATTTAATAGTTGTTCCGGGGTCATAAGTTTTAATGGTAAAGTGTCTAAAAGCTGATGAAATTCAATAAAGATATTTTTTAAACTATCTTTTTGTATTTCGAAATTATTTGAGATTGGTAAATCATCTACCAAACTCCAAAGTTGTGTTGGTGCTCTATAATACTCATTTGAATATCCAAAACCAGGATCGTATTCAATCATAAATGAAAGAAAAGAAAAATCATATAAATTTCCATTTGTGAAAATATAATGTGCCAATTCTTGAAATGAACTGTTATTCATAATATACGAAGGAAAAAGTGTTTTTTTAATATTTTGGAATGTATTAAAAATGGATTTATCAAATTTTTGTTTTATTAAAATCTCTATTTCGTTTAAAACTTTATTTAGGTTGTTTTTTTCGGTTTCATCTTCGATTTTATCCAAATAGTTAATTTTGTTGTTTGGGTCAAATATAGCATTCAGATATACATAAGTAACATTGTCATTACTAAACTGAACATTGTTTTTACGTAAAAAATTAATCGAAAAATCCACAGCTTGATTTATATCTTTTATTTCTTGTTCGGAAATCAATTCTTTTAAATACGGATTAAAAACGAAATTATAATTATTATTAATTCCAACAGATGGATTGTAGTTATCCTCGATATTTTTATAATAATAAACCGGTACGTTGCGTTTATCTCACATGAAAATACCAGGATAATAACTTGATCGATCGTGGCATTTAGAAAATTCCAACACTATTTTATTTATTGAGTCTATATAATTAAAATCCTTAGTTACTGTTGACTTTTTTGCCTCAGTCTCAACCAAATTTAAAATCACATCAGAATTAATAAGATAACTTGTTCCTAGGTTATAGTCATATATATCTTTCAATACATTACGATTAACAATAGTGTAAAAGTACGAACCGTAAAAATGTTTGTCTTTTAAATTGACAACCCTTGGATCTGTTGCTATTTCAATAAAATGGTTGAATTTATTTTGATAATATTCCTTGGCTTGAGCTAAATATTTTTGAACTTGATCACTTCATTTCGCGTTTGGCCCGCTTATGTATTTAAATATAGAGGGGTTAATTCTAAGATTACGAAACAAACCGACAGGAGGATCGACATGAAAAATATTAACACCTTCAAGTTTATTTGGTTTGTTTGTAAATTTGATTGTTGAATCTACTAATTGATTATATATTTCACGAACGTTACGAGCAGGGTCTTTAAGTTGTTGTCTAGCCAAAATCACAGCTTCTTTAATTTCATGTCTAGGTTTTTGGTCGTCTTCAGCCAGTTTAATTAATTGATTAATTTGATTTAGATAAAAATCGTTAACTGTGACGTCTAAACTACTTACATTTTTATTGTCCAGAATTTTGTTTATAGTTAATACCTTAGATTTGTCACCAACAACAGAAACCGCTTTATTTATATTTCGTATTGTCTTGCGTTTTAAATTTAAAATTTCGGCATCATTGACAATATTATCTATTTGGTTTTTGTTTTTTATTAGATTTGGCAATAATCTAATTTTAAATTTAGAAACATCCTCCTTAGTTAAAAAAGTTAGTTGCTTAAGTAGATTCAAGGTTTTTTCTAATTCAATTAATTTATTATCTTCATTTTCTTTCTTTATTGTGTTAATGAAATGATCTAATTCTTTCGAATTTTGATTTAATAATTCCTTCATTTGTTTGCTTAGCAATATTTTTTTATTTTTCTCAATAAACATTAAATTATCAATATTGAATCAATCATATTTATTTTTGCTTCGTGAGTTATTTAATAAATGTGCTGAATCAACAACCACATCAATATTAGTTTGATCGATAATCAAAGTTGGATCAATTTTCTTTATAAACTCTTCAATTTCAACTTCGGTTAATCTATCTAAATTCCTAATCTGTTTTTTTGCTTCTGTTATTTTTTTAAGTTTATTTATTTGATTGAGGGTAACATATTTATCATATTTTTTAGCCATTTCAAACCGATTTTTACTATTTTTAATATCTTTAATTGCACTAGGTTTATTTATAAAATTTAGGTTATTTATTTTGTAATAATCAATTATCGCTAAAATGGTTACGGATGCCACAGAAATTGTTGCAGTTGCAACTATAGATTGTATTATTTTTCGTTTCATATCTCAACCTCGTTCTCTGAAATTTCGAATTTCACATTTGTCATAATTTATTTAAAGTATTTTACAATAAAATTCCTAATTTTTATAAAGTATTTATTAATGTATTGAAAAAATAATTGCGGAATTAACAGGAAGTTATCATTGATGTATAAAATAATAAAAAAATAAGCCAAAAAATAATAAAATACAAGAAAATAAATTCCTTAATTTTACGAATAACCTTTAAATAAGACTTATAAGTTCACAAAAAATTTTTACGTTGCTTCCATAATTTGTATAAAATAAGAATGCATTTAAATACACGTCGTTATGACTTTTGTCAAAGCAAATATTAAATAAACAATCCAAAAAAACAATCATTCACGACGTTTTATATTAAATACCAATAAATCAAGTAATTTATTGTTGCTTTTTTTATTCGTCAAATTTAAAATATTAGAAAGGAGATTCATATATGGAGAATGAACAAAGAAAACACATCAAACAAGATCGCGCAAACAGATTATTTGGCAATACTCCAATTAAAAAAGCTATTTGAATAGTTGTTATTCCTTCACTTCTTACAGCCTTGATGGTTGGATTGTATTCGTTCGCAGACACCATCTTTATTCAACAATTTGTGCCAAAAACAAAGATAATTTTTGATACAAATACTAACCCTGGAGAAATTTACAATTTCTTGCCTTCCTTAAACATCCGTCACATCACACACGATGAATATTATACTTTATATGAAAAATATAAAAATATCGGGGCTGGTATTCCAGAAATCAACGGTAATTTAATAGTCTCAACTGCTAATGCTGCATTTCAACCATTAATTGTATTTTCGAACTCAATAGTTTTTTTGGTACCGGTTGGAGCAAGTATTTATTATACGAAATGTATTGGTAAAGGATATGAATTTACTGGTAAAAACCTATGAGCAACTATGTTTTGAGTTTGCTTTAGTCTATCGCTTTTAGCGACATTGATCTCATTTACTCTTGTTGGGTCTGGTTTAATAGATTCGTTAGCAGGTCGTAACATTGTTGACCCTAATGTCGTAAAAGACGCTAATGAAAGAGAATTACTTCAAGCATATTACGATGCTGCTCACAATATGAGTGTTTCATGAGCTAGTCAATATGTATATATTTATGCATCAGGAACTATTATTCAAGGTTTAAGCTTATTCCTTTCTTACTTTATTAGAGCTGAAGGGTATAACGTTTATACAATGGGGGTTGGAATCGGTTCTAACATTATAAATATTTCGCTTGATGCTGTCTTTATTATTGTCTTAAAACAAGGTGTTTTAGGTGGTGTTGTAGCCACTATAATAGGTTGAACATTCAACTTATTAATGTATGTGTGATATGTAATTTACTTAAATATAAAAGGTAAATCGTGATTGGACTTTAGAAAATTATTTAAATTTAAATTTAATAAAGCACTTTTGGGTCCTACATTTTTACTTGGAGCTAGTGGGTTTGTTCGTGGTTTTGGTACAGCGATAGCTTTTGCGGTATTAAACTTACTATTTACCAAAACTTCATTCTCCTTAAGCGGAAGCTATCAATTCTATTTAGCTAAATGTATGCCCGTTTTATTCCTATTCGTAATGGCAATATTTGGAATAAATGATGGTGCAAGATCACTATTATCATTTAATTACGTAAAACGTGACTTTAAAAGATGTAGAGAAATATATATATGAACATTAATAGTTGCTGTAACTTATGCAGTGTTGTCATATATTTTAGTGACTGCAACTGCTGAATCAGTCATTGTTAAAGTTTTAAATACTACTGATGATACTAAATATGAGGTTGCAAAATTCATGAGAGTTATGATGTTAAGGATTGTCTTTTTGTCATTCTCAATTTCATCAGTCTTACTTTTCCAAGGAACAAACGATATTGAAAAATCATTATTATCAGTCTCAATGGAAAATTTCATTTGTTACCTAATAATTGCACCACTAAGCTGATTAATCGGTTCGTTAATATTCCGTTATACCGGAAGTTATGAATGAAGCAATTACGCAATACTTATTGCATTCGTAGTTAACTCATTAATTTCATCAATGATTTTATTTGGTTTTTCTTGACATTACACAACTAAAAAACTTCCAAATATCGACCAAACCAAATTATCATGAAGCAGAAAAATTGAACATAAGTTTTTTGTTCAAGCTGCTGAGTATGAAAAACAATTTGCATAATAGAGCAATGCTCTATTTTTTTTACTAAATTTACTCATTATTCAATCGAAAACAAAAATAGAGATTACCCTATTTCGTTTTTATTCATTTTTTGCTTTTGAATTCTAATAATATTTTTTAAGTCTTTTAATTCTTTAAGAGTTAATTCCCGATAAGTACCTTCCGGCATTTTATCAACATTAATATTAGCAAATGATACACGCTTTAAATTAATCACTTTGTGACCAATAGATTCAAAAAGCTTTTTAACATGATGATATGAACCAACGTGCAATGTTACTAGATAACTTTTGTGCTCGACTTGGTCAACTATCTGCTTTGAAAGTTTATTATTTACCATTACTCCTTCATTTAACATTCTGAATTTTCTTAGTGAAAGTGGTTCATCAATACGCGCACGGTATGTTCTTGGTATTTCATATTTAGGGTGAGTTAATTCATTCACTATTTGCAAATCATTCGTCAAAATTATTGTTCCAGTCGTGTTGTAATCAAGTCTACCGACTGGAACAACTCTATAATCATTCGGTACTAAATCAGCCACTGTCTGACGCCCAAACTGATCTTTTGAACTAGATACAGTTTTTTTTGGCTTATTAAGTACATAATATACAAGTTTTTCAACCTTGTTTTCAATTAATTTACCATTAATTGTTACATTATCATTTTTAGTAACCTTAACGCCTAATTTAGCAACCACGCCATTGACAAGAACTTTTCCTTCCTTAATCATTTTTTCAGCTTCGCGTCTAGATGCTAAACCTGCCTGAGCTATAAATTTGTGTAATCTTATTTCTTCCATTTTTTCATCTCTATTCCATCCATTTATCGTAGATTTTTTGCTGTTCGGCATCAAAAACCACACCTTTAGATTTATTATATTCATAATTAACTCTAACCACTTGCTTAAAACCTTCTTCTAGATTATCAAGAGCTAATTGACGTAATTTTTGAACTCCACCAAAAGCTCTTCCATCGCAGATTTTGTCTGCTATAAATAAAATTTTGTCTAATTTAGTTAGATTGCTTTTTAATGTTGTGTGACACTCAATAGCATCAACAATTTCTTGGTCATTAATCATATATACATGTTTAACCCACAATGAACCACAAACCTGGTGCAACTTGTGACGCGGATAAATTATCTTATCAAAACCATTTAAACCAAAGCTAGATATAAACTCTCTTGACGCTTGTTCCGGAACCTCTTTACAAATATCGTGAAAAAGACCTGCAAAATATCCTTGATTATAAGTTAAACCATTTGCTTTTGCTAATTTAGCACTAAATTCTGCAGCAGCCACTGAATGTTTTGCTCTTAAAGCAGTTAATGTGGAATGCACAATTTCTTTAGCAAAGAGTCTGTTTTGGCCTATAAAAGCATTGACCTTGGGGTCAGTGTAAGACAACATACCTTTTCTGATGGCTGTTGAGGATTCTACATACAACTCGTTATTAAGTTTTAGGAGATTAAATCTTTTAATATTTGTTTTATTGAAATTATTGCTTCGTTTAAAAACTACAAATTTGGCAGTCTTGGTGATTTCTTCAATAAATTCTCACTTATGTAAAGTAGGCAAGCAATCTGAACCAATTAGAAAAAACAATTCATCAAATTCGTATTTTTGAGCAAAATATCTAATTGTTTGGTAAGTATAACTTACTCCACCTTTCTTAATTTCATACTCTGAAATTTCAAAATTCTCTGGGCAACCTTGTATTGATAACTCTATCATTTTAATTCTGTCTTGAGCACTAACATTTTTTTGTTTTTTCTTGAATGGATTAGTAGCTGCAGGAATAAAAATTAACTTATCAAGTCCTAATTGTTCATAAGCATATTTAGCAATCTTAATATGTCCATTATGGACTGGATTAAAACTGCCTCCAAATAATCCTATTTTCATAATTAACCTTTCTTTGCGGTATCTTCGCATAAATAACGTGACTGAATATTTTCTTTCACTTTATCACTTTCAAATTCGTCACCTGTTTTTAATGATTTTACTCTCATTTTATAATTTATATTTTTAATAATTTTTTTAATCTTGTCTTCATGTTCATCAGTTTCAAATAAAGATATTGGTTTTGCAACATCAAATTCGTTTATTAAACGAGATAATTTGACTCCAATACCTCTAATAAAATTCTCTTTAAACATCTTATTAAAAATTGAACTAGCTTTCGAGTAAATCTCATCACTATCATTAGTTGGAATATTAAGCGTCATTTGTTGACGAGTTCATCGTTTAGTAGTGCTTCTCACCGAAACACATATTACGTATCCAACAGTATTACGATTCTTAGCTCTCAAACTTACTTTTTGACATAAATTAAATAAGATTTTTAATATTTCATCGCGCTCATCTAAATCAAAAGATAAAAATGTTAATTCATTTCCTATTGATTTTAAGTCATTGTGTTCATAATTTAATTCTTCATTAAATATACCCTTTGCCTCATTGATAAAACGGTTAGTTCTTGAACGAAAAATTTCATATAAATCTTGGTCATTTTTATCACGAGAAGCTAATTTGCCTATTGTGTCGATTCCAATTTCTTTTAACTTTTGAGAAGTACTCTTACCAATACCGAAATATTCATCAATTGCCAAAGGTCAAATACTATCTTTAATATCTATTATTTTGGTTTGCTTCACACCAAAAGGTTTGGCTAAATTAGTTGATAATTTAGCGAGAAATTTATTATGAGAAATGCCAATGGAAATAGGTATTCGAAATTTAGAATATACGTGTTTTTGCATTGATTTTGCTAAATTTACTGCATTATTTTCATCAGTAATATTTGTAACATCAACCCAACACTCATCTATTGAATAGACCTCAATGTTTTTAGTGTAATTTTCCCCAAGAAAATCAAATATTTTGTTTGACAAATTAATATATAGATCAAAATTTGGTTCTATAAAAATTGTTCTTGGTTCTTTTTCTAAAATCTTGTAATTAGGTCACCCAGATTTCACACCTTTTGCTTTTAACTCGTAACTTACTGAACAAGCAATCGACCGCTTAAGATTTTTGCCAATTGCTATGGGTTTACCATCATACTGGGGGTTCAATACTCGATGCGCACTAGCAAAATATGAATCAAAATCAATATGAAAAATTATTCTAGACATTTAACTCTTCTTTAAGGGCATTCGATAGTAACGTTGCACAATAATATCTATTAGGATGTTCTTTAACATTATTAAAAATTGCTAACTCTCCCAATTCATTTTCTATTGAACTATCACCACCATTTTTGATAAAAGATTCATATTTTTCAATAAAATTGGTCACTTCGTCTACGCTTTTACCGTTAAGTTCTTTACAAATTAAATCAGTAGAAGCAATCATAAATGCGCAACCTTTCCCATCAAAATATAAATTATTTATTTTATTATTATTAATTTCAAAACTAAATTCAAGATAATCAGCACAGGCTTTTCCGTGTCTGATTATTTTATTATTATCTATTATTTTCTTATATTCTGGTGTTAAGTAATGTGCCATAATAATTTGGCGTTTTTGTTCTTGATTAAATGACAATGAAGTCCCCTCCTTTTTCTAAAGAATCAACAAGTTTCCTGATTTCTTTTTTATTATTATAAACTCCTAATGAAACCCTGACATATGAATTTTCTTGCATCACATTTCTAACATAATATGCGCAAAAAAGTCCAGATCTTACATATATATTTTGAGTACCTAAATAGTGCGCTATATCGTGAGAATCTACACCTTTAATATTAAATAAAATAATGTGATCATCAGGTTTTGTATAAATTTGAATATTCGGAATTTTTGATAGTTTTTTATAAGCATAATTTGATAAATCTTTCAAGATTTTCTGTGTTTTTTCATATCCTAAATAAGTGTTAAAAAAATCTAGCGCTTTATCAAACATATAAATACCAGCAAAATTGGCCGTGCCCGATTCAAATAAATCAATTGAGTCATTTTTAATTCAAGTACATGATTTATCTATGTTAAGAACTGACCCACCACCAAAAAACACAGGCTCAAGTTTTTTTAATAAATCATTTTTTATTGCTAATACTCCCAGTCCTGTTGGACCATAAAATTTATTACAACTAAAAGTTATTACATCTGAAAATTTTGCACTAACAGGCTCATAGACAATTGCCTGAGCAGCATCATTGACAACAATTGCCCCAACCGATTCAGCTTTTTGTTTAATTAATTTCATATCCGTAGAAACATTAAAATTGTTATTCATTTGTGCAAATGCGATAACTTTAGTTTTATTATTAATATTATTATGCAAGTCGTTTTCAACTATTATTTTTGCACCGGTTTTTTTGGAAATTTCTATTCATGGAACAAAATTCGATGAATGATTAAATGAACTTAATAAAATTTCATCACCAGGCTTAAGTTTTGATTGTAGCATTAGAACTAACATATTTAATGACGCAGTAGTACCTGAAGTAAAAATGATTTTTGTCTCGCTAATGTTTGTCTCTAATAAGTCACAGATTTTTTTACGTAAACTATTGATAATAGCAATATTTTGGATTCCCAAAGGTGCATTGTTAGTTCTTACACTAACAGAATATTTTAGATAAAAATCTGTACTTGCTTTAATAGCCATATCCGGCTTTAAACATAGTGCTGCATTATCGAAATAAGTAATTTTTTTTAACATTTTGAAATGATCTCTTAGTTTTTTCATAATTCAATTTTATTGCACTATTTGAAATATCATTCAACTTTCCAAAAAATTTCCTTTTAATTTTGGAGATTTAATGTATATTTTTATTTATACCGAGATAAGCTTGTGTCGCTTAAATCGATATACCATTCGGTTCGACGAATGAAATCCAGTAAAAATTATCCCGTTAACGAATTGGTTTTACCAATTAAAAAATATTGAGGAGAAAACAATGAGACAAACAACTATTGTAAACAAAGAAAACGCAAATAAAAAATGATACGTTGTTGACGCCGAAGGACAAGTTCTAGGTCGTTTAGCAGCCACTGTCGCAACAGTTTTAAGAGGAAAGAACAAACCAACCTTTACTCCAAATGCTGACATGGGCGACAATGTTATTATCATTAATGCTGAAAAAGTTGTATTAACAGCTAACAAAGAAGAAGACAAAGTTTACTACCACCACACAGGATATCCTGGTGGTCTAAAAAGCATCACTGCTGCTAAGTTAAGAATTAAGAAACCTACAGCAATTGTACAAAAAGCCATCTACGGTATGTTGCCTCACACAAAATTAGGTGACAAACAACGTAAAAACTTATTTGTATATGCAGGTCCAGAACATGCACACCAAGCGCAACAACCAGAAAGTTTAGAGGTAAAATAATATGGCTACAAAATCAGTTATCGAATATCGTGGTTTAGGACGTCGTAAAAGTTCTACAGCACGTGTTATTTTAAGACCAGGTAAAGGTACATTCACTATTAATGGTCGTGATGCAAGAGCTTATTTAGCATCGGATTTATTTTTACAAGATGCTTCACAACCTTTAGCATTAACTGAAACAGTTGGAAACTTCGACATTACAGTTAATGTTCGTGGTGGTGGACTAAGTGGTCAAGCCGGTGCAATCCGTTTAGGTATTGCTCGTGCATTATTATTAGCAAGTGATTCATACAGAGCTAAACTAAAACCAGCAGGTATGTTAACTCGTGATGCTCGTGTTAAAGAACGTAAAAAACCAGGTTTACGTAAAGCACGTCGTTCACGTCAATTCTCAAAACGTTAATTTTAATTTTTTATTTAATAATCCAAAAAGTTGCGGTATAATTAATTCCGCAACTATAATTGCGAGCGTAGCTCAGCTGGTTAGAGCACACGACTGATAATCGTGAGGTCGATGGTTCGAGTCCATTCGTTCGCACCATTTCATTAAGTTGACCAAGTGACCCTAGCGGTCATTTTTTTATTATTTTTTATAGAATTGTTTAAAATTAATAATATGTTTAAAAAAATAAAACTAATTAAAGATGTAATAAATATTAAAAATGATGTCAATCATTCTAAATGGACAAACGAAGAACTTTCGCATACCTTATTTAGTAATAAAGGCCACAAAATCGAAATAATACATTCTTTTGAATATAATTCCGATTGAATGCAAAACAATGATTTAGAACATGCCTTTTTAATCAAGGGAACAGCAACTATTGAAGACGAGAACAGTAATATTTTTGAGATGTCAGAAGGGGACTGTTTGCGAATTAAAAAAACACTAAACATAAAATAATTAAGACATCGCAACATGCAATTTGATTAGTAATTCATATAGGAGATACAAATGAATAAAAAAGTTAAAAAATTAATTATCCCAGCAGCTGGATGAGGAACAAGATTTTTGCCAATGACAAAAGTAGTTCACAAAGAATTAGTGCCTATTTTAAATAGACCTTCTTTGGACTTATTAGTAGACGAAGCCTTAAGCGCCGGTATTGAAGAAATTATCTTGGTAATTAGCGAACGTAAACAAGATATATTAAATTTATTTTCAGTTAATCAAGCTCTTGAAGAAGAGTTGGAATCAAAAGGCAAAGCTAAATTATTAGATTTGGTTCGCAAAACAAATCGCTTTAAACACATCAAATTTGTTTTCCAAGACAAACAAAATGGACTAGGAGATGCTTTAGCTTCAGCAAAAGAATTAATTGGTAATGAACCATTTGCTGTGATTTTAGGAGATGATTTAATTAAATCAAACACTCCTGCTATAAAACAACTAATTGACTTTTATGATAAAACAGGAGCTAATATTTTAGGTGTGCAAACGGTAGAACCAGAAAATGTTCACAAATATGGCGTTGTTAAACCTCTTAATAACGAAGAAAGAAATTTAAAATCATTTGAAATTAGTGACGCAGTAGAAAAACCCGCTTTGGAGGTTGCCCCATCGCACAAGGCAATTCTTGGAAGATATGTATTTAATCCTGAATTATTGGATATTTTGTCTAAAATTGAATATGATGGTAAAAATGAAATACAAGTAGTCGATGCATTTGAAGAGTTAAAAAACAAATATAATCAAAAAATCTATGCTTTCGAATTTGAAGGCACTAGATATGATTTAGGTTCAATCGAAGGATTCGTTAAAGCAACTATTGATTATTCATTAGAAAATGTTGAAATTAAAGATAAAATTAAGGAATACATCACACAAAAAGTTAAATAATAACGCAAATTGTGTATGATTAATTTCGTAAGGGAGAATCATGAATAAAAAACTTTTATTAACCCTAGGGTTTGCTTCTAGTGTTCCATTGGTTACTGTTGCAGCTAGTTGTTCAAAACTAAGCAAAGATGGTCAAGAATTACAACAATATGTTGAAAATGTAGAAAATACTCTTTTACTTAAAATGAAGAATCAAATCTTCAGTAGCGATAAATTAATTAGTGAATTAATACCAAAATTAGAAAAGGTGATTTTAGATGCTAAAAACTTAATTAATGATACTCAAAAACATGAGGATTCAGAATATAAAATGCGCCTTCACAATTTGGTTGATGTGTCTAAAGTTAGTCAAGAAAGAATAACTTTGCTTGACACCAGAAATAATTTAAAAATTGTGATGAAAACATTAGAAGTTGATATTGAAGAACATCAAAAAGCTCCAAAATATTCAGATAAAAGATACAAAAAAATAAAATCTTTATATGATGAAATAAAAGCCAATATTGATAATGAAGATATTACCATATTACAATCATTATATAAAAATGCTCAAGAATTATAAAAGGAGACTATCATGCCAACACCACACATTAGTGCCCAAAAAGGCGAAATAGCAAAATACGTATTAATGCCAGGAGATCCATTGCGTGCAGAATACATGGCTAAAAAATTTCTTAAAAATCCAAAATTAGTTTCTTCGGTAAGAAATGTATTATTTTACACCGGAGAATATAATGGAATGCAAGTAACTATCGGTGCCTCAGGAATGGGCGCTGCATCAATCGGAATTTATGCATACGAACTTTATACTGTTTATGGCGTTGAACAAATCATTAGAGTGGGTTCAACCGGTTCTTATATTGAAGAATTAAATGTAAAACAACCAGTTCTAGTTAATAGAGCTTATGCTGATGGTTTCGGATTTGTTGAACTTATGGTTGGTGAACGTACACATGAAATGTTTCCAACAAAATCAACAATGGATTCGCTAATTAATGCTGCAAACGATATGGGAGTTGAATTAAAACAAGTTTCATGTCATACAACAGACGTGTTTTATGGTTTAAGAAGTATCGAAGAAACAAAAAAAGTTACCCAATGTCAAGTTGTAGATAATGAATGTTTTGCATTATTTGCCACTGCTTTAAGATGCAATAAAAAAGCCGGTGCTTTACTTTCAGTTTCTGAAAACATTGTAACCGGAGCTAGCCTTTCAAGCGATGAAAGACTATTAGAATTTTCAACTATGTTTGAAATTGCTTTAAATTCACTAAATAAATAATATATAATGAAACAATAATGTTTCATTTTTTGTTAAATATTGAATAATGTGTTTATTCGTAGAATGGAGATATAATGAAAAACAACACAAAACTATTCCAAAATGATTGAATAAGTGTATTTAAATCTGATAAAGGTTTTACTTACTGTCAACGCCGCAGTATTAACTCAATTGCGGCTCTATTGTTTAAAAAAACAGACACGGGATATGAATTTATGATTCATTACCAACCTCTTCCAGAAGTTAAAGAAAAGAAACGATGAGATCAACCATATCCATCTGCTATAACTGGTAGTATTGAAGACAATCAAACCCCAAGTGAATGTTGCATTAATGAAGTATTAGAGGAAGCTGGTTACAAAATAGAATTATCTAATATAATAGCTCATAATGTTTGTGTTGCAACTACACAAATGAATGAAAAAGTATATAACTTTGTTGTTGATGTAACAAATTTAACAGCTCATGATATACTAACTGATGGTTCAATATTCGAATCAGTTGCTTATAATGAATGATTCACGCAGGAAGAATTTGAATCAATCTTAAAATCGGAATTACATCTATCTTCATTAAGCGCTCTTTATACGCTTTTCTTACTTAATAAGTAAATCTTATTTTGAGATTTTTTTATTAAATTGATAAATTTTATTGAATTTTTCAGCAAAAACATTAAAAATAACTTTTTTGTTCCTATAAATACAATTTATATATATAATAGTAAAGCAAAATGGGACAGTACTCAAGAGGCTGAAGAGGCGGCACTGCTAATGCTGTAGGGGTGGCAACACCCGCGGAGGTTCAAATCCTCTCTGTTCCGCCATTTTTTTTATACTTTTTTGTTAGGTTTTATAATATCCATTTAAAATAATATTCAAAGTAGAAAGGGAAATAATGAATAAAGAAGAATCATTAAAATATAACGGTTTAAGTTCAAAAGAAGTTTGGGTAAAAAAACAAAAATTTGGATCTAACTCGTTAATTAAAAATAAAAAGATAAATCCAATAGTAGCATTCTTTAAACAATTTTTGGACCCAATGATAATTTTATTAATTATTGGGGCCGCAATTTCATTGGGATTAGCCATTTTTGAACAAGTTACTAATAAAAAAAGTGGCGTGGATTTAACTATTAGTTATGTAGAACCAGCAATAATTATTTTAGTCATTATATTAAACTCAATGCTTGGCGCCTATCAAGAAGTGAAATCCGATAACGCTGTTAGAGCTTTGGAGAAAATGAACGAAACATATTCGAATGTGATACGTGACGGAAAAGTCATCAAAATCAAGGCTACTGACCTAGTTCCTGGGGATTTGATTATTTTAGCTGCAGGTGATACTATAAGCGCAGATTGCAAAATTATTGAATCCTCAAACCTAATGGTAGTTGAATCTTCACTAACTGGAGAAAACTTACCAATTTTAAAATTTGCTGATTGAAATGCGGAAACTAATGCAATATTAGCAGAAAATAAGCATTTATTATATTCTGGAACCTATATTACAAACGGTAAAGCTACTGCGTTAGTTATTGGTACCGGTGTTAATACTGAATTAGGCAAAATTAACGAATCAATACAAAAACAAGGTAAAAATATTACTCCTTTACAATACAAACTAAATAATTTAAGTAAGTGGTTTGGTATTGGTGGTGTTGCATTACTATTTGTTAGTCTTTTTGTTCAAATTTTACTGAATAATATTTATACAGGTGTTTGAAGCAATTTAGATATCTACACACACTCATTAGTAACAGCAATAAGCCTTGCAGTAGCTGCAATCCCAGAAGGATTAATCACATTTACGACTGTTTTATTATCCGTAGGTGTTAAGGCTTTATCAAAAGAAAAGGCCTTAGTCAAAAACCTATTAGCTGTGGAAACGTTAGGTTCAGCTTCAATTATATGTACAGATAAAACTGGGACATTAACGGAAAATAAAATGAAAATAGTTGATGTTTTCGACTTATCATCTAATTTGATGTTAAGTAAAAATAAAAACAAAAGTAAATTTAAAAATATAGCCTCATTATTAACACTTTGCAATGATGCTTTCATTGATTTGGACAAAAAAACGGGGTCATTCAATGAGATTGGAGATCCTACTGAAACCGGAATGTTGAGATTTGCCCATGAATTAAACATTACGAAGAAAGAAGTGTTAGTAAAAACACCGATAATTCAATCGCTACCTTTTGATAGCGACCGTAAAATGCACTCTGTTTTAGTTGAAATTAACAGCGAAAAGTGAATGATTACTAAGGGTGCGCCCGATATCATTATTAATAAATCTATTAATATAAATAAAGATGAAATACAATCAATAAATGATAATTGAGGTAGCAAATCATATAGAGTTATAGCTTTATCTCGTAAAAAAATTGATAAAGATACAATTTCATTTAGTGATGAAGAAAATTTCGAATTTATTGGTCTTGTTGCGCTGATTGACCCTCCTCGTGATAATGTTCGTGAAAGCGTTGAAAAAGCCAAAAAAGCAGGAATTAAAACAGTAATGATTACTGGGGACCATATCATAACAGCTAAAGCAATTGCTAAAAATTTAGGTATTTATCAAGAAAGTGATTTATGCATCTCTGGTTCCGAATTGTCTAAAATGTCTGATGAAGAACTTAATGAAAAGGTCACAAAAATAACTGTATATGCAAGAGTAAATCCCGAAGATAAACTTCGCATAGTAAAGGCGTGACAAAAACACGATGAAGTTGTTGCAATGACCGGCGATGGTGTTAATGATGCACCAGCACTTAAAGCTTCTGATATAGGTTGCGCCATGGGTATAACAGGAACAGATGTATCGAAGCAGGCAGCAGATTTAATATTGGTCGATGATAATTTCAATACAATCGTTAGTGCCGTTAAAAATGGACGTACCACTTTTGACAAAATCAAAACAATTGTTATGAACTTATTGGTTTCTTCAATAGTTGAAATACTCGTAATGTTGATTGGTATGGTTGTATTCTTTTTTGTTTATAAAGAATATTATTTACAGGAGTTTTATATTTTTGGTGCTAGTCAATTATTGTGGATTAACCTTGTATCTCATGGGTTACCAGCAATAGCTTTAGGTTTTGTAGATAACAAAAAAAATGTTATGGACAGAAGTCCATACAATAGAAAAGAAAGTATTTTTTCACGCGGAATGGGCTCAATGCTTATTTGACAATCACTATTATTAAGTTTTGCGACATTAGCTTCATACGCAATTGGTGCTGAATATGCAATCAAAAACGGATTAGAATTAGCTCAAATATCATCTACATGCGGGTTTATTACTTTGGGGCTAGCTTGTGGCATTAACACTATCAATTTTATCAGTGAAAAATCAATTTTTGTTTCTTTATTCAAAAAATACTGATTAGTTTGAGCAGCAATAGCATTTTCTGCAACAACAATACTGATAATTGCATTAGTCCCTCAAATAGCACAGATTTTTAGAATGGCAAACATTATTGACCACCCAATTCTAATTATTACATCAATTCTATTGGGATTAGTTTTAATTGCGATGAATGAATTGCTTAAATTATTCAAATTTATAAAAATTAGTGTTAAAAAGAACCGTTAATAGGCGGTTCTTTTTAATTTCTATTTGTAAAGAAATCGTCCTCAATTGCTTGTATATTTTCGTTCGAAACATGAATTTGTGCATTTTTAGTTTCAAAGTAATAGTTAAGTAATCTTTTTTCTTTTTCAATTTCGTCTAAGTTTTCATCATCAAATACAATTATATTTCTAATCTCGGCAAATAAAGGGTCTTGTCTTACTTCTGCCGGAATTAATGACGAAGCGCCTAAACGTTCGTTAAAGATAGTTTTTGCTACATCCGTAGCGATATTAGCTAACATTTGATTGAATTTTTTGCTGCCCTCTTCTGTGTAAACTTGATATGGGTTTTTTTGAGAATATTGAACTAAATTGACATTAGAGCGTAATTTATCCATTGTGTTAATGTGATTTTGTCAATATTTATCCACAACCGATAAAACTATTCGTTTTTCAGTATAAAACAATAAATCCTTGGCATAATCCTTCTCAACATTATTTCTTCAAATATTGTATTTATCAAGAATTTTTTCAATTAAATAGTCTTTCATGTCACTTTCATGAATTTTAATCAACTCCTCAAAATTGATTTTTTCTCTAACACCTTTGCCAAGAAAATCATTGTTTAAATACGATAGTAATTTTTCATAAACGAATGAACCCGTTTTATTTAAGAACTCAGGATTAGTTACTATTGAGTTGATCGAACTTTTTAACATTCTTTCAATAATAAATCCCAAATCTTCATGTATTAATATTAAATCTCTTTGAGCATAGAAAAGGTCACGCTGTTGTCGGATAACATCATCATAATGAAGAACACTTTTACGCGAATCATAGTTAAAACCTTCAATTTTCTTTTGAGCAGCCACAAAACCTTTAATTAACGATTTAGTGGTTATTTCTGCGTCGCCTTTAGAAGCAAATTGTTCCTTAAATTCTTCATAATTTGCAAAACGCTTCATTAACTGGTCGTCGAGCGATACGTAAAATTTAGATGTTCCTGGGTCACCTTGACGTCCACTACGCCCCCTAAGTTGGTTATCTATACGTCTCGATTCAGCCTTATCTGTACCAATAACATACAAACCGCCTAACTCTTTTGCTTCCGCGCTTAGTTTAATATCAGTACCACGACCAGCCATGTTCGTTGCTATTGTAACCGATTTAACTTGACCTGCATTTGCAATTATTTCAGCCTCAGAAGCATTTTGTTTAGCATTAAGGACTGTATGGGGAATCATAGCATTCAATAGATACTGATGTAATATTTCGGAATCTTCAATTTGAGCAGTACCAACTAATATTGGTTGTCCTTTTTCGTATAATTCTCTAATTTTCTCAGTAACGGCAGCCCATTTACCAGTTGCTGTTGCAAAAATTGAATCAGGTAAATCTTGTCTGATGACTGGTTTGTTTGTTGGGACAACATTTACCCGCATGTTATAGATATCAATAAATTCTTGTTCTTCAGTTTTGGCGGTACCTGTCATACCGCATAGCTTATTGAACATACGGAAAAAGTTTTGGTATGTAATGGTTGCAAGAGTTTTAGTTTCACTTTCTATTTCTACACCAGCGCAGGCTTGAATTGCTTGTTGTAATCCTTCAGAGTAAGCACGTCCTTCCATAATACGACCTGTAAAAGCATCAACAAGTTCAACCTTACCATCTCTAACGATATATTCGACATTTTCTTTCATTACTTTATGAGCTCTTAGTGAGTTTTGAATACGGTGTACCATTTCAGAGTTTTCAATATGGTAAAGATTCTCAAATCCGAAATAATTTTTTGCTCTTTGAATACCACTGAATGTCAATGAAATAGCTTTTGATTCTTCATCAATTTCATAATCATCTTCAGTTAATGTTCTAACAAATCTATCAGCAAGGAAATAGTCTTGAGTATCTTCTCCTTCTCCGCCGGAAATAATCAAAGGGGTTTTTGCTTCGTCAATTAAAATCGAGTCAGCTTCGTCAATTAGGCAAAAGTGAAGTCCTCTCTGAACTTTTTCTTCCATTGAACTCGCCATATTATCTCTTAAATAGTCAAAACCCAATTCAGAGTGAACTGAATAAGTAATATCTGCCGCGTAGGCTCTTCTTTTATCATCGGTCTCCATTTGGGCTTTATTGATGCCAACTGTCATACCCAATCAGTTGAATACTTCACCCATTTCGATAGCATCCCGTTCTGAAAGGTATTCGTTAACAGTGGAAACAATAGCCCCTTTCCCTTCAAGCGCATTTAAATATACTGGTGCAATCGAAGTAATTGTTTTACCTTCACCAGTTTTCATTTCCGCAACCGAAGCTAAATCAAGAAGCAATCCTCCTATCATTTGAACATCATAAGGTCTTTTACCAAGAACTCTTTTGGTAGCTTCACGAGAAACAGCAAAAACTTCCGCTCTCATTGATTCTAAACTTTCTCCATTAGCTAAACGGCTTTTGAATTGCAATGTTTTATTTTTAAGGTCTGCGTCGCTAAGTTTTTGAATTAATGGTTCAAAAGCATTAATTTTTTTTAAGGTCTTTTCTGCGATACGCATTTCTGTAGATTTAAAGTTAAATAGTTTCATATTCACAATTTTACATCATTAACAATATAAATTAAATTTTGATATTAATATTATTACTTAAATTAATTGCTCGATTGTTATGACATGACATTCATTTTTGTTGAATAAATAATAAAACTAGAAAAACTTTTGCAAAAACTAAATTTTAACTATTGATGTCTGATTTTTAATCGAATATGACAATAATACGATTTACATTTTGGTACGAACCTTGTAAAAAAACTCGCTGATAAATAGCGAGTAAAAATTAATAATTAAATTTCTTTCTTTGTTTTTCATTATATGAAATTACTTTATCTAAAATATCTGACTTCATTTTGTCATTTTTAGTTCTGTAAACGTAATCTATAATAGCTTCGGAAAGGCCGTTTTGGTTACAATCTGAAGTATAAAGGGAAACCTTAGATTTTACGTAATCAGAAGCGTTATCCATAGCATAACCATATCCGACTTTTGATAACATAGATAGATCGTTTTTACTATCGCCAATAGCCATAACGTATTTTAATTCTGTATTAAAAATATTGTTGCACATTCATTCAACGGCCGACCCTTTTGAAACATCTTTAGCTGTAATTTCAATAAAATCAAACAAGAAAACCATTTCAATATCAAGATTCATTGAATCTAATTCTTTATAAATTTGTTCAATACAATGAACCGGTTCCAAAATTTCGATTTTAAAAATGTCTTCAATCTTTGGCATAGGTTCTGAGTCATAATCGAAATCATTAAACTCAGATAAAAATTCCTTGGTGTTATTAGAAACGTTATAAATTCCAAACCCGTTTTCGTTGTTTCAAGAAATTCCGCCATTATATTTTTCAACAACCGACATTATTTTAGATAGCGCGGAATTTGAAATTGTTTTTTTGTAAAGATATTTTGATTCATGAGTATCATAAATTTCAGCGCCGTTTGAAGTAATTAAATATCTAGATTGAAATTCTTTGGCTAAATCCTTCATTTTTTGAAAAAGAGGATTACCTGTGGCTATTACAAATTCAACATCTTCAACTTTTGAGTTAATTATTGTTACCCTATTTTCTGCTGTTATGATACGCGTTGGATATTCGTAAATTGTACCATCAACATCACTAAAAACTACTCTTTTAAACTTGTTTTCTATCATATTAAATTAAAGGTTTCTCAGTCATTTCTTTTGGAATCTCAATACCCATGTATTTAAGAACTGTTGGTGCTATATTTCCTAATTTACCATCCGACAATTTAACATTTTTATCGGTGCAAACTAACATGACAGGATTATCTGTATGTTTAGTAGCTGGCCCGCCTTTTTTGTCGATCATTACTTCAGAGTTACCGTGATCAGCCGTAATAAATAATGTAACATTATTATTGTTAGCTCATTCTAATACTCTGGCTAATTGAGTATCAAGTCATTCAATTGCTTCAATTGTAGCATTTAATACTCCTGTGTGACCAACCATATCTGGATTAGCATAATTCATGATAACTAAATCATTTTCCAGTCCATGTGCTATTAATTGGTTTGTAATTTCTTCAGCACTCATCTTAGGGGCTAAATCGTATGTTTTAACCTTTAAAGAATCAACCATTATACGTGATGAATTGTCATATACCACGTCAACACCACCATCCATAAAATATGTGACGTGCGAGTACTTTTGAGTTTCAGCTAATCTTAATTGCTTTAATCCAGCATCAGCAATTACGGCGCCAATTGGATTTACAACCTTCATTTCTTCGATTGCTACAAGGCTATTAACACCTTCGTATTTCATCATAGATACAAAATTATGTAATTTAACGGAATTAGGACAATTATATTCAAATAAATCCGAACCTATAAAGCAGTGAGATAACTGTCTTGCTCTGTCAGGTCTAAAATTGAAGAAAATCACTGAATCGTTTTCTTGAACAAATAACCCTTTTTCACTAGCGGCAGGAACTAAAAACTCATCAGTAACATTTTTACCATACATACTGTTAACATATTCAATTACGTCAGAAAATTTGTTGTCTGTATTACCTCTTATTGCATCAAAATGAAGTTGGATACGGTCAAACATTTTATCTCTATCCATACCATAATAGCGACCTCCAATTGAAGAAATTTTGAATGAATATTCATTGCAAATTTCTTGTAAATGATTTAAAGAATCAAGTATTGATTTTGGCGCAACATCCCGACCATCGCCAATTGCATGAATAGAAACATTTCGCAATCCTTTCTGATGTGCCAATTCAATTAAAGCAAATAAATGATCTTCATGTGAGTGGACACCACCATCACTTAATAATCCAACTAAATGCAGAGTCTTACCTGACTTTTTAACATCATCCATTACCTTATTTAAAACACTGTTATTATTAAAATCGCCAGTTTTTATCGCATGATTGATTAAGCTTAAACCAGTATATACAACTCTACCTGCGCCAATATTTAAATGGCCAACTTCTGAATTACCCATTTGCCCTGCTGGCAAACCCACAAATTCACCCGAGGCTTGAATTAGGGAATGAGGATATTTATTTAAAAATTTATCTAAGGTTGGAGTTTTAGCTAAGTCGAAGGCATTACCTTCGTATTTTTTTCCTAATCCCAACCCGTCTATTACTATTAATACTGTCTTTGTCATTATTCTCCTTATTTTTTATTTATTAATAACATTTTAATATTTTTTACATATTTATTCCACATATTTATTTTGCACACTAAAATAAGGTGGTATTTATATCATTTTTTTGATTGTTTTAACTTTGCCAAAAAAATATTTTTAATAATTTAGGACATATTAAATTAATATTAATATAATTAAATAACTATATGGGGGGTGAAAATGGTTTACAAGGCATTATATCGTAAATATAGACCAAGAACTTTTAGTGAAGTTAAAGGTCAAGATCATATTGTTCAAACACTTAGAAATATAATTTTAAATCACAAGGTTAGCCATGCGTATCTATTTGCGGGACCAAGAGGTGTTGGTAAAACATCGGTTGCTAAAATCTTTGCAGCAACATTAAATTGTGGACATGGTAATGATTTAACGCAAATTTGCGATATTTGCCTTAACAAAATTGACCGAAATTTCGACATCATTGAAATGGATGCTGCGTCAAATAATGGCGTGAAAGAAATTAGAGACCTAAGAGATAAAATCCAAAACTCACCTGCACACGGGAAATATAAAGTTTATATAGTTGATGAAGTTCATATGTTGTCCAAAGGGGCGTTTAATGCCTTATTGAAAACACTTGAAGAACCACCTGCACATGCTATATTTATCTTGGCTACTACCGATCCTCAAAAAATTCCTTTGACAATTTTGTCTAGAGTTCAAAGATACAACTTTAGAAAAATTCCTACAAATGTTATTACAGAACAATTACAACACGTTTTGGCCGATGAAAACGTAGGATTTGAACCTAGCGCGCTAAACTACATAGCTAGACTAGCGACTGGTGGAATGAGAGATGCTTTATCAATTGCTGATCAAGCATTGGCTTATGGTAATGGTAATATTCATTTAGACGATATAGTTTTTGCATTCGGTATTTCTTCTAACGAGAATCTAATAAATATAATAAATCTTCTTTATGAAGGTAACATTAAAGAAGTTTTACTTATTTTTGAATCATTGAAATTAGGCGGGTTAGATTCTAACCAATTTGTATTGGGTCTTATAAACACTTTTAAGGATTTCATTATTTATGAAAAAACTGGCGACATTAAATTGTTGGAATTACTAAATGAACAAGAATTGAATGAATTGGATATTGATCTGGATTTCGCATTAGAAAAATCAGAATTACTATATAAACTATATAAAGATTTAATGTATGCTGACTCTCCATTTCAATTAATTGAATTAAATCTTTTAAAAATGTCTAATGATACTTTAGAAACGCTTAAAAAAGCAAAAGAACAAACATCTAATATTGAAAGAAAAGCTAATGATAATTTGCAAAAACAAGGAGTTGAAATGATTGCACCTGTAAAGAATAAAGATAGACAAGAAGACACCATAAAAACCGCATTGGAAGAGAGCTGTGAAATGATTTTAGAAACCAATGATGAGCTGGGCGACACACAAACTATAAATAATGATATTTTGAATTCTGCAAATGATTTTGATTTTGATGACGATGGTCTAATCACTACTTCAGAAATCACATTGGATGATGAATTAATAAAACCTAATGATATTATTGTGCCTAATTTTTCAAGAAATTATGCTTCAAAAACATCGTTTGAAACTACTCTAACAGATGACGAATTAAAAAACCTATTGTTACTTTCAGATATGAGCTTTATAAAACAGTTAAATGACAGCATTGATGTTTTAAAGAAATTATCTATCGATAAAGTGTATGACCCATATATAGAGGTTTTGAGCGACCTTACAATTCTAGCTGCTAACGATAACTTCATGTTGTTAAATACAAACGATGCCACAAAACTTAATTATTTAAACGATGTTTCACACGATTATAATTTCCAGGAATTTATTAAAAAATATTTAAATTCCCATAAACATATATTTTTAATTAAAGATAGAACAAGATATAAAGACGTATCAAAAGCTTTAATCAAAGAAATTAACGAAGGAATCACAACAAAACCAATTCCTTTAAAACCAATAAAAATTAATAAAGCTCAAACACCAACAAGTTTACTGTTTGAAACACTAAAATAAAGGAGGTCAATATGGACCAAGGAATGTTAAGAAAAATGCAAAAATTGCAAAAAGAATTAGAACAAAAAACTGAAGAATTTATGGAATTAACTTTTAGTGAAGAAAAATATGGTCTGGAAGTTATTGCGACTGGAGCTAAAAAAATTGTTTCTATCAAAATTAAAGATCAAGATTTATTAGACCCTGAGGATGCTCAAACATTAGAAGATTTAATGACATTAGTTATTAATCAATTATTTACCAAAATTGATGATGAGCAGGAAAAATTGATGCCACATATGCCTAATGGCTTTAGTTTCTAATGAAAATAGATACACTTGAAAAAGCTAATGAAGTTTTTAAAAAAATACCCGGAATAAGTAAAAAACTAGCCGAAAAAATAAGTACATTTATTTTGAATCAAAGTACTGATTTTTCAGTTGAATTAGTAAATGCAATTCAAGATATCAAAGACAATATTGTTTATTGTTCCCAGTGTAACTTCATTCGTGAAAATAATAAATGTCTAAATTGTGATGATCCTTTGAAAATGAATTCATTAATGATAGTCGAAAGTATTACTACCTTAATTAAAATTGACGAAATGGGTATCTTTTTTGGTTTTTATTTTGTTTTACCAGAATTGTTGAGTGTTAAACAAAAAAATGATTACAAATATGAATATCAACAACTTTTTGAATTTATTGGTAACCACAATTTTGACGAAATAATGATAGTTCTTTCTCCTTCATTAGAAGGTGAAATGACTACAGCTCATTTACAAAAATTGTTACAAAAAAGAGGCATAAAAGCAACAAGAGCAGCAATTGGAATGCCAATGGGTTCAAATCTTGAATATCTTGACCCATTCACAATAAAACAAGCTATAAAAAACAGAAATATTTAGGGGAGACATATGTTTATAACATTTGAAGGGCCTGACGCCAGTGGCAAAACCACAATAATCAATAAATTAGTTGAATACTTAACTTTAAGATTTCCTAATTTAAAATACCTGACAACTAGAGAACCAGGTGGTAAAGATTTGGTGGAAGCAGAAAAAATTAGACAAATAATTTTAGATAAAAAATCAGTATTAAGTCCTGTTGCAGAGGCAATGTTATATTCTACCAGTCGTAGAATTCACTTAGAAAGAGTTATTTGACCAGCATTAAAAGAAAATAAGCTTGTTTTGTGTGATAGATATGTAGATAGTTTTTATGCATATCAAGGATTTGCAAGAGGCCTAGGCATTGATTATGTTAAAACAATGACTAATCTAATTATTGATGATACCATGCCCGAAATCACTATTTTCTTAAATATAACCCCTAATGATTCTAAATTAAGAATGAACCAATTGCGTTTAGTGGAAGAACACGATCGTTTGGACAATGAGACAGATTTATTTAGACAAAAAGTTTACGAAGGATATTGAAAGTTAATTAATCAAGACCCCGAAAGATTTATAATTATTGACGCAAATAAATCCATTAGCAATGTACTTGATGAATTAATTAATAAATTATTTAGTAATAATAGATTCAGCGAATGAATAAAAGAGTCGGTTGAAAATGTTAGCCAGTAATTTAACAAAAATTATTGATTCTTCTATTAAATGCAAAAAAATAAATCACTGTTATTTATTAAAAACAACTAAAGGCGTAAATCTAGACGATAATATTATTTATATGATTAACTCATTTACTGGGTTAAACATTAAAAATTTAGATCAATCTTCTTTGCCATCAAATATTATTCTTGCTGATGCATCAAAATCGCAAGGAGAAGGATTAAAAAAAGATAATATTGTGGATATCTTTGAACAAAGTAATTTTTCTAATTTTCTTGAGAATGGATTGAAAATAATAGTTTTTAAAAATATTGATTTGGCATCACATCAAGCTTTAAACGCCCTATTGAAAACAATTGAAGAACCTGCAAATGATGTGGTATTTATTTTGACAACCCAAAATATTAATCAGGTTCTAACGACTATCAAATCACGTTCCTTTATCATAAATATAAATAAACAAAAAAAGGCTGTGTTGGAAGATGAAATTTCAAATCTCGGATTTGATAAAGACCAAGCCTGACTTTTAGCGAATGTTGTGTCTGATATATCACTAATCTTAGAGAATAAACAGTTATATGAATTCTCTAAGATTAATGATTTACTGACTGCTTTTGTTAAGTCGTTTAAAGATAAAATTTCGCTAATTATCTTATTAACAAAATTAAACAAACGTGAATATCACGATGATTTAGTTTTTCTAATCGAATGCTTAAAATTTATACTAACTTGATCATGAATGCCGCTTGATTTTCTCCCTAAGAAATTTCGATCATTTGCTAAAAAAATTGCTGATGCAAAATTCAATTACAAAAAATGTTTCTTAGTTATAGACAAGTTCTTAAATTCGGTCGGAACTAACGATAATTTATTTTTACAGACGGAAACAATGTTCGTATACATGTTGGAGTGTTATGAGTAAAATTTATATTATTGGAACACCAATTGGTAATTTAAAGGACATAACTTTGAGAGCATTGGAAACATTAAAAATTTGCGATGCAATCGCTTGCGAAGACACTCGCGTAAGTGGCAAATTATTATCATATTACGGGATTGATAAAAAATTAATTTCTTATAGCAAAATAAACGAAAAGAAAACGGCTGAATACCTTATTGAAATGTGCTTAAGTGAAGAAATTAATTTAGGTTTAGTTTCAGACGCAGGAATGCCAATGGTCAGTGATCCAGGTTTTGAATTAATTTCGCTTGCTAGAAAAAATGACATCAGTATTGAATTAATACCGGGCGTCAATGCTGCAATATCAGCATTTGCTTTAAGCGGACTATCATCCACATTTGTTTTTCATGGATTTCCTAAAGAAAAAAAAGGACAAAGACAAAACCAACTTGAATCATTATCGTCTGATTTTTCACATATTTTTTATGTTTCTCCACATAAATTAAATAATTTTCTGGATGATTTAGAAATAATATGAGCAAATAAAATACAAATTTTTATCGCTAGAGAATTGACTAAAATACATGAAACTCAGTACTTTGGGAATATAAGAGATATAAGAACTCAACTGGATAATACAAGTCAAAAAGGTGAATTTACTATTGTTATAAAACCTGTTGAATCTAAAAAAATAAAAATAAATAAATACGCAGAATTTTCAAAAGTCAAGAACTAGAAATTATTAGTTTTTGATTTTATTATTTAATTTTAAATATTATATTAATGTTTAGTATATAATACCCACAACTAGAAACTTTAAAATTCAATTAAATAATTTAACAAAATGGAGGATATATGAATCATATTAATATTTTTGCATTAGGCGGTTTAGATGAGAATGGTAAAAACTGTTACGTTTTAGAATATAACGAAAAAATCTATATCATTAATGCCGGAACTAAAGTTCCTATCAATTCACAAAACGGAGTTGACACATTAATTCCTGATTTTTCTTATCTTGAAAAAAATAAAGACAAAATAGTTGGGGTGTTTGTAACCGATGTTAAAAACGAAACTTTTTCAGCATTACCTTGATTATTAATGCATATACCAAATCTAAATATCTACACGTCACCATTTAATAAAATAATGATAGCGGATCGTCTTTCGAAATATAAAATCATGAACAAAGATTATAAGATAATTTCTTTAAGTAAGATGGCTAAATTGGGTGAAATTTTTGTCCAACCAATTGAGCTTGCTGGTTCAATGCCCGGACATATTGGTTTTGATTTTATTACTCCAGACGGTGATGTGTTATTTATGTTTAACTTCGTTGAAGGTAATTTAGGTATTTATGGAAAACTGGATTTTCAACATTTAAAAACAGGCTTTACAAAACGCAAATTAATTGCTTTAGTTGTTGATTCTGGTCGCGCAAACTATTCAGGAAAAGCAGTAGATAAAATCAACCTTCCTGAATCAATTAAAGATGTTTTTATGAGTGCAAAGGAAAATGAAAGAATAATTATTGGTGCCTATGACGAAGAAATGGTTTCAATACATCAAATACTAGAACTGGCAATAAAAACTAATCGTCCAATAATTACTTATGGCAAGACATATGGACAATTATTCTATCTAATGCAAAAGGAAAATCCTAATTTAAAATTACCGGAACAAATAGATTACAAAATGGCTAATAAATCAGACAATGCAGTTGTTTTGGTCACTGGAGCCATCGAACGTCTTTACTCAAGATTTTTAAGAATTACTGATAATAATGATGTTTTCTTAAAATTAAAACCAACTGATAATGTAATTATGATTGCACCCCCAATAGCTGGTCTTGAAAGTATTGCAGCAGTATCATTAGATGATATTGCTAGAATTACACCTAAAATTTCTGATGTTTCGAATAAAGAATTCTATCGTCACCGCCCAGCAAGACAGGATTTAATTGATTTAGTTAAAACTTTGCAACCCCAATATGTTATTCCAGTTCAAGGACTTTACCGTTATTTATCAGAGGCTGCTAAATGTATTAGTAAAGAAGCTAAAATCAAACCACAAAATTGTATATTATTACAAAATGGAAAGATAGCTCACTTTATCAATGGCAAATTATCAAGTACCAAAGGCAAAATTAAAGGTATCGGCGATGTTATTATTGATGGTTTTGGAATTGGAGATATTAGTACCGAAGTTATAGCAGAGCGTGAAATTTTAGGCCGTGATGGAGCAATAATAATTACATCGACTTATAATTCGAACACTAAAAAATTAACAGGACGTACACAAATTAACATCATCGGAGCAATCTCAAAAGAAGATAAAAAAGAAGCTGAAGAATTAATTATTTCAACAATTGTAAGTCTTTTAGAAACAGAAGAATTTGAAGGGTTGAAAGATTTTCAAAATCGTGCTCGTCATGTGATTAGAAAAAGAATTTTCAAAACATTTAATAAAGAACCAATGATTATCGTTTCTTTAAACCAAAATTAAAAATAGGGTCATAAAACTCTATTTTTTAATTATTTAAAACGAATTAGATTTGTTTAATCTTTACTTAACCTTTCTTTGATCTGCGAGGTTTTGAAGGTTCCGTAGTTCTGAAATCCTTTGGTAAAGAATTGTCCTTCTTAATTACATCAATATAGTAATCAATCAATTTAGGATTAAAGAAATATTGTTGCTTCTCATATTTATCCACAACCAATTCAAGCGTTTGATAAATAATCATTTTTAAACTTTCAGGATATTCATATTTCTTTGAATTATGAGCGAACTCATCCCTATCAACAATTGCAAGTTCGCGTTTTGGATATGACTTAATGTCTAAATCAAAATCAATAAATTTAATAGTATTATCTTCGTAAATTGGTTTTGAGGCTATATTTACATATATATAATTATGCTTTTTCTTTAACATTATTAAAGCATTATAGTTCTCATGTTTAGGCATGAATCAAATAACGGGCTCGCGATAAACTCACGAACTTTTTTCAGTTTCGGCAACTCTTGTTTTGTAAATAAACAGCGCGAAGTGATCATCTGTGTTTCTAATAACCTTAACTCCGTTTCACTGGCGATATAAATAACCGTTGTATTTATAAGCCTGCACATTAATAATAGCTCCCAAGAGTGGGAACTTCATTTCTTTGTTTTTATTTTCTGGCATTTTTCCCCTCGGAAAGATAAAAAATATCTTTATTTTTATTAAAAAGCTCTAATCGCTTATTTTTCCAAATCAATTCAATATATAAATTATAAAATATTTTTCCGAAACTATGACACAACTTTACGAATACACAGGCTTTATACCGCAATAAGCAAAATAGGCGATGCCTATTTATTAATATTGAATTTATATAATGAAGCAACTGTTAAAGCAGCTATTGTTCAACAACCTGAGTAAAGTATGCAGATCCAAACATTGATTTTATGTCCAAACAAAACAATATAATCTATACCTAATGCTTCTTTACCGAAATTAATATTACTTTCAGAAATATTTGCCAAACTTAAATATTTAAAAATATTTGTAAATTGAGTCTGCGGAATTACAGAACATATTTGAAGAAGCACATTATTATTTAAAGAGTTTCAAGGTATATATATACCTATTAAGAACCCTATAATTGACGAAAATAATGAACAAAATGCGCTATAAACAGATTTGTTTTTAAAAAAACTAAAGATAAGTGTAAATAATATCGAATTAAATAAAGTAGATAAAATAATCATCGGAACAAAATAAAGATAGTTATTTCAGCCATTAATTGCTGTGTGTTTAATTAACATGTAACAAACAACAATTAAGAATAATCCGGTCGAAATAATTAAATTAATAATTCAATTAATTAATATAAAACTCACTCTTATTGTTGATGATTTGATTGGAGTAATTGAAATATCTTTTAAAACACCACTTAATTTGTCATCAACTATTTGAGTCGCACCAGTCACGGCAGTTGTGATGGTTGTTATCGAAATAATTCCAAATAACAAAAACCCATCAACCAAAGCGTCTTTAGTAATTTTAGAAGCATTTGGTATATTTTCGAAACCACCTGCCATGAGTTTTCTTATTAGTATGAAATAAATGAATAAATAGATTAATGGTGTTAAAAATGTGAAAAATACTTTGGATTTACTTTTAAAAAAGCAAAGGAAATTTCTTTTTAATAAAGCATTAAGTTGTGTCATTATTCTTTCTCCTTAGTCACGTTTAAGAATACTTCATCCATACTTCCTTTTAGAATTTCATAATCTTTGAGATTAGTGGAATATTTATCAATGAATTGTTTTAAATCAATGAAATTCATAAATTTAATTAATCAATAATTATCTTGTCTGATAGCACCAACTTTATTGATTGTTGTTTTAATGTCTGACGCTTCGTCAAATTCATGTATTTTCAAAATTGTTGTTGAATAATTTGATTTTAATTCAAATGGTGTGCCTTCAATCAATTTAACACCTTTCTTAATTATGATTATGTTATCGCAGTCGTTTGCCTCTTCCATATAGTGAGTAGTTAACAAAATTGTAAGATTATGATCTTTTCTAAGTTTTTTTAATATCTCTCAAACCATTTTTCGCGATGAAGGATCGAGCCCGGTGGTTGGTTCATCAAGAAATAAAATACGTGGATTATGAACTAGTGCTCTAGCTATGTCTACCCTTCTTTTTTGGCCACCTGATAATTTACCATAAGGTCTATTTTTCAATTCATTTAGTTCAAATTCATTCATTATTCTATCAACGGTTTTCTTTACATTATTTACCTTATCTTGATACAAAGAACATCTTATTACTAAATTTTCATATACTGTTAACTCACCGTCTAAAACCGATTCTTGAAAAACTATACCTATTTTATTTCTTATTTTATCTATGTTATTTGTTAGTAAATCGCCTTCAATATATACTTCTCCGCCGTCTTTGTTTAAAAGACCTAAAATTATATTTAATGTAGTGGTTTTACCGGCACCATTTAAGCCAATAAAACCAAATAACTCTCCTTCATTTACTTCAAATGAAAGATTGTTTACAACTTTTAGTTTGTTAAATTTTTTAACCAAACCTTTTACTTTTATCATTGTTTTCTTATTCATTATTGCCTCGACAATAATTATAAACATATTTTATACTCAAAGCATTTAAACAATGAATGTCTTTTGCTTAAAAATATTTGATTTTCCTTTAAAATTTAGACACTATGGGATTTTTTAAATTTTTAAAAGAAAAAGTTTTTGGCAGAAAAAAGGATAAACTTGCTGAAAAAGAACAAAAAATTGAACAATTAGAAGAACAAAAACTGATTGAATCAAAAAAACTGGAAAAATATTCGACCGGACTAAGCAATGCATCTAGTCTTGGACGAAAAATTTTTAACCTGCAAAATAAGCACAAAAAAATTAATGAGGAATTTTTCGAAGAATTAGAAGAAATTTTAATCATGTCTGACATTAATGCTTCATTGGTGTACGCGATTATAACCCACCTAAAAAATGAAGTAAGATTGCGTAATTTACACGATACTAAGGATATTGGTGAACTAACAGCCGATCAGATGTTTGTTATCTACACGAATAAAAGTGTTGTTGATACTAACTTAAATTATAAAGATGGTCGCCTTAATATTTTTGTTTTTGTTGGGGTTAATGGTTCAGGAAAAACTACTTCTGTAGCCAAAATTGCTCATAAATATATTCAAATGGGCAAAAAAGTTTTGGTAGCTGCTGCCGACACATTTAGGGCGGGAGCTGTCAGCCAATTGGATGTTTGAGCGAATCGTGCTGGTGCTGATATTGTTAAACCAGCAAAAGAAGGTGTTGACCCTTCATCAGTTGTTTTTGATTCTCTTAAAAAAGCTAAAGAAGAAAATTATGATTTGTTACTGATTGACACCGCTGGTAGATTACAAAATAAAATAAACTTAATGAAAGAACTGCAAAAAATGTACGGAATAATAACCCGTTTCCAAGATGACGCACCCCATGAATGTTTATTAGTGTTGGACGCAACCACCGGACAAAATGGTGTTAGCCAAGCACGGCACTTCAAAGAAGCAGCAAATCCAACCGGAATTATTTTGACTAAAATGGACGGTACAAGCAAGGGTGGAATTGTCCTTTCAATTAAAGATGAATTTGACCTTAATGTTAAATACATTGGTTTAGGTGAAGGTTTAGATGACCTCGAACAATTTGATCTTGAAAAATTCATCTACACAATGACGAAAGATTTAATGGTGGAAAATGAGCAAGATTAATGATATTGAACAACGTGAAATTTACATTTCTTTATTTGAAAAATTTCAAAATTTATTAACACAAACTCAAAAACAAGCTTTTCAACTTTATTTTTTAGAAAATTTAAGCTATCAAGAAATCGCTGACATTACAGCCACAACTAGAGCAGCAGCATACGATAGTGTAAAAAAAGCAATTCAAAAATTAGAGAAATACCAAGAAAAAATTAATTAGCTAACTAAGAATTTATCCCGTTTGACAAAAATATGCTAAAATAAACAAATAACACAACTAAAAATTTATTTTAATTATATTTATGGTTATAATTAAAAAATAATTAAAAAGAATTTTACACACATAAGATTACACATAGGAGACAAGAATGGCAAGAGAAGGATTTACATTCCAATGTACTGAGTGCAAAATGGAAAATTACATTAGTAAGAAAAACAAAAAAAACCACCCAGAAAAAGTGGAATTAAATAAATACTGTGGCAAATGTAACAAACATACAAACCACAAAGAAAAGAAATAATAATCATAATTAATCGGCTTTGCCGGTTTTTTATTTAAATAAAAAATAGCTAAGAAGCTACTTTTAATCAAGGTTCAAATAAAATCAGCGCTATTACTACATTACCTAATATTAACTCAAACATAGGGATTTTTTTGAAATACAAAATTAAAGAAATAATAATTCCGATTGGTACATATACATATAAAACAATTCCCCTTCACCCTGAGAAAAATATGACTGTTTTATCACTGTAATCTAATCCAAAATATTCCTTAGCTGATTTATTAAATACTACTTGTGGCGCAATTAACCCAATAAATAACTGAATTGCTAAAGCGACAATTATTCCAGTTACAACCGGATTCATGATATTAATTAATTTCTTCAAAAACAATGAATCTTCAAACTTATCAGCATATTTCATCGCTAATTTCATCATTAAGATAGGCGGAACACAAAATGCTAGATAAGTCAATATCATTGCTGTATAACCCCATCATTGCCCTTCCGACACCAAATATCCCGTAACGGTCGCAAATTTCGGACTTAAAATTCCTGGAGTTGAATTTGAAATTGCAAATACACTATTAATTTGTTCAGTAGTTATAGTTATATTAAATCATTTAGCAAGGGATTTTCATAACCAAGTAAATATTGGCATAAATATTTGACCACCACCAAACACAGATAATGAAACAAGAATAATAAGGGGTAGAGAAACTAATAAAGCTAATAATCCCATTATTTGACCTCATTAATATTGTCTTGTTTTTTATTTATCTCTTCAATGTTATTCACCTCTGTTATTGAATGTGAAATTTCTACATTTTCAATTGATTTATCCGTGTTCTGGATTATTTTTTCTTGTTTTAATTGACATTTTAATTTCTTGATATTTTTTCTTTTTTGAACACAATAAATAGCAGCAAAAATACCAATAATTAAAAACATAATTGCGACTGGAACGTTATAAGGGGTAGGAACAAATAATGAAAAAGCCATCGTAATTAAAAATAATATTGTTCACACACCAATCTTGTTAGATTTAATTCCTTTTTTAAAATATGATCAACTAAAACCAATTAAGCTCCCAACAATAGCGACTAACACTCCAACCTGAACCACATATAAATATTCAAGTGGTAACTTTGACAATACAAAGAATAAGGCTATTGTAACCACAATATGCGGCAATGATGCAAATAAAACGACAAGAAAACCTTTTCAAAATCCAAGTGTTTTCATTGCAATATAAGATAAAGCCTCAATAGCCATTGGACCAGGTAACATATTTGTAATAACAACATTTTTGTCGAATTCATCACTATCTAGCCATTCATATTTATCAACAGCATATCGTTTTATCACAGGCATAAGGGCATTTCCGCCACCAAAACCAATAAAAGTTACCATAAGTATTAAGACAAATACATTTCAAAACGTGGGTTTTTTTATTATATGATTCTCTTTATTTTTATTCATTTTGCCTCCTCCATTGAAATAAATTTTACTAAATACTTATCTAAAATAATCTCATTTGATCTGTTTCATCTAATTTTGCAAAAATGCCCATTTTTTCCATCTTTTCAACTAAAGTTTTATTAACTTTGGCCCTGGTTATAAAATCCTGAATAGAACTGAAAGACTTTTCGGTGCGAGCATTTACGATAGATTCTGCAACTGAATCTCCTAAACCGTCAAGTGATTTAAAAGGTGGTATTAGACATTTTTCATCGTTATCAATTACTCACTCATGTGCTTGTGAACGTTCAATATCTATATTTGCTATATACAAACCGCGTGCATATAGTTCGCGCACAACTTCAAGCGTAGGCATTAAATCAATTGATTTATTATCTAACTCTTTACGATTAACGGATTGAAGCTGAACTAACTTATTGTGAGCTTTTTTTCCGTTACGCACATCCACCATGCTTTCTACATCAACGGCTTTTGCGTGAGTTGCAAAATAAGATGCATAGAATGCTAAAGGTTGATTTATTTTGAATCAACCAATTCATCAAGCCATTAGAACATATGCGACTGCGTGAGCCTTAGGGAACATATATGCAATCTTAAGCATTGAATCTATCTGCCATTCAGGAACATTGTATTTTCTTAATTCAGCTTGTTCTTCAGGTGTTAAACCTTTACCTTTACGAACCTTTTCCATAATGTTAAACGCATAACGATTCGGAACACCTTCAGCAACCAATTTAGCAAGAATATCGTCACGACAACAGAAAATGTCAGGAAGTCTAAAGCCCTCTTTCATAATTAAATCTTGATTATTTCCAATTCAAACATTTGTCCCATGACTTAACCCTGATATGGATACTAAATCGGCAAACGATTTAGGTTGAGCTTGTAATAACATTTGACGAACAAATTGAGTACCAAATTCAGGTAATCCTATGGCGCCAGTTGCTTCACCACCAATATCGGATGGCTTTATACCTAATGGATCTGTAGAGTTAAATACCTTAACAATTTCTGGATCATTTTTAGGAATATCAGCAATTCTCAATCCGGTATATGTTTCTAACATTTTAATTATCGTAGGGTTATCATGCCCCAGTAAGTCAAGTTTTAAAACATTATCATGGATAGCTTTATATTCAAAGTGAGTAGTGAATCAGGTTGAATTTGTATCATCGGCAGGATAATTAATTGGGGTGAAATCGTAAACATCATATTCAGTAGGAATAATGATAATACCACCCGGGTGTTGACCTGTAGTGCGTTTTACACCATCGATTTTAGTCGCTAAATACATAGCATAAGCATCTGAGTAATCTGTATGAGTTTCTTCAATAAAATTCTTTACATAGCCAAAACCTGTTTTAGGTGCAACTGTAGATATTGTTCCCGCCCTTAATGTATGTGTTTGACCAAATAATCTTCTCGTTTCATTATGGACTTCTCCTTGAAATTCGCCAGAAAAGTTAAGGTCAATATCGGGAACTTTGTCAGCTTTAAAACCAAGAAATGTTTCAAAAGCAATATTATGCCCGTCTCTTTCCATATCGATTTCACAGTTAGGACATTTTTTGTTTTTTAAATCATAAGCAGAAGTAATTCCAGGAACATTTGCTAATTCAAAAAACTTACATTTATTACATAAATAATATGGTGGTAGAGGGTTAACTTCAGATATTTCGCTTAGTGTCGCAACAAGAGACGAACCAACAGAACCACGACTACCAACAACATAACCTTCATCCAATGATTTTTTGACCAGCCTGTGTGAAATTCAATAGATTACATCAAAACCATACTCAATAATAGGGGTTAATTCAGCCTTGATTCTTTGGTCGACAATTTCAGGCAAATTATCACCATATTTTAATTTTGCATTTTGATAAACTAGTTCTCTAAGTTTTCTTGAAGAGTCATCAAATTTAGGAGTATACAGCTTGTCTTTTATAACAACGACTTCCTCACACATATCAGCAATTCTGCGACTATTAGTAATTACAATTTCTTTAATTAAATCTTCATCGCCAAGAAATTCAAACTGATTCAACATTTCATTAGTAGTTAAAAATTCCTGGTCAGGAATAGTTAGAGTACCTTCTTTGGCCCTTCCATAATTATATAAATAGTGGCGAGCTGCACCAATTCCTTTTGCATAAACCAAAATTTCAAAAGCTTTTTTATCAGCTTTATCGGAATATCTAACATCACCTGTAGCAACAGGGATTTTATTATATTCTTTAGCAGTTAAAATAATGTCTTTCAATCCATCGTGCAGTTGGTCTTTAGTAATGAATTCCATGTCAACCCAATGTTTGAAAACCTGTGGAGCTGGAATTTCAATATAATCATAACGTTTAATTTCCTCTAAAAATTGACTACGTGAAGCATAAAAATAATCATCGATTAATTTAGATTTTAATGTTCCTGAACCAAATAATAAATCAGGATCGGGTTTGATATCTTCATAAAATGTTCTCGGCCCATAACTATAATTTTTGGTTAAACAATCACTTACCATTGCAAATTGTTTTTTTAAACCCAATTGATTACGAACCAAGCTAGTAAATGCATACGGGAAACGATCTTTGAATTCATTTTCCGGTTTAAATTCTAATAAATCTTGAAATGTGAAGATATTTTTAGTTGACATGGTGTGCATCATTTCCAATCAAATATCGGCTAGGACTTTGGCATCATAATCTCCACGGTGAGCAACATTCGGGTTATAGTTAACACCTAAATTAGCTGCTAAATCTCCAAGCGAGTGTTTTTTGCGTTCAGAAAAAATTAATCTCGATACTGCTAAAGTATCAATAACAACAACATTTGGAAATTCCATATTATTTAACCTAAATTGTTCTTTGATAAAGTTGTAGTCAAATTTTGCGTTGTGCGCAAGAGCTATTTTGCCATTTAAATCATCATATATTTTTTGTAATGCAACTTTACAGTCAAGACCAGTACTATCAATATCTTTTTGTGTAATCCCTGTAAGTTGTGTAGTATATGGTTTAATTTTTTCCTTGGGCTTTACTAAAAATTGTGTTGGCTGAGGAGCAATTTTATTCACATTAATTACATATGAACCATATTCAATTAATTCATGAAACTTTGGACTTAAACCTGTTGTTTCAATATCAAAAGAAACATAAGAATGATCGGTAATTTTTCCACTCGGAACATCACCATAAAAAATGATTGGGTTTTTATGGAATACTGAAAAAGAAGCGGCATATAAACCTTTTACTTTAGATTTTCTTGCTTTTTGGTAAAAATTAGGATAACCTTGAACGGCATCTAAATCACAAATTGCAACGGCAGGCATACCAAATTCTTCCGCTTTTGAAATAATGTCAGGCGGATTAAATAATCCATCCATAGTATTTAATTTAGATGAAACATGCAATTCTATTCTTTTTTGGTCCTCAGAAGCAGTATCAACACGTTTTTTATATATTGATTCAGCTTTTTCGAATGAATCAATATATATAAATCATTCTGGTTTACCAAATGTTTGATATGCAGTAGTACCAAATAATTTAATAAAATTTCCATTTTTTAAATCTTTATTTAGAATGTCTTCATCAAGTGCATCATCTCTAAATCATTTAGCATTAATTGCGTCAGTGTGGTCAGTAATCGAAAATGAATAAATATATTTTTTATTTTTAGTAACTATTAAATCGCTAGCGTATATTTCGCCTGTAATAGTTATATTTGTTTTTTCCGGTAAATGTTTTATATTAATTATTTCAACATCCTGATATTGTTTTCTAGATCATTTTTTGCTAGGTTTACTATCCGAAGATTTGCTTTGTACGGGTTTAGAATTCATCAATTTTAAAAATTGTTCTTGGGCTAATAAGTCATTATCTCGATTTGATGCATCAAGTTCCTTTAATACAAGACTTTGATATATTAATTTTAGATTTAAATTTTTATAACCATATTTATTCAATGAATTAGATAACTGATCAACTAAATCTTTAAACTCATTAAAACGTTCCTCACTAATAGTAGTAACTTCAAAATTTGAACCATCCAAACCAATTAATTCTCTGTTTCAATCAAACACTTTTAGTTTTGAATATTTACTTTTAGTAGCGATTATATATTCAATAAATTTAACTAAATTAGTGTGTTTATACTGTAATAAGTCAAAACTAAAAGTTATAAATACTTTATAAATTTTATTTGCTCTTATGGCTGTTAATAAAGCAAAAAAATCTTCAGGATTTATTTCATCTCTGAAGTTTATATTAACACTGATTTGATCAATATCGGTTTCGTACTTTGTAACTTCGAGTTCAGTTTTTATCAAATTATCCGGAATTTTAAAACCTATTGAATCGCAAAATTTTTTAAATCTGATATTACTTTCATTCATAATTCCCCCAGCCTATTATTATCATTATAATTTAAAAGAACAAAACCATAAATAATGATTAGCATTTTCTTCATAAATTAGAAATGAGCGCCGTAGCGCTCACTTCTAAAAACTATCGAAGTAATAAAATAAGAACTCATCAACCATTGCGGCTCGTCTTTTATAATAAGTTGTTTTAGAGCAAAGCATATCTCACCAGAATGGGTCATCGCAAGGGTCTAACAACTCATTATCTAATATTTCGCGGCTAATGTCACTCATACATACCAACACTCTTTGCATATTTTCTGAGTAATAGTTGTATAAGTTTTTTATATCGCTAGTTAACGTTGAAGGTTTCTTGCCATTTTTAAATTCATTCATTCTTTTACTTTTGGCTCGACCTAATTCTAATTGACATATATCTTTAACACCTTTATATTTTTCGAGTTGCGTTAAATTATAATTCGAGAAGTTTTGGATTAAAAAAGAATTCATATTATCTCCTAATTAAAAAAACCTAGCAAAACGCTAAGTTAATCCATTAGTAAGCGCGTGCAAAAATCACAAAACGTTTTGTAATACGATGGCACGTAATACATGGTTTCATTTTTTCGTCTCTTTCCATTGATTTGGGAATACAACGTGCGGTAGCACCTGTTTCAGCTTTAATTTCTTCCTCTTCTTCGTCATGACAACAGAAAGGAGCTAAAACGAATTTAGATTTAGAAATTTGATCCGCAAATTCCTCGTATGTGTCAACGGCAACAATATTTTTGTCTAATCTTTCTTTTGCTGTTGCGTATAGATTATTGTGAATGTCATTAAGTAAAGTTTTTACTTCTTTTTTAACTTGATTGATTGGCATTACAATTTTATCTAGAGTGTCTCTACGAACTATTGTTACCATATTGTTTTCAAGGTCTCTAGGACCAATTTCAATTCTTAGTGGCGTGCCTTGGATTTCAGAATTAGAAGCTTTAAATCCAGGGTTTTTATCGGAATTATCTAATCTTACTCTATAGATTCTTCCTAAATCTTTAACTAATTGTTTTGCTACTTCACTTACTTTTGGGTTTTTAGATGCAAACAATTCAAGAATATCAATTTGTGTTGGTGCAATTCTAGGCGGAATAATTATTCCTCTATTATCACCATGGGTCATAATAATTGCTCCCAACAATCGAGTAGAAACACCCCATGATGTCTGATAAGCAAATTGAATATTGTTATTTTCATCCTTAAAAGTAATTTCAAAAGGTTTTGAAAAATTTTGAGCAAGATAGTGGCTGGTGCCTGCTTGTAAGGCTCTGCCGTCCTTCATCATAGCTTCCACTGTATATGTGCTACATGCTCCTGCAAATTTTTCTTTAGGTGTTTTCTTACCGACAATTACAGGGATCGCTAAGTAATTTTTAAGAAATTTTGCATAAAGTGAAATCATTATTCTTGTTAATTGACGCGCCTCCATTGCATTATTATGACATGTGTGACCTTCTTGTCATAAAAATTCCCGACTTCTTAAAAATGGGTTAGTTGTTTTTTCTCAACGAATAACATTCGCTCATTGATTATAAATAATCGGTAGATCCTTGTAAGATTCAATTGAGTTTTTAAATAAATCAGCAAATAATACTTCTGATGTTGGTCTAACAAAAACCTTTTCTTCTAATTTAGCTTCTCCAACTTGTGTAATAGTTGCTAACTCAGGGTTAAACCCTTCTATATGATCTTTTTCTTTGTTAAATAATCTTTCAGGTATTAACAAAGGAAGATAAACGTTTTGAACTCCTTGTTGTTTAAATTCTTCATTTAAGTATTTTTGAATCAACTCTCAAATACCAAATGAATTAGGCTTAAAGACTAATGTACCTTTTAATGGTCCATACGCAATTAGGTTGCCTTGTTTTACGACATCGGTGTATCACTTCGCAAAGTCTTTTTCTAATGGTGTAATTTTATCTAATTCTTTCATAAATTCATTATATATACTTTTTTGAAAAACTTAATATTTTTATTAAAAAAATGTGTTTTCAATCGCTTTTGCAAAAAAACACATTTTATTTAATAATTTTCTTTAAAATTTTCAGTTTTAATTCAGAATACGGATGCTCACTCAATTCAGTAGAAAATCAAGTTCTCCGATAATAACTGACTGAATTTGAAAATTCTAAAAATCCAGCATATCCCCGACTGCGTCCATGTCCTGATGCTCCGACACCACCAAAAGGTAAATAATGGTTAGCTAACTGAACCATTAAATCGTTAATTACTAAAGCACCAGTGCGTATATTTTTAAAAACTTCATCGACAAATTTTTTTTCTTTTGTAAAAACATAAGTTGCTAATGGTTCTGATTTTTCAGAAATCTTGCGGACTATTTCTGAAAAATCTTGATACTCAATAACAGGTAACAATGGGCCAAATACTTCCTGCTTCATAATTTTATTATTTCAATCAGAAATGAACGCTTTTGGCAAAATTTGAGTATCAGTGTATTGAACGTTGACATCATTGGGAATTAAACCCATAATTCTTTTGTGATGTTCCTCGCTAATTATTTTAGGATAATTCTCAAGTTTATCTAATTTTGCATTTATGTAATCTTGACAATATTCTATAAATTTAGTTCCTTTATTTTTAGGAACAACAATATAGTCTGGAGCAACACAAGTTTGACCGCTATTTATAAACTTAGCAGTCATAATTTTATTGGCTGCATTCCTTAAGTCTGCACTATCATCTAGAATAACTGGACATTTACCACCGAGCTCAAGAGTTATTGGAGTGTGAAACCTAGAAACTTGTTCAGTGATTAACTTCCCTACACGTTCCGAACCAGTGAAAAAGACGAAATCGAATTTATTTTTTAACATCTCTTTAACATCATTAACGTCAGAACTCATAACATATACCTTATCTGTTTTTAAATCTTCATTAATAATTTTCATTATCAAACTAGAAGAATGTTTTGATAGTTCAGATGTCTTTATTATCACTCTATTCCCAGCTGCTATAGCAGAAATTAAAGGCATAAATGTTAAATAAAATGGATAATTTCAAGGACTAATAATTAGACAATGCCCCAATGCCTGTTGAATAATTTTAGAAGCACCAGAAAATAAAGCTAATGGTGTTTTAACTTTTTTAGGTTTCATTCATTTTTTTAGATTTTTAAGTACAAATCTAATTTCATTCAAAATTAAACCAATTTCAGAAAAATAAACTTCATTCTCATGTTTGTTTAAGTCTTTTTTTAAAGAAAAGTTTATATTGTTAATGTTTTCTTTAATTATTGATTTTATTTTTTTAAGAATTGAAACACGTTCTTCATAGGAAATGAAAGGTGTCTTTAAAACGTCGTCCCTCTGAGATTCATATTTTAACAAATCTTCTTGTTTCATAAATTATTAAGATCTTTCTTCTGGTTTAGAAAAGACATAATGTCCCGTTTCCGTGACTAAGACATCATCTTCATTTCTAGCACCGCCAAGACCCTCAATATAAATTCCAGGTTCAACTGTGATGACCATACCAGGTTCTAAGATGTAATCATAACCTCTAGAACTTACATATGGCAATTCATGAACATCAATACCCAAACCATGACCAGTACCGTGAACAAAATACTCACCGTAACCAGCGTTATTGATGTAGTCACGACAAATTTTATCGATGGTGCTTGCTTTAATGCCGGGCTTAACTGCATCTCTACCAGCTTTAGCAGCTTCTAAAACAATGTCTAAAATTTCTTTTGCTTTTGGATTGTTAATGTTAACCTTACCATTTTCGTCAGGCATAATAATTGTTCTGGTGATGTCAGCAGAATACCCTTTATACAAAGCTCCGAAATCAATCTTTAATAAATCACCGGCAACTAATTTTCTATCTGTTGGGTGATGGTGAGGTTCAGCTGAAGAAGGTCCTGTAGCAACAATCTCATCAAAACTTTCTTTCTCGGCACCATTTAACTTCATTAAATAATTTAATTTCGCAGCCACTTCCTTTTCAGTCATGCCTGGTTTTATTCATTTATAAAGTTCTTTAAGAGCTTCTAAAGAAATATCTATTGATTTTTGCATTATTTCAATTTCTTCATTTGATTTTAAAATACGTAATTCTTGACCACGGATGAAAACTTCTTCGGTTGGATTAATTATGCTTTGTAAATATTTGTGTGTTTGAAGGTTTAAATAATCTTCCTCAAAAGCAACTTTGTTGTATTTTTTTTCTGCAAAAAAATCTTTCAGAGAAGTTCCGACCAATAAGTGAATATTAACATTTTTAGCATTATTGCGAGCAAATTCAATGTATCTTCCATCGACAAATAAATGCGCTTCGTTTCTCTCAATAATTACATACCCATCAGTTGTTTGAATGCCGGTTAATCATAATCTGGTTTGCGGCGCTTCCGACACGATAGCGTCAATATTGTGTTCTTTAAACACTTTGTCCAAATACTTTCTATTCATATTTTCTCCTTTAATATCCCATTTTCTTTAAAAATTTAGGATCATTTATCCATTTATCAGCTATTTTAACTTTTAGACGCAAATCGACTTTAGCACCAAATAGCATCGACATACGTTTACGGGCATTAATGCCTATATTTTTTATCATTTGCCCATCTTTACCAATAACCATTCCTTTTTGTGAAGGTTTTTTTACAAAAATTAGGGCTTCGATATTAATTTGATTTTCATTTTCAATAAATTCACTGACCTCAACAGCAATTGAGTGAGGAAGTTCTTCACGAAGCAATTTCATTGCTGAAACTCTAATTATTTCTTTAGCCATAAATCTCATTGATTTATCAGTTATAAAATCCTCATCATAATATGGTTCCCCATCGTAACAATATGATTTCAATTCCTCTATTAAACTCTTAATTGAAGAGATATTATCGGTTGAAATACTGTATATTTTTTCAAAACCAAATGATCTTAATTCTTCAACTTTAGCCAATAAAATATCTGGCGATTTGGCTAAGTCCACTTTTGAAATAACAGCTATTTTATTTTTTTGATTTTGTATTTTCTCTAAAATTACCTTATCTCCCGCCCCGATATTTTCATTTACAGGCGAAAGAAATAAGATACAGTCAATATCCTTCAATGAATTGTACGCATTCTTGTTTAATGATTCGCCTAATTTATTTAATGGTTTGTGTATTCCAGGAGTATCAACAAAGACAATTTGGTAACCAGGTTCATTATAAACACCATTAATTTGATCTCTTGTTGTTTGTGGTATGTTGGAAACTATAGCAAGTTCATAGTTTAAAATTTGGTTCAGTAACGATGATTTACCAACATTTGGTCTTCCGATAATGGTTACAATACTTACCTTCATTACTTAATTTGCTCACTTCTAATTGGTAAAGGTACTAATTCAACTAATTTGAATGTTTTAACTACATCCCCCTCACCATTGTATAAGTGAACTAATGCATCATCTTGCATAAATTCAGTCAATACTTGTCTACAACCAGCACATGGTGAAACCACACCAGCCCCAGACGAAATAATGTGAATTTCCTTAAATGTTCCTACCACTGCGCCGTGTGCAACTGAACCAAACAAAGCTGAACGTTCAGCACATAATCCAGATGGAAAAGCAGCATTTTCGACGTTAACGCCTGGTCATTCTCTCCCTTCTGCATCAATTGCGACGGCCGCCACTTTAAAGCGTGATCAAGGGCAGTATGAATACTGTAAAAGTGATTTTAATTTTTTTACGTCCATTTTTATTCCTCTCTTGTAATACCTAATGGGTTGAATATACTATCAACCATTTTGTCCATTTCAACTTTTTCGATTTCCGTTTCATGATCATAACCCATTAAATGAATTAATCCGTGAGCAAATAAATAACAATACTCTCTTCTCACAGAGTGATTAAATTCAATGGCTTGAGACTCAACTTTTTCGTGACTAATAATTAATTCACCAATCGGTAAAATCGGTAATTCATTATAGAAGTCATCATTTCCAAAATCAAATGACAAAATATCGGTTGCGTAATCCTTACCGCGGTATTTTTTGTTTAATTTTTTGATTTTTTGATTATTTACTATCGAAACATCCAAAACAATTGTTTTATCGATATTAAAATAATCTTGTAGATTCCTTAATATTTGTTTGTATTCATTTTCAAAATGGAACGATGTACCATTTTCAATATTAATATTAATTTCAACCATATGTAAATTATATAATAATGACCTAATACTCCATTGATATAAAATTAGATAAAATCGAACCTTTGTCATAGTATAGTACACCTTCAATATGCGTGTTTGAAATTAGTCTCATATTTCGTGGTAATTTGTAAAAAGTAACTAAAACATTTTCATTTATTTTTTTAACTGCACTTACCTTTAATAGGTAGATTTTATTATCATAGTTTATTGATATTTCTTTATTTTTTTCAATATAGAATAAAGACCTTTCAGGAGCTAATAGCACTAAATTCTTCTTTTCATCAACAATGAAATTAATCTTAATAGTTTTTTCAATCTTATATGTTAACACGAAGTATAAAACAAAAATGGATAATAGGGTTATAGCAGCCAAGTATAGTCAAAATCACTTAGTTAATTTTGTTAATTTTGTCAAAATCTACCTCCTTGTTTACATGCACATATTTTTTATTATGGTTGATTTCAATAAAGAAAGCATCTTTTTGATATTCTTTTATTTTTCGAATCATCAATTTAAATATTTTTTCATCAACATTATCAAAAGCCTCATCTAACATTATAAGTCTATATTTTTTAGTAAATAGTTTAAGCAGCACAATAAATTGTTTTTGACCCTTAGAAATGTTAGAACCATTATTAACTAGTTCTGTATTTAAATTCAACCTTAATAATTCCATTAATTCATCCAATTTATATTTTTTAATATTTTCCAATAATGTTTCTTGATTTTGTTTATTATTTGATGTAATAAATTCAATAATATTGAAAGATGGTAGATACGGATCAGAAGTTATCAAAATCGAATTTTCTTTAAGATTTTCATTATCTATAAAATCGAGATCTATATCGTTAATCCTAATTTGACCTAATCAATTGCAAATTCTGTAATTTAGCAAATTTAATAAAGTGGTTTTTCCACTACCGTTAGAGCCTATAATTTGAGTATTTTTTGCTAATACTAAACTTTTAATGTTTAGAATTTTTTTGCCATAATCATACCCGAAATTAATATCGGTTAATTCAATTTTGTCTATATTTTCAATTTCAACCCCTTCACTTTTTATTTTAGATTCGTTTAGATTTAAAATAAAATTTACCATTTGAATATGTTTATTAACAATATTTTTCATCATTGTTATTGCGGTTAATGAAGTAATGGGTTGTACAAAATAATTTAATGTTGTAAGAACCATTACTAATGTACCAACCGTTAAAGAATTCTTGAAAATTAATAGACACCCTGTAAACACAATAATCATCCCCAAATTTCCAATTACCAAATCAACAAGTAAATTGTTCGAATTTTTTTTATTAAACATTGAATAATCTGCATTCATACTTTTAAGCATCTTTTCCCTTCTTCTTAACTCTTTATAATTTTGATCAAGAGAAGAATTAAAAGTATTTAGTGTAAATATAACATCTAAATCTGATTGTGCTTTTTGATGGGTTTTTGAAATAAAGTCATTATATTTTCTATTAATATGCATTTGAAAAATAACATTTGTAAAAACAGCAAATATTAAGAATATTAAAATCATCAAAAATAATAAATAATTCAATCAGATTAGTAAAACACAACTAACAACAATTGACGCTGTTTCTATAAAAAAAGAATAAACAAAATTAGCTTTATAATTTGCGATAAAATTAATATAACTAGCCCTCTTTATTAGTTCGTTATGTGTCATTTTATTCAATTCATTAATCGGCAATCTTTGAATTTTCAAATAAAAATTCTCAGAAATTTCTAACTCGATTTTATTGGATAACTTTCTTATAATTATGTCTTTTATCGAAGAATTTATAAATCGGAGAATATTTATTCATAAAAATGAAATAAATAAAACAGTTAATGTTTTAACTAAATTATTGGGTAAGACATAATCAAAAGTTAGTTTTACAAAAAATGAAGAACTAAATGTTAATATAACCGATAAAACGGCAAGTAATAATAAACCGAATGTTTGTTTTGTAAATGTAAACATTGAACTAACTTTGTCTTCAATTTCATTTATGGTTTTTTTGTTTTTTGAATTATCCAATTTATAAGCAAAAATGATTACATTTTGGTAAATAGATTTAAACTCTTCAAAAGAAAGTTTATTTCTACCACCAATATTAGAATCTTGTACCACTAAACATTTATGCGTAATTTTCTCTACTATTAAATAGTGTGCTAACCCATTATTTTTAACTAATACTAAAAAAGGGAAATCAATTCTATTAATATTTTTAATTGAATCAAAATCTGCATTATATGAATCAAGTTTTACTCCGTGTTGCGTTGCAATTTCACTCAAGTTCGCTAAATTTATCCCTTGTGAAGTATAGTGTGCTTTAAGTTTTAAATAATTTATATCAACATATTCTTTATTTAACTTCATAAAAAGATATTGCAAAACGTGCAAACCACAGTCTTTAGAATCATATTGTTTTGTAATTTTCATATCATTTATTAGCAGAAAAGTGGTTGCTTTTTAAAAAACGGAAAAAATTAATAAAAACGGATACTTTTTACTATAATAATCATAAATGTAAGGAGAATTATGAGTAAAAAAATAGTAGCTATGGCTAGCGACCACGGTGGTTGCAAATTAAAAAATGAATTAATTAGTTATATCAATGAACTTGGATATGAAGTTGTAGATTTAGGCCCAGCCGATTCATCAACTTCTGTTTCTTACTCACTACAGGGTCATAAATTAGCCAATTATATGAAAGAACATAAAGTGAGTTTTGGATTAGGATTTTGTGGAACAGGTTTAGGTATTTCATATGCACTAAATCGTCACCATGGAATTCGTGCTGCGAGAATTACTAGTGTCGAAGATGCTCACTTAGCAAAACAACACAATAATGCCAATGTTCTAGTTTTGGGCGGAAGACAAGTACCACTTGATGAAGCTAAAGCAATGATTAAGGAATATATCAACACCGAATTTGAGGGCGGTAGACACCAAAATCGTATTGATGATATAGAGAACTTTTAAACAAAGTGCTGACTTTGTTTTTTTATAAACTTACTATCATCAAAAATCTATGGGAGTATAATCAATAATTATGCGTGAAGTGTTTATATCTACTATAACCAACTCTAACCTCATTGGTGTATGTATTGCGAGCATTTTATTGATATCAATAGGTTATTTGTTCACTAAATTTGGAATTTTAAAATCATCTTGAATTAACTCTTTTACTAAAATTATTCTTGAAATTTCAGTTCCAGCAATAGCTCTAAAAGGATTTATGTCGAGCATTTCCCTTAATAAGCTCAAAGAGCAAGCATGAATATTGTTGTTATCGCTCCTTTTTTACATAATTCTTTGCTTTTTTGTTTGATTATGAGTTAAATTTGATTGAAAACTACCAAAATTAGTTAAAAATGCTTCAAACAAAACTATGCTAGGCACAATTTCAGCCACTACGAATAATGATGTGCCAAAAGAACGCGCATTAATGATGTTTATACTGATAATTTTTGGGGCTACAGCCACATTTGGATTGCCTGTAATTAGCGAATTTTATCAAGGAACATCGCATCAAGCCGGAGCAATAATTAGTGTAAGTATGTGGAACATTCCGCAAAGAATAACTTTATATACATTTGTTTTTGTTATTATCTCTGGTATTAAAATGAATAAAGATAACTTTAAACAAACATGTAAAAAGTTAGCAACCAATTCAACATTAATGATTACGATTTTAGGTTTATTTTTATGATTAACTCAGTTAATTCCAGGATTAGGAAACTCAACAAAGGATATTGACCCTATTCCAATTGATGTTTTCGCGAAACAAATAGACGGTGTTAATTATTTCGACACAATAGAAGTTGTTAAGAAAGCAAAATTTGGTACTAATTTCAACTCTATTTATATTGCAAAAGACTCAAGCAAATACATTTTTGATGTCTCTAAAAATCTTTACATAGCAACCAATATCGAACCTACTGGATGAATGGATTTTCACACAACCATACCTTATGTAAATAATGTTGTTTTAACATTATCACGTTTATGTACACCGCTTGTCTGATTAACAGTTGGTATGAAAATGAGTGAAAAACGCCTTAGAGAAGTTTTTACGGATAAATATGTTTGGTTATACACATTTATAAAACTAATCATTGTTCCGCTAATCATGCTTGGAATCATGTATTCATTCTATACTGCTAAAAAAATACCAGCCGAAGTTTGTTTAACTATTGTTGTTGTTAGCGTAACGCCTCCGGGAACGGTTCCTGCTGCTCTATCATTAATGTATAATAAAGCACCAAACTTCACTGCGAGAGCTTCGGCGCTTTCAACAATAATGTCAATAATTCTAATTCCAGTCTTCATTGTACTTTGTGAATTTATATTTAAATTAACATAACAGCGTCAAAGGCTGTTTTTTAATTAAATTTTGAAAATAATTATCAAAACAACTACTATAAATGGATACTTTTCACATTTTCCCTTAAATCAAGGTCTTGACTCTGTAGTTTGGATGGCAATTAATATTTTATGGATATAATTTCAGTATAGTATAAAAAAAGTTTAAATGGAGGAAATATGCTAACAATTTATCAAAATGAAAATGTAAACGCGGTTGCAATCGAGTTAGATATCTATAAATTTAAAAATGAAATTGATACTTTGAAGAAAGAATTTGAAGAAAATATTTCAAAATTAAAAATGAAAGAAAATTATGGACTCATAAATTATTCATTATTTACAATTCAGCGCAAGAGTCAAAGTGTCTTTACAGCTGAGGGAAAATATGATATAAATCACTTTGTGGACCAAAACGATTTTAATAAAATTAGCAATAAAATTGATATATGTTTTAAATCATGATATGACTTTCATAATGCAATCGGTGGATCTATTAACTACGTAATTGATTTATTGCAAAAAGCTGATCCGCTTTGATACGCGGCAGATGCCTTAGGAAATAACTTATCGCATTTGAATATTGATTCTATACCGGAGCTACAAGTCGCGTTACAAGGAGGAGTTTTGGTTTGCACGCTTTTAGGTCAACTTCAAAACTTAAAAGAATATAATTCTTATTCCAAAGCATTTGTTATCCAAATATTCGGAAAATTAACAAACATTGCCGAATCAAAAGATATAATATTAATAATGAATTCATTGGAGGAGGCACAAAGAGCTTTAAATAATGTCACTTCCAAATGGAATAACTTCATTTCACTAAAAATCTCAAAATCTAAAGTAAATCGGGTTTACGATACAGTAAAAACGATTTATGAAATTGCGTATGAAAAACTAATGGAATATAACAGAGATATTATGTGAGGTACAACATGTTATTAAAAGATAAAATTAATTTTTTAAAACAAAAAAACTGAATCAAAAACAGCTTGAAAAGATATTACTTATTTTTGTTTCTTTCTACTCTGCTTTTTTCAGTAATTTTATACATTTTTGTTTTGGTAAGTACCAGTAATTTTGAATTATTTAATATCCTGAAAAATAAAAATAAAGGACAAGATATAGCTTTTAAAACCTACGTTTATTTGTATATTCTACTAATTGTTTTATTATTTTTGCAGGTTATTTGATTCTTAAATTCGCTTTCAATAATTTATATTAACAAATATTATGAATATAACTGATTCAGGGCATATAAATGATTAAAATTGAAACTTTTTGTTACTCTGAATATAAGAGTTTTGAAACAAATGACTACTAAAAACGAACAAAAGGATGATGTCGAAAGAAATATAATTTTCAGAATGCAAAAAAACGGTTTCGTTTTGCATGGTTCTAAATCACTTGAACTAAAATATAAAGATTATTTCAGAAAGGCAAACGATTTAGATTTCATTTCTTATGAAAAAAACTGTAAATTAAATAATATTGGTAATTTAAAAACTATTTACAACGATGGTTTATTTGCAAAATACTCTTATGACAATAAGCCGGTGGAAATCTTCTTGCCTAAATTTATACAAAAAAACAAAATTTGAAACAAAAATGGATTTTTCCTTCCAAAACGCTACTTTTTAATTTCAATGAAAATACACCAACTTTTTAAAAGTTTCATGCTTAGTAAAAAAAATCTCGACAAAAGTGATGAAAAAGTAGAAAATGCGTTGATGGATTTAGCATTTTTGATATCAAAATCAAATATTTTAAGTATCAAAAAAATTATTAGTCACATTGAATATATGTATTTTTCAAATTTCTTTGTTTCCTATTTTATGAAATCCGATGCGTTTGTACCCACAAAAGATAATATTAATTCTTTCTTAATTTATATTAATTCCAAACTCAATTTAAATGGTCATCTGTTTGAATTAAATGAGTTATTTAATTTAATTTTTAAAAAGATGAATCTCAAAAAATTTAATTTAATCAGCAAGAAAATTAATGAAATAATCAAAGATAAATATAAATTTGAACAGGAAATATTAAATATTTCTACACATAAAGATAAAACAATTTGTAGTCTGAAAAGAGTTTTTTCCTCAGACAATGAATACAATATTTTGATGTCTAGATTTAAAGAAATCGATTATAAAAATCTATCGGGAGTTTTAAACTCACTTATAGACGAATTCAAAGGAATACAAAACGAAAACAATGGAAGTATCAGTATTGACATCAGGGAGCTTTTACTTTTAGAACTAGCCAAAAGATTAAGAAAGGAAAATTATGAATAAAAAAAATTATCGCACATCATTAATTTTATTCTTAGTAACTTCTTTAACCTATTTATTCATTTCAATAACCGTTTCAATATTCTCTATCATTGAACAAGTGAATAAATTTGCTGCTCTGCCTATGTTTACATTTATATCGTTAATGTTTTGCTTTATGATATTTGCAGGATTTACATCTTTATATCAATATATCAATTCTTGTGTATTTATAGAATATAGAAAAAACTCTCTAATTATTGAAATAATAGTAATTTTATCAGTATTTGCATACTTTGCTATGATTGTGACATGAATTCTATTACCTGTGAAACATTATATCAATATCTTTTTATCGTTTTCAATTGTTATCACAGTGTTTACGATTATTTCTATAGCATTGACAATTAATAATTTATTATTAATAAATAAAAAATAAACACTCATAATCAAGTCCTTTAATAAGCAACTCAATATACTTGTGTTGCTTTTTTCATAAATCTCCATATAATATTAATATGAGCAATAACGAAGAACAAATTTACACTGGCCAAAATCCAAAAAAAATAAAAAAGGCATATAATAAAAAGATTAAAAAATCAGTTATTAATAAAAGTGTTATACCTAACGAAAATAAACAATGGTGATTACTAGAAAAAATAATCAAATTTTTTATTATGCTTATTTTGTGAATTGCAACTCCAAAAACTACATGGAAAAATAAAAGCAAAACAAAGGAATTAATTGATAGAACGTATAATCGTTTTACCGCCAAAGATCTAACTTTTATACCAATTTCTCTATCATTTTATTTTTTGGTTTCTTTTGTTCCTATCTTAACGGTAGTTATTGTCCTACTTTCATTTATTCAAGACTACAATAATGTATTTTTAAATGTAATATTAGTTAGAATCATTCCCGGGGTTGAAAACCTAATTAATGTGCCAAATCTTAATATTAATCACGGTGTACAGTACACAACAATTGCCATTTTATTATTAACATCAACATGACTGGGCTCAAACGGCTGAGGAAGATTTATTTACTCACAAAATTACATTTATGGACATGAAACATTAGGAAACTTCTTCATAAATAGAATTAAGGGGTTTTTTATTGTTGTTAGTATAAGTATTTACTTATTCTTAGTAACCGCATTTTATATTTTTATCTATAAATTAATTTCAACTAATTTAAACTCAGTTGGCGAAAAAATATTTTTCTATGTTTCTTTCGATATTTATTTAATGATAGTCTTATATTTTGGTTTTACTTTAATTTACAAACTAACACCAAGTTTTAAATTATCGTGAAACTCTGTATTACCGGGCGTTCTTATTGCTTCATTTCCAAATATGTTATTTATTGGTGCTTTTGGTTATCTTACATCGTTAATTAAATACAACCAATATGGAGCAATCGGAACTTTTATGTATATTGCTTTGTTCGTATCATCGCTTTCTTACTTTATTTTCCTAGGTTTAATCGTTAACGAATCCTATTATAAAACTTACCATTCTAGCTACACAATTGCAAAACGTGAATGACTTTTTAAAAAAATTAAATAAATTTTTATTGAATTAGCTTTTTTATCTAATAAACTAATTTTATTATGTTATTTATCACGGCAATTTAATTTAGCAGTCTAATTATTATTGTGCTAAAATATAAGTCATGAGTAAAAAAGATTATTATAAAGTTTTGGGCGTTTCAAAAGACGCAACAGAAAAAGAAATTAAGCAAGCGTACCGAAAACTTGCGATGCAATATCACCCAGATAAGTTAAAAGATGGAACCAGTGATAAAAAAATGCAAGAATTAAATGAGGCGTACGAAGTTCTAAGCGATAAACAAAAACGTGAAAACTACGACAAATATGGTTCTGAAGAAGGGCCACAAGGATTTAGTGGTTTTGGTGATTTTAGTGGTTTTGGTGATATCTTCAGCAATTTCTTTAGTGGATTTGGTGGATTTGGCCGTAATTCATTTGAACCATCACGTGGTAACGATATGTTAATGCGCTTACAGATATCATTCAATGAATCAATAAGAGGTAAGGAAGTCAAACAAAATCTAGATAAATGAGAAGTATGTAGCCATTGTAACGGTCATGGTGGAGAAACACCTGCCGATATTGTTACTTGCGACTCTTGTCACGGTAGTGGGCAACAGCAAATTCAACAAAGAACACCTTTCGGTATTATTAATAACACTTCGGTATGTAATAGATGTAAAGGTAAAGGAGAAAAAATAATAAATAAATGTAAAGTTTGTTCAGGAAAAATTTACATCAAAAAAGAAAAAGTTGTAACTTTTTCAGTTCCCGCCGGCTCTGATAATGGTGATAGAATCAAACTTAACGGCTATGGTGGTCGAGGTGAAAATGGTGGCCCTTCAGGAGATTTATATGTTGAAATTAATGTTCAGGCTCATCAATTTTTCCAAAGGGATAATCTAAATATTTATCTAGAATATCCAGTTTCATTTATAGATATAATCAAAGAAAACGAAGTACTTGTACCCACTCCTTATGGAACAGAAACTATTAAATTACGAAGAACTTATCAAAACGGCAAAACACTTGTTCTAAGCGGCAAAGGTGTTAGAAAGAACAATCGTGCCGGTGATTTAAAAATATTATTGAAGGTTGTTATTCCAGAACTTTCAACTTCAGACCTAAAAAAACTTTCGAAAGATCTTGAGCAATATTCGGATACAACAAACACAGATTTCATTAAACAATTCAAATAAACACCAATCGGTGTTTTTTCTTTATTTTAATCTTAATTATTATTTAAAATATAATATATATTATGAAAACAAAGAAGAACCAAAATTTTATTGAACATCTTAATCACAATGACTATAGCCAACAAAGTTTATTTGCTAGTTTTCTGGAAGCAGATTCTGAATTTTTAGAAGATGTTTCAACTTATTACAAGTTGAAACCAAATAACTCACTTATTTCAATTATGATTGACCCTTGCTTATTTGCTTATAAATCAAAAGTAAACGACGTTATCAAATATATTGAAGTTAGAGATTGATATGACCTTCAGGTTAATTTAGGAATACTAACTTCTAAACTGTCTAATTTTAAAAAAGATATATTTAAATCAGTATCATTGCAACGGAAAGATATCTCTAAATTTATGAATGAAAATGTATATGAAATGTTGAATAGCGGTTCAAACTTAGATTTGGGTTTAGAATCTCGTTTTAATAACGAAGATACCGTAACAATGGCTGAATCAGCTGAAATTGTCATAAATAAAGTACAACTTTAATTCAAAAATGATATTTTTTAGTAATATTAAATAATATAAATTATATTGGTTTCAATTCAAATGGAGGATTTATGAAAAAAATAAATGTTGCAATCGATGGGCCGTCTGGTGCTGGCAAATCGACTGTATCAAAAGAAGTGGCGAAGCGTCTAGGATATACTTTTATTAGTTCTGGTAGCGTCTATAGAGCCATAGCTTATGTTGTTTCTAACAAAAATATTGACCCTAAAGATGAAAAAGCAGTAAATGCTATTTTAGATGACCAAATTTTAAAAATTAGTTTGGATGAACATGAAAGAATATATAGCGACGGTGTCGATATCAGTTCATTAATTAGAGCCGATAAAATATCGAAAATTTCATCAGATATTGCCGTTTACAAACACGTTAGAGAATACGTTGTTAAATACATCCAACAAATTACTAAAGCTAAAAAAGGTTATATTATGGATGGTAGAGATACAACATATCGAATTATGCCTTATGCTGAAGTTAAAATATTTTTAACCGCTACTGCTCACGAGAGAGCAAATAGAAGAATCCTTCAAAACAAAGAATTGGGCTACAATACAAATTTTCACCAAGTTCTCAAAGAAGTCCAAGCGCGCGATGAACAAGACTCTAACAGAAAAAATGATCCATTAAAAATTGTTGATGATGCATATGTTATTAATTGTACAGAGATGAATTTTGAAGCCGTTGTTGTTGAAATAATAAGATTAATAAAGGCGGTTGTAAATGAGAAATAATGTAATAGCAATCATTGGAAAACCAAATGTTGGAAAAAGTACACTTTTTAATCGTTTTGTTGGCAAAAAAAGTTCAATAACATACGATGAACCAGGTGTTACAAGAGACAGACTATACGAAACTTTTGAGTGGAGCGGTAAAGAAATTAGAGTCATTGATACCGGTGGTATAGAAGTGGAAAATAGACCATTTCAGGAACAAATCAGAACTCAAGCAAAAATAGCTATTGAGGAAGCTAATGTAATTATTTTTATGGTTGACGGTTCTGCCGAAATTACAAATGATGATCAAATGATTTTAAGCATGTTAAGAAAAAGCGAGAAGCCTGTTGTGGTTGTTGCTAATAAATTGGATAATACCGACATGTTTAACTGATCATGATATTCATTGGGAGCTGACAAAATATTCCAAATTAGCGCACAGCATGGCCATGGAGTGGGAGATGTCCTTGATGAATGTCTTAAAAACCTATATTTGGATGACGAGAAGACTGACCGAAACTTTAGATTATCAATTATTGGTAGACCAAATTCAGGAAAATCATCGCTTCTTAATCTCCTTTCTGGTGAAGATCGTTCAATTGTTAGTGATATAGCAGGCACAACCAGAGATAGTGTTAAAACGGTTGTGGAGTTAAAAGGTGAAAAATTTGAGATTGTTGATACTGCCGGCATTACTAAGAAAAGCAAAATCGTTGACATGATTGATAAATATGCACTAATGCGCGCGATTTCCGCACTTGATGAATCAGATTTATCGATTATTATGATTGATTCTTCAAGAGAACTAAGTCATTTTGATGCGCGTATAATTGGCTACGCACTTGAAAATTCAAAACCAATAATTATTGCAGTAAACAAATGAGATTTAATCGAAAAAGAAACAAACACAATGATAAATTATGAAAAAAATATGAGAAACAGATTTCATTTTGTACCATGAGTCCCCTTCTGTTTCATCTCGGTATTGCATAATAAGCGCGTAGATAAACTAATTGACACAATCATTAAAGTTAAAACAAATCTTGAACGGGATGTAAAACCATCATTACTATCAAATTTAATAAGAGAGACACAATTAATACAACCTGCTGCACCATACAATGGAGGTAGATTAAATATATACTTTGCCAGAAAATTATTTGACACAAGAATACCAACATTTCTAATCTTTGTAAACAACAAAAAATACTTACACTGAAGTTATGAACGTTATATTGAAAAACAACTACGCCAAGTTATTGATTTTACGGGTTGTCCAATCAAGTTAATTTTCAAAAATAAATCAGGACTTGAGTAATAACCACCTTTTTTCAATACTTTTGGGTAATTATTCATAGTTTATCAAACACAAATTAGACAAAAATTGTTATAATAATATTGCATGATTATTATGACTGTATACAAATAATCATTTATACATGAAAGGATGCATTATGACTAAAAAAGAATTCGTGGCAGAAGTAGCTGATTTAATGGATGTACCAGTTAGAGTTGCAAATGATTTTTTCGATAAATTTGTTTTTGTTCTTAAAGAGCGTTTAACAAATGATGAGAAAGTACAATTAAGTTCCTTAGGAACTTTTGAAACATCAATTAGAAAAGGGCGTGAAACTCTAAACCCATTTACAAAAGAAAGCATTACAATCGAACAAAAACGTGTTGTAAAGTTCAAACCATCTAAATACCTTAAAGATGTTATTAACTAAAACCTTTAATTATCGGTAAGAAGTCAATCACACCAGGATATGTGAGTTCGACTTGAAAACCGATTTTTTTTATTTCATCATAGCTCCATGAATTTTTTCAATTATCTTTGAGATATACTGAATTAACAATATAAAACTCATCAACATTGCTAAATAAAATTATGAAAAAAGCAAAACCACCCGATTTATAAATTCTGTCTAAATATTCAACTTGGTGTTTTTTAATATTACTATTAGGCAGTCTAAATTCATTAGTGGATTTAGCTTCAAATGCAATAAAACGACCTTCAAAACAACCAATATAGTCAACAGTACTCTTCTTGAAAATGTAAGCATCAAACAATTGACGGTTTTCATTAATTTTATAAAACTTAATTGGTAAACTTTTTTTCTCTATGAAAGCCAAATTATTTTTTTCATAATAATTTATTGTTTGATTGATAATTTTCTCTAATAACATTCCGCGGTTTTTCTTCATACATTGTCTTTTCCATTTTTTTGAAAATGTCATCTTAAAATGGAAAAAATTAACACTTTTATTGAAAAAATTAATAAATTAATTATTATGCTGAATTAATATCACATTAATTAAATATTAATATTTATATTTATATTAAAATTTACATATAATAATCTTATGAAATTAGGAATCGATTTAGTTTTAATTGATAGATTTAGATCTATAGAACAAGGATTTGAAAAGCGCTTTTGTCATCCATCGGAAATCGATTATCTTCACAATTTAGCCAGCGAAGAGGTTAGAGTGACATATTTAGCATCACTTTGAGCGATTAAAGAAGCGCTATTTAAGGCTGACAATAAATTTTTTGATTTTTCGAAAATTAAACTTGTCAAAGAAAAATCTGGTGTTTGAACATTTGAAGACTGAAAAATTTCAACCAGCCACGAAGGAAATATGCTAGTAGCAATCGCGGCATTAGAGGAGGTGTAAAATGAGTTTTAATTTTAAAATGGTTTTTTTATGGTGACATTTTTTATGATGTCTTTGAAGATTAAGGGCAATGGTAAAAAAATACCGTCGTATGCCGGATGAATTGACTCCACAACAAAGAAATGACTATTTACTTAAAAGAGCAAAACAGTTATTGTGATATTTCAATGTGAAAATCAATGTTGAAGGTTATAACGACTTACCTAAATCGCCTGCATTACTATTGCCCAACCACAAATCTAATATTGACCCGCTAATTATTTTAGCTGCTTTGGAAAAGAAAGACTTTGCAATGTTAGGAGGAAATAAAATTCCTACATTTTTGGGCAAAATTGAATTAAAGCGTAAAAAATTTGCAAGCGGTGTTTTAGAATTATTAGATACAATCTTCATTAATCGTCAGGATTTACGCCAATCTCTTAAATCACTTAATGAATTTGGGGATTTTGTTAAAAATAATAAACGTTATGGAGTTATTTTCCCCGAAGGTACACGCATCTTGACTAATGAATTGGGCGAATTTAAGGCAGGAGCTATTAAGGTTGCCCAAAGCCAATATCTAACAATTGTGCCAGTATCAATCAGCGATACTCGCCAAGCCTTGAATAAAAATAGAGGTAAAAAAATAATAGTAAATGTTAAATTTTTAAAACCTATTAAACCAACAGACTTTTTAGCAATGGATAATTTAGCAATCATTAACAGAGTAAAAAACGAAATAGAAATGAGTTTAGACAAAAATGAATAATTTATATGAATCAGACGATAAAAAATTTGATATAAGTATCGAAAATTTTGATGGGCCATTAGATTTACTTTTAGCATTAGTCCAAGATAAACACAAAGATATTATGGATGTCGATGTTGCCGAATTGGCCAGTGCTTATCTAAAAATAATTCAAGATTTGCAAGAAAACGAAATAGATCTTGCTGGTGAATATTTAGTTATGGCCGCAACTTTGCTTGCTTTGAAAACAAAGATGATGTTATTTACTCCTGAAGAAAAACCAGAAATTGAAGAAGACAAGCGTGAAATTTTACGTCGTCTATATGAATATCAACAATTTAAAGAAATATCTAAAACACTTCGCGAACACGAAGAATTACGTACAAATATTTTTATCAAAAAACCAAGCGACATTGAGGAATATCTTCTTGATGATGACAAAACACAACTAGACGGTAATTCGACACCGCTTAAGTTAATTACAATTTTAAGAAAAATGTTCGAACGAACATATGCGCAAAAACTTAGAAAAACCAAGTTAGACCATTTTCAACTCACTCCGCAAGATCAAATACCTTTTATTTTAGAACTTTTCAAAACCACTGACAATGTAACATTTGAAATGATTTTTAATCAACCTTCAATGAATCACTTTGTTATAACCTTTATGGCTGTATTAGTGCTTGTGAAAATGCAAAAAATTACTATGGAACAAAATGAACAATTTGGAACAATAACATTTGCGAAAGGACCAGATTATGAAAAATAATATTTTAGAAGCGTTGTTATATATTCAAGGAGATGAAGGGTTATCTCTTGAACAAGTTAAAGAAATATTCAACTTAAACACAATTCATGAAGCAAAAAAAGTTATGGCTGATTTTACCAAAGACTATAACAACCGTGATGGAGCACTTAAGGTTGTAAACTTTAATGACATCTACAAACTAGCTACACGCGAAACCTATAAAGAATACATTACAAAAATGGTTCAAGTGGTTAAAAAACACCGTTTATCAAATGCTGCTATAGAAGTCGCTGGAATTGTAGCTTATAAACAACCAGTTACTCGTTCAATGGTAAATAATATTCGTGGCGTCGCCAGTGAACAAGTTATGAACACGCTTTTAGCTAAAGGTGTTATTGAAGAAGTAGGAATTAGTCCAACACCAGGAAATCCAGTTTTGTATGGTATTACAAACAAATTTTATGATTATTTTAGAATTAGAACTCTTGCTGAGTTACCAAAGTTAACTGAATTCAACTTCATTGATGGAGTGGAATCGGAATCTCAAGAAGACTTTAGTTTCTTTGATTCGCAAAGACCGGACCAATACGAATAGTGGTTTTACCACTATTTTCTATTAGTTATGTCAAAACAAGAATTTATCGCAACCAGTAATGACCAAGGTCGTAAATTACTAAAGTTTTTAACTTCTATTTATAAAAATGTTCCTATATCAAGAATTCATAAAATATTAAGAAAAGGCGATATTCGTATAAATTCAAAGCGCAATAAAGATCCAAATTACATTATAAATTCAAATGATTCAATAACTATTTATGGCTTAAATGATTCCGATGCATTTTTGTTAAAATCAAATCCAAATCTAACTTTGAACTCTGAAATTATTTATGAAGATAAAAATATTCTATTAATAAATAAATTACCAGGTGTTGAGGTTCACTCAAACCAAAATTCCTTAGACCAACAGGTCTATTCATATCTAAACTTTACTCAAAACACGGCATTTAAACCAAGCCATGTTGGTAGATTGGATAAATTAACAAGTGGTTTAATAATTTATGCCAAAAACTATGAATCGCTTGTCCAATTAAACACAAAACAAGATTCATTAGTCAAAAAGTATCTTTTTATACCCGAACATCATATTGAACCTGGTATTTATTCTTTTTTGACTTCAAAGGATGATTCAGTACAAAAAATGGTCGTTACTCAAGAGAATCGAAATAATGCTAAGTTAGCTACAACCAAAATCGAAGTAATTAATAATCAATACTTTGCTACTTTATTAAGTGGGCGTAAACACCAAATTAGATTAACTTGTGCTAACTTAAAAGCACCTGTTTTGGGTGATATTAAATATGGAGCAAAGAGAGCCAGAAGACTTTATTTACACTCATATTCATTAAAATTTAACAATTTAGAAGGAAGTTTAGAATACTTAAATAATAAACAATTTACAGCAAATCCAATCAATTGAATCGAGGAGGAAAAATGAAAAAAATAGATAAAACAAAACTTGTTGAAATAGTTAGTTCATTAATGCTTGAACCAAGCGATGAAGTAATTAATCAAATTTTAGTTGAATGAAACAGCATTCAAAAACAGTTATCTTTTTTAAATAAAATAGATACCAACGGAGTAAAACCGTTAACCCATATCAACGAAACACCGGTAGTTGACTTTTTTAGAGAAGATGAAGTTGACTACACTGGAGCAATAACTAAAGAAATAGCATTAAAAAATGCGTATGATTCTGATGAAGATTACATCATAACTTCGAAGGTGGTACAGTAATGAAAATTAAAAATTTAGGTAATCTCGAAAAAGCTTTAATTTCCATTGAAAAAGACGAAAATAATGCTGTTGCTCATATTTTTAATGCTCCTAAAAAAGTTGGGGACGGGTTACTAAACAATGCTATTTTTACAATTAAAGATGTCTTTGCTACTAAGGAGGCAAAAACAACTGCTTCAAGCAAAATACTGGAAAATTTTCATCCAGGCTATAACGCTACTGCTGTATCTAAATTAATTGATGCAGGTGCTATTCCAGTTGCAAAGGTTTATAATGACGAATTAGCATTGGGAGGTACAGGTACCTTTAGTGCGTTTGGTTTGATAAAAAATCCACTAGACTCACTACGTTTAGTTGGAGGTTCATCTTCTGGTTCTGCCGCAACATTAACTAAAGACATTTGCTTCTCATTAGGTTCAGATACCGGCGACTCAGTGCGTTTACCAGCTTCATACAATTCGCTAGTTGGATTCAAACCTAGTTATGGTGCAATCAGTCGGTATGGGATGTTCCCGTATGCTTCATCACTTGACACTGTAAGTTATTTTGCTCACAACGTGAATGACATTGCAGTGATTTCAAAGGTTCTATATGGCATTGATAAAAACGATTTCACGACCGTAGAAGTTAAAATTAATAATATTGAAAAAATCAAACCTAAAAAAATTGGGATTTTAGACATAAATATTAATCTGCTGTCAGATGTGGTTCAAGAATCCTATACTAATATCATTAAAAAGCTTCAAAATACTGATATTTCAATAGAGATGGTAAAAATTAATGAAGATTTGATTCGTGCTGTAAAGCCAGTTTATGATATTATTTCATACTCTGAAGCATCAAGCAACTTAGCCAATCTTAATGGTATAGCTTTCGGTTCAAGAAAAGAAGGTCAAACTTGACAAGAAATAATGACCAATACTCGTTCTCAAGGATTCGGAACGATGGTTCAAAGAAGACTGACATTGGGTAGCTTTTTCTTACACTCTGAAAATCAAAAAGAACTTTTAATCAAAGCACAGCAAGTTCGCCGAATAATAAAACAATACTGAGACCAATTGCATGATAAATATGATTTAATTATTTTCCCTGCCAGTGGCGACATAGCGCCATTTATAGAATCAACAAAAAATATTTCTAGAGATTATATGGAATACATACTAACTACTTCTAATTTAGCTGGTTTGCCCTCAATCACCGTTCCATGAATCAAAAATTCTGATGGTTTAGGTGTAAATATAGCATTAGAAACATCAATTTACACAGATGAAAAATTGCTTTCATTTGCACTTTGAATGGAAGAATTTTTAGGAGGTAATAATGAATAGTTTTGAAACAATAATTGGTATAGAAATTCATGTTGAATTAAACACTAAAACAAAAATGTTCTCAAGTGCTAAAATTGATTTCAATGCTGAACCAAATACATGTATAAATCAAATCGACTTAGGTTATCCGGGCACATTGCCTCTGTTAAATAAACAAGCAGTAATTAGCGCTATAAAATTGGCTAAGGCATTAAAAATGGATATAGATACTGAGTTGCATTTTGACCGTAAAAACTATTTTTACACCGACTTACCTAAAGGTTATCAAATCACACAATTCTTTAAACCAATAGGCTCAAATGGTACTTTAATTATTGACCAAAACACTGGAGATACTGTAACTATCGAAAGAATCCACTTAGAAGAAGATACCGCCAGACAACACCACGGAGAAGTTACTAAACTAGATTATAACCGTGCTGGTACTCCGTTAATAGAAATAGTTACTACACCTTGCATTAAAAGCCCCGAACAAGCGGTTAGTTATGTTTCCTCAATCCGTCAAATTGCTCTTTCATTAGGAATTTCAGACGCAAAAATGGAAGAAGGTTCTTTAAGAGCTGATATCAACATTTCATTACGCCCTAAGGGTTTTAATGATTTAGGAACCAAGGTTGAAATTAAGAATATCAACACTTTCAGAGGGATTGCAAAAGCTATTGAAAACGAAATCGAAATACAAACCAAAAAATTGCGTACTGGAGAAAAAATTCTACAACAAACAAAAAGATTTGACCCTGAAACTCAATCAAATATAGTAATGAGAACAAAAACTGGTGGGGTCGATTATAAATATTTCCCAGAACCGAATATTCCAATTATAAAAATTAGTGATGAATTCATAAGTAATATAAAACTGAATGAATTGCCTTGAGAACGCACTGAACGTTATAAATCAGAAGGTATTCAAAATATTTACATTAATTCATTAGTAAATGATTTGGAAATGGCTAAATATTTTGACTCAATTAATTACCCTGATAAAGAAAAATTATCAAAATTGTTTTTCGCTGAAATTGTTTCATTAGCAAATTCAACACAAAAACATGTTTGTGATCTAAATATTAACCCAGAGCAAATATCTCAGTCAATACAACTAATGGATTCAGATATTATAAGTGGACGTTCATTTAAAAAACTAATTCCATTATTACAAAATTATCATGACGATGTCAATGAATTAGTTAAAAAACACAATTTGGAACAAATATCAGACCCTAATATAATCACAAAATGAGTTAATGAAATAATTGAACAAAATACAAAATTAGTTGGTGAATACACTTCACGTCCCGAAAGAGTATTAAAAATGATACAAGGTTCTCTAATGAAAATTTCTGGTGGCCAAGTAAACCCAACTAAAGCAATAGAAATAGTCGAAACTATTTTAAAAGAAAAATTTAATAATTAGCAACTTTGTTGCTTTTTTATTGCATTTTTCAGTAAAAATACATTTTTTTTACTTTTTTTAAAAAAAAGGAATCTCTGAAAGATATTAATAATATATGAAATGATTAAAACTTATACCGCTACTATCTATTCCTTTATCAACATTGGCTTGTACCATGAATTTTTCGCAATATTCTAACTATAAATTAAATAGTTATTATGTAGCAGACGGAGATACAATTTATGCTTATATTGATAATGTTAAAGTAGGGATTCGTTTTTATGGCATTGATACGCCAGAAACGAAAAAAAGCAATAATTCTGTGGCTGATTTAGAAAATTTTTTTGCGCAAAAAGCTAAAGTTGAAGTTATCAAATTATTAAATAAAAAACCTATCAAAATTGTTAAAATTACAGAAGATAAATATAAAAGATGGATATGCAAAGTATTCAACCATAATGACAAAGACATTGCATTAAATTTACTGAAATCCGGTTTAGCAAGAGTAAAATATATTTCAAAAAATAGAAAAAATATAAATTATTGAACTAATGATTATGAGAATATACAATATTTAAACGAACTTAAAAAGAGCGAAAATCTCGCCAAAACCACAAAAAAAGGTTTATGGTTTTATGGTGAGCGAAGGGTTTTTTACAAAAAATAATTTTATTTAATAACAATGAATTATTGTGTTTATTAAATAATGTTGCTATATTATTTAAACAAATATGACTTAAATTCTATATTATTCAGTAAATCATTCATTATGAGAACAGTTATTTAACAGTTTAAAATGTAGAAAAAATAAATATCTTAAAAATTAATCATTAATATATAATTAAAAAGCAATTTAATAATTGCCTCTAAACTAGTGGGAGATATATATCGCTAGAACCACAATATCGAAAGGATAAATTTATTATGGCAAAATCAAAATCTGATATTGTTCGTGTACGTAAATTAGAATTCCCAGCGGGACAAGCCAAACCAGGTCCAAAATTGGCTGGTGTAGGTATTAACATGCCTGACTTCACCCGTGCTTTCAATGACGCAACACGTGACAGAGGTAACGAACCAGTTCCAGTTAAAATTACTGTTTACAAAGATAAAACATTTGATTTCAAAATTTACACTGCACCTGCAAGTTACAAATTAATTAAAGCTGCTGGAATTCAAAAAGGTAGCTCAAACGCTAAAACTACTAAAGTTGCAACAATTACTTTGCAACAACTTAAAGAAATCGCTGAATACAAACTAGTTGATTTAAATACAAACGATGTTGAATCTGCAATGGCTACAATAGCTGGCACAGCTAAAAACATGGGTATTTTAATCGAAGGTTGAGATGATGTTGCTGCTGAAAAAGCTGCTGCTAAAGCTGCTGCTAAAGCTGCTGCTGCCGCTGAAGCATTTGAGGCTCAATTAGATGAGGATGCTAGAGCCGCTGCAGAAGGTTCAGATACATCATTTGACACCGTTGAAGAAGAAACTGAAGGAGAAGAATAATGGCTAAAGTTGGTAAAAAAATTAAAGCTGCATGAGAATCATTTGATAAATCAGTTGCTTACGATTTAACAGAAGCTATTGACTTAGCTAAAAGAACTTCATACACAAAATTTGACGGATCAATCGAATTAGTATTCAAACTAAACCTAGATGTGCGTAAAGCTGACCAACAACTACGTGGTTCAGTTCTATTGCCTAATGGAACAGGAAAAACTGTAAAAGTATTAGTAGTTACAAATAACCCAGAAAAACAAAAACTTGCTAAGGCGGCGGGTGCTGATCAAGTAGTTGACGGTGCTGCTTTAGAACAAAAAATTAAAGAAGACGAATTTGACTTTGACGTAATGGTTGCTGATCCAGCAATGATGCCATTATTAGGTAAATACGGTAAAAAACTTGGGCCTAAAGGTCTAATGCCAAACCCTAAAACTGGCACAGTTACTCCAACTCCTGAAAAAGCAGTTGAAGAACTTAAAAAAGGTAAAGCAAACTATAGAACAGATAAAGCCGGAATTGTACATACTCAAATTGGAAAAGTATCTATGGATACAGCAAAATTAGTTGAAAACGCGCAAACTGTTATTTCACTAATTAAAAAACTAAAACCTACCGCAGTTAAAGGCGCATACATGCAAAACTTGGTTGTCTCACCTACTATGGGTCCTGGTATCAAAGTTAAAATCGAAAAATAAATATTTTTAATCAAGCAAACGCTTGGTTTTTTATTTTTTTATTATTGCTATAACTATTAACAAGAAAATAATAATAAAAAAAGGGCAAATAATATCATAATACCCGACAATATTCCAAGTCGTCACAAGACTTTAGATTACTTATACTAGACATGTGTTTTTTAATTTTGATATAGTACTATTAATATATAAGAAAAAATACATAAGTACGTTATTCGCTTTTGTAGATGGGGAATTGTATTTTCTTGTTAATTAATCGTTTTATAAGACTCTTGACCAAAAACATGTTTATGGAGCCAATTTGTTTTGGTTTTTATTATGACAATCAGTAAGCTACAATGAGGACATATAGTTATCGACTCGTTAATCGCGAAACCAATTTAGGAATTCCTTGTATTTATTTAATATATAAGTGTTTGTCAAAAAAAATGAATTAAAGAGTTATCTTAAAATACTCATTTCTCAATGAATAAGGAAAATTTTAAATTACACAATAATCTTATATAATCTATTCACTAAGGAGTTAAAATGTATAAATCAAAGTTATCAATTAGACAAACGCAGAGCGCAATCCAAGATTTGCGCTCGTACTTCCAGGACCTGCTCAAATTAGAGTTAAATTTAACGAGAGCTACCGCACCACTATTTGTTACATCAGAATCTTGTTTAAATGATGGTTTAAATGGCGAAAAACCGGTTTCATTTTTACCAAAAAATTCAACAGAAGAATTGCAAATAGTTCACTCATTAGCAAAATGAAAAAGACAGGCATTACATGATTATGATTTCAATCTTTATGAAGGTTTGTTTACCGATATGAACGCAATTCGGCGTGAGGAAGAATTGGATAATATACACTCATATTATGTCGACCAATGAGATTGAGAAAAAATAATAGATAAAAAAGATAGAAATATTGAGTATTTAAAATATACAGTAAATAAGATTTATAAATCGGTTTTACTCACCAAAAAACACATTAATGAAAAGTTCAAATTAGACACAAAATTTAGTAAAGAAGTGTTTTTTATCAGTTCTCAACAATTAGAAAATCTTTATCCTGAATTAACTCCCGAGGAAAGGGAACAAAAACTAGCCAAAGAAAAAGGAACAATTTTTATATATCAAATTGGCTGACCTTTAAAATCTGGTTATGTGCAATCTCGTCGAGCTTTTGATTATGATGACTGAGACTTGAACGGTGATTTAATTATTTATGCACCTTGACTTGATAAGGCAATTGAAATTTCGTCCATGGGTATTAGAGTAGATAGAGACGCTTTATTAAAGCAATCGAATAGAAGTGTCCAAGAATTGACTGAAATGTCGGAGTTTCACGCTAACATATTAAATAATCTTTTACCATTAACAATTGGTGGTGGAATAGGACAAAGCAGATTATGTATGTTAATTTTAGAAAAACACCATATCGGAGAGGTCCAATCTTCATATTGGCCCGAAAAAATGAAGCAAGAACTCGCTGAACAAAACATACACTTACTATAATAACGAGAAAATTCTCGTTTTTTTATTTATCGCCTAAAGACATATGTAAATATTGCTGGTTTAGTTTATAATATTAGATTATGGAACAAACAATGTACAAATCATTAATGGGTATCAAAAATAAACATGATGAACTAGTCGAAAAATTAACCGAAGAATCAGTAATTAACAACATAAAGGAGTACACAAAAATAAATCGTGAAGTTGGCAAAATTAAAGATATTGCCAATGTTTTCACTAAATATTTAAACTTAGAAAAAGACATAGCAACGGCCAAAACTATGCTTTCATCAAAAGATCAAGACGAAGTTGAATTCGCTAAATCTATCATTGACGAAAACGAACCACAGCTAGTTGAACTAGAGGGAGAATTAAAAATTCTTATTCTACCAAAAGATGAAAATGATGATAAAAACGTTATCATTGAAATTCGTGGAGCTGCCGGAGGTGATGAAGCAAACATTTTTGCCGGCGATTTATACAGAATGTATTCAAAATACGCTGAAGAGGTCGGTTTTAAACAAAGTGTTCTTTCAACTTCGCCAGCAAATGCCGGCGGATTTAGTCAAATAGTATTTATGGTCAAAGGCGAAAACGCCTACTCAAAACTAAAATTTGAAACAGGTGTGCACAGAGTCCAAAGAATACCAACAACCGAAAGTTCAGGGCGTATTCATACATCAACAGTAACGGTAACAGTAATGCCAGAAATTGATGATAGTATAGATATTGAAATTAAACCTCAAGATATTAACATTGATACATATCGTTCTTCTGGAGCGGGAGGACAAAGTGTTAATACCACTGACTCAGCGATTAGAATTACACATATTCCAACCGGAATTGTGGTAACATCTCAAGATCAACGTAGCCAAATTGCAAACAAAGAAGCTGCAATGTCAGTTCTTAGATCTAAACTTTACGACCTTGAAATGCAAAAGAAACAGGATGAAGAATCGGGTTATAGAAAATTAGCGGGACACGGGGACAGAAGTGAAAAAATTAGAACATATAACTATCCTCAAGACCGTGTAACTGACCATAGAATCGGTTATTCCACATCTTTAAAACAAGTAATTGAAGGCAAATTAGATTCAATTATTGAAAGTTTGCTGACTGAAGAACAAAACCAAAAAATAGCAGCAAGTGGATTAAAATAATGCCTACAATCGAAGAATTAAAATTAGAAAAACGTCGTTATGGATTAAGCGAAATAATCTCTGATGAAGAACTAAAAAAACTTCAAAAAGGAATGCCTATTCAATATATTATGGGATATATTGAATTTTTAAATACTAAGATAAAACTAGACCATAAGGTTTTAATACCTCGATATGAAACTGAAGAAATGGTTGATTTGGTTTTAAAAAAATATGTGAAAAACAACAATGATTTTAAAGTACTTGATCTTTGCTGCGGGTCAGGTTTTATTGGTTTGGCAATTAAGGTGAATGCGCCAAAAGTACAAGTAACTCTTTCTGATATTGATCCTATCGCTATCAAGCAAACTAGGGAAAATGCAATTGATAACCTTGGCAGTGATACACACGTAAATATTATCCAAAGTGACTTATTTTCAAATGTAAATGAAAAATTTGATTTAATAATATCTAACCCTCCATACCTCGATGAAAATATTATCTTAAATAATGACAAAGATTTAAAATGAGAACCACAACATGCTTTATATTCAAAAGACGAAGGGTGGTATTTTTATAAAAAAATACTTGAACATTATAAAAATTATTTAAACGATGATGGCATACTTATATTCGAAATTAATCCCTTGCATATTAATAAATGAAATGAATTGAGTAATGTCAAAATTTTAAATGATATAAACAATAAACCAAGATTTGCTATTATTGTATAATTACGCTATGAATATTACAAATTTAGTTATTGAAAAAGTGCAAAAATTTACCAAGTCTAAAGTTTCATTAAACTCTGAATTAAAAGAACTTAAAATAGATTCATTAACTTTGGCTGAACTTGTTTTTGACCTTGAGGACGAATTAAAAATTCGTGTCAGTGATGAAGAATTACTGAAATTAAAAACAATACAAGATGTTGTTAATTTAATTGAAAATACTAAAAAATAGCCTACGCGGCTATTTTGTTTTTAATTAAATACACCTTAACTTTTTCTTGCATTTTTACATTCAATAACGGTGTCGCAAAATGAGTAATTAAAGAAAATAAAGAAGTTAATAAAATAGCTATAAAAGCACATTCCAACATCACATTACCTGAATTAGAACCGTGTTTATTTAATTCTGCCACCATTCTTGTTGTTAACGTTTGTTGAGGGTAAAGCAACGAAAAGACTCTTGAATTTTGTCTTCCTGAAGTTAATAAAAATGGTGATGCTTCAGCAACAAATAGAGTTAGCACCATAAAGAAACAATTAAAAATTGTCGGTGATATCAATGGAAGGACTAATTTGAAAAATATTTTTTGGTTACTTAAACCTTTATTTGCGGCTTGTTTAATTAATGTTTTGTTAATTTTTTTGAATCCGTTATTAAACTGTTTAATCATTACCGGTATTAACAATACAACAACAGAAGCAACACCAGCCAATAATGATGAATCGTGACCTTTATCTAATGTTCAACCAAAAAGATGGATAAAAATACCATACGCAAATAGACCGTGTACTAATGAAGGTAAACCTCCGCTTGTTATTAATAGTGAATTAATTAACTTGCTAAAAAACGTTTTTCTTGAAAATCTCTCAAAATAAAGTGAAACCATCAAACTAAAAGGTATAACGATAATTGCTGTTCAAATAGCGCCATATAATGTGGTTGACATCGATCAAAGCGTCGTATCTACACCAAATTTTATAGTTGATGTCGGTTTAATTACTGATAAAAATCCGAATATCAAGATATAAACGAAAACACTAATGATTAACAAGCCAATAATTGTAAAAAATAACCACTCGATTGATTTTTGAATATTATCATAAATTTTAGTTCTTTTGGATTCCTTATTATTTCCATTATTTCACTTGTTGGACAATATAATTAAATTGTCTTTGTATGTTGTTTTAAACGAATTTGTTTTCATAATTAAAGTAATAAGAAAATTAATTACTCCAATCATAATAATTAATGTTAATGATAATGCAAATAGATATTCTTTCACATATCGACTTTTAAAAGCGAAAAAGTTAGTTGTTACCATTGTTGCAGCTGGTTTAACGGAGTTGCTGAAGAAATTTTTGCCACTAAACCATAAATTATATGAATTATTACTAATCATAATAAATGATGCTGCTGATGCCTCACCAACTACTTTAACAAAAGCCGTAAAACAACATTTTAAAATTTGCTTTTTATTAGATTTTAATAGTAATTTATAGATAATCAATGTTGAATTTATTCCCAAATCTTTTGCAATTTTTTGCTGGTTAAAATTTATGGAATCAAAACAATTTACTAAGTTATTTATCAAAACTGCAGAATTAAATATAATAAACATCAAAACACATGCTATAAAACTTTTTCCATTAAACGAATTAAACATAAAATGAGTAAAATTCGTTAAAACATTGAGAGCATACAATGCAAAAATCACTGAAGGGGCGCTTCCTATTATTTTCACAATTAGCTTTATAATCTTGCTTACTTTATTATTAAGTCTAAATGTAATTAAAACTGCACTTTTTATTGATAAAGGAATACTGAAAATTAATGTAAAAATAGCAATTATTATAGAGATAGCTATTGAATTAAATATACCTCCCTTAATACCGTCTACATCATCAAAATCAAATGACCAAGGTTTAAATCCAAACTCCTTAACGATATCAAATGATTTTCAAATTATTACACCTAAAAAAGCTAACATAAAAATTAAAAAAAATATTGCCACAAATAAAGCAAAAAGTTTAATCGGTTTTTTAGATGCGAATTTCCATTTATATTTACTATTTTTTTTCATATATAAAGTATAAAAAAATATTTAAAATGCAATAATATTTATAAATAAAAGATATAGGAGATACAAATGGAATTATTAGATATTTATGACAATGAACGTCAAAAAACAGGCAAAACATTCATTCGCGGAGAAGGTTTAGAGTATGGTAGCAACCATATAGTTGCTTTTCTGTGTTTATTTAATAAAAAGGGTGAAATGTTAATACAAAAAAGAGTTTCAAATAAACCAAAATATCCTAGTTTGTGAGATGTTAGTGTTGGTGGAGCGGTCGATCATGGAGAAAGTGCTGTTGAAGGAATAAAACGAGAAGCGTTAGAAGAAATTGGTTATAACTTTGAACCTTTGCATCAAAAAGCGGCATTCACAATCAACCTAAAGAAAATATTTTGTGACTATTTCATCGGTTTTACTGACTGAGAAATAGAGAAGTTCGAAATTCAAAAAGAAGAAGTTGAACAATTAATGTGAGCCGATTATGACACAGTCATTAATTTGATAAGAGAGAATAAGTTCATGAAATATCATGAATCCTTAATCAAATATATTTTTGATATTTGACAAATGCCATATACGAGATTAAGTGACCCAAACTTAGTGTAAGGATATAATTTAAATATGACAAACTATATACAATTCTTAAAAGAAAATATCAGTAAAGAATTATTAAGTGAACTTTCTGACATCAAATTTATATATAAGGGGTTTCACAACTACACATTTAAGGCTAAATATAAAAGAAAAGACGTACAGGTTAGAATACCTATTTCCAATCTCGTTAATCATGATATTGAAGCACAAGTCTTAAAATCACTCTCTACGACTTTATTTTATGAAAATGGAATATTAATTCGTGAGTGATTTGATGGAAAAACACTTGAAGATATCAAATTAACGAAGGAAATTCAACTGAAAGTAATAAAAAAAATAAAACAATTCCACCAATTACCATTAAATGTGCCAAAAATGGATTTTCATTACTACAAAAAGGGCAGTGAAAAATACGCAGATTTAGTCAAGAAATACACAAAAGACGCCAATCTGGTGACTTCACACTGTGACTTATCCGCTAAAAACATATTAATAAATGAAACAGGTGATATAGAATTAATAGATTTTGAATGAGTTCGTAAAGCCCATCCCTTTTTTGACGCTATAACATTGGTTCAATCACAGAATTTTAACACCGATATTGTTAAAACTGAATTTTGCATGACTGACCAACAATTTGAAGAAATAACATTTATATCTGATGAATTCAGACAACATGGTTATGAATCGGTATATTCAAATTTTGTTATTAATGGCGATAACAAAAAAATAGGAAGAGGATTGACAAATCTTTCTTATGTACAAAATGATTTATTTATACAAATCAAACAAAAAAATGAGTTTAATCACCTAAACAAATTATCTTTATTTGACAAACTAAAATGTAATGAAAAAGTTATATTTGAGAATGAAAATATGATAATTAGAAAATACATAAATTCATTAGATATTAATTTTGGTAACGAATATATAATTACTGACATTGCGAAGGCAATATCTGAATTACATTGTTCCCGAATTAAATTAAAAGATAATGTAATTCGTCAAAGAATTGAAAAATACATTGAAGTGTTAAATAACCATAGAAAATTTAACTTAGTATTTACTCCGAATATAATTAAAACACTGTTAACATATGCGGAATTTTTAACTAATGACGTTCCGTCCCACAATGATTTAAACAAAGAAAATATATTACTTGATAATACTAACAATATTAAGTTTATTGACTTTGAATATTCTAGTATGAACAGTATTTATTTTGATCTTTCTTATTGCGCTTCAGCCTTAGAGCTGTCGCCAGAGTTGGAGATAAAATTTCTTAATTCTTACTCTGAAAATAGCAGTAGAATAATCGATCTAAACGAGTATCATAAAACCAAAGCGTTGGCAAATTTTTACGGAATTGCATGATCGCTAACAATTAATCCTGAATTTGATTTTTCTTGATTAATAAACAACGTTTTAGATAATCTCAAATATTTTGAATAAAAAGCATTAATTAATAAAACAACCAAAAAATTATAAAAAAGTTCGTTTTTTTATTGCGTGCTTATTTTTACTTTATATATATAATGTTAATATGATTAAATTAGAAGTTACATATAAAGAGAGAATAGATAAATATATTTCAGATAATACCGAATTATCAAGAAACGATGTTAAGCAATTAATCTTACAAGGCGCGGTTTTGTTAAACGATAATACAATACCAGTCAACAAACCAAAATACATTGTTCAACCAGGTTGAAATATTACTATTACAAAATTAATCGATAAGGAAACTAATGTTGTTCCTAGAAAAATGGACTTAGACATTGTTTATGAAGATGATGATTTAGTTGTTTTAAACAAACCTACAGATTTAGTTGTTCATCCAGCACCAGGGCATCATGATGATACATTGGTAAATGGATTGCTGTTTCATTTCAAGACACTATCAAACGAAAATGGTTTATTGAGGCCAGGCATAGTTCATAGAATCGATAAAGACACAAGTGGATTGCTAATTATAGCCAAAAATAATGAAACCCACGTTAAATTGGTTGAAATGTTAAAAAATCATAAAATTCATCGTTCATATTTGGCTATTTGCGATGGTTTAATTGAAAATAAAATAACCAAAATAAATTTACCAATTAACAGACACGCAAATGATCGTAAGAAGATGACTGTCCACAAGGATGGGAAAGATTCAATTACCACAGTGTATCTACTTAAGCATTTTTATTTAGAAAAAGAACCAAAATCGTTAGTGAGATGTCAACTTGAAACTGGTCGTACTCATCAAATTCGTGTACACTTAAAATATATTGGGCACCCAGTTTATGGAGATCCTGTGTATAACAAAAAAATTGATGAATTCAATCAACGTTTACATGCTTATAAATTAGAATTTATTCATCCAATCAGCGATAAAAAAGTTACTGTTTTTGCACCTATACCAAATGAATTTAACATTACGGATTTTGATTTTAGCGAATTGAAAAACGAAGAATAATTAAGGAGAAAAATGAAAAGAACATATTTAAACATAAATAGTACAGCCGAGTTATGAAAGCTGGAAAAAACAACATTTCGTAAATACGTGATTGGCTCATTAATATCTATACTTGTAGTTGCGATAGTAATATTAGTACATCAAATATCACTATTTATACTTCAATATAAAGATGGAGTGTTTACAACAAAAGTAGATAATAGCTCAGTCCTTATTTATAACATCTTAATTCCATTGTTGTATATCGCAATATGAGTATGGATATCTATATCATACATTTTGGGAATGATTAAAAGTTATCAAAATAAAAGTTTTGAACATTTAAAACCTGGTACAGCCACTTTTTTTGGAATAATGTCGTTTATAAGCTTTTTCCAAATTATTACTTTCTTTATATCAAAAGGCAACACTTCAAACACAAAATTGAACACTTTACAAATATTACAATTAGTATTACCTATTATAATTTCGTTCCTAACAATATCTTTATATTATGGATTTGTGCGTGAAACTAAATTTATTTATATCGCTTTTGCAAACGCTAAACAATTCGAGCTTATCAAGACAATTGGCCAAAGCACTAACATGTTTTCAGACTTAAATAATATTTTCAATCATAATTCAGTGTCACCAGAATCTTCACAAAATCAAATGCCTAATCAACCCGCAGACGAAACCGAAGCCGAGATAGTTAAAACTGATAGACAACAAAAAATAGAAAAATTGCTAATGCTTCCAAATTATCGTTTATACGAAATAGCTAAGAAATTGTATATTAGTGGCTATGAAAAAATGGAAAAAGAGGAATTGGTTAACAAAATAATTGACATTACTGACAAAAAATAATTAGATTTGTGGCGCTTTGCTACAATTTTAATTAGGAGATAAATGGAATATAAAGTTAATATCGAATTAAGAGAATTTAAAAATCTAAAACAAGTTTTAGGTTTGGATGAAGCAGGTAGAGGCTGCTGTGCTGGCCCATTAGTTGTTGCGGGAGTAGTATTCCCTCCTAATTATTCAAGCCCATTAATAAACGATTCTAAAAAATTAAATGCAAAACAAAGAGAAATTGCTTTCGAACAGATTAAAAGAGATGCTATTAAATACGATATTAAATTTTTAACCAGTATTGAGGTTGATAAATTAAATCCTAAAGCCAGCTCTGTAAAACTAATGACTGAAATTGCGAACCAATTTAATGATGTTGATTTAGTTATTACAGATTATGAAAAATTGCCTAATTGTACTGTGAAACAACTAAATTTAGTGAAAGGCGATTCAAAATCTCTTACTGTCGCAGCTGCTTCAATTTTAGCGAAAGTTTCGAGAGACAGATATATGGATGAATTGGATATTAAATATCCTCAATACTCGTTCAAAACACACAAAGGTTATGGAACTTTCAAACATAAACAAGCAATGGAAAAATATGGATTAATTCCAGAACACAGAAAAAGTTATAAAAATGTTAAATTAGCATACGAAACATTTTTAAGAAATAAGGAGTAAAATGAGTTTTTATAATAAAGCTATCGAAAGATACAGTGTTCGTGAATACGACACAAACAAAAAAATTACCGATGAAGATTACAATAAAATAATAAATGTTATTAAATCTGCACCGACATCTTCAAATTGACATTCATCGAGTGTTATTGTGATAAGAGATAGAGAAATATTAAATAAATTAGGAGAAACTAGTAAATATACTGGTGCAATAAAATCATGCGATATGTTTTTGGTTTTTTTAGCAGACTACAATAGAATGAATATTGCAAAATTAAAACACCCAGAACTACAATATAATAGTCATTCGTCTGAATCTTATACAGTGGCAGTTGGTGATGCATTTATACAAGCTACAATGGCTCAAGATATTGCTACAGATTTAGGATTAGGAACTTGTTTTATAGGTCTTGTCAGAACGATCGAAAAAGAAATAATTGACTTATTAAATATAAAAGGTCAAGCATTCCCTGTAGTTGGATTAACAATTGGTCACAGACTTAATGACGGACACGTTAAACCTAAATTAAACCGTGTATACGAAAACTTCTATGACTACAATAATTTAAATCATGAAGTAGAACAATACGATACTCAACTTATTAAACATTTAAACGAAATCTCGCCAGATAAAAAAGCATTTTCATACACTGAAGCAACCATTAAATCTGCTTCATCATATCGTATGGATACTGATTTAATCGAAGAAATTTGAAATCTTGAATTAGTAAATAATAAATAGTTTGTTAATATGGCAAACTTTTTTTTATACAAAAAAGCATAAAAAACACCTGTTTGTGGAAACAGGCGGTACATTAAAGTTATACAACCTCAATGACGACTCATCGCAATTAATTTATACCATATTAACCGATTTAACCTAATTTATTTATTTAAATCTTATTGTGTTGGTAAAATGTAAATGCCAAGGAGGCAATATGAATATTAAATATGATTATCCTTATGTTTTTAAAAATAATAAACAACCACATAAGCCTGTAATATTTGTTCATGGTTTCAACTCAAAACCAGCGACATTTTTAATTTTTGAAAATTATTGAATAAAAACAGACTATTACGCAATTCAATTCCCAGGTTGCAATGGTGTAAAGGCAATAAAAAATCATGAGTTAAGTGTGAACCAATATGCAAAATTGTTAATCAAATTTATAATTGATAACAATCTTAAAGATGTAACATTAATTGGTCACTCAATGGGGGGTGGAATTATTTCATTAGCTTATAAATTGCGTCCTGATTTAATAGGTAAAATGGTGTTTGTTGCGCCGATGAATAAAACATCTCTAAAAACTGTTGATACTTATAATTCAACATATTTTCCGAAGAATTTTGAAGAATTTTTAAACTTTTTATCTGTTCTTTACTATGATATTAGTAAATTTACAAACGATAAAAAATGAATGAAACTAGCTAAAGAAAATTTCAATCCTAACGATTACAATAACCCAGATGTAATTAAATTAGGTAATTCATTACCTGTATTAGAACTTCATAACCAAATTGAAGATGGATTAAAATCAATTAAAGTGCCTTCTTTATTAATTCTAGGTGAAAAAGATGGAGTAATTGACAGAGAAAATTGTCTAAAATATTTTCGCGAAAATGTTGAGAATATTAAAACGGTCTTTATTCCAAAAACTGGTCACATGATGTTTGAAGAAAACTGGGAAGAATTTATTTCAATTCTAGAACCTTTTATTATTTCTTAAAAAGAATAAAAGGTTACTATAAACAAAAAATTAACATTTTTGAGATGTTAATTTTTATTTGGAATTTTTAGTTATTATTCGTCGTTATCTTCTGGAAGTTCTATGTTGTGGAATACTTCTTGAACATCATCATCATCTTCAAGTTTGGCAATAAATTCCTTGATTTTTTCTGCTTTTTCTCCACTAAATTCAACAGTTGAATTTGGTACATATGTAACTTCACATTGTAAAAATTCGCTGATTCCTAATTCGTTTTCTAATGCGGCCTTAAGTTCTGGAAAACTTTCCGGAGCACATGAAATTAGATACGAACTTTCATCAGTGTCGATGTCTGTTGCACCATGTTCTAGTGCGCACAGTGTTATTGTATCTTCATCAATTAAATCTTTAGAAACTTCTAACACTCCTTGTAAATCAAATTGAAATGGAACTTGACCTGTCTTGCCTAATACCGCATTTTGACGGTTGAATAATGCAGCCATAGAAGATTTGGTTCTATTCATGTTATCACTTAGAGTTTTAATTAAGAAGGTAGCTCCTCCTGTTATTGTTGCATTGAATAATGTTTCAACAAAATTTGCTCCATCTTTAGCTTCTCCTTTTGCTTTTGCTAACGCTCTTTCAATATTTGCTTTTGGCATGTTTTTTGATTTTGCCTTAGCTATTGCAAGTTTTAAGGCCGGGTTAGAGTCTACGTCAGCTCCTCCCGGTCCTGTAGCAACAACATAAATTTCTTTAAATAATTTTTGAAATATTTTTCCTCTTGCTTTATCTTGAGCACCTTTACGGTGTGCTATGTTTGCTGAATGTGAATGTCCTGCCATTTTATCTCTCCTTTTTAAAAAATTCTTTTATTGATTTTGGTTGATAAGGCTTTTGTCTTTTATGATGAGTGTTTTTATGCAACCTATCGATTTTTAATTTTATATCACTATTTATTAAATTAAAATTATTATTTAAATAATTATCTAAATCGGCATAAGAAAATCCAAGTTCATCTTCATCGCTTTGACCTTCTCACAAACCTGCCGATGGTTTTTTATTAATGATAGATTCAGGAACGTTTAAATATCTGGCCATTAATCGCACCTCGTTTTTCAATAATCGGCTTATTGGCAAAATATCAGCTCCACCATCACCATGTTTTGTAAAATATCCAATGAATAATTCATCTTCATTGTCAGTTCCGGCAACAATATAGTTATGTTGTTGCGCCAGAGCATATAATGTTGTCATTCTTAATCTTGGTTTAATGTTGCTTAAAGACATTTTGTCATCTACACACGTTACACGTTTAATTTCGTCAAAAGTATTTTTTAAATCTACAGTGACTGTTTGTAGGTCCAAATTTTTCATTAACTCCTCAATATGAACTAAATCAAAACTCATTGAATCAATAGGCATTACCACACCAAGCGTATTATCAGGAAAAGCCTTTTTAGCTAACGCAGCAACCAAACTTGAATCAATTCCACCGCTTATTCCAACTATAATTCCTTTTGCGTGAGCTTTTTTAACTCTTTGGGTTAATCAGCCAACTAAATAATCAGTATACTCCTTAATCTTTTCAAAATCAGGACTTGCATTAATTGAATTACCAACTCTTAAACCAATACGCTTTATCGACATAATTTCCTCCTAATAAATAGATAATACAATTATAAAGTATTATTTAAAGATAAAAGTACTAGAAATTACTATAAAAATTACAAAAAAAGCCAATCAGGCTTTTAGTTAAGTTCAGTAACAGATTCGACTAGCTTTGAATTTCTCATATCTCTTGCTCTAGTGTAAGAATTATCGTTTTCTTCGCCAAAAATTAAATTTCTAAGTAAAACCATATCAGGATTATCAGAACTTAGTTTTTCCCAGGCAGAATTGCTCAATCCAACCATGAATTCAAAAGTTTCTGGGTCATTGTTCAAATCCGGCATTTTTAAAAAGAAATCTAAATTTTGATCTTTAAAATTGGCGATGTATGATTCAATTTCATCCCACTGTGTTCTTAAATTAAATTCATCAAATAATTCAGACCCGTATTTAACGTCCGCAATTGACTCTTCAGTGTTTACAGCTTGAAAAGCTTTCTTGTATAGTTCTTCGTTTCTTGTATATAATGAATCAACAAATCATATTAGAATTTCCACTTTAGGAGTTTTATCATTGGCTCTTAAAGCTTTAATTCTCTTTGTAAACATTTCAATAGTTTTAGCCGCTTCATTTTTTGAGGCAATATCCCTTTTTTTAGGGAAAACGAGTGTTAGTTTCGTGTTATCTTTATTCCTAAAAGCAAGTGGGGCTCTAAATTTAATTATTTCGCTGGCATTAACAATATCTTCAGGAGTTAAGTTTTCTCCATCTCATGCTTCGATCTTTGATGTGTCCACATAATTTAAACAATATGAATTTTCAACATGCTCAACTTCCGCTTCATTTAAAACAAATTCAGCACATTCAATAATAAATTTATAATACTTATTTTCTTGAGTTCTTAAAAATGATTGTTCCATTCTAGTTAATACATTGAACGGGTGTAATTTAGAATTAAATCTAAATGGGCTTTCCAATAATTTCAACAACAACTTTGGTCCATTCCCATTCATTAATAATTGTTTTAATCTCAATTCGAAACTTGTGTAATCCATATTATTCTCCTAATTCTTCTAATATTTCAGTGTTTAAATCATCAATGTCTTTTCAACTGCTGAATTCAATTTTGTGTTTTTTAATCGTAACAAATCTGTTTCACCAATGTCTATTTTTATTTAATGAAAACGAATTTAAATATTCATTCACCTTAATTGGATCATCCTTAATCGGTGAATGTCCTTTACCAATTATGGTAAAAGGAATACCTAGTTCATTTGCATACTTCTCAAAATGTTTTGCACCAATTATTGCATCATTAGAACCTACAACAAAATTCATCTTATTGGCGTTTTCTGAATATAATTTTCCCAATGAATCTAGATATTCTTTATTCAAGATAACTTTTTCAAGCAAGGGTGCTCACACACCTTTTTTACTAAATGATTCAACTAATTTGGATGTTTTTTTGAATTTTTCACTAACTTTTACAATTAACTTACCTATTACATCAGATACAAAATTTGTAGGCGCTATTGCTGATTTTAAAATACTATAACTATTGTTTTCAGTCATGGTTGGATTGACAGTAGACATCATTATAACTTTATTAACGCGTTTATCACCTGCTAGATGCAATGCAACAACCCCGCCCATTGAGTGGCCTAAAACAATAACCTTTTTCGTTTTTATAGAATTCAACAGTATATTTCCAATATTTATTCAGTCTTCTATATTTACATCATCTGGGTTTGGTTTTTGAGTATATTTTGACCCAATAAAATTAGCAGCAACCACATTATAAGTTTTTTTAAATGGTTCAAGTTTACATATAAAATCACTACTTGAATTTATTCCGTGACAAAATAATATTGTTGTGTCTTTTTTATTGTCTTCCAGATAAACAGGGACTTTTTTATTTTTATAATTAATATAGTTTAATAACATAGCTTAATTATAGATTATGATTATCTTTTAACAATATTAAATTAAATTTTAAATAAAAAGTGGGTTCACCACTTTAAAATTTACTGTCAGGGATATATAATCTACCATCAACTGATGATACATTCGAAACTGTAATCAATGCATTTTCGTCAACTGCACGTATCTTTTTAATTAAACGTGGAACTTGTTTGTATAGGGTAATTGATGATAATACCTTAGTTTTTGAACCTGAGTAACCACCTTCACCAACTGTGACTGTAAAACTATTAATTGTTTTTTGATCGCCAATAATTGCAGCTTTAATTGCCGACATATGAGGTGAATAAACTTTACATTGAACAATTTTAAATCTTGGGAATAATTTATTCAATGCAAATACAAACACAAAGTTTGAGATTAGAGTTGAAACAAAGTTAGGTGAGAAATACATTGCTGGAGACCAACTTAATTCCTTAAATTGTTGCAACGTTTCAATAATTCTTCCTTTTTCAAAATCAGTAAGGTTTATTTTGTTGGTTTCGAATCATGTTTCCATATTTTTGAAGAAATCGCTGTTCATGATTGATGCTGTGTCAGTTGCAGAAATACCTTTGGCAAATGAATTAATCAATAAGCTTCCCGGTAGGTATGAACCGATTGCAACCGCAACAACCAAAATGCCTAGATTAATGTACCCATTAATTGTTCCAAAGTTTTTTTGTTTAACGACAGACATGTATTCACCAATAATTCCTGTAACACCTGCTGAACCACCAATGATAGCAATTACAGCAAAGAAAAATGCTAATAGGAACCCATAAACAACACCAAAAATAATTTGTGCTATGACGTTACCTGCGTCATTTCAGCTTAAAGGAATTAATTGTCACATTTGATCTTTTCCAGATCAATATTCGCTTGAAATATAATTCTTTAATTCATCGGGGATATCACTGTGTGAAAAGTTTCCGATAATGTATAACTTATCTGAACCAGGAATTTGTCCAACAGCAAACGAAACAAGGCTAGACACCACCAAGAATAGTAATGTAAGCATTGTAAATACCTTTCCGGTCTTTTTCCATCCGAAAATAAAAATTGGGATAGATAAAATAATATATAAGATTCAGAATAAGGCGTGGTCAATAACATTGTAAATTGCCGGAGTAATATTTGGGTTATTTCTAAGCAAAACGTTAGTAATTCTAGCAGTTGCTTGACCAAATGCAGCTGCTCCGAAGTTATAAATACCTGGGTTTTTAACTAAAAACACACTAATAATCCCAAAAACTATTGCAAAACCAGATGTAATTAACATAAGTTTTCACATTGGCATTGGCGCATAAAATCTTGAAAGTCTTAGTACAAAGTTAGATAATTTTGTGTATTTATATTTTGTGTTTTTACGTTCAACAGTTTTTGAAACCGGACTATCAGGTTCTTGCGTAAAAATATCAACATTTTGAACATGATTTTTAGTTTCAGAAGCAATAAATTCTTTTTGGTTTTTGCTTTCTTCACTGGTAAACTCACTCTTTTTTTCAGAATTTTTCATTTTTTTCTCCTTTCATGAGTAATTTGAATAAAAAAACTGCACTAAAAAAATTTAGTTACACCTTAATGTATTAATTATAAATTATTTTTTACAAAATTCAAAACATATATAATTACAATATAGTATTTAATATTAATATATATAAAAGACATTAAGAAGGAGAAACAATGAGCGAAACAAAAGAATATGGCGCCTCGAATATTAAGGTTCTAAAAGGTTTAGATCCTGTAAGAGTGCGTCCGGGAATGTACATCGGTTCAACGGGTCCAAGAGGTTTACACCACTTAATTTGAGAAATCGTCGACAACTCAGTTGATGAATGTATGGCAGGTTATGCCGATAAAGTAACAATAACATTAACTAATGACGGATACGTAGAAATTGAAGATAATGGTAGAGGTATACCAACTGACCCACACCCAGAGACTGGTTTATCTACTGTAGAAACTGTTTTAACCGTACTACATGCTGGTGGTAAATTTGACTCAGATAGCTATAAAGTTTCAGGTGGACTTCACGGTGTAGGTGCTTCGGTCGTAAATGCATTGAGTGATGATTTTCATGTATGAGTAAAACGCAATGGCAAATTACATTATGCACACTTCCAAAATGGTGGACATATTGCTCAGCATTTAACAGCGATTGATTCTGTTGAAACTGATGATACTGGTACTAAAGTTAAATTTCACCCAGATTTCACCATAATGGATCAACACCCATTTGATAAAAACGTTGTTGTTGACCACGCAAAACAAATAGCTTATCTAAACCGTGGACTTAAAATAAGCGTAATTGACCAAAGAGATAACAGCAATATTGAATTCCATTTTGAAGGTGGGATTGTTGACTACGTTAAAGAATTGAATAAAGGTCAAAAATTAATTCACCCAGAAGTAATATATGCCGAGGGTGAATATTCACACGGTGATGAACCTGCGGTTGCTGTTGAAGTCGCTGTACAATATAACGAAAAAATCACAAGTAATGTTGTAAGTTACGCAAATAACATAATTACAGTTGAAGGTGGAACTCATGAATTAGGTTTCTATGATGCTCTTGTACGTTTAATTAATAATTACGCAACTATTAATTCATTTATTAAATCTGAAGATGAAAAATTTACTCGGGACGACGTTAAAGAGGGTATTGTTGCAATTATTTCAATTAAACACACCGAACCTGTCTTTGAAGGTCAAACAAAAGGAAAACTAGGAAATAAAGATGCACGTGGAGCTGTTAATAAAGTATTCAGTGAATCTTTAGAACGTTTTTTAAATGAAAATCCTAATGAAGCTAAATTATTAATTCAAAAAGTTTTAGCTGCAAGAAGATCTAGATTAGCTGGTCAAGCAGCAAGAGATGCCGCTCGTCGTAAAACTGTATTTGATTCGGGTTCTTTGCCAGGTAAATTAGCCGATTGTTCATCAAAGAATGCCGAAATCAGTGAATTATACATTGTCGAAGGTAATTCGGCCGGTGGTTCAGCCAAAAATGGACGCAACAGAGAAACACAAGCCATTTTACCTCTACGTGGTAAGGTTATAAATGTTGAAAAAAATACACCAAGCAAGGTGTTTGCTAATGCTGAAATTCTATCATTAATTTCTGCGTTAGGAACTGGAGTTGGCGAAGAATTCAATATTAATAAATTAAGATACCATAAAATTGTTATTATGACTGATGCTGACGTGGATGGTTCGCATATTAGAACGTTATTATTAACATTCTTCTATCGTTACTTTAGACCTCTAATTGAATATGGTTTTATTTACATCGCTCAACCACCATTATTTAGACTTCAACAAGGCAAAACTATTAAATATGTTTATACAGATCAAGAAAAAGAAGAACTAATGGCACAAATGAACAATGGACAAAAAATCACCATTCAACGTTATAAAGGTCTTGGTGAAATGGATGCTGAGCAACTATGAGAAACAACAATGGACCCTGATAATAGAAAAATGTTGCAGGTCCAAATAGCTGATGCCGCTCGTGCTGACTGAACATTCACAACTTTAATGGGGGATGAAGTTTTTCCACGTCGTGAATTTATCGAAGAAAATGCCAAGTATGTTAAAAATATTGATTTATAATCTACTTAAAAAGCAGTCTGACTGCTTTTTTTCATTAAATTTGGAAGCGTAAAATTTTAGTGTGTTAATTCAAGCGCAAGCGTCTTAAATATCTGATTTAATTATACCTGATTTTATGATTCGTTAAATTTTTGAGCAATTTTTTTAATGAGCTCAAAATTTAGCGTGGTGTCATTAATTTGAAAACAACAAAATAACCTGGTGTCAGGTTTTTGTTTTTCCTTTACGCGCACGCGCGCACCTTTTAAGGCAAGATAAGGTTGGCAACAAACTTCTAACCGAAGTGCCAATTTATCTTGCATATTACATAGTAATATGATTTTTTAAACATTTGGCACCCAACTGGCACCAGCATTTCATTTCTGGCACCGATTTGGCACCAATTAAGGTTTTTTGTTGTTTTATATAACTATGTTATATAGTTTTTAATAGACGCTGACACTGATTTGACACCACCATATAATTAGGCATAATTTTTTGTCAAAAAATATTAATAAAATAATTTCATTTTTGGAATTATTTAATGTTTATGCACCAGAAAAATTTAGCCTATATCGTTAAAAATAGTCGCTATATTTCGCAATAAATTTTTATAAATAACTTTAGTTTTAATATGTTTTTTTGAAAACAATGCATTCGGTTTTTTGATATGTTTTTTGAATGAGTGATAAACAAAATGCTCGGTATAACTTTCATTCAAAACGATTTTTCCTTCGTTATTTCAAATGTTATTAATATGATTTTTAATATATTTGAATAGTAATTTTGCTTCTCTTATATATTTTTTATCAACCCTCAAATCAATTGCTTCATTTAGAAATGTTTGTTTTAAAGTTTCATAATTACGATAATTTAAAGCATATTTTTTATCAAAAATCGCCCCAAATAAATCAACTCATCGTGCTCCAAAAGTCGTGCTAAATCATGATTTATAAAGCTGCTTATTGTCCTTAGAATTGAATTTTCCGAACCCAAAAGTATCGTTTATTTTCTTTGCTAAATGAAAATAATCAAGGCTATATCTAACCTTGATTTTACTTGCAAAATCGCTCATTCAAATAGCACCATCTCCTTTTAAGACGGTTTTTTTACGACAGATATTTAATTTTTTAAACTCTTTATTAAAAAAATTTTCTAAATTTGTAAGTTCATTTTTTGATGATTTATCTTGTAAATTTTTAGTGAAAAAATAACATATTGCCGAGCTGTTTTGATGCTGTTTTTTAGCTGCATTTTTGCTAAGAAAATTAGTGTGTAAAATTACCTCTCTAACTCTCATTTTAGGACGATATTTTATACCTTGAAATCTAGTGAATAAATCATCAATTTCAACGTGAATTTTTTTCTGATTTCTAAGCTTAAATCTATTGGCATTTTCTAAATATTTTTTGTTATTTTGTATATCGATTTGCTCGTCGATTTTGAATCGTTTTTTCATCTCATATAATAGTTGTTTTGATGGCTTTAAAGGTATCAATTCAGACGGTAATGATTGGTTATTTAAGTCGCTTATAATACAAAATTTAATTAAATCAAAATCATATTTAGACCGCTTTAAACGTTCTATTATTACATCATGATAATATGTTATTCGACGTTTTTTGCCCCTATTATCTAAATATTCATACATCGTATAATTTAATTCGAAACTACCACCCATCGTAATTCATTTATGCGTTTTTTGTTTTGCTATTTTCCAGTCTGGATATTTTTCGAAACGTATTTTATTTCGAAATTCTTCTTCAGCAAAATTTAATTCTCTTGCTTTGTTAAAATAGTATTTTTTCAAATCTAGTTCATTACTAAATATATTAATTTCATAATTCATAATTCAATTATAAAAAAACATAGCCTCGCTATGTTCATGTTAATATTACATCTTTAATTTAAATGTAAAAGTTTCTGCAGGAGGACTTGTTTCGGGTTTTGGTTTATTCGGTAATTGAGCTTTTTTGTTGTCTTCGATATCTGGAGGTCAATTACTATTCTTAGAATTTGATAATTTATTTATAGCTTCCTCAGTATAAAATTCCTTATTTACTTGTTTAAATTCTTCCTCGCTTAATGATAGTACTTTATCTAAATTAGTTTCTAGCCGATTTAAATGTTGTTTTGCTTCAAGAGATTCATTGGCAATTTTTTGATATTTGTTTTTATAACTCGGTTTATTAGTATAAATTAAATCAGCATGTGTTCTTTTAGTTTTGAAATCAAAAGAAACTCTTTGTATTGTTAAGCAATTTTTATTATCTACCATTTTATCTTTATCTAAAAAGTTTTGTTCTAATCTAGAATAAATTCTTATAGCTTCTTTTGAATCGGCAACATTAGTTAAATCTGTGAATTCAGATTTTTTGTAAAAGGATTCAAACTCTTTTCTATCCATTATATTAATAGCTGTAGTATCAACTAAGTTTTCATATCCATTAGGGTCTTTAATTAAAATAGTTCCATCATGGATTATGCCTTTATAGGTTTCTGAATTAAGGTATCAAACTTCATTATTTACATAAAATACAACCACAGGATGATGTGTGGGATTTAAAATTGGATAGCTATTACTATCAAAATTAATTGTTCCTAATCTAGGCCCACTTCTTTCTTTAAATTTTTTCATAATTTAATTATATTAAAAGGCTAACGTTTCCGCTAGCCTTTTAATGCGTCAGTTGACAGCTTACTTAGCCATTATTTCAGGCCTTTTACATACTTATTCTACACTACTTTTTCTTATGACAAAAGAATTTTTTTGTTTTTAGCGTTTTAAATCTCAAAGAAAAGCAAAATATTTTTTTGCTATTTAATTATAAAAAACATAGCCTCGCTATGTTCATGTTAATATTACATCTTTAATTTAAATGCGAAAGCCTGTGAGTCGCTTTCTTCCTCCATGACCTTTTGCTTTTTCGCTTTTTCTGAATTAATTAAAGTATTTTTATGCTTCCGTATTTCCAGTTGGACATTATCTTGTTCTGTAAATCAGCTTAAATCTTGTTCATCAACTTCATTAAGTTGTCTTAATATTTGTTTTAAATTGGCTATTTGTGAGCTTTCTTCAAAAGTTAGTGATGATTTTAATTTTTCAACTTTTGAAAAAATGATTTCATTCCGAACTTTGCATTTACCTTCATTAAAATCTAAGTTAACACGTTGAATAGTAAAGACCTTCTCTCCATCATTAATTCTTTCAAATAAACCAGTGATGATTTCTTTACATTGCCGATCATCAATTAAATTATCTAATCTAGTAAACTCTTCTTCAGCAAAATAACTATGGAATTGTTTTTTATCCATTACTTGAATGCTCGTTAAATCAACTAATGATTCATAACCATCATTATCAATTAATTTTATTTCACCAGAGAAAAACCTCTTAGGACTTGATGTACCTCTATAATTTAATGACCGAGAATTTAGATATCATACATCATTAGCGGTATAAAAAACAACCACTGGATGATACTTTTTTCCTGTTATTCGCAAACCCCGTCTATCAAAGTTAATAATTGGTAGATTGTTCATTGCTAATTTTTTAAATTTTCTCATAACAGAATTATATTAAAAGAACTAATGTTTCCATTAGTTCTTTTAAGCACCCTTCTTGTGCTGGCTTAGAGCTATACGCTATTTATATGAATAAATAACCGCTCATTTTATTCGTTATTAGTATACTATATTTTCAAAGAAAAGCAAAATATTTTTTTGTTATTTAATTTTTTTATCAAAGTATCTCACTTTAATAAATCAGCCTAATGCTATACCAATTCCCAAAGTTATAAGGCCTAAAGGGGCTAAAATAGATATTAAAAGCTTCTTATTTTTTGCTTTTTGCTTTTGAATATCATTATTAATATTTGGCAACTCAACAACAACATCATCTAAATCATCAATGACGGAGCTATTCAAGATATTTTCAATTGTAAACTCGGCAGCATTTTCTGAACTACCGGCAATTGGCCGAATTTTTATCTGTATCGATTTTAATATATTTTTTTCATTTGTTAAAAGCCGCAAGGAATTATTTAGTTCATTCAAATCTAAATCTCAATCTATTCCATATTTAATATCGTAAGTTTTTTGTAAATACTCATTAATATCGGCTATTACTTTGTCTCTCAGTTTGGATAACACATTTTCTTTATAACTGAATTTTTTTGTTTTAATTGACATTAAATCAAATAAAAATTCCTTCCCGTTATCATCAACAACAATCTTAGCGTTATTTAAAGCGTTATAACTAGTTAAATTAACGACTTTTCGGTTAATTCCCTTAATTACTACCGCTTGCTTAAATCCTTTGCCTTTAGCAAGGTTTCTGACCGCATTTTCAAGATTGCTAATCTCGACATCTTGACCTAATATTAATCCACGTTGTAATAATTTTTCATAGGTATATCGAGTTATCTTTTCTCTGATTTCGGATAAATTACCTGCTTCAAAGCTAAAGTCAGCTATTTCAATTTCTTTTAAATTAATTTCATGTTCGAATACATGAAAAACAATGTTATTGACTTTTCCATATAATATTCCACGGCCATTAATTGCTTCAATAACTAAAATAGCATTATGAATATATTTATTATCACTTGGTCTGATTTGCGGAACAGACATTTCAAAGGCAACCGAATCTAAATTTTTTATTTGATAGTCCTTATCCAATTCCAGTCCTTTAATTTGTTTTTTAATTTCCGAAATTATGAAATTTTTAATTTCATTTACATCATTTAAACCATTAAGTTCAATTGTTTTTAAAGTTATATTAGCAAATATATTAGCTTTTGTTTGAGACTTATTAGGTTCATCTTCATCATTAGCAGAATTATGATTTGGATTTTTCTTTTTATCTTCGTCAAAATTATCTATTTCGCTTTTTTTGAAAACGTTCAAAGGAATAGAAAATATTTTATAAGGCATTATTGTAATATTAGAATCAGGTTTAACTAATTCAACTTTAATCGTTAATAATTTTGTTAAATAACTAAAATCTGTTGTAAAGTTAAGTTTATTAAATTCTTCTTCAGTAAGTCCACTAAATCAAGATTTTTTATTTTGTCAAATTTGAGCCATAAAATCTTTGATGTAATTATGTTTAGCCGTATCAATAAAGTATTGTCTATTTAATTCAAGATTAATAATTTGGTTATTAGTTGGCTCAATATCCTTGAATTTAATTTTCATAAATATAGGGTTTTGATTAAGCATATATATTTCTTCAACCGTATTAAGGTTAAAGTAGATAAATGCTCCAGATTTATCAGGATTTATTTCCACCTTGCTGATATTAACTTTATCTTTATTAGTAAAGTCCGAAAGCAGTTCAACTTCCGCTAATTTAGTATTTTTATATCTATTAGCAAATTCATCCACACTAAATTTATCGTCTGCGATTGTTTTTAGTGTTGGAGCAATACTGATATAACTATTGAAGTAATCTCTATAATAAAGACGCTCTATATAACCTTTATAGTATTCCATAGCATCTTCATAATTTAGTTTGTATATTTCCTTGTCTGTTAATCCAACCGAGATTAAATAATTATAAAATGATGCTCCGGTTGTTGTTTTTCACAAAGGCTGTATTTGACCGCTATCTAAAACAACATTATCCGTAAAATAAGAATTTGGAGGATTTTTACTATCTGAATTTTTTTCACCTGGTTCCTGAATTAATATTAATTTAAAATTACTAATTGAATTAGGGGCATTTGAGACAAACAGCCAAATTCCAGAAGTTGAAAAGTATGATGATTCACCAGTTTCTTTAATCTGGTCAATAGAATTTATTGTGTTAGTATTACTATACTTAAGAAGATATTTATTATTATGCGATTTTGCTTTTTCTAATTTAAATAATGTAAAGTTCTCTGTTTCTCCAATTACTTCTTTTAATCCACCTTTTCCAAGAACTACCGCTTCAGCAATGAAACCACTTGGTTTATCTCTATCTCAACCTGGTCTAAACAAAGTACGTGATTTATATGGTAATTTAGTATCGGCATAATATTCTTCATCAATTTCATCATTTCATTCGGGAAAGCTACTTCAATTAGCAAATGTTTCATATTTATTATCGATAAATATTGGTTCTCCTTCAAATTGTTTTAAATCAAACCAAACTAGTTGCTTCTTTGTTCCTGTTTTAGGGTCTATTGAGGCATCATACATTGGATTATCTATTAAATTACCAGCACTATCTTTTTTATATTCACCATTAGCTTCTTTAACATACTTTTCGATTAATAGTTTTTGATGCGGGTTATTTTCAGGGTCTCAAGCATATCATTTAAAATCCATTTTGGAGCTTCGTGAATTAATTTCAATTATTTTGTTATAAATTAATTTAATATTCCCTTCAGCATTTCCGCTATTTGGTTCGTATTGAATAATCTGAATTTTGTATTCATTTAGTTTATGTGAGTTTTTCTCATTTATTTCGGAATACGGGTCGGCATCAAAATCCAAAACCCTACTATTATCGCTTGCATTTAAACGATTATCTTTTAAGTTCTTAAAAAAGGTTTGGTCTAAAACATCAACTTTTTTACCATTGATAATTAAAACTTCGTTTTCACTTAATGTTGTATTAAAGTTTACGCTCAAAGGTGTGTGAGCGACCCATCTACCAGCATAGTAAGTATTTCCATAATTTCCAATTGCTTTATCATTTTTGGCTCTAACTAATACATCATCTACTAACTCCGTATCATAATCCTCGAAGTTAATATATTTACCAAGATTAATTTTTAAACGTTCGTCCATTTTTGCATTTTCTAGTCATTTAGTAGCACGATATTTGATTTTAATATTAGATTTAAGTAATTTTGAGCCAGTGTTTTTTGATTGCGTTTTAGTATCTTTAACATAAACATCTATACTATTTTTAGTGGTATCTTCAGATGAAATCTTATAACTCAAGACTAAACTATTATTTTTATCCTTGAGTTTATTATTTAATGTTTCAAAATATTTGTTTAGATTATATTTATTACTTTTTTGATTAGTGCCTTCTAATGGATTAGTCATTAAATTTCCACCCGTATCTGTATCTAAGACTATTTCGTCATTAACAACACTTAACGCTTCATTTCAGAGCTTATTATAATGTTTTTCAACATTTCGATTAACAAATTTAGACTTAACTCTAACTTTCAAAGAATACACCTTTTCATCGCCCGATATAGCATCAGTTGAATGATGATGCGTGTTTCAAACTTGACCTGTATAATAATCCTCTTCTTCGTCGTAGTACTCCTCATCAACTCAAATTAACTCATCATTAATTAATTCTATCTCAACCAAGGCGTCATCTTTATTGACGACATCATTAAAAAGTGTATTTCATTGTGAACGTAAAATATTTTTTTCGTTCGTCGAGATATTAGAATTAATTAAATTATCGTAAATTTTTCTTATTTTTTGAAAGTTGATATTTGTGTGGAGTTTATATCCTTTATAAAAATACGTTTGTGAATCAGATATTTCTTGATAATCGGTTGGTTTACTTATCATTTTACCTGTTTCCCTTATTAAGTTCAAATATTCTCCAAAAAATACACCATTATAGTTAGAATCAAGCAATTCTCTGCTGTCCATTTTAAATAAAACGTTTTTAGAATTAAAGACAAATTCTCTTATATCATCGACATATGAGTTTTTTTGTCAATCGATAGGTAATTGTTCGTTTTTAGCAGCAACCATAAAAATTGGTAGCGAAACCAATACAGGAACTGATAACCCACCCAAAATTAATTTTCTTTTTCTCATAAGTTATTCTTCCATATCATTTTCGATATTACTATCTAGTTCATTATTAAATTCATAATTGGTATATTTTTTGGTTGTTTTAGCAAGTTCTCTTGCTTTTTGCTTTTGATTTGAAATAAGCTTCTCAAGTTCGCTATTGAAAATGTTGCGAATTTGTTTAAAGTACAATGATTCATTAAGAATTTTTTCGTCCGGTTCATTAACAACATCAGGATTAAATTCAATCTCCGGATTAGATAAAACATTAAGAATCATATCTATTTTTTTACCAGCTAAACTAGTTTCAATTTCATATTTATCAATTTTGTTTTTTATTGAATTTGTAAAAGGATACATCGATGCATATAAAGCTTTTCGAAAAGCATAAAACATATCATCCTTTAACTCCCTCATCATTACTCTTTTATCAATATCCTTTAAATAATTCATCACTACCTCGCCAATTGCGACCGATACACTCTTATTGTCTCCCTTAAGCTCACGTTGCCAAGCTTTAAACCTTAAAATTTCGCTTTGGTCATATAACCGAAAAGAAATTCTTAAACCATTCTCTGATTTAGGTTCAACATCTATATTTTGCGAATCATTAATTTTCTTTTTCATTTTTCTCCTTCGCACACGTGTGCGTGTGCGTATATTTAATATACGTGTGTAAGCACACGAGCATTAATTATTTATCTTTTTAAAATCACCTTGCTTAAAATATAATGATTTTTCATAATCGTTATATCAAGCGTCAATTTTAATTTTTGAATTTAAGTGAAGTGAAATCATATTATGTCCAATTTCACCATCGCTTAAAAATGAAGTAGCAGAGCTGTTTAACCCACCCGAAAATTCATACATTTGTTTTACAGCTTTTAAATCGCGGCTTTTTAAACCAAAGAATGTAGAATATTGACAATTCTGAACAATCGATTCAGCCTTATCAGAAACTAACAAGTCTGACGGCGATTGAGTAGTTAAATCAAGAGATAATAAGTATTTTCTCCCTGTCTTAGTTAATTTCCAAATGAAATCTAACATAATAGGTCTATTAACATTAACATATTGGTGTATTTCATCAATAAACGCAACCGTGTGCTTATTAGGATTTTTAATTATGTTTTGATAAACGAGGTTTTGAATCAAACTTAGCAAAACATATGTACCAACAGAGTTGTCTTCTTTTCCTAATGACATTAGTTCCTTAGTGTTAAATATAATAAAGTCATTATCTAAATTAATGTTTGTTTTGGCGTTATAAAGCTTTTCGAATTTGCCGTTATATTGAAATAAGTATTTGAATACATCTAATATTCGAGCAATACTTAATTGCTTACGTTCTTTTTCGTATTTATCGGCAAATTCAAAATTTTGCAGCTCTTCTATTAAGTCATCAATTATTGGAAATTCAATTTTATTTAATTCATCAATTGATTTAACTTGATATACATTCAACTTTTCATAAAGTCGTCTGACAGCAGTCATAATCAGCATAATATGTTCATTTGTGAAATCATCACTAATCAATTTAAAGAAGTTTTCAAGTCATTCGTTATGCTTTTTAATTACACTATTAATGTTAAAATCAACTTCTTCGTTGCCATTATCTTCTTCTCAAATTTGAACACGAATTTCTAATGGATTTAAACTAGTTCCTGAATCAGTACCTAGGTTAAAAACGCTACCACCAAATTTTTCAGAAAGATATTTATATTCGTTTTCAATATCGACAACATAAACATTATGATTTTCCATCAAGGCATCAACAATAGATTTAGACTTTGAGGTCGACTTACCTTTGCCTGATGAACCTAATGTCATTCAGTTGTAGTTAGTTCGACGTGAATTTTTTTTATAGAATCTATCAACGATTACAGGTTCTGCCGTATTAATTGTGGTTCCAATAAAACAAAGATTACCGTCGTTTTGGTATTCGTTTTCAAAACCTCAACCGCGAGAAACGTTATACGAAGATATTTGCATTGCTTCATTTAAATTATTAGTAGTTATAAATAAACTTTGTGCAAATGCCTCAAATTGTCTGAAAGGAAGAGACTTAACTAAAATCTTGGCTCTTTTAGCGTCTGCATAATTCTGCGATTCGATTTTTCTAAGTTCTTCTAACGAATCAGCTTCATTAATAATCATAAAGTGCGAATCAAATAAATTATTTTTATCAATTTGAATTTGATTTTCCAAATATTCGATTGCTTCAAGTTGCAAGTTATTACCTTTTTGGCTAAAACCTGATTTGATAATTGTTGCATTGTCCTTAGTTCTACGAGTTCCCTTATCTAAAATATCACCAACCGAATCATAAGTAATAGCTCCTAAATTTCAAACTATTTTACTTTCATTATTAAGCAAATCATAAGTTCATGCTTCATCTAATCTAAGGGGCAATTCAGCCACAGTTTGAATAGAATAGTATTTCTCATCAATTTTGAAATAACTTGGCTTAAATACAACCTTATTTAGCTCAAATAAGTCAGATAATTTAATTTGGTCGTCTTGTTTAGCTTCGTCTGGTTCATTTTGTTTCTTAAACTTAGTAATAAATCAACTCTTAATACGCATTATTAAATCTTGCTTATTAACTTCATCATCATTACGTCTATGTTTTCAAGAATATGATTTTTCTTGTTGCAAAAAATATTTATCAATTAACTCATCATTAATTTTTGAACCAAATTGCTTGGAAATAAAATTAACTAATTTTTTTCCTTCAAGCAACTCAGGTTCTAATTCCATCGAGTTAATGGTCGTATAGACTGCTTCAATGGTCTTGATTAACTCACTAAGTTTTTTATCATAAACAACAATATAATAATTGTCGAGCATAATATCATTATCCAAAACATCAAAATCATGATATTTTTCCTCATAAAGTTTTGTGAAAGCATCAATGACCTCAGCCTTCGAATCATTATTTATTAAAGAATGAATTTTGACATCCATATTTGTCTTTAAAGAATTAAAATTATTTGAATAATCAACTAATTCTTTATATCTGACAATCGAAATTTGAGATGTAATAGAATCTAAAATACTAACAAATTTTCCAAGAAAAGCCTCTCTATCAAATTCTGCCTCATTCCAAGGGACACGCCCTTTAAATTTAATTACTCCAAAGTGCTTAATTCCACCTTTTAAAAATTTTGTTTTCACATATTTATTTTCAATAATGGCGTCATATGGAATTAAAAACTCTTTTTTGCTTTTTGTTCCATCGCCATATTTTTTTGTTTTGAATAAATATCTAATCATTCAACCAAACAGAACATATAATCTGACATCATATTTGACAACACGTATTAAACTAGTGTTGAAAATAAGAAAAATTGTTATTCAAATAAGAAATCTAACAAATACATTTATATTTTCGGGTAAAAAGGCATAAAGAATGAAAAATGAAGTTATTACATTTATCAAAAGTACCAAAAAATCTAATCAAGTATAGTTTTTAAAAATTTTGTTCCGTGTTTTTTTAATATTCTTAGGTTGCAACATTAATTTTTACCTCTTTTCGTTTGACTATATTTATCCTTCATCGCATTAAGACCAGTTGAAATTTTATTATTATGTGCTTTGTCAGTTGTCAAGCTTGATTTCATCTGTTCGATTTTATTTTTCATGTTTTTAGGCATTTCTTTTCCTTCATATTTCTTTTCAAATCTTTGAATAATGTTTTCTTTTTTAGCAATTGTCGAAGCACTAAATTTAGCTCTTTTAGCATTTTCAAAATTCATCTTATCTGTCTTAGAAACTGTTAAACTATCGCCAGAATTACGTTCAATTCTTTTATCAATCAACTCTCTTAATTCTCTTTGTCTTCCTAGAACTTGATTATATTTTGCACTTCCTTTCTCACTTAGTGTTTTACCACCTAGCTTAGCAAGTTTCTTGTTATTTTTCGCTTCAAGCTTTGTTAATTTTGCATTTGAAGCTCGTAAATCACTTTTCTTTAAATTGCTTTCGCCAGCATCAATTTGACCTCTAAGTACCTGATTTTCTAATTTTGTATCACGACGCGCCAATTTAACAGATTCATTTCTATCATGTATTTTTTGATTTAGCCCCATTGCTCTCATTTGATACTCGCTCTTATCGATTTTACCCTTAGACAACTGTGCTCTTAATTCTCTTTTAGCATTAAGAGCTTCAAGCCCTCTACGACCTTTTGTTAAAGCAACGGCACCGGTTTTGGCAGCTTTACCGCCAGCTTTTAGCATTTTGCCAGTTCCTTTTAGCGCTAACCCAGCTCCACCCGCTAAGGCCATTCCAGCAGCCATTAAACCTTTGGTTTCGCTTAGCGTTTCTCTAATAGAAGCACTTTCCCCAACAAAAGCCGCAACTTCACTTGAGATTCCCATTGAAGCAACCGCCCCTCCAACACTAACACCAAGAATAAGTAATATTCTTATAAAGAAATTAATGTTTAAAGAACTTACTCAATTAAATGATTGATTTAGAAATGCGCTTAATATCTGAACTCCAACCGCCAGAGAAATAATCGCAAATCCTTTGCCAAAATACATTTGGCCTCACAACTTTAATCTCTTTCCATCATCGGCAATAGCTGATGAAGCGACAAATGGCGAAATTATGAATAGGAAAAATTGTTGGAATATTTTTTGCACAACGGTAAGCAGTCCCAACACCAATGGAATTAACGTCGAACATGAAATTAAACATCCTAAGAATATTATTTGAATTCCTTGACCTCAAGCCAATTCTTTGTAATCACTGTCTTTAATCAAAAACGCATTATCGTAAACACTATCTCATTTAGCACGTGTAAAACCCTTCAAGTGCCCTTCAGCGAACAAATTATTAAATAGTTGTCTGTCCAATGAAATTTCGTTTCCGCTAAGTGTTAATTTAATCATTAAACCAACCAGCATATTAAAAATATATAAAACAATAGGTATTCCAATCAACCACAGCGTTGCTAAAAACGAATATTTAAGAGCAACACTCACGGGATTGGGTTCATTTTCGCCCTTTCAAAAATGAAGCCTAATTAAACTTGAAATTAATAACATCACATACATAAACACCGATATTATTAATAATCTGAGAAACATATTAGGGAATCTAGCGACTTCAAATGAATCAGTCAAACTAATTCCAAATAGAATATATTGCGGCAATGCAATTGCTATCAAATCATAGCAAGCCAATACCGCCTTCAATAAAATTAATGGTAATACTACAAGCAAATATCAAAATGCGATAAAAACACCATAGTAAACACCATCTAAAAGATTTTGCCACATAAACTAACTCGTTTTAATTTCAGCAAAGTTTCTCAATAGCGACATTAGTAATGGACTTAAAGCTCATAAAATTATTACAGCAATTAAAAATATTCCTAATCACTTAATTCTTTTTAATTGTGTTTGTCTTATTTCTTCGTTATCGGTTTTACCGGCTTTAAAAAAGCTAACTGCCGCAATAACAATAATTATTACGGCTAATATACCAGCAAACGCTCCCAAAATTATATTAATGTATTGTTGTACCGTGTTTGCTATTGATTCTAAATTGGATTTGATGTTTTCTCCACCAGCATCCAAAATTACATTTGTAAATTTATTCATTTTTACCTCCTAAAAGTTCATTTTGGTCAAAATCAAAAACCATTTCTGATGTATCATCCTGTTCTTTGATTTCTTTATCATTTACATTAGTGTTTTTTGATAAATATGTTATTTGTAAGCCAATTACATCCAATTTATATTGTTTTGAACCACTAGATTTAGATGTAAATGGCTGATTATCTAGTTTTCCGACAACTTCTATCAAGTCGCCTTTTTTACAATACTTCAAAAAGTTTTCGGCAACCTTATTAAAAATATTCACATCGATAAAATCAACTTTATCTTTTCCTTCGTCTATTACGGCCATATTAAATTGAACTCATAGACTATTTTCCTTTTTGTATTCTTTAGCATTATCATTTGTGATTCTGCCAGTTAATAAAACTTTATTCATTTTTTCCTTTCTAATTAGCCAATCAAAATGTAGCTATTATTCACACGCCAAAAAAACTTATTACTATTCCAGACAACAAAATTTTTCATTCCGGATTTTTGTTTCGTGCTTCATGCTTTAACTTGTTATCTTTACTAAAACACCCCTTATAACCCCTAATAAGCACTATCAGCATCATTATTCCTACGATCGCTAAAAATATAGCGCCAGTAATTAAATAACTAATTGCCTGATTCATTTTTAACTAAAAAAACCACCAAATCATCCCGTGTCGGGAGCGTGGTGGTTTTTATGTATTATTTTTTAAATGTTCATCCAAACGGTTCAAACGAGAAAATAACATTTCTCATTCTTTCGTTTGCTTCTAGTGAATTATCTATTAAGGTAGGTCTTTTAACTTCGTCAACAAGTTCGATATTTTTTCAAGCAACTCGATAATAAGGCATTCTTGCTTCATTTTTATCAAATGCTCCATAAAAGTTTTTTTTGGTTCGTTCCCATTCTGTTCCGCCCATCGTAAATTTGATTGGACTAACAACATATTCATATTGTTTTAAAGCTCATTTATAAGTGTCCCTAAAATCAAATTCTCGTTCTTGAGCGCTATTACCTGGAAACATTAACAATTTATCATCTAATGTTAAACCCATAATGTAATCTAATTTTAAATAATCTAATAATGCTTGCTCGTATTTATTAATTATTTCATAGTTTTTAATAAATATATCTTTAAGTGATAAGGTATTATCATAAACCCCTTCTCCCTTAATTCCCTTTGTGCTAGCAAGCATAAATTCCATAAATTCTAAATATGCAACAAGTAATCTATACTGAACGCTTTGCATCATAATATTTTTCGTATTACTCAAATATAAATAATCAATAAAATCTAACTTTATATTTGGAATTGGATTTTCAAAGCTTCCAGGTTTATTTTCGTTATTATCACTAACTTTTTTAACCTTAAAGCCATCTTGTTGTTCGTAGAATAGTTTTGAAAATAATAATTCGTTTTTAGATTTTTCAAATGATGAATCGGTCGTAAATTCTCTATCAAATCTTCATCTAATATTTGGAGTGCTATAGTAAGTATTAAAAACATTAACAATTACTTTATATTTAGGGTCTTTTTCTAATGGAGATATTGCTTGATAATCATCATAATTCTCTCCGGTCGCCCAAATACTTCCCATTTTTTTACCAGCTAAATCTTCATCTATTTTTTTCAATCTTGAAAATGCATATTTCTATATCTATATAAATGTTCTCTAATATATGATTCATTCATTATCTTAAACGCTAAAGAATTATTCTCTTTATCATCCGTTGGGTAAATTTGTTTTAATTGCTCAACCTCTAAAAGATTTTTAAGTCTAACAACAACATTATATAAATCTCTTTCACTTACGACTCTATCAGATATATCATTATATTTCATTAGTTTGATATTATCGATACTTCGAATATAGCGACTTATTTTAGATATATTAGGAAATGTGAAATTATTAAATTCATCAATTTGATAATCCTTAACTTTTGGAATCATTTCTAATAACGCACTACCATTATCAACTAACGCACTATCAGCATAGAATTTTTCATTTTGGTCAAAATTATCTTCCTTAACCAAATTAAAAATCGTGCCATTATACTCAAAAATATTTTTATTTGTTTTATTAACGTTGCTATTATTACCAGAATTACTATTTTGACTATTTATAGTTCCTGAATTAGTATTATCATCAGGAACCGGAATAACAGGGTTGTTATCAATTTTGTCTAATTCTTTACCGCGTTTGTTAAACAAACTATATAAATTACAACTAACAGCACTCATTGGAGCGATTACAACCGGAATAATTCCAGCTAATTTAAATATTTTTTTCATTTTTACCTACCTTAAAAGACTTAATTACTTTACATCTTTCTACTTCAATTATAGTCCATTTACCTTCACTTTTAAGTGTTTCGACTTTATCAACCACCACGTCTCAATCAATCGACGCACCAAGCGCTTTAGAATATGAACCTTTTCTACCTCTTATTCGGTAAAAACTTCCTTTCGTATATTTATTAGTTATCATTTTCTGTTTTGCCTAATTTGCTCCACAAACTGGCTAAAATAATATATTTGCTCTTTATACCGTTATGTCTCAAATCTAAATCAACTTCTTTTTTAAAGTTTTTATCTTCTTCCATCTTAATGAAGAAGTCATCAAATTGATTTAAAATCTTTTTCGCTTCATTTAGTTTTTCTTCCATATATTTACCACCCTTGTTTTTATTCATCTGTTTTTTGATTGCGTTTTCATAGGCATTCTTGCCTTTCTTTTCCAAGTATTCTTGTTTAATTTTTAAAATATCTTTTGTCATTATTTTCCTTTCTTTTATCATTAAAGTTTTAATGATTTAGTTTGTTCTAATTCCAATAATGAAGCAAGTTCTCTATTACTTATTTCATTTAAATATTTGTCCGCAACATCACGTAATTTACCAACCGACTTTACGCTATTTAAATAAGCATCAAGTTCAACATATTCATTTTTATTAATATCTAATATATCTTCAACTAATCGAATGTATTTGCTATCTAAACCGTATTCTTTAACATCTTCATCAACAATTTCTAATAGGTCATGACCTATGTAAATTTCGTTATATTCTAAATATTCATCAAATCCAGGCAATGCACTAGGTCTATTTAAATTAATTTCCATCAACTCATTTAGTTTTTCCAAATCATCAATATTGTTATTTGTGCTTATTAAGTCAAATATTTTTTTGTTAATATCATCATTACCGTTTTTCATATTTTCATTGATGTTTTCAATTAAAGTTTTATATGCTCTACGTTCTTCATCTGAATTTAATGAACCCATAATTTCATTAAATTGATTAACAACATCTTCATCACTATCCCACTCATGTGCATATTGTGTCATATAAGATATATTTTCATAATCTAGCGGTTCAATTAGAACTTTACTGAGATTAATTTTTAACCGGTCATGTTCCATATTTATAATATATTCATCAACTATTTCTTTAAGATTTTCAGGTTTGTTATTTGGGTCTAAATTTCATATTTCATTATTTTTCAAATATTCAGCAATTCAGTCAATATTCTCAACTTTATCATTTAACATTGTCCACATAAAATTGTTTATTTCGTCTAAATCATTAATCGTTTTAGCCACATCTATTAATTTGTATCCTAATTTTTCATTATCTTCGTTTTCCAATAGATTATTAAATTCAATCACGGATAATTTATAATCAATTTTTTCCTGAATAGATTCTAGTTTATCAATGTTAATGTTGAAATCTTTCACATAATTATCATCATATTGTGCTATTGTTTCGATTTGTCTTCAACGTAAATGTTGGTTTTGTAATTCTTTACGTCTAGTGCGATATTCATCATATGCAAAGTGCTGAAACATTTCTAAGTTAACATAGCCATCTTCATCAATTGTTAGCAGGCTGTATGGCGTATCGCTGACTTTTTCCGAAAAGTCATTAATAAATCATCAAAGTTCAATCGCACTACAATTATTAGTATCAATCTTTTCTATAAATTCATCTTTTTCACCATCATCAGTATAAGTTCATTTAAAACTATAAATGTTAGGATATTCACTTGCATAATATTCTTCATCATAATTGTTTGTAGTGAATAATAGTTCATAGTTATATTTATCATTTGCGAAATCAAAGAATGCTTCGCAATCTTGTTCGTTATCAAAATCTAATAGTCTTTCAGAATTTTTGTTTTTATTAATGTTAATCATCATTATCTCCTTTATTTATCTTGTTTGCATTTCGTCTAATGTTGACTCTAAAAGTTCATCTATTTCTTTAAGATGTTTTTTATACTCTTTCATATATTTAACAACTACTTCCATATCAACTTCCTTAGAGTCAATAGTTTCATACTGTTGAGTGTCTGGATTTTTTTGTTGTTTAAATAAAGTAATCTTAAAACCATCTCAATATTTCAAAGTTCAATCACCGTTTTTCTTTTTATTTGCTAGTTTTTTAGGAAAGAAAAACTTGTATTCTTCTCATTTCAATTGCGGGCCATCATAGTATTCATTTGACATATTTTGTAAAACCACCAAGACAGATGTATCAAGTTCAACTTTCACACTATCTAGAACATTAATGTTTTTTGTGATTATTGTTTTTTTCATATAGTTTCCTCTTTATTTTGTTTTGGAAGATTTATTATCTTTTGAGAATTTAGTCTTTCTAAATCTTTCTAATGTTTGGTTAATTGGTTGGGATTTCGAGTCTATAGATAAAGCATCTTTTTTATCTGGTTTAGGTTCAACCTCAATGTTTTTTGGTCCTAAACTAATCGTTTTAGTTATTCCAGAGTTCGATGATGGTAGAGAATTTGTTCCAGAAACATCTGCTTCATAATTAATTGGTTTAAGTTTAAGAAAGTCAAAAGCCTTATCATGATTTCGCACCTCTTGAGGTTCTCTATGTCGATACGATTTATCAATATTTGTATAATCAAAAGCAAAAAGAGGTTTTATTAAAATTGGTTTATACCCACCTGATAAAATCAAAGCATCCTTTTTCGATTTAAATTTCAATTGACTAACAGACATAGTCTTTTCGCTTTGTACTGACCTTGTTGTTGACGTTCCCTTATCGCTTGAAGTGGTAGAAGTTCTTTCCACTTTACTCTCACCCATCATTTCACTAATATCTCTTAAAGTTTCTTGGTTATTAGTTTCTAAAAATACCGTTAATCTTGCTTGCGATTTAATTAATTTATTTTCATTAGCACCGGTATTGTATTTGTCAAGTTGTGTGTAATCTTGTAATGTTAAAGCAAAAAAGATTTTACGAGAACGTGAAATTGACATTCAATCTGCTATGTTTTTTAAATTTTGAATTGAAGCAAACTCTTCCAAAATAAATAGCAATGTTCGTTCAAGCCTTAAATCCTTATTTTCATTTGCTTTTGAAATTGCTTGTTCATAAATTTGACTAATTAGAATTGGAATCAAAAATGAATTAGCCTTCTTATGGTCTGGAAACTTGATAAATATCGCAAAAGGTTTATTGTTATTAAACATATCGATAAAATCAACATTATTCCCAGAAGTTATTTTTTGAATAATTGGACTTGTCTTAAATAAACCAAGAGCGTTTTGAGCATTTGTTAGAAAACCGGATAATGTTTCAGGCGTTGTGTTTGCCAAAGCCTCCATTTCGGTATAAATATCATTTCAGAGTTTATTTATATTACTGTTTTGTTTAATTTCCTTACGCCACAACCCTTTTGTAAACATATCGATATTTAAAAATGTGTAAGTATTTTCAAGAGTAAAGTAATCAAGTTTGAATTCAGAATTTATAACTGAATAAAAGGCCATAAATTTAATCACTAATTTGATGCAATTTTTAGCCTGCGAAACTCATATAGAATTCTTTTCATCGCCATAAGGTAAGTTTTCAACTATTTCATTAATACGATTTATTGCATCATAATAATCATTAATCACTAATTCTCTATCACGGTGTAAACAATCTCAAACTGTTTTTAACGGGTTTCAATAGACGCTATTATACATATCATCAAAGTCAAAAAGTTTAATATCATAGCCATTTTCTTTTAATATTCCACCAGTAGCTTGCAATAATTCGCCCTTAGGGTCGGTTATTACAAGGTTTGGTTTTTTGTTTTCGGGCAAACTAGCATTTCTTCTGATATTTTCAAATAATATTCTTCAGGTCTTTCCGGAACCGGCAATTCCAAGCAATATCATATGAGCGTCGGTATGATTAACTAATGTTCCGTGTTTTTTGATATGTCCTATTACAAAACCAACCTCATCATCATTAGCAAATTCCTTTTTAAGTTTTTTTAGCGAACCTTGATGCGTATTTTCATTTCATAAATACGCTGATGTTTCGCTACCTTTCATTTGCTTTTGAAATGCTTTTAGTCAATCATGGTATTTTATTCAAACCAAAACCACTAAACTAACAACTAAAATAACTAAAATAAAGATTCAACCATTATCTCTGCTATAAAAAGACATAACATCCTTTAATAAATTCCGCCTATGATTAAATCAGTCTTGAATTATTTGATATTTAAAGTAATATATTTGACCAAATATTCCTAATACAAAAAACAATGCAATTGGCACAATAACCAAACTAAATATATATTTACAGATATTAAATAATTTTTTATGTTTCTTCATTAACAAACTCCCACTTTTGAACCGCATATTGTTGTATATCTATTGTCTTTTTTAAGAATAACTGCTGAAAATATAAAGCTAGTTTTAGACCATATTTAACGTCATCAACAAGTAAGGAAATAATTGTTCTTTTAGACTGCTTGACAATTCTTAACTTGATAAACTCAAATGAATTTTTTTCGCAGACAAGTTCAATTTGATTTTTAATTATGTTTTCGTTATTATTTAAAAAATTAGGGTCTTTAACTTTAATATTTACTCAAACTCCAGTTTCGTTTGTTTTGATGAATTTTTTATGTGAATTCGACATATTCTCTCCTATTGCTTAAGCACATTCTTTTGATATGTTTTTAAAGCAGCAATCTTATTTTTAAAATGAATTCCGTTTGCTTCTCATTCTCATTTTTTCATTATTCAACTCCAATTAATTTTCTGACTAGACAAGTTGTTTTGCTTGTAATCAGAATAATGATTCAAACTCTCATAATCATAGTAACTTTCGTTTTGTAAAACCAATTGAATGTTTTTTTCATCTAGACACAACTTAATAATTGCATTGCCAAGCTGTTTTTCAAATTCATCGTTTTCTTTATTTAGAAAATCATTTTTTAACTTGCTATTAAAATCATTTTCCATTGATTGAATTTTTAATTCATTAAGTTCATTAGTATATTCACTATATTGATTTGCTAATTCTTCATTATTATTCAACATATAGTCAAATATCTTTCAAATAGATTTTTTTGAATCATCGGTTGCTCTTACGTATGATTTGTTTTTAGCATTTTTGAACTGATTCTGAATATTCAATACATGACTTGTTAATTCTTGGTCGCTAAAAACAGCTTCTAATTTCGCGAGTGCTTTAATATGTTTACGCTTGTCCCAAACAAGCGACTTAATCTCATTAAGATTCCGATATTCACGATTAAATGTAATTTCATTTGTCATAACCTTATTAAAATTCTCAAGGGTTTGCTTATTAATAAATCCTGTTGTTTTATAAAATAACTCTCCATTTGCTCCGAGTCTGCGAGGGGACTTTTCTCAAAAACTTAAATGAATATGAGGAAACTCTGTATTTGCATGAATCACTCAATGACCGGTTATGTTATCGGGATTTAATTGGTTACTTTTTAAAAGTTTTGTTAAATTTTTAGATAATAATTCATTCCACTCAAATTTATCGACACAAAAATTTTCAACTCCAAAATCCCCAGGATTAATTATCATTTCTCAAATAACTTGTTTTTCATCAAGTTTATTTAATATTTTTTGTTCTTCATCTAAATTAATATCTCTAGCATCGCCAAATAATCTATAAACCCCACTTTTAGAGCTTTTAACCTTCTCTGAAGTTTTGCTATTAAGCCAACTTTTGAAGCTTTGCCTACTAGAATTAAATTCCATTTCTAAATCACTCCGCACTTTATTATCATCTTGAATATAAACAGCTCCTTTACGGGAAATATATTGTAAATGTCTACCGGATTTATAAAATCTATAGTCATGGGGTTCTAATTGGCCTTTTTGCTGTTTCTTTTTAACACCATTTTTAGCAAACTGAATATTTGTATAAATGCTATTTACCATTTCACCTCCTAACTAACTAATTAATAACAATTTACATAGTTATTTAAATAAAACTTTAAATAGATATTTATATATCTATCTCTAATCACATGTAATAACGTATATATATTTCCTTAACGTTTATTTATGTTGATAATTTCGGACTCTTAAATTTACTTCATTTGGAATTGCGACCATTTTTGCTAAAAACGCAACACCTAAAAATTTACTCGTATAAGTAAATTGAGGGTTTTACTTTGTTTGTAGCACCAAGGAATCTGAATACTTGGCAAGCACTCACATTCCTTGGTGCAGTGCTAGAAACTAGTAAAGCTAAAAGATATTTAGTAAAAGAAATCTTTCGCTTTTAAATTCAAATCGAAATTTTCCATTTGAATCAAAATAATAATTCTTTCCATTTTCAAATCATTTTCAAGATTTTATGGTTCTAAAAACTTTATTCATTTTTTGTCCAAATAAAGAAACAAGTTTTTTTAAACATGTGAACACAAAGACTCTACTTCAATTTGAAAAATAATTGTTTTGCAGAAGAATTTTTTTACCGCAACCACAAGCGCTAGTAAAGCAATTGTGGTACGAACAAATATTTTCCTTTTTGGCTAGTTTTTCTTTCTTAGCTTTTCAACTTAAAATATTAAACATTTCAAGATAGTTAAACCCAAATAAAAGAAAAATCATTCATCTTTTTTTACCTGAAAAAATAATTTGATTTTGCCCTCTTTCTTCAAGACTTTTTTTGTTAACTTTTATCATCTGATTTTGATAAGAAATTAACCCCATTTTTTCAAGTATATTTACTGATTCATATATGCTAGTTTTTTTAAAACCAAATTTATATAGTTCGTTAATGCTAAATGGTTTTTTTCTAGCGCCTAAAGTAATTAATATTGCTAGTATTTCTAATGCAACTTTTTTACCTTTTAGTCCCTCAACAACTTTATACGACAGTTTGAGTTTTGACTTTAAAATTACTTTTAGACCAAGCTGATTTAATTTATCGTATTTCTTCATACAATAAAGTTTTTTAAATTTTTGTTCTAATTCAAATAATTTTAATTCTGAGTTTGTTAAACTTAAGATAAATTCATTTTCAATTTTGACGTCTGTATATTTACTCATTTTTTTCCTTTCTTTTGTTTTAGTGTCGAAAATTATGTATAATACAGACACCAAAACATTATTTTTGTTTGAGTCGACAAGCAGTCGGCTCTTTTTTTATCTATTTAACAAAAGATATAAAAAACGCAAGCTTTCGCCTGCGTGCTAACACACCTATTTTTTACACATCCTTAAATTTCAAAAAAATTAAAAAAAGCAGTTTTTTATACTGATAAATAAAGTTTTTATATTAAAATAACGATATAAATTTAGAAAGGAATTAATATGTTATACGAAATTACAGAACAAGAATATTTAGAAAATATTCAAGGTAAACACGAAAAACCTTACATTTTAGTTTTTCACGCGGTATGATGCCCACCATGTAGAAATTTTAAATTTTCATTAGAAGAATTAGCTAAAAATGATGGTGTTGATGTATATCGTGTTGATGTAGATGCTAATAAACAACTTTCTCAAGAGTTCGCTGTTAGAAATTTACCAACTTGATTTGTTTTCAACAAAAATGAAGTTGTAGAGCACGTTACAGGATACCACACATACGAAGAATTAGCTAACATTGTTAAAAAATACTTATAGAAATCGAGACAATATCGTACTCGATTTTTTATTTTTCAAATATGTATTTTGTTTATTATGACAAAAATACTGCCTAATTGTTATAATTTCACTACTATGAAAATTATAAGCGATAACAGAAAAGGACTACACGGTAACACGATACACGAAAAATATGAGGCTGGAATGGTCTTACAAGGTTGAGAAGTGAAATCAGCTCGAGCCGGAACTGTACAATTGACAAATTCATATTGTTTTTTCAAAAACAATGAACTTTATTTAAGTAATGCCACTTTTAAACAATTTATGTTAGTTAAATGTGATGAAACGCAAGATCGAAAATTGTTAATGCACCGTAATGAATTACTTAGACTTCAAAACAAAAAAGAAAGAATGGGTAATGCAACAATAATACCGACAAAAATCTATTTTAATAATCAATCAAGAATAAAAATTGAAATTGCTTTGGTAACAGGAATGAATAAAGCCGATAAGAGAGAAGCTATCAAAAAAAGAGATAACGATCGCTATCTTCAAAAAGTTCTTAAAAATTTTAAATAATAAAAATGCCCGTTGGGCATTTTATTTTTGTGTAATAATCATTGGTTTGAATAAATTTGTTATTGTGTCACCTTGGGTAAAGGTGTCATTGAATTTAGCCATTTCGGTGTCAAATATCATTTTTTCTATTTGTTCGCCTATTTTGCGGTAATCAATAAAAATTTTAGTTTTATATTTTTTTTGAGTGTCATAAATAGATTGAAAACCAATGTCCGTTAATCTTAGTTGGTTGTCGTTAGAAGACACCAGGTTAATGAAAGTTTCATGTGTTGAACAAACAACATTTGAGTGTTTGTTATCAATTAGAAATTTTTGGAATCTTTGTAATTCGTGTATTTTTTTATTTTCAACAAAATAACGTTCATATTGAATCTTCATTTTATCGCAGGCCTTCTGGAAGCCTGAAAATCTTAGTTCTCTTTGTCTTGGAGATAGCTTATTATCATCAGCATATATAACTTGTTGATTTGGTTCAATATAATCAGAAAACGTTTTTGTAACAGAATAAAAAGCATTTTCAACATCAACATCAACTCAATTAACGCCATCAATTTGTTCGCCGTATACGACCGTTATAGAGTCAAATACTTGTTCTCTGATAAATTTAATAATTTGTTCATTTTCAGTTTTAGGTAAAAAGAAAACAATCGCGTTAGGTTTTCACGCCATACAATATTTAATAGTTTCGATATATTCCTCTTGTTCGGGAGCAGAGTGAGTAATGAATACTTTTTTATTACGTCTTTTTGCTCCTTGTTCAATACCATTCATGATATGGGTATATGAATTTTCATACCACTCAGGAACAATGATGAATATCGAACGACTTCTTCCTTTTATCAGTCTCGCACCATTGTTTGGGTAATAACCATGTTCTTTAACTACTTTATCAATTTTAGCTCTTGTTTTTTTACTTACGTAGCCACCATTATAATAGCGACTAACAGTACTAATAGAAACTTTTGCTAATTTTGATATATCTTTATATGAAAAACTTCTCATATTTAAATTATATAAAATTTAAGGATATATTTTTTTAGTTTATAATAATTAAGTCAATGGAACAATAACCTTGTAACCTGGTCAGGGCGGGAACGCAGCAGCCACATCAAGAAGTGTTGTGTCTGTTGACTTTTTGTATTGAATTACCAGTAGTTTTGGGAACATGTTTTTAAACGGATATTTTTAAATGTTATTTGAAACAAAGAGAATTGTCGTTTTTCCATATTGTTTGGTTTTCTGGATTAGCATTTTTTCTGGAATAACAATTCTATTAATATCATCAGTTTCTATGACTAAATAACCTAAATCATTTAAAAATTTATTAGTTGAAATTAGTTCTAAGCATTGATTTAATAAATCGTATTCTTGATATGGAGGGTCTATAAAAATGAAATCAAAATTACGTCCTGTTTTTGTTTTTAAAAACTCTGTTGCACTCATTTTAAAGACTTCAGCATTATGTATTTTTAAATTATTCAAATTTGTATTTATTGTTTGTATAGCTTCTTTATTTATATCAACAAAATATGCTTTCATTGCATTATTACTTAAAGATTCAATACCCATAGCACCACTGCCCGCAAATAAATCAAGAATTAAAGTGCCTTCTAATTCAAATCTTAACGAATTAAAGATTGCTTCTCTAATACTATCTTTTGTTGGTCTAGTTAACTCTGTTTTCGGTTGTTGTATTAACAATCTGCGATATTTCCCCGAAATTATTCTTAACATTTTTCACCTCATAAAATATTGTTTATTTATGGTATTATAATTAAACTATGAAATACAACGTAAAATTAGTTAAATTACCCAGCAAAGTTCTTAGAAAAAAATCTAAAGATATCCCAATCCCATTAAGACCCGAGGATATAGAATTGGCCGAAACTATGATTTATCATATTGATGATAGTCAAACCGAAGGAACAATGTTCCAGCCAGGTGTTGGTGTTGCTGCAGTTCAATATGGAATTTTAAAAAATATGTTTTATATAAACACCGCTGAAATAGACCCTTTGTTATTAAATAAACAACCAAATCAAATTAAAGATGTATTTATTAATCCTAAAATAATAGCAAAATCAGATTTTAAAATTTCATTAGAAGATGGCGAAGGTTGTCTTAGTGTAGGACGAAACATTGCTGGCCAAGAAGGTTATGTTTATAGAGCAAACAGAATAGTGTTCGAAGCTTATTCATATACACAAAAAAAGGTTGTGAGAATGGATCTTGAAGGATATTTAGCAATCGTTGCACAACATGAACTTGACCATCTTGAAGGAAAACTTTTTATTGATAGAATAAATAAAAAAAATCCGTGGAATGTGGAACCAAACTCACGTTTGTTAACTTAATATTTTTAAAATTTCAGTATAAAGTACTGATTTTTTTATTTTTAAAATGATAGATTTTTAATTGCTATCGTAATATATTATTAAATAGTAAAATAAATCCATGGAAACTTTAAATAATTATTTTGAACCTGTAAAAAATATATTTAGTTCTGCTGATAAACCTACAATGGGTTTATTGCCAATTACAATATTTATTATTTTTTGCTTAATAGCTGCTTTATGAGGATATTTCAAAGGAGTCTGATCCGCAATTACGATGCTAATTTTAACAATAATTGGTGCTGTTATAGCCTTTGCTATAGCACCAAAAATACATTGAGTTGAAAAAATTATAGATATAAGTAAGGAACCTTATAGTAATTATAAAGAAGAAATAATGGCTATAATCGCCGGTTTAAATCTCTTTGTGATACTAGCATTAATCCAAATCATCGCATTAATTATGACTGAAATTTCAATGAAAATTTCAAAATTAACAACTCGTCAACTAAAGAAAAGAAACAAGAAAACTTTATTAGTTAAAACATTAGGTTTAGTTGTAGCGCCACTATCAGCGTTACCTTTTGCGTCCGCCACAGTTAATATTTCCGGTATCTTCGGTTATAATAACAGACCAATTCAGATGAATGATGCGTTATTAGAAAAATTATCCCAAGGAAAAATTAAAGGATTATCTAGATACTTGCCGTTGGTGACTACCGCAATCAAAATTTCAATGGAAAAAGAAAACATACAAAATATTTCAAACATTAGCCAAACATTTACTAAATCTCCTAGTGCAGATTACAATAAAGAAACAAATACATTGACTATTACTCCATTTAGCAAAGAACCAACGCCTGAACAAATTCAATCTTTCAACTCAACAACAACCTTAATTTCAACTATTTTGGATGGTACTTCAAAAACTGAAGAATCTTATAATGTTTTTGTGAAAAGTATCGGACATGTACCTGTTGATGAAGAACAAAAACAACAAGCCAAGCAAGCATTAAATGATTTTATTAAAAAAGTAAAAGATGAGGGCATCGACCCAACTAAAACCAAAGTAAACCTGAATTTAATTTCAAATGATTTAAAACCTATAGTAGCAAACTTAACAAAAGAGCAAAAAACTAAAGTTATAACCGAATTAACAAATCACTTCTTAGGAAGTGCTGATGAAGAAACAACAGCAATAGCTGTAGGCTTATTAGATTCATTAATAATTAATCCAAATGTGGCTGCTTAGCCGTATTTTTTAAAATAAAGAGTACAATATAGAAATTAGAAGTGAGGTGAAAATGAATATATCTATATCATATGTAGCAAAAAAATTAAACATAACCGAGGGACAAGTTGAAACAGTTTTAAATTTATTGGCTGATAATTCAACGGTTCCATTTATTGCGCGTTATCGTCAACAACAAACGGGTGGACTTGATGAAGAGGTAATTCAAAAAATAAATGATTTATATATTTATAATGTTGAATTAAACAAACGTAAAGAGGCAATTATAGAAATCCTTAAAGAGAAAGACCTTTTGACTAAAGATATTGAAAACAAACTGAAAAAAGCAGAAACTAAGTCAGAAGTAGAAAATATTTATGAGCCATTTAAGGTAGGTAAAAAAACTAAAGCTACCGAAGCAATTGCTTTAGGTTTAGAACCACTTGCTCTTGAAATAATGAATAATACAGATACAAAATATAATCCTTATCAAGATGCACAAAATTATTTAAATGACCGTGTACCAACTGTCGAGTTTGCTATTGAACAAGCTCAATATATAATTAGTCAAATAATTTCTCAGGATGCTTCAACAAGAGAATATGTAAAAAAACAACTTTGGAACTTTGGACAAATAATTACTAAAATTAAGAAAAATGCTGTTGATGAAAACCAAAACTTCAAACAATATTATGATTATTCAGAAAAAGTTAAAACCATTCCAAATCATAGAGTATTAGCAATATCTCGTGGAGAAAATAAAAAAATAATATCTTATGACATTAACTATAACGAAAATGTAATTTTATATACTTTGAACAATATCTATTTCAAAAACAAAAAAACAGGAAAAATTATTAGCGAAGCAATAAAAGATAGTTTAGACCGTCTAATTATCCCTTCAATTATTAGAGAAATTAAAGCTGATTTGTTTGCAAGAGCGGAAAAAGAAGCTGTTGAATTGTTTTCTAATAGCTTAGAAAGTATGCTATTATGGCCTGCAGTTAAAAATAAAACAGTACTGGCAATAGACCCTGCATATGTTAACGGTTGCAAGATTGCCGTAATCGATCCTCAAGGAAACTTTTTAACAAAAAATATTATCTATCCAACGCCTCCAAGAAATGAAAAAACAATTTCTACCAGAATAGTCAACCAGTTAATTGATAAATATAATGTTAATGTCATTGCAATTGGTAACGGTACTGGTTCACGTGAAACTGAAGAATTTATTTCTAATCTATTGAAAAATAGACCCAACAGCAAAAACGAAGACATTGCTTTTGTGGTTGTTTCAGAGGTCGGTGCATCTGTTTACTCAGCATCAAAAATCGCACAAGAGGAATTCCCTGATTTCAGTATTGAAGAACGTTCAGCAGTAAACATTGGCCGTAGATTTCAAGACCCATTGAATGAGTTGATTAAAATTGACCCCAAATCAATTGGTGTGGGACAATATCAACATGACGTAAATCAGAAAGACTTGTCTAAAGCCTTGGGTTTTAAAATTGATAAAGTTGTTAACAAAGTAGGTGTAGATTTAAATACTGCTTCAAAAACTATTCTTACATACATTTCTGGATTAAGTGAAAAGATGGCAGAAAATATCATCGAATATAGAAATGAGATTAAAAAATTTAAGAACAGAAACGAATTAAAGAAAGTTAAAGGGATTGGACCAAAAGCTTTTGAACAAAGTATCGGGTTTTTAAGAATTCATGATTCTAAGAATTTCTTTGACAGAACATCAATTCACCCAGAGTCATACAAATTAGCTAGTGAAATATGTGATTACTTAGCAATAGATTTTGATGATATTGATGTTAAAACACTAGAAAATCAAAATATTGAAGAACTAGCAAAAAAATTCAATTCTAATGTTTATGATGTGTCATTGATTATTGAATCGCTTAAAAACCCCACTAAAGACATTCGCGACGAAAAAGACGGATATATTTTGAAGAAAGACGTCTTAAAAGCAGAAGATGTGGCGAAAGGTATGATTATAGACGGAAGTGTACAAAGTGTTACTGACTTCGGCGTATTTGTATATATCGGAATTAAACAAAATGTATTGATTCACATTAGCAATATGAAAAAACATCCAAAACATTTTGTTAAATCTCCAACCGACATTGTTAAAGTCGGAGATAACATTAAAGTTGAAATTATTGATAATGATTTAGAACGTGGCCGCATCCAAGGAAAATTAATTTATGAAGACTAATTAAGCCGGATAAAACCTGCTTTTTTTATACTTTTTTCCTTATTTTGAATTCTTTTAAAATAATTAAGTATGATATTAATATGAATAAATATACTAACTTATACAATACAACTGAATATACTTTTTTAGATTCAATAATTAGAGTTGATGACTTGGTTCGTTTAAGCAAAGAGCACGGATTAAATGCTGTCGCTTTAACAGATCATAATAATTTATTTGGTCTTGGTGCTTTTCTTAAAAGTTGCCAAAAATATGATATTAAACCTATTATTGGAGTTGACTTAGATGTGGATGAATACAGATTTATTTTACTTGCTAAAAACTATAAAGGTTTCCAAAAAATCAATTCTTTAATACTCAAAAAATCAAAAAATGTAATAATAAATATTAATGAAATCATTGATGAAAATGTGTTTATCATAGATCACCCTAAATTAGGTTATTATGCTAAAACAGGGAAAATGGATTTAATTGACAGTGATAGTTATTATGTAAATTCATATGATACTTCTATTAAGAATGGTATTATAACTAAAACCAACAAACTCTTATATCTAAAAGATAATGACACGCTAAATATCGTTCAGAAATTGTCGAATAATACTGAAAATAAGTTCACAAACGACTATTTTGATAATTCAGTGACCGATAGCATAATAATAGATAGAATTAACTTCATTATTGATAATTGCAATTTTAAATTGCCATCAAAAAAGCTTAATTTAGCAGACTTTAACAACAATAACGAAGAAGATAACGAAAAAATGTTAATTAAATTATTGAATGAGGGTCTAACAAGAATTTCACATGAGTTACCCAAAAATAAAGATCTTTGACGAGCAAGACTTGCTTATGAATTTGAAACAATAAAATCATTGGGTTTTATAAATTATTTTCTAATAATTCAAGATCTTGTCAATTGAGCAAAAAATAATAATATTGCAATTGGTCCTGGACGTGGAAGTGCTGCCGGGTCATTCATTTCTTATTTATTAAATATTACATCTATAAACCCTTTAAAATATGATTTATTATTTGAACGCTTTTTGAATCCTCAAAGAGTATCATGGCCTGATATTGACATAGATATTCAAGATGACAGAAGAATGGAAGTTTTTGAATATCTTAAAAATAAATACGGAAATGAAAACGTTGCATTAATCTCAACATTTCAAACTCTTGGTGCTAAAATGGCGATTAGAGATGTGGGGAGGGTGTTGGGAATTAGTTTAGTTACAATTAATGCGATATCAAAAACTTTAAGCGCTAGTGAAACATTAACTGAAGCAATGCAAGGTAATGTTAAATTTAAGTTAGCTATTGAGCAATACCCAGAATTATTAGAACACGCATTAAAAATAGAGGGGCTGCCGCGTCAACAGAGTTATCACCCAGCGGGGTTAATTATTTCTAAACAACCAATAATTTCTTATGCACCAGCTTCTTTAACAAATGACGGGAGTTATCAACAGGTTCAACTTACAATGGACTATACAGAACAATTTGGTTTATTAAAGATTGATTTGTTAGGGTTAAAGACCTTAACTGAGGTTCAGAACATGGAATATTTCATTCCTGAAAAAGAATGATTTGATAATTTGCTTGTTAACGACCCAGCTAAAATGGTATTAAATGACCAATTAACTTTTTTAAGATTAAACTTAGGTTACACCGAAGGGATATTTCAATTAGAATCTCCTGGAATGAAAAAAACTATTGCAACCGTTCAGTTAAATTCATTCGACGATTTATATGCAATTATTTCTCTTTTTAGACCGGGTCCTTTGAAATATATTAAAAACTATGCGCAAAATAAACAAGACACTGATTTAATAGAAAAAATACACCCAGTTTATGATGAAATATTGAGGCCAACATTCGGTATTATGGTGTATCAGGAACAAATTATGTTAATTGCGCAAAAAGTGGCTGGAATGAGTTTTGTAGAGGCTGATTTTTTAAGACGCGCCATTAGTAAAAAACACGAAGATGAAATTAAACAATATAAAGATAAATTTGTTCGGGGTGCTTTAGATAATGGTTTAGAAATTTCACAAATTAAAAAAATTTATAAGAACATTGAACAATTTGCAGAATATGGTTTCAATAAGTCTCACGCCGTATCTTATGCTTATCTAACAATGAAAATGGCTTATTACAAAACTTATTATCCTCTAATTTTTTATTCGGCATTAATTTCAAATAGTAGAGGAGCGCAAGATAAAATTGGAAAATATGTTGAAGAAATAAAAAAACAAAATTATATAGTTAACTCACCAAACATTTTGCACTCGCTTAATGCTTGTTTAATAAAAAATAATCAAATTTATCTACCTTTCGATTTGATAAAGGGATTTGGAAATGACGGAGTAAGCAAAATAATGAGTTCAATAAATGAATTGGGTCCATTTACAAACAATTTAAACGAAACTATACTAAGATTAAGATTTGCAGGTTTGACAGAGAATGCTTTAGATTTATTAGTTCGAGCAAATGTTTTTCGTGATTTTGGACACATGAAATTTATCGAAAATGCCGTAAAAAACCTTTTAGAATGTTTTAAACTAGTTTCAAACATAAACAATTGACCAGAAGCTAGAGAAAAATTAAACAAATCAGGCTATCTTTCAATGGTTCACGACGAAATCGAGAGAGATATAAATTATGAATCAACAAATGAAATTTCTCTTTTAGGAACATGTTATAACGCCCATCCCACAATAGAATACGAAAAACAATTTAAATACAAATTATCAACAATCCCTAATACCATTACAACTGAAATAGCTGTTCAGATTATCAGAAAAACAATATTGCCAGGAAAATCGTTTTTTGTAATTGAGGTTAGTGATTCAACAATGTCACACGCATTTTTCATCAGCAATAAAAATCAAAACTTGTGGTCTCCAGTAAACGTTGGTGATATTGTAAAAATAAAAATATCAAATAATCGTGGTAAATTAAGGTTACTCGAGTTTGGCATAATTTAAGGAGAACAATGAATATGGAAAAATTTTTATTAATCGATGGTAACTTTTTATTATTTCAATCATTTTACGCATCATATCACCCATCAAGATCAATCATGACTGATATGAACGGAAAAACAACTAATGGGGTTCATGTATTCTTGATGACTCTACATAAAATTTTAGAATATATCAATCCTCAGTACTTATTCATTGCTTTTGATGCTCATGGCAAAACTTACAGACACGATTTGTACGATGATTATAAAGCCGGGCGTACAAAAGCTCCCGAAATAATTTTTGAACAATTCGCAATCATAAAAGAGATTTTAACTAGTTTAAATATAAAATGATTTGAACAGGTCGGAGATGAGGCTGATGATTTAATTGCTACATTATCAAAAATTAAAGATGTAGATAAATATATATACTCAAAAGATCAAGATTTATTACAGTTGGTATGCGAAGACACGAGTGTTATCTTTAAAAATAAAGAAGGCGATTTCGATTTATACACAAAAGATAATTTTGAACAAATTCACAATATCAAACCTTCGCAAATTCCGGATTTAAAAGGTTTGGCTGGTGATACATCAGATAATATTAAAGGTGTAGCTGGTATCGGTAAAGTCGGAGCATTGAAATTAATTAATACTTACGGTTCTATCGAAGAGATTTATCGAAATATTGATAAAATAAAAGGCGCAACTAAACAAAAACTAATCAATGGACAAGACGATGCATTGTTTTGTAAAAAACTTACTATATTAAATACAAACGTATCAATGAATACTGAGTTATCATTCTATTCATGTTCTAAAATAGACTTAAATATCGGTCTAGAGGTAATGAAGAAATACAGTTTAAATACTGCATTTAGTAAATGATTATCATTTTTAACTAAGGAGACTTAATTTATAAAGCTTGTTTTTTACCGGAAAAAATGCCATTTTTTTGACGTTTATTGGATTAAATAATGCTTAAAAAACACTTTAGAAGTAAAAAATATAAAATTTAAATGTATTTAAGATATTAAAAGGAGAAATATGAACAAGAAAAAATTCGGCTTTTTAACACTAACCGCAACATCGCTAACTGCGATTCCAGTTATTGCCGCTTCATGTAATAACAAAAAAGAAGAAAAGAAAAACTATGATGAATTGATAAAGTTAACTATTGATTCTGAAATTAAAAAAGCTAAAGAAGCTAAGGATGTATTAAAAACAGATATTGCTATTAGTGAAATTAAAGATGTAAAAATTGAAATAAAATCATTAGTGCCAAGTAATAAAATAAAAACAAAATTAATTATTACTTTGACTGTAACGGAGAAAGAAGGTAAATCATTAGAGGTTATTAAGGAACTAGATGGTTTTAAAGAACCAAGTAGTCCAAAAACCCCTGAAACACCAGGAACAAATACTGATACGCCCGTAAATAATAAGAAAAATGTAGCAAACGAAAATTTTGTAAATGCAGTGCATATCACTAAAAGCGTAAAATCTTCTGAATTTTTCAATAATATTCAAGAAAACACAACCATTTACTATGATTTTGGAACACATTCTTTTTTTGACAAAGACTATGTCAAAAATAACAACGAAGCTAACAAAAATAGAGTTGAATTATTCCGCTTAGAGGATTTTGTACCCGCATTTGGCGTTAATGTGGCACACCCTACCGAAGCGGACAAAAATATTAACAAAGTAACTCTTGTTAAGAATGGAAACAATTATTCACTAAAATTTAAATTTGGACAATACGATTCAAGAACTAAAAAAACTACAGTCTTCGACGAAGTATACACAACTAAAACCGAAGCATTTGAATTTAGAACAAAAGCTGAATTAGACACTAAAATTGATACATTAACCTTATCATACCCTGATGCAGATAAAGTTTTTGATAACCAAGCAACACAGGATAAAGTGAAATTATCTGACGAAAATGAAAAAATGGTTATTAAGTCATTTGATATTCTAAAAGGACAAGGAAAAGTAAAAGTTTCATTTGTGATTACAACACAAATTGGTGCCGAAACATTAGAAAGTAAAATTAAAGAAGTAACTATTGAAGGATTTAAAGTTGATAATTTTGAATCACAATTAGTCGGAGTAACTCTAAATTATCCAGATAAACAAAACGTAACTATAGAAAATATTGATGTTACTAAATTTACATTATCTAAAGATGATGCCCCATTTGAACTAACGGAAAATGCAACAGCAACATACAAAAAAGTTGAAAATAGCGAAAATAAATATAAAGGAACAATTTCTGTTGAAGCAACATTTGCAAAAAACGAACAAAATGTAGTAAAAACATACGAAATTAGTGGTTTTAAAACTGAAGCATTTAACTTACAAACATATGTTGATTCATTCAAATCAGTGACTCTTGATCCATCAATCAACAAATCTGAAACCTCAACAAACTCAATTACTAAAGATAGTTTTTCACTTGGTGAATTTGATAAAAAAGCAGTTAACGTTGAAATTACTAATGGAAAAATTAATGAAGCTAACACTTCAGAATATATCCTTACTTTAACTTTCACTGATTTAGTAAATGAAGGCGTAGAACTTTTAACAAAAGAATTTACAATCACCGGTTTTAAAGCGGGTGAAGAAATTAAACATTATTCTAATGAAAAAGTAGCTGAATTCGCTAAAGCACAAAAACTGTTTATTGTTGACCCTGTCAAAATTGAAGAAAATTTAGAAAACTTTGAAAAAGCAATAAAAAGTAAAAAACCACTAATAAAGGTAGAGAATAATAAAATTACATACGCCGATTCAACAATCACAGGTGATGTAATCGGGCTTTCCTTAAATCCTGATTTAGGTGTTATTTCATTAACACATGGTGGAAAAAATAATGGAACATATGTTAAACCTTATCCGAGAGTTAAAAATAATGGTGGAATCAGAATTATTAAAGATGAGAGTGGTACATTTAAACTTCAATTTAATTTAATTCTTGATGACCATGCCACGGTCGATGATGTTGTATATGAACAAATTTTATTCAACATTAATAAATAATGTCAGCAATAAAAACGGCGATTTATTCGCTTTTTTGTTGCTTTTTTAAATATTTTGATAACAGATGCAAACTTAGCAGCTTTATTTTGTTCTTATAACATTTAATAGTTTATAATTTAAATATGAAAAAAATCTTCAAAAAATTAATCTTGTTGAGCGCGTCGGCTGGTTCATTCATAGGAGCTTCAAGTGCTTGTTCCTTCCAGAATGATTCAAAAAATAATCCTGAATTTAAGTTAACATTAAAACAAAATGTTTTGATTGATCCAAGCGATAATGACTATACTAAATATTTCGATTTTAATGGCAATGAACATGGATATGAATACCTTGTAATTAATCAAGTTGAAAATAATAATCAAATGACTTTAACATATGAAATCATTGATAAAAATAAAGATGTTGTTGCTATTAAAATACTTGTTATTGACAGTAAATATGTCAAACCAATTTCAATAAACAAAGACAATAATAAAAAAATAGCAGGAAATATCGATGATCCTGATTGAACTCCTGAAGGCGATAATTGAATTGATGAGACAATTATATCGGACGATAATAATGAAAGTGTGAATAATTCTGTAGATAAACAAAATCCATCGGAAGATAACACTAACACTGAAGACAAAAACGACGATGTTCCAGTACCAAATCCAGTTCCAAACGAACATCAAGATAATCAAAATGTACAAACAACGTCAGATGATAGATTAAGAATAGCATTATGAAATGTTGCTAATTTTGGAGATGGGGCTTTGGAACCTAAATATCAAGCAATAACATCAATAATATTTACTCAAAAGTATGATGTTGTAGGTTTAATTGAATTAGACTCAATAAAAGTGATATCTCGTCTTGTTAATTATTTAAATGTCTTAGAACAAAAAAATAACACTAATAATCTTTGAGATTTCATTTACAAAGAATTACCTGTTGATTCCAAAAAGAATATTAATGTTAATGGAGACAACGCTGCTGCTTATATTTATAATAAGACTAAAGTTGTTCCTGAAATTTTGAATAATAGCCAAAACGGAATAATCTATGATAATTCAAATTTCCAAGTTTTTAAAGGCCCTCTTGCACTAAATGCATATTCAAGAGCACCGTATATTGGCAAATTTAGATCAAATGTTGAAGGATATAAAAACGTTAACTTTACACTAGCTATTTCTCATTTTGATGGGCCTGGCGTTAAAACAAAAATTGACGAAGAATCATTTAAAGGTATGGGTTCGAGAGAATATAACGAAGCAAAAAACATTAAAAACGTATTTGACTGAGTCAAAAAGCTTAATGGTAATGATGATGATTTAATTTTCATGGGTGATACTAACATTCCAAGCGGAAAAGAATCTATTGCGTTCGATTGAGTGAGTGAATACGGTGCTATTATGCCTTTAGGTGAAGGGGAAGAAGCATTGTCTTCACTAAAAACAAAATTTGGTAATTATGCAAATCCTTATGACAAAATAGTTCATAAATCAAATCTAAAATTTGAAAATGCCAAGGTTTATAAACTTTATAGTTTTGTTGATGATCCTAGCATATTCCAATGAGCAAAAATAACTTCATTAGATGATTGGGTAAAATATTATAAAAAATATAAAAGCTACTCATCAATGGATAGATACGTTTACAGCGGTGTCAGCGATCACTCTCCAATAAGTTATGATTTAATTTTAGATCCTAATGACCCTTATTAAAAAAACAGCCCAATTATAAAGGACTGTTTTTTTATACCTCAATTAAAGAAGTAATCTCAATACCGGTATCTTTAAATTTTTCACGGCCATTAAGATCTTTTAATTCTAATAAAAGAATAATTCGTTTGACAATTGCTCCTTGTTCTTCCAATAATGTAACAATTGCTTTAGTTGTGCCACCTGTTGCTAAAACATCATCAACAATAGCTACGGTTTGGCCAGGTTTAATGAAACCTTTTTGAATTTGTAAAACATTATTACCATATTCCAAAGAATAATTTTTACTGAATACTTCACCAGGTAATTTCCCAGGTTTACGCACCATAACAAAAGGTTTTTTTAAAAATGCTGCGGTAGGAGTACCAAACAAAAAACCGCGTGCATCAGGACCAACAATTATGTCGCAATCCTTAGCAATTTCTGACATCTTAGTAATTGTGTAATGTAATGCTTCACCATTACCTAAAAGAGGACTAATATCTTTAAAAATTATGCCTTCCTTTGGAAAATTAGGAACATCTCTAACGTATTTTTCTAAATTCATGATAAACCTCTCTAAATTGTAACAGCGACATCTTCAAAGAATTCCACAATATCGTCTTGTTTGATATCGTCAAATTTCTTAATTTTCATACCGAAGTCTTTTCCTTTTTCGACTTCTTTAACATCATTGATATCTCTTCTTAAGGTTTCAATTTTGCCATCGTGAATAAGTTTTCTATTTCTAAAAACTTTTACTTTGCTGCCAGCTTTTACAACACCTTCGTCTAACATTACACCAGCAATAGTACCGACTTTAGAATAGAAAAATGTTTTAATAACGTGTCCAGAACCAATCTTTTTCTCTTCATAAACAACTGCTTTCTCACCATCTAATCATGACTGCATATCTTCAATAACTTTAAAGACAACATCATAGAAAGCAATCTTAACGCCACTTTGTTTCGCACTTTGTTTAATATTTGAACTAGCTTTAATTCTGAAAGTAATGATTAAGGCATCAGATGTTTGAGCTAGTAATAAATCAGAATTTGAAACTTGTCCAGTTTGTGCTCCAATAACTTTGATTACCGCTTCATCATTACACATACCATCTAATTTAGATTTTAGAGCTTCAGAAGTTCCTTGAACATCCGACCGAATAATTACGTTTAATATTTTCTTGCCATCTTCGTCAGAAGTTTGAGCACGATTAAATAAATCAAATTTCTTATCCATTTGTTGTTTTTCTTGTGCTATTTTTTTAGCAAATTTTTCATCCTCAAAAGAAATAAATCTGTCTCCAGCTAACGGAGAGGTGTTTAAACCAGAAACAACAACAGGCATACCAGGAGTAGCGCTTTCTAATGTTTTACCGGTTGTTGACTTAATTGATTTTATTCTACCGTATGATGAACCAGCCACCATAAAGTCGCCTTTATATAAGGTTCCATTAGCAATAATTAAGGTAGCAACGACACCCACACCTTTATCAGCTCTTGATTCTAAAACAATTCCTGATGGGTAACGGTTTTTGTTCGCTTTTAAATCCATCAAATCTGAAAGAGTAATAATATTGTCTAATAATTCGTCAATACCTTCACCAGTTTTAGCTGATCCGGTAATCATTGGTACGTCTCCACCGTATTCTTCGATAATAACATCGTTTTCAGCTAATTCGCGTTTAACACGTTCTAAATCTTTAGTTTGTTTGTCTATTTTATTAACAAAAACAATCATTGGAGCATTAGCTGCTCTTGTATGTTGGATTGCTTCTTTTGTTTGTGGCATAACGCCATCATCGGCAGCAACAACTAGAATGACAATGTCGGTAACTTGAGCACCACGCGAACGCATTTCAGTAAATACTTCATGTCCAGGCGTATCAATAAATGTTATTGTGCCTTTATCATGAAATACTTGATATGCACCAACGTGTTGTGTGATACCACTAGATTCACTTTCGGCCACCTTGCTTTCACGAATATAATCCAATAGAGTTGTTTTACCATGGTCTACATGTCCCATAATTGTGATTACAGGAGGTCTTTTAGACAGCAATTTTTCGTCATCTATAAATTCGACAGTGTTTAAAAAGTTTGAAGCATCAACACTTTGTTCTTTTTTAAAGTCTAAATTTTGTTCTAAACATACCTCAGCAATTTCTTCTTCTTCAAGAATGTGGTTGATTTGGTACATTTTTCCTTTCATCATAAAACTTTTAATTAAGTCATTTGGGTTCATTCCAATTTTTGTAGCAAATTCCCCTAATGGAAGTGTATTTGTAAAAATAAACACACCGTTTTTGACTTCTGTTTTAATGTCGTTCAATTGAGCTTGAACGTCATCTTGATTTGTTAATCTATTCTTTTTAGACATTTTGCCTCCTTTAATTCTTTTTCGATTGCCTCATAAATGTTTTTAGTGACATTTGTGCGAAAACTTTTGTTTAATGCTTTTGTTTTTAAAATTAAATTTCAATTTTCATTGTTTGCAACAAAATAACAACCACGACCTTTTTTTGTTTTTTCAAGGTCAAGACTTATTATTCCGGTTTTCTTGTCATAGTCTACTCGCGTTAAACAATTGACAGGTAAAATTTGACCGGTTACAATACATTTTCTATTGGTATGGTTCATTTATTAATCTTCTCAATCCTCGTCATCTAAAAACTCATCTAGGTCGAACTCGTCAAGTCCATAGCTTGATAAATCGTCATCTACCTTGAAATCTTTCAGGGCTTCTTTAACTTTTTTATAATCTTCAACATCATTTCTTACTTGATGTTGATTTTTGCTTTCTTCTTCTAATTGTTGTGCGATTTCATCAACTGTTTGAGGTTGTTCCGCCTTAATCTCTTCAGGTGTTGTGTGTTTTTTAAATAATTCCTCAAAATCTAGGTCAAAACTTGATGTATCAATGTCAGCAAATTCTTGTTCTTGAAAATTTAGCACGTCGGTATCAAATGAATCGGCACTAACTTTAATTTTGTCAAGGTCAACATCAAAGCCAAATGCTTTTTTGTTGTTTCTTGCATTTCTACGAATTGGACTTCTTTTTATTTCCTCTGCATTAGAATAGTCAAATTTAATTCCTTGTTCTAAAGCATCTTTTTCAGAAATGACATCTAAATTACATTTTGTTAAGTTTGAAGCTAACGATACATTAATCCCTCTACGACCAATAGCTGGTGTAAGCCCATCCTTAGCAACTATTACTCAGTAAACGTTGCGCGAAGGATTTTGGCCTTCTCCTGTTTTTTCAACAACATCGATAATTCTTGCTGGCGACATTGCATTTCTGATGAATTTCTTAGGATCTTCATCATATAGAATGACATCAATTTTTTCGCCAATTTCTTGATTAATAGCTGTAATTCTTTGCCCATTTGGACCAATAATTGAACCGAAAACATCAAAATCAGCAGGGGCCAACAAGCTAGCTTTAAATGCAACCTTAGTTCTTTCACCCGGTTGACGTACGGTTTCTACAATTTCGATAATACCTTCATTTATTTCTGGGATCGAACGTTTTAACAATTCTTCAACATTTTCCTTAGAATCCATCGAAACTTGCACTTGACTTAATTTCGCTTCTTCTTCCACACTCAAAATTGTTGCAAAGGCATATTGACCAGCTTTAATTTCTCTTCTTGAACTTATATGGTTTGATGGGAGATAAGCTGTTGTTGGCGCATCGTGTTCATCTGTAATCTGAACATTTCATGAACCATCAGCGTTTCTGGCATTAAATTGAATTCTAACTCTTTCGCCAATTTTATCTTTGAATGTTTCGAAAACTTTTTGTTTTCTAAGCGATGACATTCCTTGTTTAATTGACGAGTGAATGGTTTTTAACAAATTAGGGTATTTTGTATTTTTTACCGCTTCAGATAAACGTTCAAGATCCAATACACGTTCAACAGTATCTCCTTCTTCAAGAGATTTATCAATTGCTTTTGCATCAGAAAGTGAAATGTATGTGATGTGCATTAACAACACATCGCTTTCTCTACCAGGGGTCATACTTGAATTTATATACCCTTGAGCTTCCTCATCGCTAATTACAATCATTGATTTGATTACTGGTGTTAATGTTTGATTTTCTTCGTTTAAAATATATTCAACTTCTACTTCGGGGTCGATTTTAGATAAAATCTTTGTTGTTTCTTCACTGAATACATTGACAATATCACTCAAGTTTAGTTTTTGATTTTCTTCAAAAGATTTTACAATTTCGTAAAAGCTGTGTGACATACTAACTTTTTCTGTTTTTGACATAATAACTCCTAAAATTTAATGAATTTTTCAACACTTAAAATGTTTGATTTATCCACTTTAATTTTTCTTATATTTCCTTTTTGATTTCACTTAATAATAATATCTGCATCATTAAACTGTAATAATGTACAGATATATTCATTTACTTTGTTTTCAGTTTTATGAAGTTTTATTAATAAATTTTCACCAATATGATTATTTAATTCATTAACTTCATAACTCAAGTTAATACCAGGCGAATGAACTTCGAGGCCGTCAAAACGATCGATGTTTTCATTATCAAATCACTCATTTATTTTGCAACTTAGTTCATTAACTTTTTGCATATCTGTGTACTTTACAGTAACTTCCAGCAAAATAAATCCATCACTAGATGTTTCTTTGGCTGATAAAATATCATCACCAAATACTTCTTTTAGTTTTAAATCTCAATTCAAATTTTTCTCCTTAAAAACAACAAAGAGTTGCGGGCGCAACTCAATATTATTTGACTTGATGTTAACATTATATCACAATACGAAGTTTTTCATTTTTACTCATTAAATTTTATTCAACTTTTTTAATTTGTTTAATTCAGATATTTACCTACTTTTTAGTGCTTTTGTAAAAGTATAGTGCATGAACAAAAAGTCAAAAAATAATCTTCCATTTTTTTTCATTAAAAAATATTTTGTGGCGAATAAAAAAGTTGTAACATAATATGAAAATAATTATCAAAACACCGTTAATGACTGAACGTTAAGTGTATCGGCGCACAAGCTTAGAATTGGGTCATTTAACGGGCGCCGTATTCCAGTCAAAATTAATTCTTTTGAGTCTCGCATTGCTCCTTTTATTAAACATTGTTTTAAGTTTATGTTTTTTTCTTATAACGGTTAGGTCTTTGTGTATTATTAATAAAAGCGGTTCGCTTACGCCTTAATATAATAATAATGCAACCTAACACTAAGTATCATTTTGTACTATTTTTGTTTCTTCCATTTCATCATAGTACTTATAATAAATAATGCGAAACAAGAGGTCCCCCCTCTTGTTTTCTTTATAAAATAATGAATATTAATAAAATTTTTGATTATCAAGATTTTATAATATAATAATTAGGATTTTTTCAGTTCGTTAGATAGAACTAAACACGAAAAAAGAGGAGGCTTATATGGCAAATATTAAATCAAAAGTTAAACACATCGCTAAATCTGAACAAAACAGAGTAAAAAATGCAGCGATGAAAACAAGAGTGCGTAAAGCAATTAGAGCTGCAAGAGAAGCTGTTTTAGCAAAAGCTGAAAACGCAAGTGAACTTGTAAATAATGCACACTCAATTATTGCTACTGCAGTACAAAAAGGTGTTTTCCACCCAAACAAAGGTTCTAGAAAATCATCACGTTTAGACAAATTTGTTAACTTGCAAAACGCTATTGTTGAGGCATAATAAGCATCCATTCATTTAAAACGGGAAACCGTTTTTTTATTTTTATAAACATAAAAATTTTAAAGAAAAAAACCCGTGTGGGTTTTTTCATTATTGTTAAATTATTTTAGAATTTCTTTAATAACTGTAGCAATTTTGTCTTTGTTTACCATGAATAAACCTTCTAATGCAGGTAGAGGCATAGTAACATCCGGTCCGTTTAGACGAACTGGGGCAACTTTCAAGTCGTCAAATGCTTTTTCGTTAACACGAGCGATAACTTCAGCTGTAATTGAACCTGATTGTACAGATTCTGAAATAGCTAATAGACGTCCTGTTTTCTTAACTGAGTTGACAACAGTTTCAGTGTCTAAAGGTTTTAAGGTTCTTAAGTCAACTACTTCGATTGAGTAATCTTTTCCTTCAGCTGCTAATTGTTTAATAGCTGCGAACGTTTCGTGAACCATGTGACCGTAAGTAACAATTGTTAAATCATCACCTTCAGCTTTAACATCTGCTTTACCAATTGGTACTGTATAGTATCCAGCAGGAATTTCTTGTTTAAATGCACGGTAGTCGTGTTTGTGTTCCAAGAATACAACTGGGTCATTATCTTCAATAGCTGAAATTAATAAACCTTTTGAGTCGTAAGGTGTAGCTGGCATAACTACTTTAAGTCCTGGAATGTGGCAGAACAATGCTTCGATTGATTCTGAGTGGTGTTCTAGAGCTCTAACTCCTCCACCACAAGGCATTCTTAACACCATTGGTACTGATAATTTACCACGTGAACGGTTTCTTAAACGTGCTGCATTACCAAATAATTGACCCAACCCATAAAACACGAATCCTGAAAATTGAATTTCTGCTACTGGTCTTAGACCTGCAACGGCTGAACCTATTGCTGAACCAACGATTGCCGATTCCGCAATTGGAGCGTCAAAACATCTATCTACACCATATTTCTTTTGTAGTCCTTGCGTTGCACGGAATACACCACCTTCGAACCCTGCGTCTTCACCATAAACGATAACTGATTTATCTCTCTCCATCATAATGTCTAATGCATTAGTGATGGCTGCGATGTTATTTACTTGAATTTTTTCCATAATATTATCTCCTTGAATGTGAATCCTATTTAATAAATCTTCTGAATGATTCTTGTTGTTCAACTAGTTCTTCAGGTAGAGTTTCGTAGGTGTATTTGAATATGTCGTCGTAGCCTTCTGTGGCAATAATTTCAGTAGATTTATCGTATGCAAGTTTAGCAGCTTCAGTTGCTTCTTCAGTTCAGGTTTCTTTTTCTTTTTCAGTAACAATTCCATTGTCAAATAAGTATTTTTCAATACGGTGGAATGGTTCTCATTTTTCGTGTTCAATTTCTTCTTCTCTTGTACGGTATACACGTGGATCATCACTTGTAGTGTGTTGTCCTTGACGTCATGTAACCATTTCAATTAGAACTGGACCGTGTCCTTCTCTTGCTCATTCTGCAGCTTCTGCTAGAACTTCGTGAGCAGCCAACAAGTCGTTACCATCAACACGTAGTCCTGGTAATCCGTAACTCATAGCTCTTTGTGAAAGTGTTTTAACTTTGTAGCTATTATGTTCAGGAACAGAAATAGCTCATCTGTTGTTTGAGATTACAAATACAACTGGTAAATTGAATAGTGATGCTCAGTTTAATCCTTCGTGGAATTCACCCTCATTTGTACCACCATTACCGATAGTTGTGAAAGCAACTTGTCCTTTTCCAGCAACCTTAAGAGCTTTAGCAACACCAGCTGCTTGAGAAATTTGTGAACCAATGATAACTTGCATTGGAACGATGTTTGATTTGAATTTAGAACCTAATTCTGAACCTCTTCAGTATAGGTAAACTGATTCTAATGATTCTCCACGTGCTAGTAATGTAGCTAACACACGGTAGTGAGGAATGAATCAGTCATCTTTTTTCATAACAAAACCTAAAGCTGTTAAGAAAGCTTCTTCCCCTAGCATAGGAGCAAATGTTCCTAAACGTCCGGTTTTTTGTAGTGTTAGTGCATAGTTGTCTCATGAACGTGAGCGGATCATGTTTTTATACATGTCTCTTAGCAGTTCTTTTGACGCTGTTGGTTTGTATGATTTATCAATTAGATCACCATTGATGTCTAAGTGACGAATCATTGCATCTGGGCAATTCATTACTTTGCCCTCTTCGATGAATTTAAATTTCATATGCGTATCCTTTCATAGATTTGTATATTTCATACGTTTATATTATATATAAATAACTTTTTGGTAAAAAAAATATATTTTTAAATGTGAAAATTAAAAAAATGGTTTTTTATGGTAAAAAAACAATAAAATCCTACTTTTTGGTAAAAAAACAGTACTTATACACAAAAAAAATACGTTAAATATCTCAAATTTTGTGAAATTGTTTTTCTATATACTTATATTATGAGTCATTTTCCTTTATCTCCTTGTCTAACGTCTTTTTCGTAAAATTAGGTATAAATATAGAGTAAAAAATTTTTTAAAAAATGTGTAAAGATTTCCATAAATAATAGTATTTAAAAATAATATTGGAACAAATATTGTTTAAATTAAGCGCTCTTTCTTGTTTTAATAAAAATGTAGCCTTTTGCTACATAGTTTTAGATTTATATAAATCTATAAATTCAATTAATGGATCAACAGTTTTTAGTAAGTATTCAGACATGTTTGCTCCAAAGATAGATAAATCGTATGCAGCGCACAATAATTGGAACAAGTTAATATTTATTTCTTGAATGTCTGTTAATTTAGTTTCCTCAAATTCCAATGTTGTTTTATTGGTTTGAGCGTTATATAAAGGTACAGCCTTATTGAAATCTAATGCGTGTTGAACCGGTATTTTTTTATCTGGGTATGACAAAATTGCATACATTTTATTTTGAATAGATCAAATAGACGAACTTTCGATACTGTAATGTTCACCAAACAAAACATTGTTTCTTAATGCATTTAAAGATTTTCCCAATAGACTTACGGTATGAGACGGAACATCCATTGTCTTCAACTTGAAAGTTAAATCGAAGTCGTTGTCTTGAAATTTTCGATCTTTAAAATTACGTTTGTTCGTGTTAGCAATTTCGTTAAAGTAGTTAAATATTACAAAATCGGGCATTCTAACTGTTGCCGTTGAAAGGTGTGCTCCAAAATCAAATGTAATATATTTTAACCATTGAATCTCATCAGAAATTTTAGGTTTCAAGATTTGACGAGAGTCATTAGTTAATTTTTGTTTGTCTAATGCCGAATATGTTGAAGTTTTATCTAAGACATCAACGTCTTGAAGTTCCATTGTGTAACCATTAACTTTATATTCATAACAAAAACCGACGTCTTGCAATGTTTTATCGTGCGAAATATCTGGATAACTAAATCTATTCAAAATCTTTTTAGAAGCTTTTGTTGAAATATATTTAACATTAAATGTACCATCTAATATAGTTTTTTTAATAGACTCATTGTCAAATTTAATATTTGTGAAATGATCATAGATAGAAATGTAAATTTCATTGTTTAAGTATACTAATGATTTATTTGCTTTTTGTTTCAATGAAACGCCGACCAATATAAAAATCAACCCCAAACCACACAACCCGCCTAATGTTGGATATGCGATATTTGTGTACTTCACAAATATCGTTTTCAATGGATTATCAACAAAAACTAGCAAAATGAATGCTATTAAAACCAAGGTAAATAACACAAATATTACAGATGAAATACTTGTTAGTATAGAAAATGACTTATTCTTTTTATTCAGGTTTTTTCTCTGTGATGAAAATTCTGCAGCTTTTCCGTGATTGAAACTTCCAACAGTTTTAGTTAACAAGTTAAAATAAATTTTTTCAGCAAGTAAGTTTTCTTCGGACTTGTTTTTGGAATATTTTTTTAATTTGTGTCATTCAGGTATACTACCTTGATAATTTTGACACGTTTCTATCATGTCCTCATTAATTTCTTTATTAATTGTTTCGTACATTAATTTACCAATTGACGTTTTTTGTTTTAGTAATTCTTTTTCCATTCTTTTCTCCTTAACAATAGTATATGAATTATAGTTGATAATCAGAATAATAATACAAATGAAGCTGTTTAAAGTGCAAAAAAAGCTGATATACAGCTTTTTTCAACATGATTTTTTTAGTGTTTTGCTTTTTCTAATTCTAGTTTTAGATGTGCATTACGTGCAGCTTCTCAAACAATTTCATTAAATGTTGGGTGTGGATGAGTTGTAAATGTAACATCTGACACAGTCAATTTATGTTGCATTGCCATCCCGATTTCAGTGATATAATCAGTTGCATTCGCCCCAATAATCGATGCTCCTAAAATGTATCCTGTAGCACGATCAACAACAATTTTACAGAAACCTGCAGTATCTTTTGTTGCGATTGATTTTCCCAAGTATCCAAATGAGTATTTTGATGAAAAAGCATCATATCCTAGCTCTTTAGCTTTTTCTTCAGTAATACCGACTATCGAAATTTCAGGGTGTGTATAAATACATCCTGGAACTGGTTTGGTCAATTCATATTTAACATCGTGACCCATAATATGTGCAACTGCTGTTAAAGCGTGTTGGTAAGCAACGTGTGCCAACATATTTTGTGCTGTAATATCACCAATAGCATAAACATTTTCAACATTAGTACGCATAAATTCATCAACAAGAATTTCTTTTCTTGCTCCTAATTCAACACCTGTATTTTCAAGGTTTTCAGTTGCTGGAATACGTCCAACAGCAATCAAGTAAACATCACTTAAAATGGTTCTTTGTTCACCATTCATTTCGTACATTAGTTCTTTTTTGTCGTTTAAACCATTTGTTGATGCACCATAAATGATTTCAATTCCGGCTGCAACTAGATGTTTAGTAATTTCTTTAATAACATCTTTGTCCATACCTGTTAGTAATGAGTCGGTGTTTTGAATAATTGTAACTTTCGAACCTGCAGCAGCAAATACTTGTGCAAATTCAACCCCAATAACACCACCACCAACGATGGTAATTGTTTCAGGTAGTTCTTTGTCATAGTTAATCGCTTCACGAGATGATAACAATTTAAAATCTTTATATCCTTGTTCGAAACCATTTAATTGTTTCAATCTACGAGCGTGGCTACCCATTGCCATAATAATGCTTTGTCCTTTATAAACTTTACCATTTACCTTAACAACGTGCGAACCAAGTCATTCAGCCTCACCTTCTTCGATAGCAGCTTTTGAACCTTTCATAAGCATTTTTACCCCGCCTGAAATTTGTTTAACTACAGCAGCTTTTCTTTCATGCATTTTCTTTCAAGTGGCTTGACTATCAACTTTGATGTCTTCTAAGTTTGCAACAACTCCATAACTTGCAGCATTTTTTAATGTTTCAAGAACATGAACTGAAGCTAGCATTGCTTTAGTTGGAATACATCCAATGTTCAAGCAAACACCACCTCAGAATTCTTTTTCAATAATTAAAACTTTTTTGCCAGATTTACCTAATTCTTCGGCCGCTAAATATCCCCCAGGACCAGCACCTACTACGATTACGTCAAATTCAGCGTCAATTTGTCCGGTGTATACAACACCTTTTTCGCTAAAAGCTTTTTTCATAAATTTATTTCCCTTCATTATTTCAACATTTGTTGATTTTGATATTGATATTATAAAAAAAGAAATTATTTCTATAATTAAATTTAAATTTTTTTTATTAATTGAAGCTAATTTATGAAATAAAAATGCAAACAGCGTTTTATGCTTATAATTAAGATATGTCAAATAATATAGTAGAAATTAAAATTGAGATTCAAAAAGGATCAAATATTAAATATGAATATGACCGTGCTGATGGTCAAATACACGTGGATAGAATATTAAGAGGAGATTTTGTCTATCCAGCAAACTACGGATTTATTCCAAACGCTTTAGACTGAGATGGAGATGAATTAGACGTTTTACTTTATTCTCAAGAAAAATTCGTTCCTGGCGTACTATTAAACGCGCGTATTATTGGAGCAATGAAAATGATAGACTCTGGAGAAACTGACACTAAGTTAATTGCGGTTCACGCAGATGATTACAGATTAGACTCAATCACTTCTATTGAACAGTTGCCAGAACCATTTTTAAAAGATGTTGAAACTTTCTTCAATAATTATAAAAATTGAAAAAAACCTGGAGCATCAAAAGTTACTGGTTTTGAAGGCTTAAAATGAGCTTTAGATGAGCTAGAAGAATGCAAAAACTTAATGATTGAATATGGCAAAATGCCTAAAAAAGAATTTGTTGCATTAATGATGAAAAAACACCCAGAAAAATACGAAGAATAAGGTATTGCCTTATTTTTCTTTTTTTACACATATTCAATATATTTCGCAAAAATCAAATGAATGAAAATTTATATATACTCTTGTATTTTTAAAATATAGGTAAAATAAGATTTATAATTATAATAGGAGATAAAAACTTGCTCCTTGAAAGGAAGAATTATGAATAAAAGCATTAATACATTAAGAAAAGAAAGTCAGTTAAAAACAATGATCGCACAAATTGTTACGACAGAATTAACAAACACAAACATTATTAATCCGACCGTTATAGACTGCGAACTTTCTGCAGATTCTTCACACGCAAAGGTTTTTGTCACATTCAGTGAAAAATCAGATGATGGAATTGAAGCAATCAGAAACGCTTCAGGTTTCATTAGAAAATCACTATCAAAAAATTTAAATTGAAGAAAAGTTCCTGAAATACACTTTGAACTAGACCACGTTATCGATGACGCTATGAAAATTGAAAAAATTCTAGCAAAAATCAAAACTGATGAATAATTCAAATTAAAAACTTAATAAAAAATTAACATTTCGCAAATGTTAATTTTTTTCATTTAGCAACGAATCTTTATTCTGAAATATGAATGCATAATCATTAAGTTTATAAAATGCTTCGTTAAGCGGAATCTCTTCATAATTAAATATTAATAAATAATAAAACTCATCGATTAACTTTTGATTATTAAATTTTAAAATTTTCTTTTTTCAATTCCGATAGAGAAATTTAACAACACTAGCTTCTTGATATTTGAATTTCCCCTTAGGTGCAACAGTAATAATAAACATAAGATGTTCGTGGTCGTTAAATTCATTGTAAATTTGATTGTTTGGGGCTGTAATAATATTTTCAAATAGAGTGAAATTATTGTCTTGATTTTTTGCTCTCCATTCTTTGATTTCTTTGCCAATTTTTAACATTTTAATCGTAAGCATTGTAATTATTATTAAGAGAACAAAGGCCGTTAAAACGCTTAATTCGGGCACCATTAAGGAAATCAATCTATAGTAAAAACCATTATAGCCTCATTGTATTTGGGTTAAAAATGCAATATCAACAATAAAAGCAACAGAAAAAATAATAAGGAATGATATAAAAAATCTTAAAATTAAATTTTGTTTTTTAAAATAAAGATCAAAAAATGTTTCGTTAACCTTTACTTTGTTTTTTACAAATACTTGAGAAACACCTTTTTTAAGAATAATTTCTCTTCAAGGATATGAAAATACTGTAATATAAATTATGAAAAAAGCAATACCTAAAATAAAGGAAAAAAGTCAGGAAACGACATTAGCGATTTCACTATTGAATCTCATTGTTAACAATATCCTTAATTAAATTTACGTAACATTGTGGGTCATAAGTGACATTATTAATTTGGATTTCCGGATAATCCAAAAGTAGAAAATAAATAAATTCATCTTTATCTAATTGACCATTCTTATTGAACAAATTTTTAATTTTTGATAATTTCGTTTTTGCGAAAACTTTTTCTAAATTACGATTTCAAGTTAATTTAATGTCAAAATCTAGACTTAAAACAATGTTTTTAAATTCTGAATAATTCTCGGGTTCTTGTATTGTCTGGTCAACCAACATATCTTTATTTTCTTTATTTCATTGTTTAATTTGCGATTTTATTCGAATATTATTTTTGAATAATGTAACTTCCCTTTTATACCAAGTATTGATGCTAAAAATGGAAGTATTAATAAGATTGACTGTTCGTCAATGACGTTAACTTTTTGGGTAATAATAACAACTATTTGAATAATAATATAACTTAAATTAAATAAGGTGTAATAAACAATCAATATATAGCCTAAAATAAAAGCATTTTTTATGTCTTTATTAAATCGATTAAATACATATTCTGGAATTTTTACTTTCGAAAGTAAATATGTTTTAGATTGAAGTTTATGATTTTTAATATGCTCAAGATACTTATTTTTCTTAGGAATTAAGTAAACTTCCAAAACTAACGATATTGTTAAACTTATTGCTATGTAAACAATTGCAACAATTAAAAAAGTGTTCATATCACCCCCTTGTTTAAATATTCTGATCAATTTCATTAAACAAAACAAAAAACAATAATTATTGCCATAGTGTTAAATTTTATTTAAAAATCTGTTTATTTCGATAATATTGTGGCCATATTGAATACATTTAAATTATAAGGGTTAATTGACAAAACTGGAGAATTCTATTCAATCGATTAATAAACCACAAAAAATATACCGAAAGTTTAAACAAATTACAAAAAAATTATATCTGTTTAATGTTTAACATTGATATTTCATCTATTAATTGAATATAGTACTCATAAGTGTAATACGAACTATTTATTTTAGTTTTATCATAGTCGAAAAGCAAAAAATAAATCAACTCATCGGAATCTAAATTTCCATTGTTATAGAAAGATTTTGTTTCTTTAGTGTATTTTTTTTACAAAATTCTCTATATGATTTGTTACAGTTGAAAAACCTAAAGTGAATGTTTCATTAAGTATAATGTTTTTAAAACGCTCATAATCATCAAGGTCTATTTTTTTATTTCATTCAATTTCAATATTTTTATTTTGATTATTTCAAATATCAATCTGTTTTTTAACCGTAAATCCTTTATGTATTGAGGAAATTAGAATTCAAAGAATATAAATCAATAGGAAAATAGGAAGAGATATTAAAATTAATTCTAATTCAAATCAATAAAATTTGAGCTTAAATTTAAAATAAAGAGCAAACTCTGCTGCAATATATCCTATAAGCAAAAGAACCAAACAGCAAAGAGAAATAAATAAAAACTTTAAAATCTTATGAATGTTTTGACGAAATAATTGAAAAACCTTTGTGGGTAGTTTAATTTTACCTAATAAGTAAGATTTGGCTTTTAGTTTATTGTAGTTAATATAACTAATATCGTATCTAGTTTTTGGAATTAAACGAAATTTGAACACAAATCAAAGAATAGTTGTAAGTATTGCGCAAAAACTCGCTAATGAATAAAAAGCCCACATATTAACCTAATTTTACCTTAAAATATTTGATTTATAAACAAAATGCTTCTCAGTATTTTTACTAATTTACTCGTTTTTCAGTAGAATTAGTAAATAAAACAAAAATCAACAGTTAAGAAAGACATTTTTAAATGTTAGATTATCCAGTCGTTAAGAACAAAAATAAAAATTAACATCCTTTAAATGTTAATTGCTCACTTGAACTTTTTAATATAAAAAAAGGCCCACAAGTACTGAAGGGACCTATATTTATTATACAGTCGAAAAATATAAACATATTTCAAAAGAGGAAAGATTTTTTATTCAAAAATCATTTGAAAATCACATGTACGCGAGATTTATAGCAAGAGAATTAAAAAGAAGTGCTTCGTCAATATCAAGGGAAATTAAAAAAATTCCAGTTTTAACAACATTTATGAGCATGATAAAGCGGACAAAAAATCAAAAATTAGACATCACCATAAATGTATGTTTAGATTTAGTGTTAATTTTGAATATGAAGAATTTACGAAAATATTTAAAAAAATATATGACAAAATTTTTGTGGCGTTAAAGTCATTTACCATCATATTAAAGGCGTTAAAATGCCTGCCCTAAGAACGATTTTCAATTGAATTAAAAGAAATAAAATGAAAGGATAGACAAAGAAAATAGTTGGCAAAAGGCGAGCATTAGTATTAAAGAGATTTATAAAGAGCCGTCTATGTCTTCCCAATATGAATTAGGCAAAAGCACACAGATTTAAGATAAGAATACGGCCATTGAGAAGCTGATCCAATCCTAAAAAAGACTACTAGATACAAAAATATTTTGACTCACACCAAAAGGATGATTAGGATTAGTTTTGCCATATTTGTCTCTAGTAAAGGCTCATTTGAAATAAACGCTAAATTAAAAGAGTTAATTAAACATAATAACTTGCTTATAAACTATGACAATTGATAATGGACTTGAATTTGAAAAATAGGAATACCAGCCAACTAACAAGATATAAGAATTTACAGAGCAGAACCATATGTTACATTTCAAAGAAGTTCTTGATGCTGTCAAAATATCTTGTGGAAAAATAAAAAAATGGCAAGAGAACTGTTGTCATGAAGTCGTTCTGAAGATTTACTTATGGTAAAAACTTTGGTTTAATAAAAATAAAATGAATTTCAAAATGAAAAACGTAAATAAAAGTATTGGGAAATAGTTTTGGTTTTTAAGTTTTAATTCAACAACTCAAATTTACATTTTCTGACTTAGAATTCTTTCCTGCTCCCCATAAATTAAAAATTTTATTTGATTCATAGTATGTTTAATCTCACCCCAACTCCTGTTGTAAGACCTTTTAACTCCAACCCCAAAATCATTAGGGGAGATTTAATATTTTAAAAAATAAATTGTTATCACTTCTAAAAGATATTTCATTAAATTAGTTTTATTAAAGAAATATAATAAAAATACCAAACGTATTTGTGTTGCGCTTGATTTTTAGTTTTGTGAGGTAGCGGAAACGCTATCTTTTTAATATAATTAAATCATCAATAATATTAACAGTATGAAGATTAGGTCATATTGATTATAATAGATACAAAATATAAATTTAAAAATAGCAGTTTTGTTAAACTAAGCTTTACATTTTTAATTTGCATAAAACATCACATAAAAAGTTGTTTATAGGAACAACACAATTTTTAAAATTTATTTTCTTTTATTTTTTTTAAAAAAATGTTCTAGTCCATCAATTAATTTGTTTTGATAATAGTTGAATATATTCAAATATATTTGTTTAATGTTTAACATTGATATTTAATCCGTTAATTGAATATAATGCTCATAAATGTAATGTAAACTATTTATTTTGGTCTTATCATGGTGGAAAAGCAAAAAATAAATCAGCTCATCGGAATCTAAAATTCCATTCTTATAAAATGATTAGTTCATTAAGAATGGAATTTCTTTAATAATTTTATTATTGAGAATAACGACTAATAACTTGAGTATCGTCTTTATTTATAACTGTTTTATCATTCTCATCTCCTGATTTGTAATCCTTTTTTAATATTTTGAAAATATTTATTTTATTCTTTTTAAGCGTTACGGCAAATATAATATATGTCAATATTGAATCAATTGAAATTCCACCCGCAAACATTAAAGTAATTGAGTAAAGCGTTGGAGTTCATACTCCTGTTTTATAAAGAATAAACATAATAACAAAGAATGAACAATTCACTGCTATAGATTGGTATAACATATAATCCGTTCTACCCAGACCATAAAATATACCATCAATAATGGCGTTAAAAGCAAAGGTTATATAGAAAAATAAGCTAATTAATGCTAGTTTATATACAACATTATAAGTATCTAGTCCCATAACATTTTTTAAAAAAGGTTTTCATAAAGGTATTGTAATCAACCAAATCATTACAATAATTGTAACAATTGCAAAATATCCTAAGGTATTCTCCTTAATGGTTTTGTTTTTACCGATTCCTACTTCAGCTTTTACAACCTCTGCAAGTTGCAGTACAGGCAATAATAATCAACCTCAAATAAAATTATTGGTAACTCAAAATGTGCCTTGTTCACCAACCATATTAATCATTTTAACAATCATAAACATAAAAAACAAGTTTCTGATTAATGTTTCTAAACCTGAAATAGCACTAATCGGTAAAAAACGTTTAAATCATCTAAAGTCCATTTTTTCTAAAGTTCAAATATTAATTTTTTCAATTTCTAATAAAACTAAACTTATAATCAGCATTGCACTAGAAACAATAATATTAGATATAGCGATTCCATTTACACCCAATTTTAAAGACACACTCAAATTAGAAACAAAGAATATGTCAAGGATAATAGTCAATATCAATTGCAAAATTAATGGGATATAAATATTTTTGTCTTTTTTTATTGTTATGAGGGCAACCAAAATAAATTTAAACATAATATTTATTATGCTTGATATAGATTCTAATCTTATATAATAAACTGCCTTATCAATTATAGAAGGGCTGTTAGACATTAATATTGTGAGAGACTTTGCGGCTGAAATGATTACTATTGTTAATATTAAATAAATCGAAAAAGCAAAAATTATGCCGGTTCTCAATCTGTTTTCTAACTCTTTTTTGTTAGCAATAACGCCTCCCACAAAAAAGAAAAGAGGCAATATAAAAGATTCTTGTAATACTTCGTATAACAAGCCCACTCACTGCATTTGAGAAGCAATAGAAAAACTTCAGGTATCGGGTATTTGACCTATTCAATAAATTCTTATTGTAGTATAGACAGTCGGTAATGCTCCAAAAAATAATAAAGCCATAAACATTCTCATATCTATTTTCTTAAATATATTTTTAATGTTAATCATTGTAACTTCCTTATTTGATTATAATAATTATACTTAATACTGTTTATACTTTTTTGCTGATTTTTGCTTTATTTTTTTATAAAACAAGAATTATGCCACATATATTGAATATTAAGTATTTTAGTAAATCAACTCAAACCACAAAATTTTATCTCTTTTATAGGTGGCTATTTTGTTTAATATTTCATATGAACATTTAATTAAAATAATTACATTAATATGTCTATTTGAATTTAGTACAGTATGATGTAAAATACAAGTAAGTAAATAATTATTTTCAAGGGGTACTTGAGCATGTGCAAGCAAATTATTCTAAACAAAATGTACGTTGGAGATTTTTTACACGAAGACGGAAATATCGGGCATGAAATAATTAACTTATGCAAAGCTGATGATGGCAATAATTATATATACTTAGGTTCACGAGGGTATTTAAATAAGAATAGAACAAAATATGAAAGTACAATTTTATTAGTGAGACCAGCTGGTAAACATTTATATAAAGTTTTAGCAAAAGCACTAGGATTACATATATTGAGTGGCGTTATTAAAGAACATTATTCCGATGAAGTAGAAAGATATAAAGTTCAAAAAGAATTGAATATAAAATATGGAGAAGTTTCACTATCTGACATATTTTCCGATAACAAATACAAAAATTTTGCAGAAGGCAATCCAGGTACATACGCAACTTATAAAGCTGACGAAGTGTATTTACCAAACCAAGATATTTTCATAACCGATAAAGAAGAATTAAAAAAGGATAATATTTATTACATTAGAACCGATAAAGGTTTTAGCAAACAATCATTAAGACAATATTTTGAAAAAGAAATCAAATTAGAGTCCTATAAGGATTTAAATGGATTAATCAGTAATAAAGAGTTATGACATAGTGAAAACAAAACTTTGAAAATCAGTGATCTAAATGAAGAAATTAAAAAAAATAATGATAAAAATTCTTTTTTGAAAATAATCAAAAAAGAAAATGATGAATTAGTCTTTTCTAACTTAATTAGTCACTTTTTAAATATTAACCAAGATTTGTTTAAAAGTTTTGTCGAAAAAGTTTTAGAAATTAGGTCGGAAGGAAATTTTGTTTTATGGCGCGAATTTAAAAATATAGATATTTTAATAAAAGATAAAATGAATCTAATAATAATTGAAAACAAAATAAAATCCGATATTAACAGCAAAGATAAAAAAAGTGAAGTTGCAACATCTCAACTTTCAAAGTATTATGAAAATACTCAAAGCGATAATAGGTTCGACGGTCTTAACAAACATTATTATATTTTTGTTCCAAACTACAATCCAATAGATAAAAGCAAATTAAAGTTTGGTGATAAATACAAGATTGTTTATTATGATAAAATCCTTAAATTCTTTGAAGATAACCTCAATGTTTATTCAAAATATGATTACTTTAATGAATTTAAATTAGGTTTAGAAAAGCATGCGAGGGAATACGACAACGAACTTGAAGAAAAGATGAAAATTTTGTTTGTTAATAAAATTGATAATCTTAAGAAATAAAATTCGTTTAAATTTATTTAAATCGTGTTAATTAACTTTGTTATTAATTTTAATATTGTTGCATTTAAATAAGTTGGGCAAAGGTAATTGAGTAAATTTTATGTGCATTTTCATTTAAATCACAAGTTGTCGATAATAATATTGTTAACTTATTTATAATCTTATAAGACATGCCTTTGAATTTTTCCATTATGAAAATTCTTTATTTAACTTTTTTTAATGACGCTTGTATTGCCGGTCATTTGGTACAAAAAATTAACATTCACAAAAACGTTAATTTTTTTTATTTACTTAATTGAGTATTTTTTTAAAATTGCTTCAACATCCATATCCAATAAATTATCAACTTGTTTTTGGGCATTATCGATAATTTTTTCTTCTTTGTCAGTCGATTTTTCGTAAGATTTTTCAATATTTTGAATTTCATCAGATGTCTCGTCATTTGATTTAAATGATAAATTAGCAACATCTTCAACTTTAATTTTTGAAAAGCCTTCTTTAATTGTCGTTATAGGATACTCTGAAACTTTTTCCAAAGTTAATTCATTATTACTGTTCTTAACAAAAATTTCATTAGATAAATTTGTTGACATTGCATCAGTTACCACGTATGGTTTTGTTTTAAATTGATTGAATAGTGGCTTACCTAAATGTTTTTTACTTATTTTGGTTATGTCATTCACCTTTATTCTTTTAACAAATTTATCATTGGCCAGTAATGTGACCACATCATCAGATTCTACTGGACAAAATGCCACAATACTATCAATAGGTGGTAAAAAACAAGATTTAGTACCGTTCGCTTTGGTTCCATAAATTTGTACATCATTTTCAGTGTAAAGAGAAGCCAAACCACGTTCTGTAATAATTAAAATATCTTTGTAACCATTTGATAATTTTGCCCCAACTAGTTGATCTCCAGCACGCAATTTCATTGCGGTAAATGTTTTATTGTTTCTTGAAACATAAAAATCTTTTAATAAAACTCTTTTTCCTTGACCTTCTTTTGTAAATAAACAAACATAGTTAAGAGTTTCAAAGTCTTTTACGTTAATAACTGAAACCAATTCTTCACCCGATTGTAATTCAACAAATTCAGATAGATGCGAGCCGAACTCTTTTCACTTGCTTTCTTGAATTTTATAAACCGGAACTAACGCATAATTACCAAGATTGGTAAAAGTTAATATACTGTCTGTTGTATTAACCTTGCCATAAAATTGAATTCTGTCTTCTTCTTTAATGCCAAATGTTGTTCAGTCATTCGCTTCATTTACTCTTGTAGAGAATCTCTTGATATAGCCATGTTTGGTGATGCTTAAAATTACATCTTCGCTCACAACTAGGTCAGCTTCATCATATTTAATTTTAATTTCTTCTTGGTTTATAGTCGTTTTTCTAGGTATGCCGAATTCTTTTTTAATTTCCTTTAGAACCTCAATGATTCAATCATTAAATTGACCAGAATCACTCAAAAGTAACTCGCAACGCTTAATTAATTCCTCTAATTCTAATTTTTCTGACAGAAATGCTTCTTTATCAGTTTTTGACAATCTATATAATCTTAACTCTGCAATCGCCGTTGCTTGATTAATAGTAAAATCAAAAACACTTACTAAATTATCAATTACGCCTTGTTTACCATTTTCACTTTTTCTAATTACTTCAATAACTTTGTCAGTAATTTCTGAAACTTTAATAAAACCTTCTACAAGTTCTAATCTAGTTTTATATTTAGCAAGATCAAATTGTAAAGTTTTAGTTTTTATATCTTTAACATGGCCGACGTATTCATTCAAAAGTTGTTGTAAACCGCATAATCTAGGTGAATTATTTACGATAGCAACATTATTAATATTGTAGTATACTTGCATTTCAGTTTTTTGCAGTAAAAAGTTTAATATTGTTTCTTCATTAGCATTCAAATCAAGAGTTATTAAAATACTGATACCATCTCTGTCAGACATATCTTTTACTTCTAATAGCCCATTAATATTTTCATTAGTTATTAGTAAATCTATGTCTCTGACTAATTTTGATTTAATTACACCATAAGGTATTTCTGTAATTTCAATATATTTATTTTTCTTGTCTTCATAAACTTTATATCTTGATACAAGAGTGATACGACCTCTACCAAGCTCAAATGCTTCGTAAATTCCTTGATTCCCGTATACAATTCCACCGGTTGGGAAGTCAGGGCCTTGAATATATTTCATTAATTGTTTTAATGAAATTTCAGGATTTTTAATTTTTGCAATTGCGGCGTCTATAATTTCATTTAAATTGTGTGGTGGCATATCAGTAGCAAAACCAGAAGCAATACCTCTTGCTCCGTTTAATAATAAATTAGGAATTATAGATGGTAAAACAATTGGTTCTTTTTCACTATCGTCAAAGTTAGGGGCAAATTTAACAGTGTTTTTTTTCAAATCTCCTAAGATGTATTCGCTGATTTTAGCCAATCTAACTTCTGTGTAACGCATCGCGGCTGCTGGGTCATCATCAATACTACCAACATTACCGTGCATTTCAATTAACGTGTGGCCAATTTTTCAATCTTGTGCCATTCTAACCATTGCTTCATAAATTGAACTATCACCATGCGGGTGGTATTTACCAATAACATCACCAACAACTCTCGCTGATTTTTTGAATGGTTTATTGGAAAATAAACCTAATTCACTCATTGAATAAAGAATTCTACGTTGAACTGGTTTCAAACCATCTCTAACATCAGGTAGCGCTCTTTGTTGAATTATATATTTTGAATAACGACTAAAACGATCCGCCATAATTGAATCAATATTTTCAGCAACAATTTTTTCGACAATTTGGTCGATTTTAAGTTTATTTTTTGATGTCATTAGGCCTCCTAAATTTCATAGTCGTCTTCAAGACTAAATTCTACGTTTGCGTTAATTCATTCTTTTCTTGGTTCAGCATTGTCACCCATTAATGTTGAAACACGTCTTTCAGCTAAAGTAACGTCATTAATTTTTACTTGAATCAAAGTTCTAGTTTCGGGATTCATTGTTGTCTCTCAAATCTGGTCTGCATTCATTTCACCAAGACCTTTATAACGCTGTATTTCGGCATTTTTAAAGTTCGGTTGTTGCAGAATATCTTTTAGTTCTAATTCGTCTCAAGCATAAATAATTTCTTTTTTACCTCTAGTACTCGTAACTTTAAATAGAGGTGGCAATGCGATATAAACCATACCAGCATCTACAAGTTCTCTCATATGTCTGAAGAAAAATGTTAAAAGTAATATTTGTATGTGCGCCCCATCTGTGTCGGCGTCAGTCATAATTACTACTTTGCCATACTGAGCTTTTTTAATGTCAAAATCATCACCAACACCGGCCCCAATAGTATTTATAATTGTTGCAATTTCTTCATTTTTTAATATTTCATAAAGTCTAGCTTTTTCAGTGTTTAGAACTTTACCTCTTAAAGGCAAGATTGCCTGAAACTTGCGATCACGACCTTTTTTAGCGGTACCTCCAGCAGAATCGCCCTCAACTAAAAATAATTCTTTTTCGGATGCATTTCTTGATTGGGCGGGTGTTAATTTACCGCTTAAAATTTGTTTTTCTTTTAAAGCATTTTTGGTTGAACGAGCTTCGGCTCTTGCTTTACGTGCACTAGCTCGAGCTTCGGCAGCTTTTTTAATTTTGTCTAATATTTTTTTAACTAATGGTTTATTTTCTACCGATCAAATTTTAAGATGCTTAAGGGCGACTTCTTCGACAACACTTTTAGCTTCAGGGGTTCCAAGTTTATCTTTGGTTTGACTCACAAATTCAAGATATTTTTCAGGTATCTTAACACTGATTATAATTGTTAGACCTTCGCGAATATCATCTCCATCAAAAGTATTTTTACCTTTGATCATTTTTTCATCCATTGCTATCTCATTGAATGTTTTAGTTAATGCTGATTTCAATCCCGATTCATGCGTTCCACCGTCTTTAGTTTTAACATTGTTAACAAAAGACAGAATTGTTTCATTATAACTATCAGTATATTGAAAACCGCACTCTACCTCAATATCTCGTTTAGTTTCTCGGAATGTAAAAACATCTCCAATTGCGTTTTTAGAGTCGTTCATGAACTCTACAAACGCACTTATACCATTCTCGTACTGAAATTCGTCTCTTTGATCTCTTATCTCATCAATTAAAATAATTTTTAAACCAGCAATTAAAAAACTACTTTCTCTTAATCTTTCAGATATTTTTTCGTAACTCAATTTTGAGCGTTTAAATACTTCATAATTAGGTCAAAATTCAACTATTGTTCCATTTTCTTTTGTTTTACCAATTAGTTTAGTTTTTTGTGTTATTTCACCGCCATTTTCAAAAACAGTTTCATAAATTCCGCCGTCTTTATGAACTGTGGCTATTAACTTTGTACTCAATGCATTTACTACAGAAGCACCAACACCATGTAGACCCCCAGATGTCTTATAAGCGCTTTCATCAAATTTACCACCAGTGTGTAGTTCAGTAAATACTCTTTCAACTGCAGTTTTTCCCGTTTGGGTTTTACCGACCGGTACCCCACGACCATTATCTTTTACTATTACAGAACCTGATTTGGTTAAAATAACTGAAATTACATTGGCTGCACCAGCCAACGCCTCATCGATTGAGTTATCAACTATCTCTCAAACTAAGTGGTGTAATCCATTAACGTCAGTACTTCCAATGTACATACCAGGACGTTTACGCACCGCTTCTAAACCTTTTAATTGTTGAATACTATTTTCATCATATTTTTGCATATATCAATAATACTATTTTTTATACTTAATCTCTATATATAATTTAGTAATAAGGTAAAAAATTAGCCATTTTTTAATGATTTTTAATGCATCGCTACAAATACAAAGGAGTTACTTTACATTATTTTTTATTTCAGTAATTTTACCTATTCCATTGTAAAATGTGTGAATTAGCAATCAATTTTCTTAAAATTAATAATTGTGATTTATTTTTTTACAAAATAAAAAATTTTTTTCCTAGATTCAACATAACATATATATCAAATACAAATTTAAATATGTATAATTAATATCATGATTAAATTATATATTTGTGGACCGACAGTTTATAACAACCCTCATATCGGAAACTTAAGAGCAATAGTCACATTTGACCTAATTTTAAAAGCAATGCGTTTTTTAAAAAAAGATTTTTGTTTAGTTCATAACATAACTGACATCGATGACAAAATCATTAACAAAGCTATTGAATCAAATAAAACAGAGAAAGAAATTTCGGAAAAATATACCGCAGTTTATTTCGATTTATTAAAAATGTTAAATGTTGACACTATTACATGTGTTGAAAAAGTTACTGATAATATGGACGTAATTACAAAATATATTCAAAGACTGATTGATACTGGTAATGCATATTCTGATTCAGAAGGGAATGTTTGATTCGATGTTAAAAAAAATGCTGATTCTTATGGTAGTGTTTCGGGACAAAAAATTGAAAAAATGGCTTTTGAGGAACAAAACATCAATAAAAAATTCCCTGCCGATTTTGCCCTTTGAAAAAATACAAAAGTAGGTATAAAATACGATTCTCCATTTGGACAAGGTAGACCGGGCTGACATACTGAATGTTGTGCCCTAATAGATAAACATTTTTCTTCTCAAGGAGTTGATATTCATAGTGGCGGAATGGATTTAACATTTCCCCACCATGAAAATGAAAATATACAACATTTTGCATTGCATAATAAACACTTGGCAAGTGAATGATTGAGAACGGGACAAATTAATCTCGAAGGTGTAAAAATGTCAAAATCACTTGGAAACGTTATTTCTCCTGAAGAATTTTTTAATAAATATGGAGTTGAAATTTATAAATTAATGATTTTAACCGCTAAATTTAGTGCGCCAATAAATATCACGGAAGAATTATTTAAGAATCTTAAATCAGTTGAATCAAAATATATTAAAGTGATTTTTCAAATCTTTTTAAATCACGGCAATAATTTTGGCCAGTCATCTGCATCTGAAGAATCAATTAAAATTTTTGAAGCATTAGCTAATTATGATTTCGCAAAATATAATATGTTATTAAATGAAGAAATCAAAAAATATAATAAATATAAATCTTATGAAGTTGCGCAAACAATAATCACTGTTTTAAACATTTTGCACCCAACATTAACTAATTACAAAAACTATCTGGAATCAATAAAACTTTTTGACGAATGGCGTTCATTTGTAGAGAAAAAAGACTATTTAAATGCTGATATTTGTAGAGAAAAATTAATGAAAACAGGACATTATTAACACAAACTAAAACGGAAAAATTAATAATAATTAAAGGACATAATATGGAAAAATTAATATTGTGAGGAAGAAATTCTGTAAACGATGCAATAAACGCTAAATTGCCCATTATGGTTATTTATGTTAACAACGAAAATCTTGCTCAAAAAATAAAAACCCAAACAACTGTAAAAGTGGTCGTTGAAGATAATAAGTTTTTTGACCAAATTACAAGAGAAAATCACCAAGGAATTATTGCGGTTTTAAAAGATTTCCCTATTTATGATCTTGCAATAATCGAAAAAGAAAAACCAAATAACGTTTTGGTATTAGATAAAATTCAAGACCCCCATAATTTGGGAGCTATTTTAAGAACTGCTAACGCTTTAGGTATTAAACACATTATATTGTCCAAAGACAGATCAGCAGGAATTACTTCCACTGTATTAAAGGTAAGCTCTGGTGGTTTTGTTGGTGTTAAGGTCGTAAAAGTCAACAATCTTGTTGCTGCCTTGAAAAGACTTAAAAAAGCAGGATACTGAGTTTACTCATCAGCATTAAGCGAAAATGCTCAACACTTCGATAAAGTCGAATACAACAAACCAACTATTCTTCTTATAGGAAATGAAGGCTCGGGTGTATCACAACCAGTTTTAAATGAGTCTGATGTTATTATCTATATTCCACAAAAGGGAACGGTGCAATCTTTAAATGTTTCAGTTGCTGCAGGTTTATTAATAAATCAAATAACCAAGGAGTAGCCTATGAATTTAATTTCAAAATTCAACCAACTAAATCAAAGTGAAGTTGGTAGTTTTTTATCATCACTTAGTTTTAAAAAACAAGTATATTTAATTGATTGCTTATACAAACAAGAATTGATAATTACATTTAAATCAATTCTTAGCAGAAAATTCGATATCCCGCTTTCTTATGAAGATATCTATAATGAATTTTTACTAAAAATACCATTAATTATTAAGAATTTTAGAACAGATAAAGGAGCATCATTCAAAACTTTTTTGATTTCTTCTAGTAAATTTTTTTGCTTAACAAAAATAAATTACTGGCTAAGAAATAAAAGAAAAATAAATATTTCTCCAATACCTGTTGAAGAATTATTTAATCTTAAAGACGATTATGCAGAATTGAATTTTGATAATTTTATATACCAATACGATATAAAATTATTTATTAATAATAAACTGAAATTTGACGAAATATATAGAAATATGTGTAAATTAGAAAATGATAAAAATAAAATTATGTTTATGACCGGAAATAAAAAAAATGACTATTTGCATCATATTAAAAAATCTTTTAATTGCTACATAGATGGTGTAAAATAGTAGTTAGTGCGAGGCACTTTTTTATTTACCGTTAAATAAGGAGAATAAATTATAATTATAAATATGAAAAAAGTAAAAATTACCTTAAGTTGTTCGGAATGTCGTTCAATGAACTATTCAACAAACAAAGGGTCTGGGAACCCGGCAAGAATAGAAATCAAAAAACATTGTCCAAAATGTAAAACACACACATTACATAAAGAGGAAAAATAATGCCTGAGAACAAAACAAAAAAAGTTAAAAAGTACAGGGTTAGACGTTTTGTTAAAGAAATGAAACGAGTTAGATGACCTAGCCAAAAGACAAACTGAACATCATTTTTAAAGGTAGTAATTTTTACTTTATTATTCACGACAGTTGTGGTGCTTTTTGCAACATTAATCACTCTAATTTGAACTAAATTAGGATTAAATTAAATACACAGTAGGAGAAAATATGGAAGAAAAAAAATTTTTATGATACATGATCAGCACAGTATCTGGTAAAGAGGATTTGGTTGTTGAATCATTAAGAAATAGAATAATTAGTGAACAAGTCGACGACTGTTTCAACAACGAAGCTACAGAAGATGGTGCATTTAAAATCTTCAAAAAACCTAGCCTTACAGCCAAAGAGGCGGAAAAGAAACTTAACGGAGAACCTTATACAGTCAAAATGATCAACATGTACAGTGGTTATATTTTTATTAATATGTATATGAGTGATAAAGCTTGATTTGTTATCCGTAACACACAGTATGTAACAGGTTTAATCGGTTCATCTGGTAAAGGGGCAAAACCAACACCAGTAACAAGTCGTGAAATAAGAAAATGTTTTAAATCCGAAGAAAAAATGTTGAAAGATTTCTACGAAGGAAAGCTTGAAACAAAATTTTCTGTCGGCGAAATTGTAGAAATCATTGATGGGCCATTTAAAGGTCAAAGTGGTAAAGTTATTGAAGCAAGCGACACTAAAAAAATGGTTTCCGTTGAAGTTGAATATTTCGGAAGAAATGTTCCTACTGATTTCGACTATGATGTAATTAAAAGTCAAGAGAAATAATAATGCAAAAAAACATAATCGCCCGATTATGTTTTTTAAATCATTATTTGATAATTTCCGTCCCCATATATGGAACAAGTTTTTTAGGGACTGTTATAGTTCCGTCTGCGTTTTGATAATTTTCTAAAATAGAAGCTACAAGTCTATCAATAGCTAAACCAGAACCGTTCATAGTGTGTGCATATTGATTTGTGCCGTTTTCATCTTTGTATCTTATCATTGCTCTTCTTGCTTGAAAATCACCCATATATGAAACTGATGAAATTTCTCTGAATTGAATTTCTGAAGGTAGTCAAACTTCCAAATCAATAGTTTTTCTAGATGAAAAACCTGTGTCACCAGTACATAATAATAACTCTCTATATGGTAATTCTAACAATTCAAGTACTTTTTTTGCTTGCAAAAGCATTTGATCAAATTCTGCAATAGCATCTTTACCATTTGTGATTTTAACCAATTCAACTTTTTTAAATTGGTGCAATCTTATTATCCCCTTAGTGTCTTTACCGCCACTGCCCGCTTCAGATCTAAAACATTCAGTAAACGCCGTATAACGATGAGGTACTGATAAATCGACTATTTCATTATTCAATAAGTTTGTTAATGTAACCTCTGCTGTTGGTATTAAATATCAATCATTACCATCTACCGAGAATAAATCTTCTTTAAATTTAGGTAACTGCCCAGTTCCAAAAAGTATATTAGGCTTAGTAATTACAGGGGTTGAGAATTCAGTATAACCATCAGAGGTGTGAAGGTCAAGTAAAAAGTTTTGAATTGCTCTCGTTAATCTTGCTCCTAATCCTTTGTAAACAACAAATCTGGTACCAGAAAGTTTTACGCCACGTTCAAAATCAATAATGTCCAAGTCTTTAGCAATCTCATAATGTGGTTTTGCTTTAGCTACCAAACCTCTACCTAATTTATCGTGCGTAGCCAAAACAATATTTTGTTTGTCAGTTTCTCCAAAAGGGACCTCATCTAAACAAATATTGGGTATTGTTCACAATAATTCGTTTGTTTTTTGGTCGATTTCGTTAGCTTTTGCCTCAAGTTTGTTTTGTTCTGCTTTAATTTTCGCAGCTTCTTTCCTCAATTCATCTAATTTATTTTTATCATTTTTAGCTTCAGCAAATTCTTTACTAAATTTACTCAATTCTGCTTTTTTAGATTGAGATTGGTGCATTAACTTACCGCGTTTATCTAACAATACTATTAGTTCGTCATAAATTTCAATATTAAAATTACGCTTTTGCAATGCTTCACGTACTTTCATCTTATTTTCTTGAATATACTTTATGTTCAACATGTTAACTCCTAATTTAAGTATTAATTGTCTAATTATACCACTAATTAAATGGCAAATATTACTCACTATTAATTCCATATTAAAAATACTTTATTCATATATGTTTTACTCTTTATTTGAAACACCTATTTCAATTGTAAATCGTGTGTTTTCGTTAAAAAAACAGCTTTTATTTCACTTAATAAATAACCTAATATTATTGTTAATAAATTGTGGATAAACAATAAATTAGCAGTGCATATTATCTGTCAAGTAGTTTTTTTCTATTTTTTTTTGTTCAGTTGTATATAATAGAAAAGCGTTTTATTAATATATATTTATATATGATAGAACATTTAAACACACAGGAGGTTACAATGAGTTTAAGAACATACCAACCAAACAAAAGAAAACACGTTAAAACACATGGTTTTCGCGCAAGAATGGCTACAGCTAACGGACGTAAAGTTTTAGCCGCTAGAAGAGCTAAAGGTAGAGCTAGATTAACTGTATCGGACAATAACTAATTTATCTATTTAGGTTTTAAAATGAAAAAAGAATTTAGATTACAAAAGAGTTGAGAATTTGACAATGTCATCAAAGGTAAAAAGCAAATTATTAACAAATATTTAATAATTTACTATCAACCAGCCAATGACTTTAAAGTGGGAATTACTATTCCTAAGAAATTCTGCAATGCAGTATATAGAAACTTCTATAAGCGTCAATTAAAATCAGTAATTCATTCTTTGGGATTATATGATTGAAAGTATCACTTTGTTGTTATCTTACGTAAAGAATTTTTAAACCAAAAATATCAAACAAAATTAGAAACAACCGAAAGGTTATTTAAAAAAATAAATCATGAGAGATAGATCAAATAACTTTGATTTCTTCAAAGGCAAGAATAACAATCAAGGACCAAGCAAAAAGAAAGCAGTCTGAAAGAAAGTTTGACTTGTAATTAAAATCATCTTATACGTATTGTTGTTTGCATTAACCTTAACAGGTTGCATTCAAACTATGGTTATTAAAAGTTCAAATTATACAGGTGCTGGTACTGAATTTTATGATTCACAAGCTAAAATATCACCAACAGTTTCGACTTTTATCAAAAAAACCGCAAAAAATGACACCAACAATATGAAAACCGGAGAATACTATGAAATCACTTATTCTCCAGAGTCTAACTACCACTTGGCTTACAAAAACTACAGCGATGTTATCGAATCACTAAGAAAACAAGCAGTACAAGATGGCGGTAAATATGGTGAAAATGGGGAATTTTCTTCATCAATCAGATATGTTGATGAAAATTTAAATGAAACGCCTATTGTTACCGGTGAGACACCAAATAGATATCTATACATCAACAGTACCGCTAAAAATTATCAATCTATTTACAAAAATTGAACAAGCTTTAAATATTTAGATACCGATTTTTCTTTAAAGGCAATCATTGGTGAAAAACAAGAAGATGGATTATATCTAATTAATAATAAATCTTTAGCAATATACCACCCCGAAAATAAAAAACTAGTAGTTAAGAAAGCTTCGTTATTTACCGTATATAATGACCAAGAAGGATACCAAAACCTTCCATTCCAAAAATATGGACGTGATGTTTTGGAATTCTTATACCGTAATACTTTTGTAAACAACAAATACTATGATGATGCGTTTAATGGCAAAACATATGCTGAATTTATGCAATCTATTATTGATGGCAAAAAGACCACTCTAACTAAAAAAGAATATGTGGCTCTTACAAGATACCATAAAGTAATGGACTCATATTTAGATGCTACATTACTAAAACACACAAACACCAAATTACCATTAATTGATAAATTCGGTGTACAACTTTATGATGAAAATGGTCAAAAGAAAATTTCTAGTTTGAGTACGCCTGAATCTGTGATTGGCGCACCTTCGTATGCAGTTAAAAACACAATTCCATATGCTGCAGCTGAACCACAAATTTCTTTCTACTCATTTAAATCGACTTTAAGCTATGGTCCTTTCTTTTCATTTGTAATCTGGCCAATAGCCTGACTAACATTCTCTGTTAGAACCCCATTGCCTGACGCTCATGGGTGAAGTACATTCCTAGTGCTTTTAATTGCAGTTATTATCACACGTTTAATAGTTTTAGCAATTACATGAAAAGCAACAATGTCACAATCAATTCAAGAAGAATTACGTGTACGTAAAGCTAAAATTGATGCAAAATATGCCGAATTCAAAGGCAATAAAGAAATGAAAATGAGACAACAACAAGAAATATCAGAATTGTACAAGAAAAATGGCGTAAGCCCAATGGATGCAATATTATCTATGGTTATTTCATTCCCTATTTTTATTGCTATGTGACGTGTAATTCAGTCAGTGCCCGAGCTAAAATCAACACAATTTCTAGGTTTTGACTTTGCTGCAGTTTCATATAAGAGACTGTTCGCAGGTGAATATCTATATCTAATATTATTAATACTAACTGCCGGGACACAATTTATGTCAATGTTTGTTCCAAGGTTGTTAAACAAAAGAAAAACAAAACATTTAAGCATCGAACAACGAGCTGCGATGAAAAAAAGCGATAAAATGCAATGAATAATGATGGTTGTGTTTGTATTCATTACCTTAATCTTCACTGCTGGTGTTCAAATTTATTGATTCTTAACTAGTGCTTGGTCAATACTCCAAGCTGTTGCAATTCATTTCTTCAAGAAATCGAATTTCTATAAAAAAAGATACAATAAAAAAATAATTGCTTAAAAAACAAGCGTTTCAAATGCTTGTTTTTTTCTTAAATACTTAATTATCAGCACAAAACATTAAAAAATAGGTGGTAAAATTTACTTATAGAAAAGAGGAAAAATGAAAATTTATAGAATTAAAGAAACTAGTCCTTACATCACATTGCCTTTAGAAAATATTATTCTTAACGATCCTGATGTAACTGGAGATGTATTAATACTTTATCAACACGATAATGCGATAATAATCGGAAATAACCAAAATGCACACGAAGAAATTAATAGACAATATGTTATTGACAATAACATTAAATTAGCACGTCGTAAATCGGGTGGTGGCGCTGTTTACCACGATATGGGTAATATCAACTTTAGCTTTATTACTGATTACAATAATCAAGGTGGCTACGAACGTTTTTTAGCACCAATTATTGACTTTTTGAAATCGCTCGGTTTAAATGCTGAATTCCACGGTAGAAATGATGTTCATGTTAATGGTTGCAAAATAAGTGGAAACGCCCAATATTTAAGTAAAAATAGAATTGTGAGCCACGGAACAATACTTTACAATGTAGATTTGACTAAACTTTCAAATGCTCTAAACCCAGCTAGAATCAAATACGAGTCAAAAGGTATTCAATCAGTTCGAGCGCGTGTCACAAATGTTTATGATGAACTACAAGAAAAAATGGATGTTGAAACTTTCATAACTAAGTTAATTGATTATTTTGTTAAAAATTCTGGAGGTATTTTAATGGATATCCCTTATGATAAATACCAAAAACAATTAGATGAAATGTATGAAAAAGTAAGTTCAGAAGACTGAATTTTTAACAAAGCTGCTACTTTTACCTTTAGAAGCGGTAACAAATTTAAAGGCGGTATTGTAACCATTAAAGGAAATATCGAAAAAGGAATCATTAAAGAATTAAGATTCGAAGGTGATTTCTTGAGTAAAAAAGATATTCATGAGATTGAACCAAAATTCAATAATTTACCGCTAAAAGAAGAAGCAATAAGAAAAGTCTTTAACGAAATTGAATTTCAAGAGTACTTTGGCACCATAACTCCAGACGAAGTTATAAAACTAATCTTAGGATAAATAATGATTAGAAAATTTATTGAACTAGATAATGAAACAATTTCTTATTTAGTTGATGAAGAATTAACCAACATAGTTGTTTTATTTCTTCATGGTTTTGGAGATGAAGCACAGCGTGCTTTATCTCTTTTTAAAATTAAAAACAGAATGTACTCAATTATTGCTCCCGATATGCCCGGATGTGGTCAATCAACTAATAACATAGAAACACCAACTATGGAGTACTATTGCGAAATAGTACAAGAATTTATTGAAAAAACATTGAAAAATAAACACATTTACGTTGTCGCCCATTCATTAGGAACAGCGGCCGGTCTTTATAACGCAACTTTTAATGAAAATATAAAATTAGTTTTTGGTGTAACACCATTAATGCCTAGAGATGAGTCTCGAGAGTCAATAAAAATCAGATCTAAATGAATGCTTCCCTCTACTCCTAAAGAACTTTATGAATCACAATTAAACCTATTTTCTGAGTATGATGATACATGGATTAAAACCGAATCTGTTAAGCAAAAAATCCTCCAAACACCTCCTGAATTCTATATTGAACGAAAAAAAAGATTTACTGTTTTAGCTAACGAAATATTTGAAACTAGCAAAATTAAGAAGATTTACGAGAATTTTTATAATAAAAAATCAAATTTTATTGCAATTATCAGTAGAAATGACCATTATTTCGATTTTTCTAGGGCAGAAAAATATATAAATCTATATAATATTAACACGTATGAACTAAACGACTCCGGTCACGCTATGTTCTACAAAAATACGGACAAAATACACAAATATATCAATAATTTTATTATAAAGAAAGAAGGATTTTATTAATGGATCAAAACACAGTTTTAGGGTTTTTAAACCTGACTAGTGCAAAACCAATTTCAGCCTGATTCACATGGCTGTTTGGCATGACATCGCTAATTTTTACCGTCCTTATTGGGCTTCCTCAATTAATTCACTTAATTAAAACTAAGAAAACTAGTCCAGAGGTTAAATATTACTCATTCTGATTATTCTTTTCAGGAATTGTCGGGTGAATGATTTTAGGTTCTTGAGATGTAACGAACCCAAAAATGTTAGCCACAGCATATTCTAATATGGCTGCATCATATATATTCTCACTAACTTTATTCTTTTTATATTTATACTCTCCAGACAAGTCGAGAAGAAAACATGCTTGATTAGTGTTAGTTATTTCAATGGCGATTGCTATCGCATCAACTGTCTTATCATTATTCGGAATAATCCAAGATAGACACATGAATCCAAAACTAATGGTTGTTGCCGTTACGATATTTCCAATGTTGACAACATTTAGCTTTTTACCAAGTGTAATTAGATCATTTGAAAACAGAAAATTTGATGGTATGTCAGTTCCAATGTTAATTTGCATGGTATGCGTTAACTTCTTCTGATTATTATACTGAGTAACTCTAGCTATTAATAGAGGCGACTTAGATTCGAATATATTATCTGCAATGATGTGACAAACAATATCATTCTTGATTTACTTCTCACAATTTATGCTGGTTGTTATTTCACATTTTAAAAGTAAAAAAATAAAAGGGACTGTTTAGTTACAAATAAAAACATCTTTTTAAGCGAAGATGTTTTTATTTGTATTTAACATTAATTAACTTTTTTGAAAAAATCTTTTCAATAACTGTTTCCGTCTTGAATAGAGTATATATGTCAAATATCAACACCTTTTCCTTCTTCAGTATGACCACTTAATTTTGCATTACCGGAAGAATAATCAATTCTTAATCTGGTCATTCCAACTCTTTCGTATTCACCGTCTTTTGATACTCTCATCTTATCGTCTTTATTATCAGAATCGCTAATGTAAACAGCCAGAACATTGCCATCGTTATCGAAATCAGCACCTCAAATTGTAACTATGTGTCCCTTATTACCCGAACCAAATGAAATAGCTAATGCCCGGCCTTGCTTAATTCAACTTCTTATGTTCATTGATAGTGCTTCTTTCGAGCCAGATCTAACAAACGAAGTTAGGGTATGATATTTGAACACATCTTTAAAAAATCCTCTTGAGTCAGCAGGATTATAATTATTTTCATTATTAAAATAATAGTTATCAGAAATATATTTATAGCCATTTATAAACATATCTATTAATTTATTTGGAAATAACGTTTTATTTGGAAATAACTCAACGAAATAGTCAAAAATTCTACTTCTGTCATAGTAATTATTTTCATCTGGGAAGTTCACTTTAATATCTTTTAGTTTTTTTGTGATATCTCCCACTTTAATCACTGCTTTATCAGGAAATTCCTTGATATATCTATTTACATATTCTTGGTTTCTATCTAATCATCAGTGCAATCAATTTGTTGCAACAACAGCCGAACATAATGACCAATCTCCATTCTCTAAACGTTTATTTATATCGTATCAGCCTTCATTTTTAGAGTTTTTTAGTGAATATTCATAAATTTTTAATGACGGATCATTTTGTTTTCTGAAATTTTCAACATTTATATTAACACCATTAACCCATAGTGTTTCAGTAACCTTATTTCTTAAAGAAGGAATAATTTTGCTTGTATCTGCTTGAAATTTTGGTTCATTATCGTTTTTAATCAAATTATTATTTTTTATATCTTTGTCATTGTCGGTATTATTTTTATTAGTAGTTTTGATACCATTCTCCGATTTTAAGTTATTTTCAATAATGCTGGTATTTTTATTTATTGTAGAACTGTTCTCATTGACTGCTTCGCTTTTAGAATTTTTGATGTTTCTTTTTTCTGCTTCCGTTTGAACTAAACCGCTTTCTTTTTCTTGTTTTGAGTTCTTTGAAATTTTTATATTTAATTTTGTTTCGTGATTATCTTTTTTTGTCGAAGAGATGAAACTAGGATAGGAAACGAAGAGAAGGTTAATAATAAAGGTACTATTTTTTTTATTTTCATATGAACTATTGTACCAAAGAATTATCTTTTAAACTCAAATAGCGATATTTGAGTTTAATTTATTTATATGCATAAAAAAACTTCGATTTTGTACGAAGTTTAATTAAATTTATTTTTCTTTAATGTAATAAACTAAATTATTGACTCAAACTACATCACCAATAAAAACTTTTGTGTTCCGCCCTATCGGAGTTTTATCATTGATTTTTACTCGATTGTTTGTTAAATAATATTTAGCTTGACCTCCAGTATCAACCAAACCAACTTTCTTTAACAATTGGCCAATTGTTATAAAACCTTCATTTATAAAAACTATATTATTCATTTTATCTTCTTAATGGAGTAATCAATTGTTTTGAACTTACATTTGAAGGGGAAAGAATTAGAATTTTTTTAACTTGATCGTCAATTAAAATAGAGATATCATCTTCAAAAACTGAAATAGCGTCCTTTAGGAAATTAAAATTTAAATCAAATTCAACAGTTTTGCCTTCAAATTTAAAATTTTGTGTTTTTGCTACTGAGCTTCCAATTTCAGCAATATTATTTATTAATGTTAAATTATTGTTTGTCAATGATACTTCAATTCTATTTTGTTTATCTCCGTTACTTAGTCACACCTTATTCAATAATTCATTTAATTCTGCTTTTGAAATTTGTAAATTGTATTTAATATTCATATCAGCTAAAATTGGTTCAGTATCTCTAAATGGAACTGATACAATACGCGAAATAATAATTGTATTATCATACTTAATACCAACTTTTATATCGTTGTAGAAAAAAGTTATTTTTTTAGGTGCATCTGAAGGAATTAAATCTTTTAAATCTTTAGCATTTACTGAAATGTCAATATTTTCTTCTAGAGGTGTATTTGTTTTCATTTGATAAAGAGCCAATCTATAAGAGTCAGTCGCTGTAAAGTTAATACAATTATTTTTATAACGCATATTTATACATCTATAGATTAAGTTATTATCTGCACTCGATGCATGAATGACATTTTTAATTGCTTTTTTAAATTCATTTGTATCTAATTCAAATTGTTTTGTGTTGATTAAATTATCAATTACGGGAAATTGATTCGATTGTAGTGTTGAAAGTTGATACCTTGAATTTCCTTCAATTATTTCTAATAAAGCGTTTGGTGTTTGCTGTATAGTGATTTCCCCAGATAATTTTTTGATAATTGTTTTAAAAATGTTGGCTTGAATTAAAAATTCACCAGTTTGCTCTACTTTAATTAGTACATCGTCTACAGGCAGCTTTTTAACAATACTTGTTGCATCATTAGCTGCTTTTAAAGTGATAAATTCGTTGTCGACAATTATCATAATTCCTCTGAAACTATAAAAAGTACTAATTGGGTCAACGTATTTTGAAACAATTTCAATCGAATCATCGAGAATTTTTTTGTTTATATGTAATTTCATGATTCCTCCTTAAAAGTAAATATGATTAATATATTTTGTTGTTTTGTTGATAACAATTAAAAACAAAAATTTAATGTTATTTTTCAATTGTTTTTATGGTTTTTGGTTGATTTTGTTATGTTGATAACTTTAGGTTAACTTGTATATTTCTTCAGAAATAGCCGAAATAGCTCTGTTATACGATTGATCCGCTTCTTCGCATCCGCGTTCAATCTTCTTGATAGCGTTTATTATTGTTGAGTGATCTCTATTTCCGAATAATTGACCGATTTTTTCTAGTGGCAAACCCATTTCTTCTCTAATAATGAATATTGCTATATGTCTCGCCATAACAACATCACGCTGTCTACCTTTTCCTAAAATCTCTTTTTTAGAGACTTTGTAGTATTTTGCAACATATTCAATCACGGATTCAGGGGTAACAGATTCTTTATTTAGGGTCATTGATGAAAGTATTCTATTTACGACAACGAGCGAATATTTAGCATTGGCTTTACTTGCGATTTCTTTGTCATAAAAACTTAGTCTTGTAATTGCTCCTAATAAATTTCTTATTGAATTTTGGAAATTTCGAGCTATAAACTGTTTTGCTTCTAATTCTCAATTATTAGGATGCATATTCTTTATCTTTATAAAATAGTTAAGAACTTTTATAAGGTCATCTTGTCTCGGTTGTTTTATTTCTAATTGTAATCCCATTGTTAATCTGGTTATTAATCTGTGATCAAACATCGAATTTAATGCAGTAATTGATTTATCAGAAGTAAAAATTGTTAAATTATTATTATTTATTCTGCTATCTAATATTTGATTTATAACATGCAATGTAGATTTTTTGTTTCCTTGCCCATAATTTTGAAAATCGTCAAACATAACAACATCTGCATTTATTAAAGAATCAACTCTTTCTTTAATTTTAGATTGATTATTTTCTTGAAGTAACAATGAAATATCTGTAACGAAATCACCGGGGTTAATATACTGTACTGACCTACCTAATTTGACTAATTCATTACCAATTGCGTGTAATAAGTGGGTTTTACCCAATCCTGATTTAGAAAAAATAAACACAGGATTATATTCTTGACCCCCATCAGCAATATATCTTCCAATTCTGATTGCTTCTTTATTAAACTCACCTTCAACATAAGTATCAAATGTTAAATCATTTTTAAACACGGAAACATTTTTCTTTAATGTTTTTGTAATGTTTTTTTGAATTTGTTTTACTTTAGTATCCTGATTTAAATCAATTTGTTTAGTGCTTTCAGCAGTACTGATAAAAGTGTAAGTACAAGGATGTCCAAGAGTCTCCTCAAGTGCTTTGCTAACTTTATCGTTCATGCTTGCTCTTATGATGTTCATACTATCTTTACTTAAGTTTGATTCTATAGTAACATGATAATCAGAGTTAATTTTAGTTATTTTTAAAGGCAGAAAAAAATTTTTATACAACATTTTATCCGTAACTTCCAACATTAAGCAGTGTAAAAAAGTCTCAGTTAAAGCTAACAATTTGTTTTTTTCAATTTCTTGTTTCCTCATAAATCTCCTAATTAATAATTAAATCATAATTTAACTTATATTATAAGACAGTTAAATTGTTAAATAAACAAGTTATCCATAAGTTATTAACAATGTTATCAACAACTTATTACTCTTATTTAAAGTCTTAAAAGTTAAAATTAACAACTTATTTACACAGTATTTTAAAAATGTGTATAACTTGTTTGTGAAACTGGTTATCTTAGCCCAATTTCACCAAAAACAAAAACCTTAAAATAAATAGATAATTCAATATAATGTAATATATGAATGACATTTACAGTAAAAAGACATACACACAACATAAATTATTCAGAGCTCGTGGAAGATTTTTGAAAGTTTTAAGTGGCGGCGAGAAAGTAGATTGAAAATATACATTAGCGATTTTTGAAACTGATAATCGTGAAAATTTTTCAATTTTTATTACCGATAAAAAAATCAAATTACTATCTTTTTACGATATAGAGTATACAAATAACACAAACAGTAAGTATAATTCCAAAAAATTAATATCTCTAGCAATCAGTAAACCAAAAAATGATGAAGAGTTCGAAAGAGTATTAATTAACACGGTAAAAGGGGTTGGTAAAAGAACAATAGAAATTCTTAAAGAAAAGTTTGGTGACGATTGAGCCAAAAAATTCAAACAAGAACCTATGGTGTTTGAAGGTTTGGTTTCACCAAAACTTTTCAAATCTCTTAAAGAGTTTTTTGTTAGTTATGATGATGAGACATATAGTTTTTTTGTAAATAACGGACTTGAACGCCTTTATGATGTTCTTAAAATTGAATTTGGAGAAGAAGAGTTACTAAAAAAACTCAAGGAGATAAATCCCTACTCTTTGGTGTATGATTTTGATTACAAGTTTGAAATTATTGATAAATTAGGAATTTGTATGGACTTAGACGAGTCCGATAAAAGACTTTATGCTTTGATATATTACAACATAACGAAATTGATGAATAATAATTCAACATTAGTAGATTTTATTGAGCTATACGACGCTATTAAAAAAGACCGTAAAAGCTATTCAGAAATAATGGTTATTGAAGCTATACAAAAATTAGTGAACGAATCAATTTTGTTTTTTGATACAGTCCAAAATAGAATTTCAACTGCTAAAATGTTAATTAAAGAAAAATATATTGCTGACGAATTATTGAGATTAAATAGATATAAAAACAATAATTCTGTTACTCAAACTTCGTGTGTTTTATCACCGTTACAACAAGAAGCATTTAATAATGGAGTTAATAAAAAAGTATCTGTGATTTCAGGATTTCCGGGAACAGGTAAATCTTATGTAATTAAATATTTAATTGATTATTTTGTTGATAATAAAATATATAAAAAATCTGAAATTGCTGTTGTTGCACCGACAGGTCGAGCTTCAACAAATCTAAAAAATAAGCTAGATGTCGATGCGAAAACAATTCACTCTTTATTCAGAATTGCGCAAGAGCCATTTAAAAACATACAATTAGCAAGCTACACCGATTTAGATCATAAGGTTTTAATTGTTGATGAATTTTCAATGGTTACAGTTGATTTATTATTTATAATTCTCAACAATTTACCTAGACTTGAAAAAATCATCTTTGTTGGCGATGCCGATCAATTGCCTTGTATTGGTCCAGGGAACATGCTTGAAGACATAGTTAAATCTGGCAAAATAGCAACAACTATTCTTACAGATATATTTAGAACCGACAAAAAAGAAATTTGTGATCATTTTTTATCAATAAAAAATAAAAAAACACCTTCTTTAAAAACCGAATCAATTAAATGACATGAAATAAGTGAGGCAGAATTTACTGAAAAAATTGTTGAACAATACCAGCTTTCTGTTGAAAAGTATGGAATCGAAAATGTAGCAGTATTGATACCAATTCATAAAAGCGAAGTGGGTATAAAGGCAGTAAATGATATACTTCAACAATGAAATCTATTGAGAAACCAATTGAAAATGAAAAACATTGATTCAATTTCGTACGGCCACGGAGAAACTAGCAGGTTATTTTATGTTGGCGATCGAGTTGTACAATTAGAAAATGATTATGAGTTAGACGCCTATAATGGGGAAATTGGAACTATAACCAAAATTAATGGAAATAGCGAAGTTACAGTTGATTTTGGTTATAAATCAATTACATACTCTAGAGAAGAATTTGGTTCATATGTTTCATTAGGGTATGCGTTATCAATACATAAATTTCAGGGTTCGGAATCTATGTGTGTAATTATGCCTGTTTTTGACGCTTATGATTGAATGATGACGACTAAACTAATGTATACCGGAACATCAAGAGCAAAAGAAGAATTAATAATCATTGGAAATTTAAATTTTTATATTTGAAAAATAAAAAATAATAATCGAGATATAAAAGCTTATACTTCGTTCGGTGCTTTTATTGAAAAAGGAGAATAATGAAACTTATAGTTGGGTTAGGAAATATTGGGCAAGAATATAAATTTACACGCCATAATGCAGGCTTTTTAGTTATTGACAAAATATCTGAAAAAACTGGGATTAAGCTTAATAAAGACAAATTCAATGGTAAATTTGGAATTGGAGATGATTTTATTATTGCTAAACCTTCAACCTATATGAATCGTTCTGGGGAATTTATTCAGTCAATTTGCCACTTTTATAAAATTTCACCATCAGATGTAATGATAATTTACGATGAAAAAGATTTTAACTTAGGCCAAGCCTCAATAAAAATTGGTGGTTCAAGTGCGGGACATAACGGGGTGCAAAATGTAATCGATAATTTAATTTCTAACGACTTTAAAAGATTAAGAATTGGTATCGGTCGCGACAAAAATTATGAATTAAAAGACTGAGTTTTAAGTAATTTTAAACCTGATGAAATTGTCATTGTTGAACAAGTTGCTGATGTAGCAGCGGAAGCGGCATTATCGTTTGTATATAACGACATAAAGATTGTTATTGAGAAGTTTAATAGTGAAAACAAAAAATAAAAAATTAATTGCCGTGAGTGGCGGCCCAGATTCCATGTTTCTTTTAAAAAAAAGCATAGATAATTATGGCGCCGAAAATTTAGTTGTGGCTCACATAAACTACAAAACTCGTCCTGAAAGCGATTATGAAACAGAGTTAATTAAAAAATTTTGTGAGTTAAATAAAGTTTCGTTTTTCTTTAAAATTTGCGATTATACACAATGCAAAGGCAATTTCGAAAATTGAGCAAGAACAAAAAGGTATGAATTTTTTAAATCTGTTTATGACAGCGAAAATTGCGATTTACTAATTATGGGTCATCATAAGGATGATTTTTTAGAGACAGCCTTAATGCAAAAAAACTCTAATAGAGATGTGCTGTTTTTTGGTATAAAAGACAAAAATGTCAATTTTGGTATGAATATCTATAGACCTTTTATCAACCGATACTTTAAGGATGAAATACTTCACGAAATTAAGAATTTAGATATTACATATAGCGTTGATTCAACTAATTTATTGCCGGTTTGTGAAAGAAATAAAATTCGTCTCGAGTTACAAAAATACTCACTGGTGGAAAAAAGCGAATTAATTAGTAATTTTTACAAAAAAAATTCTTTTTTAAAGAAAACAGAAGAAAAAATACTTAATGAATTTGAAAGCTGGAAGGATTGTGAATATAGCCAAGATTGTTTTGAATTTTACAAGTATAAAGCACAAATAATCTATAAATTCATTCATGAAAACTTTTGTGCAATTAAACTTTCGAAAAATAAGATTGATTCAATTATTCAGTGATATTTGTCAAAAAACCGCACTTCCGAATACATTTTGAAAGACAATATTAAATTAATCAAAAAAAGAGGTAAATTAACGAATATTTCATATTAGTAATTAATATATAATTGAATTATTCAAACTGAAAGGAGTTTTATGAGAGACAATAAAACAAATCAACCAAAAAGATCGAAATTAACAGCAGTGTTATTAACTATATTAGGAGTTATTGTTGCAGCAGTACTGATATGGATGCTGTGAGAAAAATTCAAACCAACACCTGCAGAGGTTGATATTAATGCTTGACATGCTCATATATCTAAAGCTATAGCTAATACAGGCGATAACACATACATAAGATATGCAAATTGAGATACTTATAATGGACTTGTAAACTATGAATTTGTTGACAATGGAAAAAGTGCATTATACACTGCTAAGATAGGCCGCGAAAACATTGCTCAGTGATTTAGTCAAAATGAAACGATAGGTGCCTTGGCCCAAAATCATGCCGGGTTTGGTCCAGAAACAAAAACCTTTGCTTCATTGTTAAATGCCGCTACACAAGGTTCGGATTTTACAGCAAGCGGCAAAGCGCTTATTTATTCTGGACTGCCATCAAATAAAACATCTATTTTAGAAGTTGTTATTCGTTCAGCGTTACCATTAATTATTTTCATACTTATTGGTTGACTATTTACTAGATCCTTATTTAAAGGTGGTATGGTCGGAATGGCCGGCGAAGATAAAAGTGTAGCCCAAAAAGTTAAAAGTGATAAGAAATTTAAAGACATTGCAGGAAACAAAGAAGCAATTGAAGAAATTTCTGAGATTGTAGATTATTTAAAAGATCCTAAAAAATACGTTAAAGCTGGCGCAAGAATGCCACACGGAATTTTATTAGGTGGTCCTCCAGGAACAGGTAAAACATTGCTTGCTAAAGCGACTGCCGGTGAGGCAAATGTTCCATTCTACTTTATATCTGCATCAAATTTTGTTGAAATGTATGTTGGACTAGGTGCTAAACGTGTTAGAAATGTTGTTGCGGAAGCGCGTAAAAACGCACCAGCAATCATATTCATAGATGAACTTGATGCAATTGGGCGTACAAGAGGTGCTGGTCTAGGCGGTGGACACGATGAACGTGAACAAACATTAAACCAATTACTTGTTGAAATGGATGGTATGACAGAAAATACTGGTTTGTTATTCTTCGCTGCAACAAACCGTACTGATGTCTTAGACCCAGCTTTAATTAGACCAGGACGTTTTGACCGTCAAATTACTGTCGGTTTACCCGATGTTAAAGAAAGAGCTGAAATTCTAGAATTACACGCAAAAGGAAAAAGAATTGCACCAAATGTTAATTTAGCAAAAGTTGCTAAAAGAACTCCAGGATATTCGGGGGCTCAATTAGAAAACGTTATTAATGAAGCAAGTTTATTAGCTGTGCGTTTCAACCATGATGTTATTACATTAGAAGATATTGATGAGGCAATCGACAGAGTTATGTCGGGTCCTGCTAAAAAGAACAGAGTTATATCTGAGAAGGAATTAACAATGGTTGCTTACCACGAAGCTGGTCACGCGGTTGTAGGTATAAAAGTGCCCGGTGGTAATAAAGTTCAAAAAATTACAATTATCCCTAGAGGGCAAGCCGGTGGTTACAATTTAATGACTCCTGAAGAAGAAAAATACAACATGTCCAAACAAGAACTAATTTCAATGATTACTTCATTTATGGGTGGTAGAGCTGCCGAAGAAATAATATATGGAGCAGAAAATATTTCTACAGGTGCCAGTGACGATATTCAAAAAGCAACAAAAATAGCTAGAAAAATGGTTACGGAATGAGGAATGTCTGGTCTTGGACCAATTCAGTACGAAGCGGACGAAGGTTCTCCTTTCTTAGGAAGAGATTATTTAAAATCAGCTACTTTTTCACCTGAAGTTGGACGTGAGATAGATTTAGAAGTTAGAAAAATAGTATTAGAAGCTCAAAAAAGAGCTCATGAAGTTATCAACAATAATAGAGAACTTTTAGAGTTAATTAAAACAGCGCTACTAGATAAAGAAACAATAGTTGCAGAGGAAATTGAATATATAGCAGAACATATGCAACTTCCTCCAAAATCAGAAATCACTCACAACGAAACTATTACAAATCTTTCATTTGACGATTTATTAAATGAAACAAACATATCAGATAATAATTCAGATTAATAATAAAAAACTAAAATAGTCGCACATGCGACTATTTTAGTTTCCAAATATTAAGCAACTAATGCGTTGAAGATTCCATAGCTAGCAACAGTTCAAACTGGTAGAGCAATTAAACTCACCAATGTTGATAGAGATGAAACTTGTGCAGTATATGGTGTATGTTCGTGTTTGAACGCTACAGAGAAAATAATTGTAACTGCAGCAGGAGGACAAGCACCTAAGATAACTAATAATGTACCAGTAGATACTGAAAGTAATTCAAATTTAACGAATGGTAGACAAACTAGTAACATAACAACAGGAATTGTTAATGCTTTTCTAATTGTTGTAATTCAAACTTCTTTATCTTTAGCAGCTTCTTTTAAGTTTGATGTTGCCAATGAACCACCGATTACGATTCATGCTAATGGCGAAATAACACCTACCATTGATTTAATTGGTGTGAAAATCATTGGGATTTGTAAACCGAATGCGTGTCAGAATTGTAGTGTACCGTTTGTGGTATCTGAATATCATTTTCCGGCAGCGTTGAATTTAGGAATTGCTGGAATGAATTGTAATGCTCATAAAATTGCTGAGACATATAGACAAATCATCATTGGGTTGAAAATTGCATTTAAAATAGGTTTAATTTGATTTCTAGAGAATTTTTGTCCCGAGTAAGCCATTTTACAATATGTGAAAGCACCAATCATAAATGGTAAGTTCCATACTTGCAAAAGTGCTGTTGCGCTTTCATTGAAGACAACCTTGTCTAATACTGATACTAAAGGAACAGCAAAGAATTGCAATGATGCATATGATAACATCATTTGTGAAGTTAATAGTTTTTGTGCGTAGCTATTGATTTGCGCTTCTCTGAATTGAGCAGGTGATTGTGATTTATCTGATTGTTCATACATCTTTTCAGCTCGAGCTCTAATTTTTGCTGAAACCAGTCTTGATCTAGGTACTAACTTAATGATTAAGGTACTGTATACCGCAATTAAAATGTAGAATGCGGCAGATAGTCCAATTACAATACCAACTTCTTTAGCGACGTCTGCTTTGGCTGGAGCCATAAACGCAACTATACACAAGAAAGGCAGTGCTCATTGTAGTAAAAATGTTGATATTTTACCGTTAATTTCTTTAGTAAAAATACCTTTTTTAGTTACGAAGAAACCAACAAGAACAAAAAACATTGTTGCTATAACAGCACCATATAAGTTCTGTGATTTTAGTAATTTAACTAAATTTTCCATATTATCCTTTCGTAATATTTTATATTAATATAAATATTAATTGGCAACGATAACATTTTGAATATAGTTGTTATTGTGTACCGATTAAATTATATACTTTATATTACTTAATACTCTACATATGGTACTTATATGTAAATTATGATATAAAACAATTTAATAAATTTTTCGCTAATATTTTTACCAAAAAACACATTTCTAAGCTATTTTTGTCAAATTGTATCGTAATGTTTCCATATGGTTACATTACCACATTATGGAAATACAGTTCCACTATTGTTTATATTATAAGTAAAACACATATCAGACTGTTTTTCAATAGCAACGGTAAAATCAACTTATATTTGGACATTTTGAAATACTGGTAATTGGTTTATAATTGTTAATATATTAAATTCTTAAGGAGAATTATGCAAGAAAAAGAAAAATATTTGTTTGCAATTGATTTAGATGGTACACTTCTTTCATCTAGTTCAGAAGGAACTATTCATGAAGTTGCAATGAAAGCAATCGAAAGAGCAAAAAACGAGGGACATATAGTTTGTTTGGTAACCGGTAGACCATGAAGATCGACTCGTCCTATTTACAACATGTTAGGACTGGATACTGTAGTTACAAACTACAATGGTGCTCAAATTCATAACCCCAGTGACGAAAACTTCATTCCTTTAATTAAATATTTAAACTTGAACGAAATGCTTTACATTTTAGGTGATCCAAAAGTTAAACAAGAAATTAGCAATGTTGCTATTGAAGGACCTGGATGAGTTCAGTTACAAAGAAGAGATGAAGCACTTGAGAGAGTCTTTGGTTTTAAAGAAAACCCTAAATTTAAGGTGGGATTAGATTTTAATAAAATTCCATTGAGACCTACAGGAATTATATTTGATGTTAAAGAAACTACAGATCCAGATGATTTAAGAGATTATCTAAGAGCAAAATATGGAGATTTAGGTGAATTTTCATATTGGTCGAAAGGAGAAGGTTTAACACCTGTTTTCGATATCACTAATGTGTCAGTAAACAAAGGACGTGCTATTTCATTATTAAGTCGTTATTACGATATTCCACTAGAAAATATCGTAGCATTTGGTGACGGTCACAACGACATTTCAATGTTTAAGGTAGCTAAAACTGCTGTGGTTATGAAAAACGCTCCAGAACCAGTTAAAAAGCACGCAACTGTTAGAATTAATAAGAAAAATACTGAAGGGGCCGTAGGTTTCTACATCAATAAATTCCTTGATAACCCAGAAGAAGAAAAAGCAAAAAGTTTAAGAGTTCGTTCTAAAATGAAGAAGAATTCATATGTTAATACAGAAGCAGATGATTAATGAATTTTATAGAATTTAACTCATCGTTGAATGTTGTCGATAAAAGAGTTATCGGAGTTGACGAAGTAGGAGTTGGAGATTATTTTGGTCCACTAGTGTCAGCGGCGGTTTTAATACCGCAAGAAAATAAAGAAAAACTCATTAAATTGGGTGTTATTGATTCCAAAAAGATTAGCGACACCAAAATAAAGGTGTTAGCTCCCCAAATAAGAAAATTATGTGTTTATGGCGTTTATGTTTTGTCGCCTAAAGGTTTTAACAATATGAGCAAAATGCATAACGGAAATGAATTAAAAATGTTTACTCATTTAAGCTCCATTGATAAGGTTCTAGTTAAAAATAACGAATATGATTTTATTTTTATTGACAAATATTCAACAACTAATTGTATCCAAAAATACTATGACAAATTTATGAATAGTAACTTTTTTGTCAAATTTACGACAATCAAAAAGGATATTATATTAGCAAATAAAGCTGAAGATATTTCACTAGAAGTTGCCTGTGCTTCAATATTGGCAAGAGAGACCTTTTTGTATAAAATGGAAGAAATGAATCAAAAATATGGTATCCAATTTCCTTTTGGGGCTTCACAAAAAGTTAAAGAATTTGCGAAAGAACTATTTGAGAAACGTAGCGATATAGTTATTACTGATATCTGTAAAACAACATTTAAAATGGAAATATAATTTTCTAAAATACTCGTTTTGAGTATTTTAGAAAATTGACTAATGATTAAAAATAATAAAAATTCAAGGGTTTAACCTTGAATTTTTATTATTTTTTAGATCAACTTGGGAATGTCTTAGCATCGGGTGAAGGTTCTTTTATCAATAGAGCACCGATTACTGCTATTAATGACATTAGGACTATTAGACAAGTTCCAATTAATGCGTATGTAAAGTTATTGCCTGAATTTGTTGCGCCACCCACAAGAGGTACACATGATATTATGATTAAACATAATGTAAAGAACATATATCCAAATCCTCATATTAAACTAAACATTCAGCCAACTGTTTTTGGATTTGTATCTTTATATTCATGAGGTAGATTCAGGATTACACCTTGGATGCCTCATAAGCAAAGACCGGCCAAGAATCCAAACACATAAAAGAAAATGAAACTTGTAATACGAACAGCACTACCGTTAGGCTGCTTAGCGATACCAAAAATAAATATTATTGTTGATAGTACATAGAATAGTATTCCACCGCCGATGATAGTTGCGACAAATCATCTACGTTTTAAGTTATATCTAGATCATAAACCAACAGATATTGGTCCTATAAATACCGCCGCTAAAAACAAAATGTATCAGATCCGAATTTCTTTAGTGAATAATGATCTTTTAACTCCTGCTAAATCAGCAAAGAAATTAATTGATAAACTGGTTGGGAAAACTACCGCAGCCAATCATCCGCCAAAAAGCATTACTCATACATAAGTTTGTTTTTGTTTCAAATAACCTAAAAGAATTTTTCCGGCATTTTCTTCTTTGGTTTTAGATTGTTGTGTTTTATTTGTGACATCAAATTTTGAACCCATGAAAATAAATATTAGTAAAGGAATTATATTAAGTGCGGCTAGTACTGTAAATATAACCTGTCAATTATTTTGGATTGTGTCCAATTTTGAAATAAAAACAAATGGAACAATAGATATTATTGTACCTAACGGGTAAAACCAAATACCAAATTGAGAAGCTATTGATTTTTGTTTCTTTGTAAAGAAATTTGCAACTATAGGTTGAGTAAGAATTATCATCATAGTTCCACCAATAGCCATTAGTGTTCTTAATAATAAATATAAAACATAACCATATGGTGCAGCCGGCATGAATTGAGCCAGTATACCAAATAGTGTAAGTATTAAGGCAATGATTGTTGTCTTTTTATGCGCGAAACGCACCAATAATAGAGCAACCATCACAGAACCAATTCCACGACCAAATGTTATTGCTCAGTTAGTAGCGCTATTGTTTAATGCAAACGAAGTATCGCTGACAATCTTGAAATGCCCCAGGACACCGGCATGTGTTACACCATCTTTAATTCCGCTGCCGTTTAAACCAATTGAAAAACCTCAATTGATAACGAATAGTAGATATGCAAACGAAATTACAGCTCAAAGAAAAATACCGTAAAGTGTTTTATTTTTCCTCGGAGAACTGGTTGGAGTAGTTGTGTTATTTTGTGAATTATTCATTCAATTCTCCTTTCAATTTATTACATCTAATTAATTTTAAATGCATTTTTATTATAAAGGAAAAAAGAACTAAATAGGTATGGAATTAGAAACAAAAAGACTTATTTTTCTATATTTTTAGTAAAACGGAACATTTGATATTATTTTTAACTACCATTTCACTTTAATCATTATTCTTGAAAATTTTATAAGCAACCATATTAAAAGTTTTGTAATATTTTTGATAAAAAAAGCAACTCATTAAGCGCTTTTATCAATTCACAAAAACAAAACTTAATATTATTAATGTTAAAACTATAGTTAATAAAGAAAAACTTATTTTATAAAATTTTGTTTTTGTTTCGCTGATTTGGTTTAAATTTTCGTTATTAATTAATTTTAAGTTTTTGTTCCTTGCATTATGGATATCAACTCTTCTTTCACCAATAAAAACTAGCAATAAAATGATTGCAGATAGAAGTGTTGGAATAATTACTTCCCCAATACCCTTAATAGATGTAAGCAGTGATGAACGAGCAGCTATATCTAAGTGACTTGAAGGTTTTATTATAAATTCATAAATAGTTTTGCTAATTATATCATTTGTGCCAGTACCACCAGGTGTTGGAGAAATTGAGTTAATGTTTCTAATTAATACACTTCCAACCATCATATTAAAATATGAACCACCTATAATTGGTGATTGTAACATATCGGTTGACAAAGCAAATCAAGCTAATGGAACATAGGCTCAAGGCAATATTTTTCAGATTAATAATTCAATAAATTTATACCATTTTTTAATAACAGTTTTTAATCCGTGCCGTACTTTATAAAATTCGTATTGAAGTTTAGCGCGTTTATTATCTGCATCGTAAATCGAAACAAAGGGTAACCATTCAAGGAAATTAATTAATTTATTTAAAATTCAATTTTGTATTTTTTTATTTAAAGCCAGTAGTAAAAAACCAATTGCTAGAACTGAGTCTATTGTTATTCCCAATATTAAGGAAATAAGCATAATTAAGGATGTTTTATCTGTTTTTACATTAGAAAAGAAATTACCATAAAAATAAATTCCAATTGGTAAAAACACAACGATTAAAAATATATTACTCATTTGCCAAATAAACGTATTTATAACAATTGAAGAAATAAGTTGTGGGCGCGGAACGTTTCTTCTTCTTAAAAATCAATATGTGGCAATATCACCACCGATAGATTTTGGAGTTACATTTTGGGAAACTAAAGAGATAAGTGAACCAGTCAATAGATCTGTGAATTTAACATTTATGTTCTGCCACTTCAAAAGTTTTTTGAAAATCATCGCGTTTGTGAAAGAATAAATCAAAAAACCACCTATTATCGCAATAAATGAAGCTCTGGAGTATACAGACGTATTTATTTGCGTTCACATACCATTAAATATTTCTTTAATATTGGCTGAACCTACCGAATTTGAACTCTTAAAGTTATAAACTGAGTGAAATAAGAACGCGAATATCCCGAATAAAATCAAAACAAAAAACACATATTTTAATACCGAAAAAGCATTTAATTTAGTAGTAGAAGATGTTTCTTTAAGCTCTAAAATACTATCTAACATATTATTTTCGCGAATTATCACACCCAACTTGCCATCTTCGTCAGTTTTACGAATTTTAACATCTGTAAAAATAGTCATTTTTTCATCTAATGAATTGTAGGTTATAACTGAATTATCTCCTTGTTCAAAACAAAGTTTTAAATAAATATTTGATTCAATAGCATGATCTTTAATTAATTTATAATTAACTAATTTTTGTTCGCCAACGTGTGTTGTATTTTTCAGTCTGTTTATGAAACTGCCAATACTTTTTTTAGGCATTTCATATGATTTGGTTTGCGTGTGCGAATAACCGTATTCACTGTAAATTTTATTCAAAATGTCAAAAAGCGTTAAACCTTTTTCTTTGTAAACAGATATCATTCTCATTAATTCTGCTGAAAATAAATAAGCATCAAATATGTAATTAGAAGAATTAAGCATATATTCAAAATTATTTGTGTGAGCAATTAGTAAGTTATTATTGTCTTTTAATTGCTTATATAGTGATGAATGATTGTGAAAAACTAATGTTTTTATGTTATATTTTTTAGCAACAACATCTAATAATGATGAAGAGTTAAAACTTCGTGCAACGAACGCATTAATTAAATTAGATTTATCAAAATCGGGATCATCATTCACTAAAAAATGAAGGTAAATAGCAGAAATTTGGTCAGGTTTTAGGTATTTATAAAGATGTTTGTGTTTTATTGATACACAAGCACCGCTTCCAGACCTATTGATCGCAAAATTCGCATCGTTTTTTCTGAACCAATACTTCATATTAAGACTATTCAACTGATTAAGATTTGATTTATATCAGTTTTTATTTGTTTTATTATCTCTGTATTTAACCTTAATATCCAGTTTATTATGTAAATTTTTAATGTATGAATATTGTTCGTGAGATGAAATATCAAAAGCAAATAAATTATTATTGATCTTTGAAAAGCCTTTTTTTCTTTTTATGAATTCCAGTGAATTATTAATGCATTCATCCATTGCTTCAATATAATTAACATTAATCTCATTTTCAGGTATTGAAATCATTAAATAGTTAACTTCGTTTAATTTCATTGAGATTTTAGTTATATCAGTTGCGTTGAAATTTTCTCCATCTCCTCAATAAAACGCAATTTGAATACTGTTTTTTACATTTTTGTATTTACCAATGTATACACGAACTGGTATTTTATATTTTTCTGTAATCGTTTTGTGCGTGATGCTAGGTACTTTTTCAGCATCTTTTATCGTATTGATTAAGTATCCTTTTTTATCTAGTACTCTACTCATAATACTTGTATAAAGTTTGCCGTGAAATGATTGGTCATTACCGAAAAATATTTGTTTAGAATCTAATTTTTGATCATCGAGCATGTTCCCTAACGATTCAGCAATAGCGGTAACGGTATATTCGTTAATAAGATTGGTTCCTACACCGATTTCAGCAATAACTTTATTACCAGTAAAAAACATGCTTCTGCTAAAAGCATAATTAATTTCCGCCTCTTTGTTTATTAAACCAAAAGACAGTATTTTTTTTGCAAACAATTTATCTTTCGATTCTTTTGCTCGTCATTTTTCAAAAACAGGATTCATATTCCTCCACTTAAATTAATTATATATAAAAAAATAATCCTTTCGTCCATAAAATCGTCGCGGAAATAGATTCCAATATTATAATGTTTATATGAAAAAAATATTATTAGCTGGTACTCCTGAGTTCGCAGTACCGATTTTTGAAGAGTTGATTAAAAATTTTGATGTTGTTGCCATTGTCTCTCAGCCAGACAGACCTTCTGTGAGAGGAAGAAAAATAATACCAACACCCACTAAAGAATTAGCTTTAAAATATAATATTAGATGCTTTCAACCTGAAAAGATTGTCGATATTTACGATGAGTTAAAATCATTAAATTATGATTATTTGATTACTGCTGCTTTTGGACAGTTTATACCATCTAAAATATTAGATTTGGCTAATAAACTTAATCTGAATATTCACGGTTCATTACTGCCAAAATATAGGGGAGCTGCTCCTATACAATATGCAGTTTTAAATGGAGATTCAGAAACTGGGATTAGTGTAATAGAGATGGTTAAACAAATGGATGCGGGAGATGTTTTTGTTCAAAAATTGATAAAAATAGACGAAAATGATACGTCAAAAGATGTTTTTGAAAAATTAAAAAAAATAGCTGCTGAAAATATTGTGTCTTGAATTAATGATATTGATAGTGGTAAATATAATAGAACTGCTCAAGATGAAAACTACGTTACTTTTAGTCCAAAATTGGAAAAAGAAGCTGGGGAAATAAAAAAAGACATGACTTGTAATCAAGCGTTGCGAATTATTAAAGCTTTTAATCCCAATCCATCAGCTTATTGCTTTATGGATAACAAGAGAGTAAAGGTGCATTTTGCCCAAAAAGAACAACTCAAAAATGCACCAACATTTGATTTATCCGATGGAAAACTTTATCTATCAGATTATAGTTTTGAAGGAAAAAAACGTGTAATTTTAAAATAAAAAACCCATTACGGGTATATGGTGCCGACTACAGGACTTGAACCTGCGACCCCATCCTTACCATGGATGTGCTCTACCGGCTGAGCTAAGACGGCGCAAAAGTATTATAATATAAATTTATATAAAATAAAATCATTTAAAAATTCCGCGGGACGGAATTTTTTATTATTTTTTATAGAGTTTTAAATCTTTCGACAAATTTTTTAAATAATTCAACAATTAATGAAACAGATGTATTGTCTTTCGATGCTTCAAACGTTTCGTCAGTAATTACCAATTCAACATTTTTATTATCTGATGAATGGTTTGCTACAAATTCAACAAGAAATTTATCAATTGCTTCTTTGTTTCATGTGTCTTTAGGATTATTTAAATAAATTTCTCATTTATTCTTACTCTTTGTGTCTTTTATTATTAATATAGACCCCTTGACTTCGTCTGTTTTAAAATCAATATTAATCATTCTTTTCTCCCTTTTTAAGTTTGTAATTTAATATTTTGCTTCGTTTATTTAGAGCCTCAAATCCACCTTCTAAATAATATGATTCAGCTGTTTCTTTTTTATTGATTATCTTGTTTTCAACTATTTTTTGGTCTAACTCTTTTTCCAAATCTATTGTAATCGAGTCACTTTCCAACAATGTACCAATATTAGCGTTATGTGTAACTATAAATAATTGCTTATTTGTGTTTTTAAATTCTTTTAGCAATTGTATTACTTTTGTGACCACTGTGTAATTATCAAGGTCGTCTTCAATTTGGTCAAGTAATAAATATTCGCCATTGTCTCCTGAATCAATATTTTCAATGGTGTGCATAATACCAAAAAGCGATTTTTCGCCATTTGACATCTGTTCATAGTTTTTATCACCGACACTCAGTTTAATATGTTCTTTTAACAACGTATTTACGACTTCTTCTTTCTTGCGTTGCGACATTAATGTATATTCATTTGAAGATGTTATTAAATCAATAATATTTTTTCTTCTATTAGCATTTAACCCAATAGTTTCTTTAATAATATCTTGGATGTTACCTTCATCTAAATCGAACGGTTCAACTTTCAAAAAAATTGCATCCTCATTTGGAATTTTCCATTTAAAATTTCAATTAACTGAATACGTATTTTTATTTTCATTATCAATAACGTTTTTATAAGCTTTATTGCAATTAAACAACTTTTCTGCAGATTTAGCAAAATAGTCGCACAGTTCATTATATTGACTCAAATTATTTTCGTTTTTATTTAATCTTTCTTTCGCTGCCTTCAAAGCATATTCATAACTTGACACAAAACTTTCTAGAGTATTTTTTAATATTTTATTTTTAACATTTAATTTTTTGGTTGCTACTTGAAAATCATTCAGTGATTTGGTTAAAATAACTAATTTTGAATTGAATTCGTCATGCTCTTTTTTGTAATAATCTTTATAATGATCCAAACTATCAATATTTTTTATTATGTCTAAATTTAATGAACCAATTAAATTAATTTGTCTTTTTATTTCATTTTCATTAGTCGTTAAATTATTGCTAAGACTCTCTAAATGCATTTTTTCTGCATTTCAATCAAACGTATTTGTCTGCAAGGTTGATAGTGAAGAATTGGTGTTTTTGGTTTTTTCTAATATAAATGGTATGTGATAATTTATGGTTTTTTTGCTTAAATCATTGTATTCACAAAAAGTTTTAGCCAAATCATCATAAGGTTGAAGAAATTCTGTATTTATCGGATCTTTAAGTATTTCTGATACATATATAGGTAGATTCTCTTTCACAAGTTTTTTAAATTTTGAAGAATAATCAATAGAAGATTTTCGCGAATCATTTTGTGTTATATAACAGCTAAATTTTTCTTGTAATTCATTTAAACCATCGGTATATTTATTTTGAGGCTTATTGAGATTTAGAAAATTGTTTGAATAGTATTCACCGGTTTCATCAATAACCTTTTCAATCGCCAGACAATATTTATTTTCGACAAAATCTTCTTTTTTGTTTCCTCTTTTAAATATGTTTGTTTTTGCTATTGATTCAGCAATAAGACGTAAAAACGTGCTCTTTCCTGAGCCTTTTTCTCCTAAGATAACATTTATTTTTCCAAAATTTACTTCTTTTGTTTCTCCGGTTACTGTATTTTTAAAAACTATTTTCTTAATCATTAATACTCCTTTATTTCTACTAATTTTTTATTTAAGGCTTCTTTGATAGTGTCAAAAGAAACATTGCCATTAACAGTTACATATGTTTGATATTTGGTATTATCATATGGATATTTTTTTCAATCATGAACATCGCTAAACATTACAACTGGAACATCAGTGAGAAATTTTGAAACTTTTTTTAGATTCGAGGAGTTAAAAGTTGTTGAATCTAAACCATCAACTTGACAATTTATCAAATCTTCTAATACTAAAAAATCTTTTCCCTTTCCGATGTGCGGAAATATCATAAATTTAAATCCTTTAAGAAGATTACACAAACTTTTGTAACTGTGGTTTTTTCTGTTCATGTGTGAAAAGTTAGAGTTTATAATTTTTTCGATTTTTTCTAAATTTTCATTAGGGTCAAAAACAATTACAGCTTGAGCAATTTTATTGCCCTTGTATGAAATTAGGTTAATTTCACACCCAGGCAATAACAATATATTTGCCTTCATTTCTTTTATTAATCCAAGTCTTCTTTTATAACTTTCTAAAAATAATTTGTCGTGATCTGAAAAGCAAGCGGCCGATACGTAATTACTAATTAATTTTTCAATCATTATTTGTTCATCAAAAATTGATACATTACTGCCTGAAATATTCGAGTCAGGAGAATGCATGTGTAAATCAATAATAATCTTTTTTTGTTGCATTATTCTCCTTTTTTATTATTATAAAGAATTATTTGTATTTGTTCAATTTAAATAAAATCAACATTTTTCAGTAAAAACGCAATAAAAAGATTGAATTATCACGATAAATTCAATCTTTCCAAGTATTTTTTTCTTATCTCAAGCAAAGGCAAATATGCTGCCAATCCAATTAATAAATTAAATAGCGGTTCACTAATTAAATTCACCGTGTGAGCAACCATTCATTCTAGCGGTGGCAAAATCCCTTTAATTTCGCCAATGAATTTATTATGAAAATATTGTGACCCAAGAACAAAAGCAGTATTTAAAAATGTCGCAGCTAAAATTAGTACTAAGAATTTTCACATTTTTGGTTTATTTTTCATATTTATAAGTATGTAAATTAAATACACAATTAAACTCATCATCACTCTAGGAACAACTGATAAATCAAAATTTTGGTATTTAATTACACCTAAAATAAATGCTGCAATAAAAGAAGAGAAACCAAAACCTAATCCAGAGATTAATGAACCATTGAAACCTAAGTGGACTGTAGCAATCACAACAATCAAAGGTAAATAGGTTAATTGAGTTGGTCCGAAAGGAATATAACCTAAAAATACAGATACGCCAGCAATAAGAAAAAATGCTAGGTAAACTGCTAAACAAACAATATGGTAAATTAGACCTGATCTTGTGTGTATTTTGGCATTTGATTTAGTTGGTTCTAAATTTGATTTAGATGTCTTAAGCATGCAAAAATTATAACTGAAAACAAAAAATGAGTTAAACTCTAAAAATGTTTGGTATAATAATTTAGCAATTTGAGCTAGGAGTGTAGTTCAATGGTAGAACAACGGGCTTCAACCCCGTGTGTTATGGGTTCGAGTCCTGTCACTCCTGCCATTTTTTTATACTTTTTTTGAATTAAAAAAATGACAGCTATGCCACCTTTTTAATAATTTCAAATTTTTCTTTAATTATTTTAATAATTTCTGGTTCTAAAACAAAAGCTAGAACAGCTAATGCTTCGGGACCTGTATGGATTGATACAACCGGACCAATCAAATCAACCACAGGTTTAACACCTAGGGTTTTTGTGATATTGTCGACAAAGTCAGTTAATTCTGGTTCTTTAGCCATAGAATGTAAGGCCATAGTGAATAATTCTTTATCTGTTTCAATAGGCAATAACACTTGTTTTCTTTCCACTGCTTTTAAGCAAGTTTTGAAAAAACTTCTTCCTACAGCTTCTTTTTTTAGAAAACCTTCTTCTCAACAAATCATTGGTACAATTTTGAATAATCTCGCAACCGAAGCGGCAGTGGGGTGTAAACGACCACCTTTAACAAGATATTGGTTGTATTTTGGTATTAATGTGATTGATTTTGTGTATCAACCGTTTTCCATCATATCTACATACTCATCGAATTTTGATGAATCCTTACACATTTGATATTCAAATCAAGCCAAATCCATTGTTATCATTTGCAAAACCTGAATTGATTGTACAACTCTAACATTTTCAAAATCGCGACTCAAAGCCGTTAAAGAATTGCAGGTTCCTGATAAGTTTTTTGAAATTGGGTACACTAAAACTTTGTCAAACTCTTTTGACAATTTAGTCAATAATTCCTCAGCGACCCCTAAATTTATTGCTGACGTTTTTGCTTCTTCTTTTGTACTATAAAACTCGAATAAGTTTGAACCATTGATGTCAATACCATCTCTGTATTCTTTACCGTTAATTGATATGTGTAATGGTAAATAATATCATCCTAATTTATCGGTTTGGTTTTTAGTTAAAGCAGAAGAAGAATCTACTACAATTGCATATTTCATAAGTTTATTATAATGCAAAAGCAATAAAAAAAATATTAATACTAAAATGTTTGTTCTATTTGTGAAATTAATATTTATTATTAAATTAAAAATTTAAAAGTATAATAAAAATTACTATGGCAATAATATTTAATTACAACAAAGAATTTAAAAATACAACCGAGGTAGTTTTTGACTCTACGGTTCTTGCTTCAGTTACAAAGACATTTGAAAAAGAAGGATTGTTTTATTCGGTTTTAGTAGAGAATAACCAGTCTTTGAAAGTTAGATCTGTATTTTGCAAAGAAAATTCAAGAAGTAATTTAAACATAATTTTTGGATTTGCTAGTGAAAGTTATTGTAGCTCATTAATCAATGAAATTAGTCAACTTACTGACGAAAAACTTAATTTTAACGATAATTCCAATGTTTTAGTAGGGCAAATAATCAAACGTGAACAACACCCAAAAAGTGAAAAATTATTTGTTCTTACTGTCAATTTTGGAGGTTTTAAGAAAACTATTATTACCAATACTCTTTATACTACCGAAGGCAAATATTTGGCGTGATATATGACCGGTTCAATAACGCCACAAGGACAAGAAATTAAAATTGGGGAAGTAATGGGAGTTACCAGCGAAGGAATGTTATGTAGTGCTTCTTCACTTGGCCTAGATAAATATAAAGATTCATTTGAGAATGACGTTTTAAGTTTTGCTACATCACACAAAAATGAGTATCTGGGTAAAAAAATACAGGATATATATCCTGAATTAATCTTTAAATAATTAATGGAGAAAATATGACTATTATAGAAGAATTAAAAGCACGGGGGATATTAAAACAAATTAGCAATGAAGATAAATTTAATAATTTAGACCCGAAAAAAGTTAGTGTGTATGGAGGTTTTGACCCTTCAGCAAAAAGTTTACACCTTGGCAATTACATAATTATGTCAACATTAAAAAGATTTAAGAATGCCGGTTTTAATGTTATCGCTTTAATCGGAGGGGCAACCGGAATGATTGGCGATCCTTCGTTCAAAGATTCTGAAAGAGTTTTACTAGACAATGAACAAGTTGTTATTAATAAAACAAAAATTAAATCGCAACTAGAGTCAGTTGGTTTAGAAGTTTTTGATAACTATTCAATATACAAGGATATGAATATTCTTACATTTCTAAGGGATGCTGGAAAGTTAATCAATGTGGCATATATGTTGGCCAAAGATTCTGTGTCATCACGTATTGAAAGAGGTTTATCGTTTACTGAATTTGCTTATCAAATGTTGCAAGGTTATGACTTTTTACATTTATATAAATCGAAAAATGTTCGAGTTCAAATAGGGGGTAGCGATCAATGAGGCAACATAACTACCGGTTTAGATATGATAACTAAAGATTTAGGCGAAAAAAGCGAAGCTGTTGCAATTACAATTGATTTATTAACTGATGAAAATGGTAAAAAAATTGGTAAGAGTACAGGTGGAGGATCACTTTGATTAGATAAAGAAATGTCTTCACCTTTCAACATGTATCAATACCTATACAACCAAAGTGACGCAATAGTTGAAAAATTATTAAACTGATTAACATTCATTTCTCTTGACGAAATTAAAAAAATAATGAACGAACATAACCAAAACACTGCTAAACGTGTTGCGCAGGAAAAATTAGCATTTTCAGTAGTTGAAGATATATTTGGTCGCAAGGAAGCTGTAAATGCTGTTAATATTACAAAATTTTTGTTTGATAAAAACTTTGATTTATTCCAATTATCTCCCGAGGATTTAAAAAATATGGAACCCTCTTTGCCAATTTGCGAAATATCTGTTGGAGAGAATGTTATTGACTGTTTAATTAACAAGGGATTCATTTCATCTAAGAGAGAAGCAAGGGAATTTATTCAAGCAACTGCACTGAAATTGGATGGTGAAAAAGTTGAAGAAAACAGTTTATTTAGTCCAAAATTTTATGATTCAAAATATGCTATTTTTAAAAAAGGTAAAAAACAAACAATTCTTTTAAAAACAATATAGAATTGTTTTATGCCGATTTCGCTTAGTGGTAAAGCAGCTGACTCGTAATCAGTAGCCACGAGTTCGATTCTCGTAATCGGCACCATATGAAAAAACCAACGCAGTTGTTGGTTTTTTGTTATTCATTGCTGTTTTCTTTCTTTCTTTCGGAAATTTGTGATTTTAATTCTGATATGAAACCACCAGCAATCACACCACTTGGTATCGCAAAAATTGCGATACCAATAATTGAAAGAACAATTACCATAACGCGCCCAATTTCTGTTGCTGGTGTTAAGTCGCCATATCCAATAGTGGTCATTGTAACTGTTGTAAAATATATTGCTTTTATAAATTGATTACCGTCAGGGACTGTTTGCCCTTCTTTTTGCATAAAAATTTTAGTAGTTGTGTTATATTCTTCACTATAAAAAATCAATGAAAATATAATAATTACAAATAACATAAATATGAATGTATAAATTAATACATATTTTTCTTTTTTAAAAACTCTAAAAAGTGCTGCAAAAGGACTAAATAATGAGAGTAACATGAAGACTCTTATAATTCTTACAAAGACAAAATAACGTAAAAAATACAATTTTGTACCTTTTCCGGAAAAGGTAATAATCAGTTCATTAACAGATGGTATTAAAATTAATATAAGTAAAATTCCCATAAAGGTAAAAGGATATTTTAATAAATTCAATCATGGTCTTTTGCCTTCAAATGAGATTATTCCCCACATAATAAAATCTATGAAAGCTATGACAATAACTAATATATGATTTATTCCTAATAAAGCTTTAATTCAATTGTTTTCGCTAATTGAGCTGTATCTAATTGTCAGTGTTAATATTGAAGCTAGATAGACAACAAAAATTATGGACATATAAACGTTTCTCAGTAATTTGGTAATTCAGTGAAATTTGTTATCTATGTTCGATAAATCTTTTGAGGAAGTAGCAATTACTTTTATAATGTTAAATCATGTTTTATTGGTTTTGTTTGTTTCGGTCATAATTGTATTATATATAAAGAAAACAAACTCCCAAATTATAAAAAACACATTTTAGTAATAAAAAAACGTGCATTAAACACATTTTTATTATTTATTTTTTTTCATTAAGTTTTTTACGTATCTTGCTATAACTACTTCTTCATCTGTTCTAACTTTATAAATAGGAAATTCTGAACCAGGGGTTGAAATTTCAAGGAAATCTTCGTATTTTTGAATGTTTTTAGGTGCAGAAAGTTTAACGTTGTAAGCATTAATTCCTTTAACGACCATATCTCTAATTATTGCGTCATTTTCACCAATACCAGCAGTAAAGACCAAGGCATCAATTCTTTTACCAACTTTGTTTAAGTAGTTAGCTATATAGTCTACAACTCTCGCAACAAACATGTCAATTGCCAATTTAGCAGAAGGTTCTTTGTCGTAAACTTTGTGTAAATCGCGAATATCATTTGAAATACCCGAGATTCCTAATAAACCAGATTTTTTAACCATCATATCCTGAACTTCTTGAACGTCTTGACCTTCAACTCTTACTAAGTAGTCGGTAATACCAGGGTCGATTCCTCCGGCACGAGTACCCATCATTAAACCATCATATGAACTGAAACCAACTGAAATATCATAAGATAGAGAATCTCTAACTGCACATACTGAGCTCCCTGAACCAAGGTGAGCGATTACGATATTAACTTTCTTTTTATTTAGGACTTTTTGCATTTTGTTTGTTATGTAGTCATGACTTAAACCGTGATATCCAAATTTGTAAATGTGGAATTTTTTTGCTCATTGTGCGTTTATTGCGAATGTTCTATTTACTACAGGTATAGATGCGTGGAAAGCAGTATCTTGACAAATTACTTTTTTAACATTTGGTAATGCAATATTGAATGCTTCAACAGCCGCTAGTGTAGCAGGAGCATGCAGCGGAATAAATTTTGCTGCTTCTTCTATTCCTTCTTTAACTTTATCATCGTAAATAACTGGTGATAAATAATCATGTCCGGCGTAAGGAGTTCTAAATCCCACAGCTTCAATTTCATCAAAATCGCGTACAACGCTATGAATTTCTCACAATTTTAATAATTCTTTTACTGCGACTGTGTGATTAGGCATATCCGCATTATGTTCTCAGGTTTTTCCGCCCATTTTAATGATGATGTTTCCATCTAAATTAATTCTTTCGCAAATACCTTTTGCAAGTAATTCCATTTTTGTATATGAGTATAGTGCTCATTTTAGACTTGAGCTACCCGCGTTAACTGTTAATATTTTTTTCATATTATAAAAATTCATATCCTTTCAAAATTGTTATTGATGTTACATCGATAACATCTTGAACAGTGGCTCCACGGCTAAAGTCATTTATTGCCCCATTAACTCCAACCATGATTGCACCAACAGCACCGTATCCACCCATACGTTGAGCAATTTTGCATCCAATATTGCAACTTTCTAGGTTCGGGAATACGAATACTCCAGCAGGCTCTTGAGGGGCAGTAGGAAATTTCTTACCTCTAACATTTAAGTCATATGCTGAGTCAAATTGCATTTCCCCGGGAATTACATTTAAGCCTTTTTTAACAGCCATTGCAACCGCTTCTCTTACCAAGTCTGGATTTTCACCTTTACCAGAGCCGTTTGTTGAGTATGTTAAGAATCCTGCTAGTGGATTCATATCCATTGATTTTGCAAAATCAATAGCATTTGCGGCTAAATCTACCAATTGATTAACATCAGGTTTTTGCACTGTGGAAGGGTCTGTGAATATAATTTTTTCTTCTCCTTTATGCATTACGATTACTGATGACATTGTTTTGATGCCTGGTTTTGGTCCCACACATTTAAATGCTGCTCTTAAGATATCTTGTGTTGAGTAAATTAAACCTCCTACAGCGCTATCGATGTCCTTATTTCTAATCATCATTGCTCCATAGTATGGACGATATGCAACTAGTTTACGACAAGTATCTAGATCTTCCTTGCCTTTTCTAATTTCTGCCATTTTTTGAGCGTATTTTTCTATTGATTCTTTTTCGTTTGATAAAACTATATTTTTTAAACCATCATTTACGATTTGTGTTTCGTCTTCTAAAAGCATAATGGGTTTTGCTAATCCGTTATTTTGTAAGAAAAGTGCTGCTTCTCTTGATCTTTTATCATCTCCATCAATAAATAATACAGATAACACTTTTTCTTGTGCTTTTCTTGTTAAAAGTGTTTGAATGTGTTCACTAAAATTTGCCATTTGTGGTTTCTCCTTCATTGAAATTTATTAATCTCTACTATATTTTAGTCTTTATGGTTAAAAAAGATAAATTTTTAAGCCTGTTTTTTTGCAACTTTTTTAATAAAAATTTTTTTTAAATTTTAAGGTGTTCCGAAAAAGCTTTATTTAAAGCATAATTCGTAAATTAAAAAAGAAAAAAAGTTCGTCTCGGAAATATGAAAAATATTATGGAAGTGATTTAAAATGATATTGTTTTCACAAAACAAGATATTTTTTTATGAAAACAGAGCAAATAATTCTAATTTTATTGTTCTTTTTATTGTGTAATTAGCAGCATTAAATTTTACGAAAACAATTCAAATATAGTCATATTAGTAAAATTTGTTAATATCATATTATTTTTTTCTATAATTTTTTTTATATTATAATTAAAACAGCAATTTAATAATTTAAATCTTGATGCATAGGTTAGTGAATTATTAATTTTGCTAAATGAATAAATTCGAATTTATAAATTTACAACCTTAAGGAGGCTTAAAATGTCAGATAAAGACAAAGAACAAGAAAGCGCCCCAGCAGTAGTTGGAATTATCAAAGTTTCAGACGAATTGCTAGATTTCTCATCTTTCAAAAAAACTAAGAAATCATGCGAAGGCCCTAAATGCGAAAGCAAAAAAGAAGGTGAATTAACACCTCGTGAAAAAGCGATTCTAGAAAGAAAAGCACAAGCTAAATAATCATTATGTCAGATATGATTCAAGCAAAAGAATTGGTAGCTAAAACAGAAGCTATCACCCCAATCCGTAAAGCAATTGCTAAGAACTTAAAACAAGTTGTTGACAATATTGCCTATTGTGCTCTAACACAAAAAACGGATGCTAGCGCATTATGAAATTTTCGTAAACAAGTAGTAGCAAGTGTTCAAGAAAAAGAAGGAGTTAAATTAACATTCCTTTCATGAATTATTAAAGCTACCGCAATCGCATTGACCGAATTCCCTGCATTTGCAGCAAAATGAGATGGAGAAAAAGGCGAAGTTTCTTATCCAAAAACAATCAACATTAATATTGCAGTCGACACACCATATGGTTTAGTTGTGCCTGTAATTAGAAATGTTGAAAAATTAAGCATTGTTGAAATCCAAAAGGAAATTGTTCGTCTAGCGCAATTAGCACAAGACAAAAAACTAACAATGAAAGACATGTCGGGAGGGAACTTTACAGTTACTAACGTAGGTTCTATGGGTGTTCTATTTGGTTCACCAATTCCTAACCTAGGACAAACTGCTATATTAGCCGTTGGTTCAATTGTTGACGGAGTTAAGGCAGATAAAAGCGGTGCATTTTCACTGATTAAAGAACTATACTTAACTATCGCAGCTGATCACCGTTGAGTAGATGGCGGAGACATGGGTCGTCTAAACAACAGAATCATGCAATTATTACAAACACCAGAATTATTAGGAGAATTATAATTATGTTTTCAATGAAATTTACAGACATCGGAGAAGGTCTACACGAAGGAAAAGTAGCCGAAGTTTTCGTTAAAGTAGGAGATTCAGTTAAAGAAGGAGACAACTTATTTTCAGTTGAAACCGATAAAATGACTTCAGAAATCCCTGCTCCAGTTACAGGTGTAATCGCTAAAGTTCTAATCGAACCAGGAAGCGAAATCACTGTTGGTGACGAAATTTTTGTTATCGAAGAAAAATAAAAATAAAAATTTAAACATTGCGAGAGCAATGTTTTTTTGTCCAATAATATTCAAATTAAGCCTCTATGGCAAAATAGTGAGTGTTTTTTTTCACACATATATTTATTTAATATTGATATAAAATATACATATACATAAAGGAGAATTATGTGAAGACTGTTTAAAGAAGTGTTTAAATCGCTAAGCAAGAACAAGGTTGTTGTTATCGGTTTAAGTATTTTGGTGTTTTTAACTTCTGCTATATTTACATTGCTTTCAAGCGTGCGGAATGTTATAGTTGGTGGTTTTGACAACTATAAAAATGTTTCAAAATTGCATGATGTATCTGTGGATTTAAACCTTCCTACCCAAGGGAGTGCATTTAATCAAGGATATTTTGTTAACGGTGAAAGTGGCGAAACACTGGCTGCAAAAGGGTTAAAACAATATCAACCGATTGTATACTATGTGGATCATGGTCCTTATTTACAATATGAAAAAATTGCTGATGAATATTTAAATAATATCAGCAACGAATTAAATTTAAATTCCGAAAAAGATTATTTGCCTTTTTCTGTTTTAGGTATAGATAATACAAATGCTCTTTACGATTACTTTTTTGCAAAAGAGGATTTATCTAAACTTTATTCTATTTATAAAGCTGAAAAAAACTCAAATATACCCCACACCGTTGAATTCAATTTAGATGATCCCAATAATGCAAAATTTACAATTAAAGACCCATCTAGAAATATACGAATTTATAAAAAAGATGGCGATAAATACTCTCAATTAACAATTAGTCACATAGTTAAACCTTCAGATACTATAAAATTTGATAAAGAGATAAAACTCGGAGAATTATTATCGCTAAAGAATATAGATAATAAATTATATGCAACACAAATTTCTAATATTTATGTTAACAGCGTTACAAAAGAGGCGACCATAGATTATGGTAAGGGAATTGACTGAATTGATGATAAAGTTGGTTTCAGAATTAAACCAAATCAAATTACAAAAGCTCTTAACTTTGCCCCTTCAATAGTCGATGGCGAAGTTAGTTCCATAATTTTTGAGCAGAAATTATCCAATTTTGACTACTCGCAAATTTTAATAAATGCTGCAACCAATAAACTTGATGAATCGTTATCATTAAAAACACAAATTCAATTAAATGCTTTCATCGATAATGAATTGACAACAAATCAGCTACAATTGCAACCCTGACCTGCAAATATTGAATTAAAAATTTCTGGTGGCTGAATAAACAAAAATGAAACTAGTACAGTGTTTTTAAGAAATCACTATTACACCTCGTATGCGGAACACGAAAATGGAAAATCTAAGTGACAAGGAGCTTTCAAAACCTATATTGATTCACTAGGAAATCCGAGAAAAGACAAAAGAAATAGTGAATGAGATTCATTAGAAACATTCTCATATTGAAAGAAACAAAAACAAAGTAAAATTACTGGCTATAAATTAGATGAAAATACACATAAATGAGTATTGGACGAAGATAAAACTTTAATTAGAAACATTGAGTTGCCGCTTAGTTCTAGTTTTAATTATACTGATTTAAATACTGTAAAACTTTGAACAAATGATTCAAGAATTTCTCCTCTGAATCAACCATATGCAATACCGATCGCTAATTCCAAAACGATTAACGATATTGAAAAAAGAAATTTATTCGGTGAAGCACAAAGAGAGTTTAACGAACTTGATGATAAACATAAATTAGATATTTTGAATAACGAAAATCAAATAAACGAAAAATATACAATCATTAATTCAAAAGCTTATGAAGCAACTAAAAAATTAATTGTTGACAGTATCAAAGAAAAAGTAGGTGCTGAAAACATTGGTTTGAGACAAACTATTACTGTTAATGGTATCAATGATGAAACAGGCAAACAAAACGTTTTTCACTTTATTAACACAGGTGATCAAAATTATGAAATTACGGGAATTAAATTAAATGTTGGTGGTTTGTTTGATGAATCAGCAAACAAAACAGCTTTAAGTAATTTAGGCACTAATTCATCAACCATATACAACTCAACGCAGCTAAACCCATATGTTTCTTCAATGTTGATTCAATCAATATTTAAAAATTTATATCCGGATCCAAATTATATTGAACCTATTTATCAATTTGCGTTGGTTAAAGATTACAATATCAATACCGGTGTTGATAGAATCTACGATAATGCAAAAATTGTTATGTTAGCTGATTATAAAAACGATAATAAAGATTATTCTAAACAAAGTACCAATTACGGTATCTTGTCAATTGCTAACAAATATAAATTAGTTGAAAGAACTAACAATACTGGATATTTTGAGGTTAAATATACAAACAATATGCCAACCGATGGCATGGATGTTGGTTTATTAAGCAAATTCCTTGATAAACATAAACTAACAATAGCTACTAATTTCATACGCACCGAAGGTGATGGATGAGTTAAAAACGACAAGGAATTTGAAAACGTTTATTATATTCCTATTTATTATTTAGCACCTAGATCACAATTAATGTATGATGTTTTATCAAATGGAAAAATTGATATTCTTGCTCAAACCATTGAAAAATATCTATTAAATTCCGACTTGGTCAAAAAACAATTTTTAACGAGTGAACAAATAATTGAAATAGCTAAAATTCTTAAAAAAGTATTAAATCAGCATAATTTTGCAGCGATTTTTGCCAACGGCAAAATGAATCAAGGAATTATGGCCGAATTAGGGTTCGACTTTATTTATGAATTAAGTCATCATGAAAACGGCGATTTATTAAAATCTATATTATTTGGTGTATTACAGCAAGTGGTTAAAGATATTAAAAGTCGTGGAAATATTTTTGAACAAAGAAAATATTTAATTAGCCAAGTAAATAATTTATTTGCAAATATTAAGACATTAACCAATTTCGATTTGAGTCAGTATATAACTGCCGAAGCTTTAGTTAATTCTTCTAAAGACCCAATTAAAGTTGTTGAATCATTTATTAAAATTGTAAATTCTATTGATTTGAAAAAAATGAGTGAGTTATCTCGCGAATGATTCAAAACAAAAAATAATCAAGTTATTAAAGACTCTGATAATATCTATTACACAACTAAGTTATCGTCTGGAACAATAATAAAATGAGTCTTTTCATCAATTAATCAAAAATATTTAAAAGAAGGCTTAACAGACTTAATTGACAATTTAGATTTAACTAAAGCCCTTAATCTTGATAATCCAAAATCCTTGTTATTTATTTTATTATCAAACTTAGCGCCTGATTTGGTAGTTCCTCTAAAACCTATAATCAATAAGATGGACTCTCGTCAAGGCAATGAGGCGTTCGATAATGTTAAGGAAGGTTTAATTAATATTATTAAAGGTGTTGATTTTAACATTTTGAATCAAGAGTTATTAAAATCAAGCAAAACAAAATTCGTTAAATATACCGAAGATGTTTTCAACTTAGAAACAGGTAAAAACGAAACCAAACAATATAATGTTGTTCTTGACGCAATTTCCCCAAAAGACGGAATAATGTCTTTCCTTAAATCTATGTTTTCATTGCAGGGCTCAAATAGAACATTTAAAGACAACTTAATAAAAATGTTCAATCTATCTGCGAAAACCAAAACAATCAAAATTTTAGATAAAACAATATTCTTGTCAGATGCTGATGAAGACAAAATTAGTTTCTTTGATTTCTTAGGTATTTTTACTTCATTATTGCAAGGAAAAGAAAATGTAATATTCAGAAATTATACTTTTGAAGTTCAACTTTATTCACTTAAAGAAGTTTTAAACAAAGCACATCCTGATGAAAAAGTTAATTTAAGTGATTTCAACATCAAAGAAATTCAATTTGTAAATAAATTTAATGTTTTCGACAAAAACTATACAAATAAAGATGCTTTAGAAAAAGTAAATAAACTAATTTTATTTATCAATCAAACTAAAGGTGGCACAAATATTTTTACTCCAGCAAATTCCAAGACAGGAGCTGATTTATTGTTTGACCTTTTAAAATTCCAAGATGGGAATACAACCTGACAATTAGTTAAATCTGCTATTGATTCTAGCGCAACCACACAAATTGACAACGAATATGCATTAGGAGCACAAACTTTTGATGTTTTTACACCTTATTTACAAATGTTTAAAAATAACGATGCTAATTTTGAACAAGCGAACATATTTGTTAAAGACTTCTTAAATTTCAGTATTAATCCTGAAGTGTTGAAATTATCACAAGCTAAATCAACTGGCGACAATATTCCTTTTGAAGAAAATCTTAATTGATATATAACCGAATATTTGCAAAACCCAGAATCTATAGATTTATTCAATCAAAATTCAAGTGGCGAATTTATCAACGAGAATGTTCGTGACTTGGTTAATCAAAATCCCCAATATAAAAAATGGATTGCGAATAATAAACAATTATTAATAAGAGAGTTGGGATTCATTGGTGCAAGCAAAAAATTCAGCTCCAATGATAATGATCAAAAAAATGGTATTTATCACCACACGATTTCTAAATTTGTTGAAAATTATTTATCAAAACATGAATTCTTTGACTACAAAGATACGATAACGGCATTGGCTGCGGCTTTAGGTCCAAATGTACCAGTTCAAGTGTTTGGTATATCTAAAGCTCTAATTAATCCTGTTTTAAGGGCAGTTTTCCCTGAAATCTCTATTACTTATCTAGCAGCACAAAAAACTCAGCCGGGCTTAATTAATGGAAACTTGCAATATTTAGTTCTTAATAAAATTAATAATTTAGAGTTATTGGTAAAAAACAATAGTGATGCGTATAATGATTTATCAAATCTATTGGATGCAACATTTGTTGATAATGACACATCGCTTGTACCGATCAATTTAGATAAAAATAAAAATCTAGTAATGGATGGACCGAGAATTAATGATTTAAAAGTTAAGTCGCAATCTATCCCTTCATTATTTGGTTTAAACATTGTCCAAATGATTCCAGAAATCATCTCTGATATTGTAGAACCTAAAGCTATTAAAGAAATAGTATTCAACTCTTCATCGAGTTTTGTTGCTAAAGCGAACTTTGCTTATCTATCTAAAAATAATAAAGAGATTTTTGATGGTGATATACCTTCAGATCCGTTAGAAATAAATAAATTTATAAACAATTTAGACAAAAAATACATTTTAGATGTGAATGGTATTAAATTCGTCATTGTAGGTCAAGAAACAACTGTGGACTATATGTACCCAATCGTTGACGAAAATAACTTGCAAGTTAATACTAAAAACCAAGCGTTAGTTTATGTTAATAAATGAGGATTTTCAAGAATTAAATTAGCTTATGCTGGAAATGTTATTAAGCAGGCATTATTAGTTAAAAACAATGGGCAGGTGTCGAACGAAGAACTTAAATCCGATATCACCGAAGTTGTTAACAAGTCAATTAGTGACTCAAATAAATTGCAAAGAGTATTCTACACAAATGAAATTGATCCAATTAACCCTGAACGTGCATTAAGATTAAATACTGTTGAGTCAGTAATTAAATTAATTTCAATTTCAACATTAGCAATCATGTCGGCATTAATGGTCGTGGTTGGTGTATCAATTATCTTTATTATCAAAAGATATATTTCAAACAAAAATAAAGTGTTGGGTATTTTGGTTGCTCAAGGTTACACCGCCACACAAATTGGTCTATCTCTAACTGTCTTTGCATTGGTAACTTCAATTATTGGAGGAGTGCTAGGATATGTTGTTGGTAATAGGCTTCAGTTATTATTGCTTAATGTTTTTTCAAGTTACTGGACCTTACCTAAAGAAACAGTAAAATTTGACTGAATAACAATGATAATTACAGTATTTGTTCCATTTATTGGAATGAGTTTATTAATTTATATTGTTTCATTAATCTCGTTGCGTTTTAAACCAAATGAATTAATCACAGGCGTTATTAATTTACCAAAAACAAAAGTTATTCAACAATACTATAAAGCAACCAAAAAAGCTAATGTAAAAGGTAGATTCTCATTTGTGTTAGCTTTCAGTAATTTTTGAAAATTAATTGCCTTTTCAGTTAGCGTAATGTTGACAAGCTCAGCAACACTATTTGGAATCGCATCGAATAATGTTTTTACCAAAACTATTGATAATACTTATCAAAACAGAAACTATAAATTTAAAATTGATATGGAAACCCCTACAATAGAGGGCGGACCATATAAGCTTTATAATGCAAATGATTTATATAAAAATATTTATACACCTATAGGTGAAAGTATTGAATCCCAAAGAGAAATACACGACTACTTTAGACCAGGTTATTCTTCGGTAATCAATAAAAATGGTAAAAACGGTATACCGTCTATAAATGATTCTCAATATGATTCACATATATTAACTCAGTTTTCAGCAGCAATAAAAGTTGATGCAGGTGTTTCAGCAGATCCTTGATTGGTTGCATACAATTCTATGCCTGACTCACAAAAGGCTAAAATTGATAAATTGAGAGATAAGGTTGGTATTACTCTTGAAAAAACTCAAGCCCAAAGCGACTTAAAATGAGTGATTGATAAAAAAACTCAAAATGTTTCATTAGTAAATAAAAATGATGAAAAAGTAAACTTCTTCAAATATTATCGCTCGCCATATGATAAGCAAGGTAATTTCACATATGCTGAGTGAGATGGCAAAGAATATCAAATGAAAACTATAACAACTGAACCTATATTGAGAAGTTCTTATAGAAACTTTTTAGTAAATGGATATAAAACTATTGAACAACGTATTAAACTTGAATCTCAAAATCCTGATTTGATAATTCGCCCTCCTAAAAATTTTGAAGAAAATTACAGCAAATATAATTATTGATTAAATGATGCTGGCCCTATTTATGGACCAACAGTAAACGATTATTTTATTAGTTTCGGTGGTGTGTATTTCAATCCAGATCATGATGAAGTTTATACTTATATTAAGTCAAATTACGATGGTAGAGACATAAAAATTTATGGCTACCAAAATAATTCTAAATACGTAAAATTGCTAAATGATAATGGTGATAATCTTTACGAAATTCTTTATAAATTCAATGATAAAAGTGTTTATCCTTTAATAATTAATGAGGTAGTAGCAAGACAAAATAATTTACGTGTAGGCAGTCAAATAAAACTTGATATCCAAAATAGCGTTTCAAGATTTAAAGAAAAAATTCTTTCTAAAATAGAAAATAAAACTATTGTAAATCAAAGTGCAACATTTAAAGTTGTAGCAATTAACCCAACGTATATTAATTCTGAATTCATAACTAGATATGATGTAGCAAATAAATTAATAGGCTTCGATGATTTAAAACTACCAGATAATTTTGTTAAATTCAATGGAGTGTTAACGAATAATGATACCCCACTTCAAGTAACTAATTCAACTGGTCTTTATTCGGTTAGTGGTTACTGATCAGGTATTGATAGTTTTGATGTATCTACAATGGCACCTGAAACAATGAAAGCAATGTTTGATCAAATATTTCATCCATCAAATGGAGTTTTATCGAAAACTCTAACACCTGATCAAATCATGAAATTCCTAGATCCCACAAAAGATAAATTTGACCAAAGTATCTATAATAATATTCGTGAACAACCCAAAGAAGCTATTAATAATTTTGCTCAAACTTATAATAATAAAATATATGTTGCGTTGTCTAGCGCTATCGATTCTAAAGATATTGAAGCTGGTTTTACCAGCCAAATCGGAAACACAATACAAACTCTAACTGTTGCTATTATTTCATTGAGTTTCATTATTTCGTTAGTAATCCTAATAATAATGTCAACGATAATGATTAGTGAAAACCAAAAAAATATCGCTATTTGATCAATACTGGGTTATGACCAAAAAGAAAAAATTAAGATGTATTTTTCAGTATATGTTCCGTTTATTCTTTTTGCTATATTGTTATCAATACCGATAGTAATGTTTGTTATGTATACATTCAACCTGTTCTTGTTATCGGTCTCATCTATAGCATTAACACTAACACTGAACCCAATACATGTTTTAACTACAACGGCACTAATATTTATGATATTCATTGTAACATCTCTAATTACATGAATTACCGTTAATAAAATGAAACCCGTCGATTTATTGAAAGGAAAATAATGGCTAAAGAAAAAAATAAAAAAAATCGTAGTATAAATAGGATTCACGAAGAAGAAAAATTATTAGATATTCAGTCACAAACTAATGAGTTTATACTTGACTCCAAAATTACGAAAGATAATATTTTTGAAGCTCTAGATTCAGTCGGAGATAAAAGAAATATAATCGTCCCTAAAAAAATGGCAAGATTCATTTCTCGTATCAGCAAAAGAAAAAGACGAAAAGATGGCGCCGAAAGCGCAATTAATTCAGGCGAGAACATTATTGAAGTAAGAGATGTTTCAAAATATTATGTTAACGGAAATGTAATTACTAAAGTTTTAAAACATGTAAATATAGAAATTAAAAAAGGTGAAATCGTTTTAATATTAGGTGTTAGTGGTGGTGGAAAATCCACGCTATTAAATCTAATTTCTGGTTTAGATAGACCTACAAGAGGCGATGTGATAATTTGCGACCAAAATCTACCATATATATCAGATAGATTAATTACAAAATTTAGACGCAAACATGTTAGTTTTATTTTCCAAAACTATAATTTGTTGGAGAATTTGAATGCATTCGACAATGTCATGACAGGTGCTTATTTACAAAATGATGAATCGCGCAAACTAGATTTAAGCGAATTATTTAAAACTTATGGAATGGAGGAAGAAATGACTAAATTTCCTCCTCAAATGTCTGGTGGGCAACAACAAAGAGTTTCTATTATGAGAGCTTTAGCAAAGAATGCTGAAATAATTTTTGCTGACGAACCAACCGGAGCCTTGGATGAACAAACCACAAGAATTGTTTTGAATTCATTATATAAAATGAATAAAGATAATGGTACCACAGTAGTTATGGTTAGCCACAATCCTACAATGTCGGCTATGGCACATAAAGTTATACATATTGTTAAGGGTGTAGTAAAAGAAGTGGAAATAAATAAAAATCCAGTTCATCCTGATGAAATTGGTTTATATAACGAATAATAAAAAAGTTCCATTTTAATATGGAGCTTTTTATTTGTTTAACAATCTAAATTTATTCTTTGTTTTCTTCGTTTATAAATTTGAATGAATTTTTATCATCATTATTATTGTCATTACTTTGAGCAACATCATTATTTACCTCTGTTATTTGAGCTTCTTCTTGTGTATTATTATTTTCTATTTTGTCACGCAATATTGACATTTCTTCTTCAGTGTCAACTGATTCAAGCAGATAACGATTAGGATATCTCACAAGACCAACTATTATTCATTTAGAAATGGTTGGTCTAACTTCCTCAGCGCTGTAGCCCTTAATAATCATATTAAGTGTCACCAATTGCATAATATTTGCGACCAGCCATCAAATTGAACCTAAAAATGCAATTACTAATAAAACAAGAGCAAAAATCTGATGTGCCGTATTATTATTTGAAGCTGGCGCAGCTGGTTTGGCAACTGATGCGTATATAAATAACCCTAGTACAAACCCAATAATAATTGTCATTAATGCCCCAGACTGTATTGATAGCTTAACTCTTGATTTCATGTGTTCGGCATTTGCCATTAGAACTTTTGTTCATGCTTCTACTTTGTCTTTGTGTTTATATTTACTCATGTGTACTCCTTATTAATCGTATGTCACGCTTTTTAATTCGCGAACTCAATTAATGAAATATTTATAGGCTCTATTAAGGTCAATCTTTCCATTAATTTTGTAACCACGATTATTTGAAATTTGCGAAAATATGTTGTGTTTTTCTACTTCACCTAGATTTTCGAATTCAGTTAGATTTATATTGAATTCAGTCAAAAATTTATCAGGGTAATACTCTGCAATTATTGATAAAAACGAGTAAGCCAAAAACATAATTGGGAATATTTTTGTTTCTATGGAACCAATCATTGCTAATTTTGTAGCTGATTTTTGATTATCTTGCTTTGGCAGTAGTATACCAGGCGTATCCATAAAATAGAAATTATCAACTGCCACCCATTGTTTATCCCTTGTAACTCCCGGATAGTTAGCAACTTTAAGAGATTTTTTTTGACTAATTAGATTTATTAATGTACTTTTGCCGGCATTGGGAACACCCAAAACAAAAGCCTTTATTTTAGAAACAAGCAAACCTTTTTCCTTGTCTCTTTTAATTTTTTCCGACATAATTTTTTGAATATTTTTAAGGATTATTCCACGACTTTTTTGTTTTCTTAAATCTAATCAAAGAATTTGAGAACCCTTAAATCTAGCTTCTATTTTTTGTTTTTTATTTTGATCCATTAAGTCGCTTTTGGTGATGATAAACAATCTAGGTTTATGTGAGGCTATTTTGTCAAAATCTTCATTATAGCTACTGATAGGACAGCGCGCGTCTAAAACAATGATAAATACATCTGCTAAAGTTGAATTTATTTTTATTTCTTTCATAGCTTTAGCCATGTGACCAGGATATCAATTTATTAAATTTTTGTGTTCGTCTGAAATTCTCATTATTTTTCCAACTTCATTAATTTTGTTTCAAATTCGGTTTTTTCTATTTGTGTTTCCAATTCTTGAATTCTATTAGTTTGTTTAGATATTGCATCATTTAAAATTTTAATTTCGGTTTCTAATTGCTCAATTAAATAAACAAAATCACTGATTATTGAATTGATTTGGTCAACAGAATATCCGTTTAATTCCCGCTTCGCTTTAGACAATTTATCTAATATTTTATCTTTATTCATTTAAACCTCCATTTGTCCTATTTAATATTATACCTGCTGCAACGGCAACATTTAAACTTTCAAATTTAATTGGAATATATATTTTTTTGTCTGCGTATTTGTATAAATTACTCGATATTCCATGTCCTTCATTGCCTAAAACAATTACTTTGTTCTGTGAAGGATATTTAACTGAATTAAAATCAACAGAATCCTCGTTTAATGAAGACATAAAGATTTTATGAGTTTTAGATAAATTTCTTAATTCGTTTTCGGCATCGTTGTAGTTTACTATATTAATCCTAAAAATAGCACCTTGAGTAGATCTTAAAATCTTAGGATTATAAGGATTGATATTAGTAAAAATTGTGTCATAACCAAACGCTATTGCCGTTCTGATTATTGTTCCAACATTTCCGGGGTCTTGCACGTTATCGCAAAAAACTATATTACTTCCAATGTTATTAAGATTTGGTTTTTTGCAAATAGCTACGCACCCTTCGGGATTTTTGGTTTGTGTTATTGAGTTAAGAACGTTTTTCGTTATTTTTGTTGAGTTTTCAAAATTGTTTTGATTTTCCAACTCTAACACTTGGATAACGGTTTCATCATTTTTTAAGGCTTCTTGAATGAAATTTTTTCCTTCAATGATAAATAAACTATTGTCCCCTTTTAATATTTTTTTAATATCTTTGATTAGTTGATTAGCAACGCTACTGATTAGTTTCATTTATATTCTCCAAAAAATCTTTGCCTTTTTGAGTTTCAAAAAAGTTCAATCCGTTAAAATTCAGATGTCTCATAATTTCGTAGCCAATTATACAAACGCAGTTCGCTAAATTTAAACTTCTCATAGCAGTAACCATTGGAATTCTTAAGCATCTATCTAAATTATCGTGAAGAATTTTTTTATCAATTCCTGTAGATTCCTTACCAAACATTACTCATATTTCTCCATCATTGTTCGCCACATTTTTGTAATCAGGTTCAGTATAAGAATGAGTACCGTATCTAGTAATGTAAAAAATCTTTTTGTTGCCATATTTTTTGAAAAAATCGTCGTATGAATTATGAACTTCGTGTTGAATATCGCTTAAAAGTCTTCCTGCTGCAGGGCGGGAAAGTTTTGATGGTAATAAGTCAAAACCTAATGGTTTGATAATGTGTAGTTTTGCGCCTAAAGCAAAACAAGTTCTTATTATGTTACCGGTATTAGGACAAATTTCAGGTTGGTATAGAACAATATTTAACATGATAAATTCCTTCCTTCTTTCGATAAAAATACTGCCTTGATTAGGCAGCAGTTTTATTATTTACTAGATTTTTTAGTTTTTTTGCTGATTCTTTTTTCAAGGTCTTCTTGTTTTTGTTCTGCATTTGCTACAGTTTCACTCATTTTAGCTGCTTTTAATTCCTCAGCTCTTTTATTTCATTCTTCAGCAATTTTAGCTGCATTTTCGTCTAATTCTTTTTCAAGTTTAGCTAATTTTTCACCGGCTTTTGGATCTTTTGCGGCTAGCAACGCCGATACGTGTTTTCTTTCTAAGATACGTTGGTTAATTTGTTCTTTATTTTGATTGTCGCTCATAAAGAATCCTGTTAGAAAGCTTGTTGGTAAACCAGTAGGCATTGAGGTTCTGTTTCCTCAGATAGTTAAGTCTTCTTCCGTAACTTCGTTACTGATACCTGTTTCTTTTAATAATTTTTGTGAAACAAGTGAGAAAGCAATTCCTGCTTTTTCTTCTTTAAATACCAATTCATTAAATTCTTGTTCTGTTTTGTCTAAAACTTTCAAGTATTCTTCAAATTTAATATTTTGTTGTTTTAATTGAGAAATAATTTGGTTACGTTTTTGTTCAACTTGGTATCAAACGAACATATCGTTAATTTTAATTTCGTTTTTATCAACAACATCTTGAACATATTTTTCAATAAATGTGTTCAAAGAAAGTTCGATTTTATTGTTTAGCAATACTCATTTAAGTACATTTTTAGCTTCGTCAAGAGTTTTAGCCGCTCCAGCTCTTAAAACATAAATATTTTCATCAGTTAATTTTGTTTCTTCCGGTCTTTTAGCTGCAACAATTTCAACTTTGAATGTTGCTTCTTTTCCAGCTAGCTTAGTTACTGGATATTCTTTAGGGAATGTAACAATAACATCACCTTTATAGCCAATTTTCTTGTCTAATAATTGTTCTTCGAATGTATCAATAAATGTCTTAGAACCCAATTTTAAATCAAAGTTTTCGGCTTGACCACCGTCAAATTCTTCACCATCAACAAAACCTTTGTAGTTCAATGTAACAGTGTCACCATTTTCGGTTTTTTGTTTTTCAGTAAGTGGCAATTGAAGTGCAGTTTCTTTTAATTTTGCTTCAATGTATTCATTGATGTCGGCATCTGTAACTTTAGGTAAGTCAAATTTAACTTTAACTGAGTCTAATTTTAAATTACTTAAATCAGTATCTAATGGGTAAGTTAATTCAATAACTGCTTCATTTTCATCTAGTTTTTCTAGATCTACACGAGGTCTAACAGCAATAACTCTATCTGATTCTTTTTTTACTTCTTCAAAAATTGAATCTAGTTTTTGTGACAAATATGTGCTCATAGCATTTTGTAAAATTTGTGCTTTTGAAACGTATTTTTCTGCAATGTTTGCTGGAACTTTACCTTTTCTAAAACCGTCAACTTTTAGGTTTTTTAGTAATTCAGCTTTTGATTTTTGTTGTAAATCTGTTCATTCTTGACCTTTAAGAACGAGTGTTTTTTTGATTTCAACTTTGTTTTCATCAATAACGATGTCTTTTTTTGCCATATTTAATCTCCTTAATATAACTTATAAATTAATATCTTAATTTTAATATAAAAATAATAATTTATGCGCAATTTCTTAAATAAGGTGTATTTTTTGTTTTCATAATATAAAAACGGGATAAACCCGTTATAAATTAATTATTTCGCTGAATCGTCTGTACTTTTTGAATAAATGTCATTTAATTCTTCTCAAAGACTACTGAATGACCCATATCCAAGACCTTTTGTTCAACTTCCATACATAGCATTTCCAGGAACTTGCAGGTTAAATTGGTGTCAAGCTAGTTTTTCTTTTTTAACCATTTTAGTCTTTTTATCAACAGTTATTTTAATACCTTCAGCTCCATTTACATCGGTAAAAATTGCTTTAATATCTTTGTTTGATTCGTCAAAGAAGAATTTATTTGTTATATCGAATTTAGCTTGTTTTTTGTATGCATCATCGTAGAAATCGCTTGCATCATCACCAATTTTCATAATAACTTTTGTTACTACTTTATCTCCAGCTCCTGTTTGTGATTTAGAAAAATCTCAACCAGCTGTATTGTCGCTAACAGCATTCATTCTTTGGTTTTTTGTTGAAACTTTTGAATTGTCTGTTTTATTTTCAAAATCATTGATAGCTTTAGCTCATGGGGCTGTTGCGAATGTACCATCTTCATTGTAAGGATTTACTCCCGAACATCAAAACATTCAATCGTGTAGATATTTAGCATCAACTCCTTCTTTAATTAAATTCTTTTTAATACCTTCAACTGAGTCTTTTAACTGTCTAATTCCCGAGTTAAACATAACGATACCGCCATTAGCATATACGTGTTTAATAAAGTTGATTGCACCAGCAACTGCTCTTCTGTTACCTTTAGCATCAACTGAGTCTTTTTTATCTTCGCTAAATCTACCATTATTTTCAGCAACCATTCAAGACTCAGTTTTTTCATTTATAAATACAGTTTCATCAACATCCATAAATACTACTGGTACACCATATCCGCTTTTAGGGTTAGAAACTACACCTGTTTCAACATTTAGCGCTGAATAGTCCATTTTATCTTCTTCTGCACGTTTCTTTAGATTGTCAAATGCTAGAGTAGCAAGAGTGTAGGCTTGTAATGATTGTAATTTTGCCTCAGCAGATCTCATATATCAAACAATAGCGCCGGTAATGCCAACACCTGAATTTAATTTACCAATGATTTGCGCTTTAGCATTTTTATCCAATTTAAGTTGCGAAACCAATTCGATTTGTTTTTCAACAGGTAATTTATTTATTTCTTCACTTAAATTTATTTTTTTAGTTGTTTTACTGTCATCCTTATTGTCATTATTATTGCATGCGGCAGCAACAATTGGGAAAGCAGATACAGCCGAAGTACCCACAAGTAACAATTTTAATTTTTTATTCATTTTATCTCCTTAAGTGTCCTTAACATATCCAAATTATGGATGGTTAAATTATACCTTTATTATTGATGAATAATTAGATATAGTAATCTCATGAAAAATAAAATAATGAGTATTGTTCTTAGAAAAATTACGAATTCAATTGAAAAATGTTTTTATACAAAAAATGGGTTTCCCCATTTAATTTATTTTGTTTCTGAAACATTATCTTTTGAGTTGTTTTTAATTTCATTAAGTAGTTTTCAAATCTTGTCATAAGTACCATAGTTAAGTCCCCTGGTTCAGCCACCATACATTGCGTTTCCAGGAACTTGAACGTTAAATTGGTGTCAGTCAACTTTATCTGTTTTAACATCCACTTTTGCGGTCTTACCTTCACCGGTCTTTGTTTTAGTTACTTTAACCCCTAGAGCCCCATTAATGTTTTCGAATAATTCTTTTAGATTTGCTTCGTAATATTCTCTGGTTTTATCCATGTTTTTAAGGTGTTTATAAGCATCGTCATAGAAGTCATTAAAGTCATCACCAATTCTCATAATTACTTTTGTTACAACTTTATCGCCGGCCTCATTTTGTGATTTTGAGAAATCTCAACCAGCTGTATTGTCATTAACAGCATTCATTCTTTCGTTTTTGCTTGTTGCTCATTGAGTTGTTTTTTCATTCTTAAATAATTCAACGGCGGTCTTTCACGGAGTTGGGTCATATTTGGTTTTTTTATCATCTAAAAATGGCTTAACCCCTGAGCATCAGAACATTCAGTCATGCACGTATTCTTTTTTAACTCCGGCATCAATTAAGTTTTTGCTGATTCCGTCAATGGCGGGTTGTAATTGTCTAATTCCTGAGTTAAACATAACGATTCCACCATTTTCAAATACATGGTTAATAAATTCGATTGCACCAGGAACGGCACGTCTTTTGCCTTTGGCGTCAACAGAGTCTTTAAAATCTTCGGCAGTAATATTTTTTTCTTTATCAACAACGCCTCAATCCATGTGTTCGTCTACAACCATTCATGATTCAACATATTCATTAACAAATACAGTTTCATCAACATCCATAAATACTACTGGTACTGATTTTCCAGTTTCAGGATTTTTTACTAATCCAGTTTTTTTATCAACCGCTTTGTAGTCCATTTTATCTGTATCAGCATATTTTTTAAGATTATCAAAAGCAATAGTTGCTAATTTGTATGCTTGAACTGCTTGTACTCTCGCTTCTGCGGATCTCATGTATCAGACAATTGCTCCTGCAATTCCAGCTCCACTATTCAATTTGTTAATTAGAGTAGCTTTTTCGTCTTTAGTTAAATCTAACTTAGAGATTAGTTCTAATTGTTCTTCCTTGTTTAATTTTTCAATTTCTTGTTTTAAACTAATATCTTTTTGTTTTGATTCATTAAGTTGTTTTTGTAAATCTTTAATTTGATTGTTTAATTTTTCAACTTCTTTATTGTCTTTATTGTTGCAGGCAGCAGCCAATGTTGGTACTGTTGTTAGTGTTGTAGCTCCAACAAGTAAAAATTTCATTTTTTTATTCATTTTGTTATATCTCCTATGATTAATTTCACATAGAAATTATACTTTATTACAATTCACTTGGAATCAATTTCACATAGAAAAACTGCTAAAAAACCCGAAATAATACTAGAGTTCATTAACTCTATTTCATATTTTTCTCACAATTTATTGATTTTTTCTGAAAATTCTATAAAAAGACTAAAAATAAAAACGCAAAATGTTGCGTTATTTATGATATTTTTTGTTATTTAAAATTGATGCTGCTCTATAAATTTGTTCACCTAACATAATTCTGAACAATTGGTGTGGAAAAGTTAGCTTAGAAAATGAAAATTTTATGTTTGAATTAATTAAAGTTTCATCCATTCCATCTGATCCACCGATTATGAATGTTATGTCATCGTGAGAGTTGATAATGTCGCTAAAATCAACTGAATCAAACTGTTTACCTTGTAATGAACACATCATAACAAACGAATCTTTTGGGATTAAATCTAAAATTAATTTAGTTTCTTTTGTTTTTTTAACCTCAATATTTTTTTCTTCGCTAAATTCTTTAACCTCAACAGTATTTATTTGATAATAGTGAGAAATTTGTTTTTGGTAATGTAAAAATAATTTTTTAAAATCGGGACTCAGTGAACCGACAGATATGATTTTAATTTTTTTCATTATTTTTACTTTCAATATGAAACATCAACATTTGTATATCGGCTGGATTTATTCCACTAATGCGAGAAGCCTGCCCAATTGTTTGAGGGCGTATTTTAATAAATTTTTGTTTAGCTTCAGTTGCGATGTTTTTAACATGTTCGTAATCGATATCTACTGGAATTTTTAAGTTTTCCAGTCGCACCATTTTTGAAGCATCAGTTTTTTGTTTTTCTATGTACCCGTGTAATCTAACCATAATAGTTAATTCTTTTTGAAATTCAAAATCTGGAATTATATCATTTGGGTCAACATCTGGTCTAGACAATACTTTTAGTAATGTAACCCCATCAAAAATTTGGTATTTTTGAGCAACTTCTGATTTTCCTGATAAATAAGTTGTATGAAGTCTTTGTATTTCATCGTCAATCATTTTGTATTTGTTAATAACTTTTTGGTATTGTTGTTCAGAAATAGTCTGAGCATATAAACCGTATTCAACTAAACGAATGTCGGCGTTATCATTTCTTAATAAAAGTCTATATTCTGCACGAGATGTCAACATTCTATATGGTTCTTTTGTACCTTTGGTTACTAAGTCATCAATTAATACACCTAAATAAGCGTGATTTCTTAAAATAATTATAGGGTCTTTATGTTCTAGTTTTAAACCGGCGTTAATTCCTGCTACTAACCCTTGACCAGCTGCTTCTTCATATCCGCTAGTACCGTTAATTTGACCAGCAGTAAATAAGTTTTCAACAACCTTTGTTTCTAATGAAGGTTTAAGTTGTAATGGGTCGATTGCATCATATTCAATAGCATATGCTCATTTTTGTACTCTTGCATTTTTTAAACCTGGAATTGTCCGAATAATTTTATCCTGCACATCAATTGGCAACGATGTTGAAAGTCCATTAACATATGTTATAGTTCCATCTGCTGTTTCTGGTTCAAAAAATATTTGGTGTCTTTCTTTCGATGCGAACTTAACAATTTTATCTTCAATTGAAGGACAATATCTAGGTCCTATTCCTTCAATTAATCCTGAATACATTGCACTTCTGTGTAGATTTTCATTGATAATTCTGTGTGTTTCTGCGTTAGTATATGTTAAATGGCAAGCAATTTGTGTAGGCACATTGACATGTGAACGAGAAGAGAAACTAAGATTTATGTCATCTAATATTTCTTGCTCGACTTCACTGTAATCTATTGAGTCCGATCAAATTCTAGGTGGTGTTCCAGTCTTTAATCTTTGAATAGTAAAGCCATGGTCTTTTAAAGATTTTGATAATGTTTTAGTTGTTCTTTCGTTATCGGGTCCGCTTTGTGTTGTTTCGTCACCGCGCAAAATTCTAGAATCCATATAAGTACCGGTTGTTATAACACAAACATCAGAATATATGCTTTGTCCATTATCTAATTTAACACCTACAAAACGGTTTTTATCTGTCAATATTTCTTCAACACCAGATTCCAACAAATCTAGGTATGGTTCTTTTTCAACTTCTTTTTCAATGATTTGAGAATATTTTTCTTTGTCAATTTGAGCCCTAAGTGCTCAAACAGCTGGTCCTTTTGACTGATTAAGCATTTTTAACTGAATTGTGGCTTGGTCGGCTCAAAATCCTTGCATACCTCCCAAGGCATCAATTTCGCGAGTAATTATTCCTTTTGCTGGGCCACCGATTGAAGGGTTACAAGGCATCATGCCAAGTCTATTTTTGTTGAATGAAATTAAAAGGGTTTTATGTTTTTTGTGCGCTAAAGCAAACGCAGCCTCAAGTCCTGCGTGCCCGCCACCAACAACAATTGCTTCATATTTATTAATCTTATTATTCATAGTTTTAATTTTATTGCAAAACAAAATAATCGAAATTTTTCTTAAACGAATTAGTTTTAATTACATTTTTTTGCTAATATTATTGAAAAACGTGTGAAATATTTAAAAATTTTTATTATTTTTTAATATAAAAAATTTATAAAAAATAATAATCTATTAATATAACAATTATAATTCATGTATTATGAATAAATCTATAAGCGATAAATATCATTTAATTAATATAAAAAATCTTAAATTTAAGTACAAAAAAAATCAAGATTTTTATGATTTGGATATTAATGAATTACGAATTAAAGGAAACCAAATTGTTTCATTGTTAGGTCCGTCCGGTTCAGGGAAAACGACTCTTTTAAATTTGTTGTTAGGTTATTTAAAACCAACAGAAGGTGAAATAATAATTAAAGATAATCCTAAAACACACGAAATAGCATATATCATGCAAGAAAATTCTATTTATGAAAACGTATCTGTTTTTGACAACATATTTTTAAGCGCAAAAAACTATCAAAAATGAGTTGATAGTGTTCGTATTGAGTATTTTGATGAATACTTTAGTGAGAATCAAAATGACAAGTTATTTGCCTTCTATTTGAACTATGTTAATTCAACAGTTGCTCCAATACAAAGAGAATATGTAAAAAAATGAAGATGATTCAAATTTGTTTGAAAACTATTTTGAGATAAAAAAGTTAAAAATAAATTTAAAATTTTGCATGATATAAAAATAAAAAATCTTTTCAAAAAAGAATTGAATATTGTTGCTAAAAAGTTAGGAATTGATGAACTACTTAATAAAAATGTTAATGAGCTTTCGGGTGGTCAAAAGCAACGGGTTGCTTTTGCAAAAGGAATAATTAAAAAAACAAAATTGGTACTAATGGATGAGCCATTTAGCGCCTTAGATGCCAAAATAAAAGAATCAACCATTGATTGATTATTGAAAATAAAGAAAGAGTTCAATTTAAGTATTGTTATTGTCACTCATGATCAACACGATGCTTTAAAAATAAGCGATAAGATTATTCTACTTGATAAAGGAGTTGTTCAACAATATAGCACCGGAGATAAAATGTACGAAAACCCGCAAAATCTTTTTGTTGCGAAATTTATCGGTTCTCCAGAAATTAATTTTATTGAAACTAAAGGTGATTACTCATACTATATTAGACAAAACAAAATCGAATTAAACGCTGTTAGAAATGGTAAATATAAAATAACAGGCAAAAAACATTTCGGAGATTCTGTTCTTTATTATGTCGAAATCGACCCAAATTTGGTATGACAAATTGTTTTGAAAAATGAAGATATTAGAATCAATCAAAGGGTAAATATCAAATATATGAATTCTGATGTGTTAGTTTTCAACAAAAACGGAGATAGAATCTATGGCAAAAACTAAATTTAAGAAAGAAACTATTTTCAAAGTTATTCAAATTATTCTTTTTATGCTTCCTTTACTAATTTGTATCTTGATGTTTACTATTTTGCCTATCGCTGATACATTTAGCAAATCGTTGCAATATCATCCATATGAATCAAATCAGACAATTACTACTATTAATTTTAAAAATTATGAAAAAGTGTTTATTGATCCTGATTTTCCTACTGCAATATTAAACTCAACAATGGTCCTGATTTTAGGAACGAGTATTTCAATTTTATTGGCGTTTGGTTTTGCAATCATTATTGAAACATTGATTCTTAAAACAGCACGAAATGTTTTTTTGTCTTTAATATATTCACAATTTTTTATTTCAAGTTTCGCTGTGGGCGTATCATTTATTTTCCTTTTTGGACCCAAAAACGTGTTCTTTCGTTTATTTGGATTTGATGGTGTTAGTTTTACTACTGGTTCCTATAAATTTCCAATTTGAGTTTATTATTCATTGTTTCAGATCTGAAGGTCATTACCATTCAATTTAATTTTGTTTGCTTCTGCAATAAACAAGGCAAACGCCAAATATTTTAAATTAATGAAAAACGATAATATCCGCTTATTTGAAATAATTAGACACATCTACATCAAAGAAGTTTCAAAAATATTTTTCACTATTATTTTTACTAATTTTATTTTTGCCAGTTTGTTATATCCACAAGCAATTTTAGACCAAACAACGTTTGATTTTTCAACAAATAAAGCCCACACAATCACTTCCTTTGTTTTAGATTTTATGGGAGCTGACAGGAAAATTTATAATCCGCAAAAAGCTTATGCTGCCGCTTTCTTTGGGTTTATATATTTACTATTTTTACTATTATTAATGTTGGTTTTTCGCCCAGCAAACATAAAAAGAATTATCTTTAAATTGAAAACAATTCGCTCAAAAAGAGGTAGTCATGTTTAAAAAAATAACAAAAGAGATAATTAAATACATTGTTATAGGTTTTTTATGTGTTTTGATTTTATTTCCTCTTTACTATTTACTATTGTTATCATTAAAATCTAATTCAGGAGTTATAGCTAACAATAATAGTTTGTTGATTTCTGAATTTACTTGATCAAATTTTGGTTTGGTTTTAAAAAACAATTTTCTTTGAGCATTTTTATACACTTTATTGTTTAGTTTTATATTAATAATAGTAAGAATAACTATTTATTCATTAGCAATTGCGGGTTTGTTAAAAATGAATAAAGTATTTCAAAAAACTTTTTTATACTTTTTTATAATGATAAGTTTAATTCCCGAGTTTACAATCTATTTAAGTTTGACTAAGTTATTAATTAAGTGAGATTTAAAACATACATTCTTTGCGGCAATAACAAATGCAATATTTTCATTCTTTGTCTTTACATATATATTTAATATTGCAAAAGATGTTAAAAATAATAAACATAAGCTGATGGTTAACGATAATTTAAAATGACATCAAAAAATCTGGTATGTATATTTTCCTAAACTTAGACTTGCATATGTATTATTAATTGTGTTTACTTTTATTAGTGTTTGAAATGATTATTTATGACCGTTGTTTCTCTTAAGGGGAACAAGTGTAACAAATATAACCATATGATATTTGAATGTAGGACACCAAGGAACATTTAATTTTCCAAATCTGCAAGCAGCTGGAGCGTTCCTGTCAATTATAATTCCCATTGCAATTTACGGTATTTTTGCAAAAAAAATTAATTCACTTAACTAAACACGGCTATAAGTCGTGTTTTAACTGGAATTTTTCCATAACTTTAGTTTCATATTATATATATTAATATTAATTAATGTACCTTTTTTAGGGAACTAATTCCAGTTTTTACTAATCAACGTATAAAACGTGTGTTTTAATTTAATTAATGGGGTTATAATAAAAAAGTAATTATTACGTTTAGGAGAAAAAAATGAAAACAAGAAATAAGATTTTATTTTCTGTATTACCAGTGATTTCAAGTGTGCCGGTATTAGCGGCATCTTGTTCTGGTAATGAACAAAAAACCGACAAAAAAGTAATTTTTTCAATGGCACATTCAAAAACATGGCCACTTCCATTGGCTTTAAATCCATTGATTGATTATTACAATGACTTTCATAAAAACGAAAAAGGATTCATAAAAGTTGAACCACTATACGCTGAAACAACCAAAATATATAAAGAATTTGATTTGATAAAAGATGTTAAACAAAATATTGAAACTGGTGAAATCAGTAAATTACCAAACCTTATTTTAGGAGCTCAAGCAAGTGCATACATTCTTAACCAAGGTAAAGATTTACTTGACTTAAATTCATACGGTGTTAATAAAGCATTATTCTCGACAAAAATTGCAAACCTACATGCAAAACTAGCAGGTCAAGATAATACGGACAAGATTTATAACATACCTTTTGACAATGCTGACACTGATGCATTGCTATTTAATTTAGACTTAATGAATTTAATCTTTGAGTTAATTAAACAAGGCGGAGGCCAAGTAGATGAAGCTTCGGATATTTATTTAAAAGCATTAGAAGCTTCCAAAAAAGGAAATGATGTTCCCACAAACAGTATCTTTAAAGCATTGAAGGTTAAAGAAAATGCATTTAAAGATTGAAAAGTTAATGATGAGACATTTAAATCAATTGAATCAATCAGAAAATTTAGTAAAAAATTTCATGATGGCGTTGAATTAGATTCATCAAAAATTAATAAAAAAACAATCGATGGTGAAGTTTTATCAATTGATTATCAAGATCAGGTATTTATTAAAGAATTGACCGAAAACAACAAAAATAAAAGTATTTTTTCATTAGAAAAAACAAACGATAAAAATGAACCTACTAAGGTCAAATACAATATTGTTACTGATGAAGGAATTAAATCTAACTTTACCAATTTATGAAACTCTTATAAAGACACTGTTGCAAGACAAGAATTTACCGAAGGTGAATCAAAACATTCATTTTACAGTATAAAATATATGAAAAATCAACTAGCAGAATGAGGAAACTGAGACATTTTACAATATAAAACAGCAATTAGTTTTGCTGCAAGCGTTGGCGCTAATATGTCAAAACAAACTGTCTGAGCTCACAAATACTTTGTTGAATTGGCTAAAGCAGCTACAGAAGAACAATACAAAACATTTTCGACTGATGATGATGTTCTTCTAAAAGGACAAGTATTGTCTACAGGTAAAAAAGTATTTAGTGAAGGCGGTTCAAGCTTAATTCCAATTAAGTCAAGCGATAACGAATTAAATGATGCAACCGCAAAATTTGTGAAATGATTATATAATGGTAAAAATGACTTATTACAAAAAGGGAAAATGGAAGATAACTGAAAAACATTCGCTAAAACTTCAGGCTATATAATTCCTTTAAAATCGGTAATTAATGAAGATGGTTTTGATTGAATCAACCAAGAAATTACTAACTTGACAAAAAGTGTTAAAGAAAATGAAACTAAATTGAGTACTCTCGATGAAAAGCAAAAAGCTAAATGAGTATCTGATTCATTAGCTATTAACTACTTAAAATCAGCAAAAGTTTCTCTAGAATCAATGTTACTATTTGAAAAAGAAAACGATATTGTCGCTGTGGATAATGCCTTAAACGATAAAACAAGCAGTATTATGAGTATTATCGACAAAGAATTATTGAAACAAACAAATAAGGATAAAGAAGACAGTAAATCAGCTGAAGAAATGATAGAAGCGTTTAAAACATCTATAGCAAAATAACGCCTAGCACACCAAAAGGTGTGCTTTTTGTTAAATTTATTTCTATTGATATATAAATAAGCTATATTTTTAATATGAATATAAATGCAATTGAAGGATATTTTATCGATTTAGACGGAACTATGCTAGACTCAACACCTGAGCAAGGTTACATTTCTGCTGAAAATTTGCAATTCCTAAAAGAATTACAAAAGACTAAACCGGTTGTAATTTCGACTGGAAGATCTCCTAAAGGTGCAGTTGAAGATATAATGAAATTGCTTGGTGCTTCATATGCTGTTTGTTCCACAGGATCTGTTATTGTCGATAAAAAAGGCAGAGAAATTCACAGTGTTTTTTTTGATAATTCGACCAAAACGTCATTACTTCAATACTTTATGTATAGAGGATTCAATTTCATTTTAAACGGAGTTGATAATATATATTACAAAGAAAACTTTAATTGAGATAAAAGGAATTGAGTAGTCCGATTTAATAAAGTGAAATATAATTTACTAGATATTAATCAACAAGTTCGTCAAATACTAGTGTTTGGACCAGAAATTGAAGAAATTACAAAACTAGCTGACTTTATCGAAGGTAATTGACCACAATTAAGCACTCATACAGTTTCTGGCGGTTATTCACTTGAGATAACTCATAATACTGCCACAAAAGGAACGGGAAATGAGTATGTCGCTAACCTACTCGGCTTAAATATCAAAAAATGTGTCCACATAGGTGATTCAAGAAACGATTTATTGGCCTTACCACAGACAGGAATTTTAGTCGCAATGGATAATGCTGAAGGAGAACTAAAAAATGTTGCCAACTTTATTGGTTTTGACTTTAAAAATGGTGGTCTTGCTAAAACTATAAAAAAATTTGAAAAAGAATATAAATAGGAGAAAATATGGAATTAGAAATGAAAAATGTAAAGAAATTTTACAAAAACTATAAAAAAAATAATACTAATAAATTAATTGAAAATGCCGTAACCAAAAACGGTGTCTTAAACGCTACATACAATAATGAAGTGAGAGCTTTCCACAACAATGAATTTAGTGATCAAACTAAAAAAGGTGGCATTACTAACCAAAAATCTTCGGGTAGATGTTGAATTTTTGCTGCCTTAAATGTTTTAAAACCAATAACAATGAAAAAATTAAATGTAGAAAGTTTTGAATATTCTCAAGCTTACACAATGTTCTGAGAAAAAATGGAAAAAGCCAATACTTATCTTTCATTAATAATTCAACACCCTGAATTAGATTTTCAAGATAGATTGTTTGAATTGTTTTTAGGATTTGGACATCAAGATGGGGGATATTGAGAATGAGCAGAAGCGCTAATTACTAAATATGGCGTTGTGCCAAAAAGTGTAATGCCCGAAACATTCAGCTCGTCTAACACTTCACAATTAAACGACGTTTTACAAATTTGTTTATATAACGCCACACTTGAATTGAGATCTTTAGTGAAAAACGGAGCTACCGAAAACGAAGCAAACTCAGTCAAAGAACAAGCACTAAACAAAGTTTTTGAAATATGTGCTAAAGCACTTGGTTTACCTCCGGTTGAATTTGACTTTGAGTACCGTGATAAAGATAAAAAATTCAAAAAAATATCAAAAATTACACCATTAAAATGACTAAAAAAATATACTTCGGAAGATTACAGAAAATTGGTAAATTTATATGCCGACCCGCGTGATATTTACCCTAAAAATACAATGTTAGCCGCTAAATACTTTAGGGGTCCGATTGAATCAAAAACTTTGTCATTTATTAATGTAGATATGAGCGAAATCAAATCTGCTCTAATAAAAAGTATTAAAGCTGGCGAACCAGTTTGATTTGCATGCGATATGGGGCCACAAATCGATTCTAAAGTTGGCATTATGGATACAAAACTTTATCAAATTGATGAAGCGTTCGGTTTGAATAATAAATTAACCAAAGCTGATAAATTAAACATGAAATTATCTGTCCCAAATCACGCAATGACTTTTGTTGGAGTTGACTTAGACGAAAATAATAACCCAATTAAATGAGAAGTAGAAAACTCATGAGGAGATGACAAGGGAGCTAAAGGATACTTTTCAATGTCTGATTCATGATTTAACGAATATGTTTACAGTATCATAGTTAATCCAAAATATGTTTCACAAGACACGTTAAATGCTCAATTAAAAGAACCAATTGAAATTGAACCTTGAGACCCTCTTTCAATGTAATTTGTTACAAAAAAGGTAGCCTAATACTATCTTTTTTTGTATTCATGTGTAAAAAAATATTATTATTATCTTTTTGTTTATAGGTATAATTTCGGCACTATGGAAAAAATAAAAAACAAAGCGAAAGCTTACTTCATTGATTTAGATGGAACCTTTTTAGATAAACCTTTTGGGCATGGTACGGTAAGTGATATTAATATACAAGTTGCCCATAAAGTTAACAAAACTAAACCAGTAATTTTTTCAACTGGGCGTGGAAATACTAAATTGACAATGGATATTGTTCATAAAGTTGGTTCTCCCTATGCCGTTTGTTTAAATGGGGCGTTAATAGTAGACAAAGACAACAATGTTTTATATCGAAAAACTATGGATAAAAATATTACGTTAGAAGTTTTAGATATTTTTAAGAAAAACAATATGTTTATTTTTGTTAATGGCATTATGACTATGTATCATTCTGGCAATTTAGACAGCGAATTTATGAAAGAATGAGCTATGAAATGTGAAAAAAAAGACTATTCAATGATTCCAAATGATATTGAATTTTCAAAATTATTAGTTTTTGGTTTAAATCGTGAAAATACAAAAATTTTGTGAGAACAGTTATCAAATAAATTTCCACAATTAGCATTTTATTTGGTTTCTAATGGTTGAACTATTGAAGTTGGTCCTCTAGATGCAAATAAAGGAATTGCTAATAGAGAAGTTTGCAATTATTTAAACATCAATCCGCAAGAAGCCTATCATATCGGCGATTCCGCTAACGATGTACCTGCAAAAAAATATTTAGGTAAATTTATAGCAATGAATGGTTCTCTTGATTTTGTTAAGAAGCAAGCTGATTATGTTGCTTGTGATTATATAGATGCGGGATTATCCAAAGTTTTAATTGAACTAGAGGATCTAGATAATTAAAAACAAGACTTAATTAAGTCTTGTTTTTTTGTTCGTTATGCGTTGCATAATCTTGAATGTTTTATATTTTTATGAAAATTTCCCAGATTTAAATCATTTTATATAAAAAATGATTTTTTTATAGTTTTTTGCTTCCTAAAAAAAAAAAAAAAAAAATGTATCATGTAGGTGTAAAAAAATAAAAAAGGAGAAAAAAATGCAAAAAAGTAGATTGGTATTATTTTTTTAGCTCTATTCTTGGGCTGATTAGGAATCGATAGATTTTACGCAGTGCGGCCAAAATATGCCTTTATAAAATTATTCACATTCGGATTATTTGGAATTTGATGAATTATTGATATTTTCATGGCTCTATTTGGGTGAATGAGAGACGGAAATGGTCAAATAATTCATAAATGAACATATAAGAAATAATATAAAATGGTAATTAATTTACCGAATATTAGTGAAATTAATTACCAACAACTTATTGATATTATATTTTATAATGTAAAGCAAAAATACTTTACATTTTTTCTTTTTATTTATAAATATTATATTAAAATATAAATGCAATTTGCTTGATGTCAAGCACTTGCGCTTGACAGTAATTGTCCAACAAATAAATAGATTTGTATAAAAATAAGGAGAAATCTTATGGTAAAAATTAGATTAAAAAGAACCGGATCTAAATTTAACGCACAATACAAAATTGTTGCCGCAGATGCGCGTTCACCACGTGACGGTAGATTTATTGAAGCATTAGGTCAATACAACCCTCACACAAAAGAATTCTTTATTAAAGAAGAATTAGTGCAAAAATGAGTAGATAATGGTGCTCAATTAACACAAGTTGTTCACGACTTATTCAGAAAACACGGCTTAAATGAAAAACTTGCTAAAAATTCAAAACACCAATCTAAATAATGAAAATTAATTTTTTGACTCTTTTCCCAAATTATTTCAAACCCTTTGTAGGGGAATCAATAATCTCCAAAGCAATAGCTAGAGGATTAATTGATATTGAAGTAATTGACTTTAGATTATTCAGCAAGGATAAACATCATAAGGTTGATGATGAAATTTATGGTGGAGGCCATGGCTTATTATTACAAGTTGAGCCAATTGATTTAGCTCTAGATTCACTCAAACAAAGAGGTGGTTATAAAATTTTGGTTACCCCTCAAGGAAAAAAATTTGACCAATCTATTGCTAATAGACTCGCAAACGAGAAAGAAATTACCTTTATTTCCGGACGTTATGAAGGATTTGACGAAAGAATTGTTGAATTGGTAGATGAAGAAATTTCAATTGGGGATTATGTTTTAACTGGAGGAGAATTACCTTCGATGGTTATGGCAGATTCAATAATTAGACTTGTACCTGGGGTAATCAAAGATGAATCCCATCAATTTGATTCATTTCAAAATGATGGGTTGTTAGATTATCCTCAATATACACGTCCACGAGAATATAAGGGAATGAAAGTACCTGAAGTATTATTCAATGGCAACCATGCTGAAATTCAAAAGTGAAAAAAAGAAGCTCAATACAACAAAACATTAAAAAATAGACCCGATATTATCGAAAGGATTAATAATGAGAAGTAAATTAATTGAATTAGTAGAACAAAGTCAATTACGTAAAGATCACCCAGATTTTCGTGTTGGCGATAATGTTAAAGTATATGTTCGTATCCGTGAAGGAGAAAAAGAACGTATTCAAATTTTTGAAGGTTTAGTAATTAGTAAAACTGAATCAGGAACTCGTGAAAACTTTACTGTTAGAAAAATATCATTTGGTATTGGGGTTGACAGAACATTCCCATTGCACTCACCATTTGTTGCACAAATCGAAGTTGTACGTTCAAACAAAGTTCGTCGTGCTAAATTAAACTACATTCGTCAAAGAAGCGGTAAATCAGCAAGACTTAAAGAAATTAAACGTAACAAATAATAACAATAATTACAACCATTTGGTTGTTTTTTTATATAAAAAATAACCATTTTCGAATGGCTATTTTTTACTAATGTGTCTTTTTTTCTGTATTTTAAAACAAATATTATTAGTATATTTGATTCGGTATACTGCTATCCAAAATAAACTAAATAGGACTGGTATAATTGCGCCTAGCACAAACATTAAAATGTCTAATATTATGATTAATAGAACATTTCCGCCTTTGTAGAATAGAGGGTTCACAAAATCAAGAAAACTATAAATAACCACACCTTTATTATTTTGATAAACATTGAAATTTGCGAAATAAACTATGAAGGCGAATAGGAAATATGCAAGAACTATACCTATCAATATACCAATGGTTTTGTTATTTACTGCAATTTCCTTTCTGACTAAATACAAGGTAATAAATCCTAATATTGGATTAATAGCATGTGTGATTAATGAGCGAATTGCACCATAAGGCTCAGATCAAGTTTTAGGGTTTCAAGATATTAATGCTCAATAAATTATAAAGGTTACTGTAATTAAAACTACGGACATAAAAAAGGCTTTTTTGAATTTTTGACTACCTTTAAAATGAGGAAACATTATCAACGTTATTCCTAAAAAGAAATTTGTTAGATAAGTAAAATAGAAAAAGGCATATACGTTTTTAAAAACTATTGAAATAACTGGTGTTCCATTATAACTGTCTTGACTGCTTGTATAAGTGAACGCATCTGCAATTGCAAAAGTTAATGATGTAATTAATACTATTAATCCAAATATTAAAAACAGTTTATTTAATTTATTTTTGTATAAGCAATTGTGTGAGTTTGTTTTATTATTGTTTTTTTTCATAATTGCATTATATAAATAAACCTTAAATTTAGAAATAATTATTCATTTTTAAATAAACTATCAAATGCTCATAATTTGTTTTTCGTTGAATGCTGTAAAATATGGTATTTTTTCATCAAACACTGAAATATAACTCATTTCGTTTCAATTAAGGTCTTTAAATAAACAAAATTTATAAATGTTTGAACTTGTTATTAATCATTCGGTTGGACGATCATGGTAAAAAATATTTACCAAGTCGAGTTGGCTTATTCATAGTGATTTTCTCGCTTTTAACCGTAACAACAGCGATTTGGTATTATCGCCTCAATACAATAATCTTTGATATGTTCTTTTGTCTATTTTTTTTATGATTTTCTCACTAGAGGTGCCAATAATTATGTGAATAGAAATTTTAATATTTTCAAATTCAAAATAAGGTAGTAAAGATTTATTTTTACTTTTATAGTTTGCAAATTTAAATAATTCAGGTTTTCTTGAGGAAAGTTCTAGAAAATCATTTCAATAAACACATATCGAAAAGAAATTTTCGGGATTAGTGCCTTGTTTAGATGCTTGATAGGCAGCAGGACTAAGTGATCATTTAATATGCTCTTCATTTAATATGGTAATTAATTGGTATATTGCATTTTTTCTTTCGATTTTCATACGAATATTATAAATCATAACTGGTAAAAGCATATTATGTCTATTAATATTAAGTTTAGTATATAATATTAAAATCTTAATATGGATATGAAAGGAAATAATATATGGGAAAGAAAAAAGAAACCTTTTTTGAACGTTTGACTAGAAAAAACGCTCAACAAGAGGAAAATGCTAATCCAAAAACAAGAAAAACAAGAAATTGAAAATTTTGAGTAATTTCGTCAGTTCTTGTTGCATCTGTTGTTGCGGGTATTACTATTCCACTTGCGGCTAATAGTTTGATTAAAAATTATAATGATGCAATTTCTGATGATACTGAAATTCTTTCTTTTGATGTTGAAGGCCAAAAAGATAAATCAATTAAATTCAATATGTCTTCACTTAAGGGTGAAAACAGTTTAGAAAATGCTCAAAACCCTAAAACAGTTCTTGAACAAGCCTTTAAGCAAGCTATTTTTTATTTATATAATGAGGAAGTTAAAGCATCTAAAGAATATCAAAGATTATGAAATTCATCACGTAGCGAAGACGACAAAGAAAGAAATGATATTGCGTTGAAGGATATCGATTCATTAAAACAAAAACACGAAAACTTATTATTGGATTACAAAGCGCAATTTGTAAAGTCTTTTGGATACTCAAAATGAGAGGCTGCCTTTAATGATTTTCTAATTAAAAATTACAATGGAGCCAAAACAATTCAAGAGGCTGTGGATCTTAAAGTTTATTCAGAAATTCAACACGACGCCCTACGTCGTTTCAGACTTAACTCGCAGTTCAACATTAAAGATATTGATAGAGTTGCATCAAATGATATTTATAAAATTGATGATTCGGGAAAACTAACAAACGAGATTCTATTCAAAAAAGGTGAAAGAGTATTTCCATTTTTCAAAAAAGATGTTAACTATTTTGAAATAAAAGATATTAAAGAAAAAATGACATTTATGACCGATAGTTATGTTGTGGCAGTTAATAATGACCCGAATAACTACAATAATGAATACAAGAATGCTGATAAATTTATCACTCATTTTTTAAGAAACAATAATCCATTCTTAGTTTCTCAATTTACATTCCCTGGTGTTGCCCCTGATAAAAAAGAATCAGACAAAGAAACAAAATGAACAATCGATAAGAAAACATTCAAAAAGATGATGTTTTACTGACCGGCAGCTGAACAAAAACCTTTTGACGGAGCAATTTCTTTTGAAAAAATTAATTTAGGATTTAAAAGTTATGATGAATATGTAAAAATGACCGAATCAGATAAAACAAACGAACTAAATAAGAAAATTGTTGAATTTAGTACCGTATTAAGCCACCTTTCATCTGATGATGAAGAAATTAAAAAGAATTGAGGTTCATCAGGGCTTACTTCTATAACAGAATTATTTAAAAAAGGTGGAGATGATACTCTTAAAGCATTTTCAACGCTTGACAATTTACTATATAACAATGAGCAAATTCCAGAAGTAGACTTATTTGGCACCTTCACAACTATTAGAAATAATATTATTAAGGAATTCAATATTACTAATCCAATTAGCGATATTAAATCAGCATCTGACAGACAAGCAGCACAAAATTTAATTGGCCAATTTAACGAAGAAATTAAGAAAGTCTTTGATGAAGCAAGCGATGTTAAAAAAATTGGCTTAACTACTGATAAATTTAATGATTTAGTGGTCAAACCTATAACAGAATTGTTTGAAAAAGACGGAAAAATTAGCACAGTTTACAAACTAAAAGGTGACAATAATACTCGTGTTATTCTTTCATCTAAAGGTATCACCTTGCTTAAAATGAAAAATATTGATGAATTTAAAACACAAGATTTAAATTCGCAAGAATTAGTAATTAAAGACATGATTAAGAAAGATTTCTATCTTTCAAATAAATACAAAAACAGTATTAATGGGAAAAAATACAATGCTTTAAGTTTGATTAATAATTCAATGACTTCACCAGACATTGTTTTAGGCCAAATGTTAAAGAATCCTGATTTTATAAATTATCTAAAACAACAAAATAATATATATGCAATCGATGAAAATGGTAATTTATTAGAAAATGTTAAATATTCAGACAAAGATATTAATGAGATTAAAGAACTAAATGAAAATATCGCTATTTCATTCAAGGCCAGAGAATCATTAGAATTAACAAAAGCTGTAGATAAATGAATGAAGGAAAGAGCCACGGCAAATTACGATGATTTATTTGAATTGAAAAATGATAAAGTTTACTTCAAAAAGAATAATTCAAATTACGGAAAAGATGCAAATTCAATGGTTTACGATGAATTATTGAAATTAAGAAAGGTTAAATAAGGTGATTAAAATGAAAAAAATTAATTTATTATTGGCTTCACCAGCTTTAGCTCTTCCGATTGCTGTAGTTTCTTGTGGACAAAATATTGATACAGCCGCAAAATTAAAACAAATAGAAGAAATCAAAAAATCAGCTCCTGAAATTTTAAAAAAAATATTCACTCATTCGACATTACTTTCACTTTATGATGTTAAAGTTGATGATTCGTCTAAAATTGAGGAAATTTACAAAAACACTTTTAACGATGAGGGTACTATCCTATTTAAAGACTCATGAAAAGCATTTCAGTTATATTCAAAAAATAAATTAGATGCAAATCCTTATTATTTTGCTGAAAAATTAAATGAATGAGTTGGTGATAAAACACTAAAAAATGATGAAATTCAAGTCCTTTCTGAATTCAAACCAGGGGATTTAGTACCGTTAAATAAATTTAAGATTTTGTGACTAAACGAAAAAACTGGAATTAGAGCTGATTTAGAAAAAATGTTAATTGTTAATAAGTACTTCCATATTAGCGATAAAGACAATTTAAAGAAAATTGACTCTAACTTTAAATATGATAAAGACTTAAAATTTGAATTAAATAATTATTTACTTTCTAAATATGCAGTCGATAAACAATATGCTCAAATCTGAACTAAAGACATTAGTGTAACAAATGATGACGACGATTTCTTCACCAACAAAAAAATAGCTACTGCTATTGATGGTGTTGATTCATTTAATACATTTTGAAAAGAGACCGACACAAAAAAACAACTTAATAGTGAAATTGAATTTGTGACTGGTCATGAAATAGACAAAAAACTATATGGGTACTCAGGGTTCAAACAACAAACTAACCAGTATTCATTAAAGTGAAGTTTTGATAGTTTGAAAACAAAACAACAAAAAGATTTATATGGTTTTTATGATGTTGTTAATGATCGTTTAGTTAATACTGAAATTGAATCTAATTTTGCATACAGTCCATATAAAAAGGAATCTACCGATAATAAAAAACCTGTTTTGGTTTATGTAAATCAAATCGCTCCGATTGGTGCAACAAACGAAACCGAACTTCCTAATACCGAAGCGGATGTAGATTCAAAAGATAAGAATAAAATGACAAAGGTTAAGTTACTTTCTTTTGAACAAACAATGTACAAGGATAAGTTAGATGTTTTAGCATATATTTTCTTCTTAAATGATTCTGAATTATTTGACAAGGCAATTAATAGCTTTGCAAAAATAGGCTACAAAATTAAAATTAATAAAACCAGCGAAGCTTTAAGAGAAATAGCTAAAGATATGCCATTTGTGGAGTTGATATAATGGATAATATTTTCTTAAACATAATCGAAGGAAAACTTGACGCCAAATTCTTATATAAAGATGAAAAGTGTGTAGCGTTCTATGATAAGTTCCCAGTTAATGAGGGTCACTTCTTAGTTGTTCCTAGAGTTAAATCTAAAAACATTACTGAGACAGATGATTCAACAGCAGCACACTTAATTAATGTTGCTCGTAAATTAGGAAAACAAGAAGTTCTTGATAAAGGTATTAGTGGGTTCAAAATTGTTATTAATACCGGCGCTTCAGCTGAACAATCAATTTTTCACACACATGTGCATGTTATTCCTTATAAGTAAAACAATAAAAAGTCGAATCTTAATTCGGCTTTTTATTATCCTATTTTGTGTAATTTTCTGTATGTTTAATAAAATTACAGATTCTTTAATTATTTATTATTTTTGGCCTTTTCCTTCTCACCTTTTATGTGGCATTGACGACATCGAGCCTCATATTCCGAATCTCCCAAAACATTTAAATCTTGGTTCGAAATCTTTCTGAATGAAAACCCAGCAGGTCTTTTGCAAACTACACAAACCGCTTTTAATTTACTTACTTCATCAGCAATGGCAATGATATGAGGCGTTATTCCAAATGGTTTTCTCAAAAAATCTAGATCCAAACCTGAAACCAGAACATTAACATCTTTGGCTAAAAGATATTCAATAACTTCTGGTAAATTTTCATCAAAAAAATTCATTTCGTCAATTGCAACCGCCCTATATTCAGGACTTCAAATTTCTAAAATTTCCTTAGAATTCTTAACATTTTGTGACTTTAATTTTGCTCCAGTTCGACTTACAAGTTCGCTATCACTGAATCTTGAATCAAATGTTGGTTTTATTACCAAAGTGTTAACTTCAGCTCATTTCAGTGTATTAACTCTTTTAAGCAATTCTTCCGTTTTTCCTGAAAACATTGGCCCAGTTATGACCTCTAATCAACCCTTTATATTTCCTCTATTCATAGTTTATCTATTATATGAAATGATTGACTAGATTTAACAAAATATTTTTTATATTTGAGCAGCGTGTATTTTTAAATTATTATATGAAAACATTTACGTTTTTCTTATTTATTAATTTCTATCTACTAAAATTAAATAAATAGACATTTTAGGAGGTCAAGTGCAACAATTTTTGAATATTATTACTTCACAGAGTATATATGGAGCGGTTTTTGCAACCTTAGTATTTGTTGGCATTGGTTTCGCCTGTTCTAAAAGTGGCTTAATCAGTTCTGAAATGAATATGAAACTTTCATTAACTACCATTAATTATTTTTTACCTGTGTTGTGTTTTGGTGCGTTTATGTAAAATGCTGAGTTTTCAAACATATCTACGATTCTAAAAGTTCTAATTACTGCTTTTGGATTCTATATTCTATTTGCCACATACGCAAAATTAGTCATAAATTATTGACCTAAATTGATTAGTAACAGAATCCAAAATAAAGCAATTTTAGCTTGAGAAAAAGCTGATAAACCTGGCGAATATAGCGCATATAAACAGGCTTATATAAGAAGTTATCAAGAAAGATTATTAGCGATTGAAATGATAATTGCTTATGGATCATTACAATACTTTGCGTTCCCATTAATTAAGAGTTTATCTGACACAAGCGGTGGGCAAAGTCTTATTTTTGAAGAATTTGCTATTGCATTATTGCAAATTTGAAATATTCCCTTTTTAATCGCCGTATCTACTCACATGCGATGTCTTACGCCGGTATTAAAATCAACAGAAAAGAACTTAAATCCTTAGGCAAAGCTTTATTGCACCCTATGTTGATTACGCTATATATCTCTTTAATTTGTTACTTATTACAATTTGTGTTCCGAACTCAATTCATTGAACCTAACGCAACACTTGATAAAAGTTTGAATATTTCAAATTATGGTTATTATCAATGTGTTTATAATCCCGTGATTCATAAATCAATACCGCAAGAATTTTTACATCATTTTTGAGCAGCATTTCCTAAACAATTTCCAATGTTTGGAATGACTATTGCACTGGGAGTTGGGATTGTATCGCCGATTGCTTGAATTAACACAGGTGTGTCGTTACATTGTTCAAACGTTAAATCTGGTATTAAATCATTATCTGTTTGAATGTGTGTTATTAGAAAATTAATTATAACTCCTTTAGTTATGCTTTTGGTAATTTCAATCCCTATGGTTTATACTAAATTTATTAACGTTTCGACTGGTGTCTTGTTTGTCTTGTTGATGGCCTGTCCTCCGGCAACTGCATGCGTTACCTACTCACTAGCGGCGAATCATAAAGAAATAGATTTCACTGCTCAGGTTTCATCACTCGCTACGTTATGTTGTCTACTTACTATTCCTTTGTGAGTTGTTAGTTCGTTCTGTGTTCTGTCAATTCTATAAATTTGAATGCAAAAACAGCTATGTATATAAATGTTAGCTGTTTTTATTATTTTGTTTGAATATTTTAAAATACTAATTGCCTATAAAATTATCATTTTCTGATAAATTTACGCTCACTATCTTTCATTCCACCAAAAATTGCTAGGAATCAATCAATTATTGCTCCAATTCCGAATCAACCACCCGTTAGTAATTTAAAGATGCCTAGTCAAACACGACCAGCGTAAATTCTATCCATTCCTAAAAATCCAAAAAAAGTCGATAATATAACTAATGCAGTACGACTTCTAAATGATGTTTGATTAATTTCATTCATAGTATATCCTTTCAAAATGTGTTTTGTTTATAAGTAATTAATTTTGATACTTAATTACTTACCACCATTTTAATGGTTCTGTAAAAAAAAAAAAAAAAGGAGGTTTTTCCTTTTTTTTGATTGTTTTTAGGTTAAATTTCCGGAAATAATTTAAATTAAAGCTAATTCTGTAAGTGTTTTAACCATAGGACTTTGAGGAACTTCGTTAATGTCTGCTGTACCGGTGATATCCATATGGATGTATTCAACACCTTCAGTGAATTCTTTCAAGAACATTGCAGCTGAACAAGACCCAGCTAAACCTGATAAATCAGTATTTTTTAGATCAGCAACTACAGATTTTTTGAGTCCTTCAGCGACGGTGTGTTACTTACCAATGTTAAATCATAAGAAATATGTTGTCCGATCATGTTGGAACATTGTGTTGTTAATTTGCATTTCTCTATGAATGTCGGTTCGTTCTGTGTTCTGTCAATTCTTTAAATTTGAAAATAAAAAACAACTATTCGTTTAAACGTTAGTTGTTTTAATTTATGATGATTTTGCAAAGTTAATATTCGTGTTTTAATTTTCAATTAATGTTTCTATATTTTCGGAAATTCCACCTTGAAGCTCAACTGCCATTTGGTAAATACTTTTTTGTTCTTCAATAGTTTTATTTAATTGGTCTTGAATGTTGCGTAGTTTCTTTTTAAAGACCATAATGTAAAGAACACCTGGAATTATTAAAAATAGTAATAGTATCAATACTGCCATTTTATTAATTTTTGTGTTTGATAATTGTTCTTTTAATGTTTTTTTGCGTTCCTCTAAATCAAGAAATTGTTGGAATAGACTTCCAAGTCTAATAGCGTTTTTATTGCTATCTGTATCAATAGTAAAGTCCAATTTTACATTTCCTTGTGAAATATCTTGTGAACCTTTTAATTCGAATCCAAAATGACCTGCAATTTCATTAAAATAATCTTCTCTACCAATTGAAGTTCTTAATGTTTTATTAATAAATTTAGCCATAACTTTCTCCTTATAATGTTTTATTTCTTTTACATATAATAATAATGAATTAATATACGTATCAGTATTTTATAGGTCTAGTAAAAAAAAAAAAAAAAAGGAGGTTTTTCCTTTTTTTTGATTGTTTTTAGGTTAAATTTCCGGAAATAATTTAAATTAAAGCTAATTCTGTAAGTGTTTTAACCATAGGACCTTGAGGAACTTCGTTAATGTCTGCTGTACCAGCAATATCCATATGGATGTATTCAACACCCTCAGTGAATTCTTTCAAGAACATTGCAGCTGAACAAGACCCAGCTAAACCTGATAAATCAGTATTTTTAAGATCAGCAACTACAGATTTTTTGATTCCTTCAGCAAATGCTTCATCAAAAGGCATTCTTCAAACAAGTTCGTGAGCGTTGTTTGCTGCTTGACTAACTTCATTTCATGCTCTTTCAGATGTTGCTCAAATACCAGTGTATGTGTGTCCTAAAGCAACAACGATTGCGCCAGTTAATGTTGCAACATCAATAATACGTGTAGCTTTTAGGTTTCTAACAGCATAGGTAATTCCATCAGCAAGAACTAGACGACCTTCAGCATCTGTGTTGTTGATTTCAACTGACTTGCCGTTCATTGATTTTCAAACTGAATCTGGTAATGATGCATCACCATTTACGCGGTTATCTGTAATACACATAACAGCAGAAAAGTTTTTCTTAGGTTGTAATTGAGCAATAGCTTTTAATGTAGAGGCAACAATTACAGAACCTGACATATCATATTTCATTCCTAACATTGAACGAGATGGTTTTAATGAATAACCACCAGAGTCAAATGTAATTCCTTTACCAACAAGAACTGTCTTGTCTTTCGATTCTGAATCTCCATTGTATTCAATTACGACAACACGAGCTTCATACATTGAACCACGGTTTACTGATAATAGCAATCCCATTTTCAACTCTTCGATTTGTTTTTTATCTAAAACAGTAACTTTTAGATTTTTATATTGTTTAAAATCTTTGGCGATTGTTTCTGCTAAAAGTTCAGAATTTAAAATGTTTGGTGGAGTTACTTGTAGATTACGCGCATAATTTGTTGCTTCTGCAAGAATCAATGCTTTTTCAATATCTGATTCTAACTCAGGGCTCACTTCTGATTTGAAAGGTTCAAGAGTGAATTCAGATTCTTTTTTATCTGATTTTTCATTGTAAAGTTTTGCTTTTGCAAAATATATACCACGAATAAATGCTTCCATAACTTTAGATGCTGAAAGTTTTTCGGTAACAAATGTATCAACATCAAATTGATAACTACGTGTTGCTGAAGTAGCTAATCCTTGGAAAAATTTAACAAGTGTATTAAATTCTACTTTCTCCTTTTCACCAAGATAAACGAATGCTTCATTATTGTTTAAGTATTCTGTGATTACTAGGTTTTTTTCGATTAAATGTTCGATTTTATCCGCACCTTTATAAGTTGCTTTCAATAAAACTTCATTTGATCTTTTTTGGTTTATTTTTTTGAACATATTTTTCTCCTTCTCATAATAATAATTATATTTTAGCATTATAACCATTACTTTTACTTAAATAGTGATTATTAATTTTAAGTAAAATAAAAATAGGAAAAACTCTATTATTTAGTCTTAATTCATATTTTGTCAGGTACGAGTGTTCACAATAGAGAAACTAAAATTAATGCGGATAATAAATAGTTATATCAATGATAAGTTTGTCAACCTTTGAAAAATATTACTTCAAGAATAACAGCAAACGCTGAATAAGAAATATTTAACCCGACAGCTAGCGAAATACCTAATTTATTAATCGAAAAGTAATAACAAATAAAACTTATCGCTCCAAAAAAAGACGCGGCTATTATTACTCAAATATTTTTATAATTTAAAAGCTGTGTTACATTTTCTGAATACGAATTTGTTGCAGGTGCAATGATACAACCTAATACAATTGCTGAAACAATATGTCTTATCATAATAGAAACTTGTGGATCTATATCACGATCCATCGAAATTGAAGATAAAAACGCTTCCATTCCTCACCCAGCAACACACAATATCGCAAAAATGTATCCTTTAAATGAGTGAGTTTTTGTTTCAATCTGTAAAATTCCGAAAGTTAATACACAAAGAAACGCAATTACAATACCTACTAAACCATTTTTGCTTGTTTTTTGTTTTAAAAAAATGAAAGCTAATACACTAGCTAAAATTACGTAACATATTGAAATTGAACTTGTTTGGCCAACTCCAATTTCCTTAATTGCAAGTATATACATTGTCATTCCGAAAGGAGCGCCTATAGTGGAACTTAAAAGCAAAATCCAAAGATTTTTGTTTTTAAAAGCAGATTTTATTTCTTTACTTTTTTTCATAATTAAAACAATTATAAATGCCCACAATATTGCAAATAAGTCATGAATTAATGTAACTAAGATGCCTAATTCTCAACTGTCTGTTGGCACTAGTTTTGTAAAGAATAATAGGAAAATTCCATCAATTGCCCAAAACAGGCCTGATAATAATCCTATAATGTTAGACATTCAATTATGTTTTTTAATCAAATTCATTTTCCAAAATCTCCGTATATTCTTTTGCGTAGCCTAACATTGTTTCTTTATAATCCGAGAAAAATAAATTCTGTTCTTCTTTAAAAATCGATCACAAGTATCATAGATATCCCTGGATAGCAATATAAGAATAATACACTTTTTTGTCTTCTTTTTTAATTTTACCGCCCAAGTATATTTTTAATAATTTATCGCATTGCTTTCTTGAATAATATGAATATAGGCATCATGCCGACAAATCAAAATATTTATCACCAGTACCTGAATATTCCCAATCTATGATTCTTATGTCATTATCATTATTGATTAACACATTATCACAAATAAAATCTACATGTATTAAATGTCTATCTCTGTCTTTTATTTTGTCATAAATTTTAATTAATTTGTTCTCTAATTCTATTGTTTTAGTTAAAACTTGCTTATTCAAAATTAGTGATTTATAGTAAGTCATTCTTTCAATAACATCAAACTCGTAGTTTGCATTGTATTTATTTTCATGAAATATTTTAATGGCTTCCAGTGCTTTTGTTACTTCGCTTCAATTTTTAGGATTAACTGTGCGATGATTATCGTGAAATAATGCAATTTTAGCACCGTATGTTTCTAACCCTTTATCTTTATTGTGTTCGTAATGAATTAGTATTTCTCTATTAGGAAGGTTAGTAGTAGTTTTATAAGTATTAAATTCATTTTCGCGGTTTATTAATTTATCGGAACCCAAACCAGGAATTCTGTAGATGTATACTTTATCGTTGATTTCAAAAGTGAATGAATCATTAGTCATGCCAGCCTTGACGGGTTTCATATTTTTTATTTCGGTTAAGTTAATTCCAAAAACTTTTTTAATCAAATTAAAATGCGGATTATTTTTTATAGATTTAACTTCGGGATTAAATTCAATAAGCTCGTCTATAGTATCTATTTCTAGTAATTTCCCAGATAAATTATAGGTGTGTAAATCAATGTGATTTAGTGCTTTGGCTAGAGCGTCTTCTCAGTATAAATTAGAATTCTTTTTGTAATTTTCAACAAGCATTTGTTTTATTGTTCTTGATAAAATTATAAAATCGCTTGTTTTAAAATAACTTATTCCAGTAATAAATTCGGAATAATTTTCATCTTTTTTCCCAATTTTAAATAATTTTATTGTCTTATTATCTTTTCTTTTGACTATGTTTCATTCTTTATTTGGTGAATATGAATTAATCGTATTTACTCAAGAATAATTCGTGTTTTTATTAAAAACATTTTCATTAAGGTAGCAGTCACTAGGAGCAATATAGAAAGCGTCATATTTATTTAAATCTATGTTTTTAGTTGCTTCATATACACTGATAATTGAGTTTGTTTGGGAATACTTCGGGTTTAGAATTTCCGTCATATTATATTTGGATATCATAGGTTTAAATAAATTTTTTTTGTAACCGGTAACTATATAGATATCTATTGAATCATCATTCGGAATATACTCCAACATTTTGTCTAAAAAGTTTCTATCTTGTTTATCAATTTTTAATAATGCTTTAGGAGTAAGGAGTGTTAAAGGTGTTAAGCGTGAACCAAACCCCGCAGCGAGAATTATTAATGCTTTTTTCATAAAACCTCCGGTGGTAGTTGTATTAATTATAATATGTAATTAAATTAACGTCAATTTGTTGTGATTTGCAATTAAGAAATACTATATTATTTGGGATAATGTTCAGATTTTTTAGCTAACTTTCAAGTATTTACTCTATTAAATATTAAATTTAAAATTATTGACTATAATAAATCTATGATAAATGAGTACGGAAATGACCAAGATTTCAAATTATTCACAAAATGGTCAATAAGAAAAATAACTTTTATCGGTATTCTAATCGCGATATCGGTTGCATTTTTCTTAATCGTTTTTCAATTTATGCCTTTTATATCATTGCCGGCATATAAAATAAGCGTAATTGGGTTACCAATTAAAATAACTGGGTTAATTTTTGGGCCTATTATCGGTGCTTTTGTAGGTGTTGTTTCAGACTTAATTTCCTTTTTATTCGTACCAAGTTTGTTTAACCCTTTATTTATTCTTGCTGCAGCATTAGACGGAATAATTCCGGGTATTATAGGTTTTGTCTTCCTGAAATTGCTTAAATTTCTTTTTGGAGGTAGATTTCAAGATAGCTATTATGCCGACATGATGGAAACATTATTCAAAAGATTAGATAAGCTTTATTTAGATCCAATAGTTAATGCACAAAAAATCAAGAAAATAGAAAATAGAATTATCAATTTATATTACAAACGAAAAGAATTGGTTCAAAAAAACAATAAAAAAAGAGACTTGTTAAACATCAATATGGTTGTTGGTACAACGGTTTTGGCAATTATTATGTTACTAGTCACATGATTAATTGGATTTAAAATTGATGAACACACGATACAAGGCGGTATTATAACCAATCGTTGAGTTTTGCTTGGAATAATGTTGTCTGGTTATGTTGCTATGTTGGTATTTATCGTTATTGCTCGGTTTAAATTAAAATCTTCACTTTATTTAATCATAGTTCCAATTGTAGTGTTTTCTGCTCTGATAGAACTTGCTAATGTTCCAATATTATCTCTCGCAGAAAAAAAGAGTATTGAACAATCTGGTTCAGCCGGATCGATATTTGTTTATATGTTCCAACATATTATTCTTAGTCCCGTCAAAATTTGGGGTAATATGTTTATAATATTTTTCACTTATAAAATAGTTTCGCCACTTATTTATAAAAATCACGACATCACTTATTAAGTAGGCATTGAAGCCTATTTTTCAATAGCATTTGGTAATCTGGAAAGGTAATTATGAAAAAAAATAACTACTTAAAACAACTATTAATATCTACTGCTGCAATCGCTGGAACATCTGTAATTAGTGCTTCATGTACTAATTTAGGAATTTTATTAGGGATTAATAAAAATCTTTATATTACAAAGCAAATTCCTGATAATTTACTTAGAATTGATTATCTCAAATTTAAAAATATAAGTCATGAATATGGTATAGCCAAAAATAACTACGTTGATATTTACCGCGAAAACGGTAATGAAGACTTGTATGTCAATGTCAATCAAATGTTTTCTGCAATGAATGGTTTTTTTAATCTAAAGATGATAAAAAATATAGATTATAACAACCAAAGCGTCAAGTTTAATTTTTGAAATGGCGAGCAAATATTATTTGATGCAGATAAAAACAAGATTTTCTATACATCTAGCGATGCTTTCTCGTTTTTGTTTAGAACGCAAATGACAGATTATGGTAGATATATTCATAATGTTGATTACAAGGTCAAAAATTTTAACGATAGTAACTCAGTTCCTAGTTTTGAATTAAACAATTATAATTACAAACTTTACATTGAAGATAGTAATGTTTTTATACCTTTTAGCTTATTCAATTTAATGTTTTGTTCTTCAAATTATTATAATCTCTACTATAACGGTAATGAATTAATCGGTGCTGATTATGAACAAACAAGAGTGCCAAATAACTATATGAATAGTTTTTATGCGAAAAATTCTGTTATCAACACCCAAAACACAAGAATAAACAATTATAATTTCATGTCATTTTTATTTGATAATTACTATGGGTTGGCCAATGAATTGTTTAAGGTACAACAAGTTAAGAATTTTGATGAGTATGCCACTAAAATTGGTATCAAAAATGATTTATTAAGTACTGATAATAAAGATTATAACGAAGCTTATTTTAAACTTTGATATAGTGATTTAAATGAGTTACATTCTAGAATTATTTCTTATAGTTTTCAGGATAAAAAGTATAAGAATACTGACGGTAAGAACTATTCTCAAAAAAATATCAGTTATCATGAACGACTAAAACAATTAAATGCTTTGAGAGAAAAAAAATCAAAAAATTCAAGAGTAGTGCACTTTGAAAGTCCTAATACTGCAAGAATAATATTAGATTCTTTTGACGTTGGCACATCAAGTCAACTTAATTCTGAGGAAAAATGAAGATATGATTCTTATTGATTAATGGATGCTGCAATTAAAAAAATTAGGACAGATCAAAGAGGTAAAAATATTAAAAATATAATTTTGGACATATCCCTAAATGGTGGTGGTTCAGCAGCTGCGATGGAAAAAGTATTAGGCTTCTTAACAAACAATCCGATAAATTTATTAGTACAAGACAAACTAAGCAAAACTGTATCGCTCAATCAATTCAATATAGACACGAATCAGGATTCAATAGTTAATAAAAATGATTCATACTCTGAATATAAATGATATGTTTTGACTGGAATTAATACTTTTAGTGCTGCCAATTTATTCGCACATATTGTTAAGACTCAACATATAGCTACAGTAATTGGAAATAAGACTGGTGGTGGAATGTTTTCGGTTCTACCAACAGTATTGCCTGATGGCTCTAATGTGGATATTTCCAGCACAAGTGGTTTTAGTGGATATGATGGTAATTGAAACAATATCACTTTGACTAATTTACCAATAACCGAAAACGGTGTTGAACCAGATATTTATTTAACCTACGACGATTATTATTCACCTAATATTATTAACAGAATCGAAAACTATAAACCTGATAATACTCACATTAGTATAGATTAAATTTCTACAAAAATTTAGTCTGCTTTTAAAAAAACACGAAATATTATTATGGTTTTCTAATTTATTTTAAAAAGCAGTTCAAAACATTTATTTTTATCCAAAAACTTGTGTTAAGCAAGTTTTTGTTTTGTAATATTTTCAGCACACAAACTAAGTGAAAAAAGAGTTTTTTAACAGTAAAAAAATAATTATTTCTTTTGCTTTTATCTTAAAATGTTATAAAATTATTTCACGTGGTCGCGTAGCTCAGCAGGATAGAGCACAAGCCTTCTAAGCTTGTTGTCAGAGGTTCGAATCCTCTCGTGATCGCCATTTTTTTATTCATTTTTCAGTATCATTCGTTAAATTTAATAAAAAAAATAGCTTTTAGTGAGCTATATTTTTATTTTCCAAAAAAGTTTGAAAGATATATAAATGCATATATATAATCAAAGGCTAAACGATAACCAAAGTAAATAGACCATTTTATTAATTCTCCAACTGATTGTTGTTCAGGTGTTAGCTTTTTAAAATTGTTATTGAATTTAATAATGATTAATCAATCAATAGCCATGTAGCAAAGTGTTAGAAGGAAACCAACACCACTTATTATGGTAAATATTAATTGATGAGATGAAAATCATGAAACCAACATTAAAACAATTATTGTTATGAATAAGGTAATCATAATCGGAGTTATTTTATTTATTTTTAATACATTAAAATACGCTAATGCCCCGATTAATACCATTGAAGCTGCAGGAATGAAGAAAATTGCTGTCAGTTTAATTAATTCATGGTTGCTTACAAATTGATTTATTCCGTATCCTAATCCATAAAATCCCAAGAGGAACATTGATATTGAGGCTAATGGGCCCAAAATATAAGCTTTCATTTTATGGCCAAAAACTAAAATTATAATAATGAGTGCAAAATCAAGAAGAGTTCCAGCCAAAATAACTCACAATTGTAAGCTAATATCGAATATGTAATTATAAAGTATGCCACCAGCTAGTGCTACTATAATAAAAAAAGCTAGTGATAATATTGATCCCCCAATAATTTTATTGTTTCTAATAATATGGTTTTTTAAGTCATTAGTTTGTGTGTTCATAATTTAATCATATCACTAAAAGCAAAATAAAAAATCACCAATAGGTGATATGGTTGCCCCAGTTAGATTCGAACTAACGCATGTCGGTACCAAAAACCGATGCCTTACCGCTTGGCTATGGGGCAAAATGGTGGAGAGGGAGGGATTCGAACCCCCGAACCGTTAGGAAGTGGGTTACAGCCACCCGCGTTTGGCCGCTTCGCTACCTCTCCATATATTTGCTAAAATTAGCATTACTATTATAATATAAAAATTTTGATAAATATAATTTTTTTATTTTTTTATATTAGTTTAGATTTTCTTACAATTTTTGCTTAATGACTAACTCAATATATTTTATAATCGCATTCAATAAATTAAATAATTTTTGACCAAAATACACGTTTTAAAACTGATATGTTTTTTAAAAAATAAAAATTATTTATGTTGCTTAAAAATATATGCTCTACAATTTAAAACCTTTATAACTAACTAATTATTGGTAAAAAAATCCCTAAAATGACCATTAATAAATAAATTAAAACAAAAAAGCAAATATAAATGAGTATACCTTTATAATATAAGTAACAAGGTAGGAGTATTATGAAGAAAGAAAATATTATGTTATTTGGTATGCCAAATTGTATCCCTTTGACTGAAAAAATAGCCAAAATTTTAGGTTTGCATGTTTCACCTATAACAAAAACATTATTTGCTGATGGTGAAAGAATGATAGTCAGCGAAGAAACTGTACGTAGTAAAGATGTCTATGTAGTAGCATCAACATCTAGACCAGTTAATGATAACTTAATGGATTTACTTTTATTTATAGATTCGTTAAAAAGGGCTAGTGCCAACTCAATTACAATTGCGCTTAGCTATTATGGCTACGCGCGTCAAGACCGTAAAGCCAGCGGTCGTCAACCCATAGGTGCGAAACTCGTTGCCGATTTAATTCAAACCGCCGGTGCAACAAAAATCATTGCAGTTGATTTACACAACCCTGCTATCCAAGGTTTTTTTGATATCCCAATCGATGATTTAAGAGGAGCGTATCCAATTGCCAAAGCAGTTAAACAACTAAAAGAACCTTTTACGGTTGTTTCTCCAGATCACGGTGGAACAATTCGTGCTAGAAAACTTGCAGAACTAATAGCAGATACTGTAAAGATTAGTATTATTGATAAACGTAGAACTGGAACCAATCAAACTGAAGTTATGGGCTTAATTGGTGGAGTTGAAGGTGAGAATGTTGTTATTATTGACGATATTATTGACACAGGTGGCACTATATTAAAAGCGGTAGATACTTTAAAAGCACACGGAGCAAAAAAAATTATTGTTGCAGCCACACATGGTATATTTACTAAAGGTTTTGAAATATTTGAAAACAACCCCAATTTATCAAGAGTAATTATTACCGATTCAATTGATAATTCAGACATAGAAGGAAAATTTAGCAAATTACAAGTTATATCATTAGACGAATTTATCGCCGGTGTAATTGAAGCTTCAATAACTGGTAAATCAGTATCTGATTTGTATGATGAATTTGCTAATGTTATTAAAAAATAATGAATGAAAAATTAGAAAAATTCGCAGAATTAATATTTGAATATAACAAAACAAAAAATATTACAGGTTTTAAAACCATTAATGATATCAAGGTAAATGGTATTGCTGATTCAATTCAGGCAATGGATGTAGCCAAAGAACTCGGATTTCAATATAATTCGGCAAAAATTGTTGATATTGGTGCAGGTGCTGGCTTCCCTTCATTACCCCATCTACTTTTAAATTGTAATTATAAGTTAACAATTATTGAAGGAATGCAAAGTCGTTGTAACTTTTTAAAAGATGTTAAGGAAAAACTTGATATTACCGATCTAGAAATTATAAATAAAAGATGCGAAGACACAAAAGCACTATCTGGTTTGTTTGATTTAGTAACTGCAAGGGCAGTATCAAGTATTAAGAATATGTATATGTTAACAAATCATTTGTTGAAAATTGGTGGATTGTTATATCTATTAAAAGGAAGAAATTATCAAAGTGAAATTGATGAATTTTTGGCTAATTTTCCTGAAGAATCTCAAAATATTACTGTTAAAAAATATAAAAATAAATTAAAAGATGATTCATATATAGTTGTTATAACCAAGGTAAAAAATACTCCAAAAAATTGACCTTTATCTTGAAAACAAATAAAAGAATTTTAAACGAAAAGCACAGTTGTTGCTTTTTTTTAAACATTTTTAAAGTAATTTTAATAGTTTTTTCCGTTTTTTTTGTAACGAAAATAAATGTGGTTAATAAATCATGAAAGGAGAAAAAAATGATAGATTTAAGAAGCCAATATTTTAATAGTTTTTTGACTAATCAGCAACGTTACAACGCGGTGAAATCTTTAGCATTATTAGATAAAGCTAATAAGAAAGCACAGTTAAAAATGACACTAAATAACCGAGTGAAAAATACGGAAATAAATAATTATTCTAAATTTGATCAAACTATTGAGATGTTAAACAAAAACAGCAAATTAATTATTGAAAATGAATTTGTTATTAAAAATCAAGATAAGGAATGATACGATATGCATTTTTCAAGAACAACATATTATAAAAAAAGAAGAAAAGCAATAGAGGAGTTTTTATATTTTTACCTTAACGAATAATATACCAGTTCAAAATCAACCGGCACAAATTAATAGGTTGAAAATCGATCCTTATCGCTTTATTTGTAAAAAAATATCAAGTAATGATAAATCAGAAGGACTAAATAAATATGATTTAAATTTATATTCGTATTCAACAGCTATTAGAGCTAAAGGAAATGTTCTGTTGATAAGAGGACGGGTTGAAATTAAAAGATTTTTTAAAGATGATAGATTTTATATATCATTCATATTTGCAACACCTGATTATTCCAAATATTCTAATTTGTTTGAATACAGTTTTAAAAACTTATTAATCTCTATAAATAATAAGCCGTTGGATAATAAAAAATTGTCATTTAGAGAGACAATCTATAATTTAAAAGATGAAGATGCTAAAAAATTAGATTCACTATTTAACTATGATAAATCATCGTTTAAGGCGAAACCCAAAGACAATATAAAAATATGTAATGTAATAATATCATCAGATTTATTGGGATTAAAATTTTCCGAATTAAATTCAATTACTGTACAAAACACTGGTTTCAAAAAAGAAATATGGGATATTAAAAAACAAAAAAACAATGTCTCTGAATATTTTATGGATGCTAAAAACAATTTTGCTGGATTCGACCTTGCAGAAAAATATCAGTTTGATTTTGGAGAATTAGATGGAGATATTTTAGGAACAAAAACGCAATATTTACACACTGATTTAGAATTTTCTAATTTCGGAATTAAAAGAATAGTTAATTTTGCAAAGGAAAAAATTCAAAGCGATGAAAATACAGGATGAAAACAAAAAAATAAATCTGGTTATACGTTCAAAAATTTTGATGATTATCGATTAATAATGAATATGAATCAATCTTTGTCTACTCATGGAATTAGTGAGATAGATTCAGACATATGTAACCATATTACAAAAAAACAAATTTCATCAAAAATTTATGAGAGTATTTATTCAACAGGCACTCAAAGATCCGAATACACTTTTGGCAATCCAACAACTTTTGATTATAAATCGGGATTAATCGTCGATTCTAAATCGTTTTCAGATGTAGGGTTATTTATCCCATATAATTTCAAAGGACAGTTAAATACGATTTACAAATATATTTTTGATAATGGAGGTTTAGATAAAAAATCTGATTTAATTACAGTTAACATTAGCCAAAGACAGGAAGTGGTTAATCGCTTATTGGATGTGAATGATGGATTGATAAAACTTAAAATATCAAATTCTAAAACATTGTCAGGAGAACCTCAATATGAATTTGACAGCAAAGACATTGAAGAAATAATAAAACAAAATGACATAAATATAAGCATTTTCGAACAATACAAGGACTTAAATGATTAAAAAGAAGATTTGAATTCCTATTTTATGTGTTGCTGCAGCAGTTAGTGTTATAACTCCTATTTTTGTTTTATCAGCAAAGAAAAGTCGTTCTGTAACAGAAGAAAAAGCAAAATCGCCATTATTAAATAAAACAGAAGTGTTTCCTGATTTAGATAAAAGCGTTGTTTACCAATTTATACGTTATGAAAAAGAAAATGTAAAATTTGATTTGTCGGTTATACCGGTTGTATTCAAAAATGTTATGAGTAATATTCAAGTTAATCCTGATCGAACAAAGTTTGGTTATGAGATAATCACGGATTCTTTAATAAAATTAAATTTTAAGGTATATTCAGGCAATGAAATTTATACTAAATGTTATACATTAAAAGCAGATATGTAAATTCTTAAAAATACTGCTTGTTTATATATAATTTCTATATGTTAAACAAAAAACCAAAACTTATTTTTATAGATTTAGACGGTACAAGTTTAGATTACAAACGAAAATTATTAAGCACCGAAAATATTGATACTATAAATTCACTTTCAAAGAAAGGCATTAAAACTGTTGTTTCTACAGGTAGGGGTATAAATAAAAAAACAATAACTATACTAGAACAGCTTGATTCAACAGATAATTTTATAGCATGAAATGGTGCGAAAGTAATTTTCGACGGTGAAGAAATATTTTCAGCATCAATAAATAGAGAGATACTTTTTGAACTTAAGAAGTTGATAATAAAATATAACATGAGCGTTGTTGTTAACTCGAATTTCAGAAAGTTAACTTATACAAACAATTATTTACTTAAGTTGATTGTAAAATTAAAAAAAGGTGTTTCTAACAAACTTAACGAATTTAATATTGATATGACTATATTTAAGTTGATTATTTGATCGCCGAAAAAGAAAAATATGAATAATTTTTATAATGATATTCAAAACAAATTTAAAACTAAACTTAATATCGTAGAAGCTAGAAATTACAACAAATTCATTGAAGTCACAGACATCGGTGCTTCAAAAGGTAAGGCTGAATTATTATTTGCACAAAAATATGGTGTTGATATTGATTTGTGTGTTCATATTGGTGACACAATGAATGACGCCTCAGCAGCCGAATATTTTAAAAATGTTATTGCTATGAAAAATGCAACAAAAGATTTCAAAAAGATTGCATCTCAAGTTTCACCTTTTTCATATAAAAGAGGTGGCCTAGCAAAAACCCTTAAACATTTCATAATAAATGCAAAATAAAAATTCAGAAAACTGAATTTTTATTTTCTAATAAGCACTCCAACACATTCAATGTGGTGAGTTTGACTAAACATATCACATGGTCTAAGATAAATTAATTTGTAACCATTATTTTGTAAATAATCAATATCTCTACACATTGTATGGACATTGCACGATATATATCCTATTTTTTCTGGATTAATTTTTATAATTGTTTCTAAAAATTGAGTGCTAATGCCTGAACGAGGAGGGTCAACAATAATAACATTAGGATTCTTTTTAATTTTAAAAATTGTTTTATTAACATCTCCGTAGTAAAATACTGCGTTTTTAATGTTGTTTAGTTTAGCATTATCACGTGCATTCATCACCGCTTCATTAATTATTTCTAATCCGTAGACTGTTTTCACAAAAGAAGCAATTTTTAAAGCTATTGTACCAACACCTGAATAAGCATCAACAACAATATCATTATTGTTTAGTCCAAGGTTATTTATTAGTAGGTTATAAAGATTATTTGTTTGTGCTGAATTAATTTGGAAGAAGCTGTTTCATTCCAAGTTGAATGAGAGATTATCAATTTTGTCCAAAATACTCGTTTTTCTATTGAATAAAGCAAAATATTTATGGTTATTTTTGCTTTCAATATTAATAATTATATTTACTATTCAATTAAATTCATTAGTTATATCAGTTAATAACTGATTATCAATTTTGAGCATTTTGTTTGCATTGATAATAATTAAACCTTCATCACTTGATTCAGAATATCTAAATGTAAAACTGTTAATATTATTGGTTGAATTCTTAAGTGATAAATAATTATTTATGTTGTTGTTCAATCATAGAATTGCCTCGTTTAATTTTGGATGAGCCAAGTCATATGATGTCTGTTCAATAAGGTAATGTGTGTTTTTTTCAAAAAGACCTATAACAATTTTGCTATTTATTTCATCGCAAAACACTGTTATTTTATTTCGGTATCCTCATGGCTTTGGATTAGGTAAAATTTCTGTCACATTCTCAAAGTGGATGTTTCTACCAAATAAATATTTAACAAAGTTTTCTTTAAATAAAAGTTGTTCCTTATAAGATAGCATTGCGATTGGTGTTGAACCTGATTCCATTAATTTTTCGTTATCTAGTTTAATACGTTTAGGTGAAACATTAATATGTTTTAAAACTTTAGCAAATGCAAACCTGGTGTTAGCTTTTTTGACGATGATGTTAGCAGTTTCATCAACTAGTAAATTTTCAACAAATATAGAATAGTCATTTACCTTAACTACTCCCATCCCTTCATAAGAAAGCATTATTGCCTTTACATTTTCTAAAATTTCGCCTGGTTTTAATTTCATATGATAATTTTAATATAAAAAATGGCATTACGCCAATTTTTATAGATTAACATATAAGATAAGTAAAGTAAATAAGCATCACGCATAAGGCTTATTCTATTATTATATTGGAAGGGAGTTTATATACTCTTAAGCAACGAATCCTATGGACTTCGTAATCGTTCACATTGGGAACGCATCAAGGTTATTATACATATAAATCAAATTTTACAATAAAAATTTTATAAAAATCCATGAACTGTTATTAATACTTAATATAAAATCAAGTTTTTAATGTAAAATTAATATTAAATTATGCATAGATTTTAAGGAGTAATTATGGAAAAATATACAGAACAAGAATTGGTGCGTCGTAATAAATTAATTGAATATGAAAAAAATAATGTAGTCGCTTTCAAAAAAGCCTATGGTTTGGGTGAAATAAATTATAGTGACGATATTGCGGATGAATTTGAAAAATATAGTAAAGACGAATTGCATGAAAAACACGTTGAAAAAATTGTTGCTGGTAGATTAATGACAAAAAGAGGGCCATTCTTAGTAATAAAAGATTTTCACGACACTATTCAAGTTTATTTTAATAAGAAAGAATTAGTGGAACTAGCAGATTTAGTTTCTAAACTAGATTTAGGAGATATCATTTGAGTTAAAGGTGAAGTGATGAAAACTAACACAGATGCCGTGGTCATCAAAGCATCTGATATCGAATTATTGTCGAAATCGCTTAAACCACTACCTGAAAAATATCATGGATTAGTTGATGCTGAAGAGAGATATAGACGTCGTTATGTAGATTTAATAATGAACGATGATTCGAAAGATAAGTTCATTAAAAGAATAAAAATTACTCAATGAATTAAAGACTTTTTCAATAATTTAGGATATTTAGACGTGGAAACACCATTCCTACATGATTATATTTCAGGAGCTGCGGCAAAACCATTTACAACTCACCACAATTCATTAAATCAAGAATTTGTTTTGAGAATAGCAACTGAAATACCATTGAAAAAACTTGTTATTGGTGGTTTTGATCGAGTTTATGAATTAGGACGTATTTTTAGAAATGAAGGATATGATACAACGCATAACCCCGAGTTTACTACCATTGAATTTTATGAAGCTTATTCAAACGTTGAGGGAATGATGAATCGTACAGAAGCGTTGTTTAAAGAATTATGTGCAAAATTAGGTAAAAATGTATACATTAATAATGGCGTTGAAATAGATTTATTAAAACCGTTCAACCGCATTAATATGGTTGACGCCGTTAATGAAAAAACCGGTAAGGACTTCAGAAACATTACTCTTGATGAAGCGGTCCTAACAGCAAAAAAATTTAATGTTAAATTAGAAAAATTCTTTACAGTTGGTCACATCATTAATGCTTTGTATGAGGAACTAGTTGAGTGCGAATTGATACAACCAACATTTGTTTATGGACACCCAATTGAAGTTTCTCCTCTTTCTGCTAAAGGTGAGGACCCTAGATTTACAGAACGTGCCGAACTATTTATTAATACTAAAGAATATGCCAACATGTACACTGAATTATCTGATCCTATTGACCAATTAGATAGATTTAAAAAACAACTTGCTGAAAAAGCGGCTGGAAATGATGAAGCAAGTGATATTGACTGAGATTTCATCGATGCCCTAGAATATGGTATGCCTCCTACTGGTGGATGTGGTATTGGTATTGATAGATTAGTAATGTTACTAACAGAAACAAGTTCAATTCGGGATGTCTTGTTATTCCCGACGCTTAGACGACTAAAAAAATAATAAAAAGTGGCCAGTCCACTTTTTTTATTTACACGTTTTTCAATAATATTTTAAATTAATCAATTTCAAATGGCAGTGTTATTGATTCTATTTTGTGAATTAACGCGTTTGCCTTATGAGCTTCTGATTTTAATGATCTATGATTAATGTAATAATAATTAAGTTTTTCATAACTCATCGCTGAAAGAAAATTGGTATTTTTATTTAAATTGATTCGATGTGTAATAATGTCATTCAATATCTCAAAAACAAATCAAGCATTCGGTGATTCGCCACCCAAATCGTCTATAATAAGAGCATCTACATCTTTTAATTTTTGGATTATTTCCGTACCTTCATGTCTATTATTATCAAAGCTAGATTTTAAATAGTTGAACAATGCCTGTGTGGTCATATAAACAGTAGTTATGCCCGATTTAGCTCATTCAGTTGCAATCGCTTGTGCAAATTGTGTTTTGCTAGTGCTATATTTCCCATGCACATAAAATCCTTTAAAAGAAATATTTGATTTATTTAACAAATATTCCTTGATCATGTTACAACGCAATTCTAATTCAATTTTAGATCTTGAATTTATTATCATTCTTTGAGTAGTTAATTTTGTATTAACGGGAAAAATATCCGTTAATCATAAATTATTATTTATATTAATTAACTTTCTAAATTCATTATCAGCAGGTTGTTTTGAAAAGACTAATATACCTTTATTATTTCGTTTCAATGAATAAATAAATGGTGTGAAGTTAGGATTTTCAATCGAGTCTTTTATCGCTAAAATTTCAGGCAAAAATTCAAATAATTCTTCTCATGTAACTTTATTTTCTGCTAACATTGATTTTAATTTGACACATTTTTCGATTGATTTAAGAATTTTAGCTTTATACTCGTCATTATTTTCTATAAAAACTTTATTATTGATGGAATAATTCATTGTTATAATCCTCCATCCATAATATTTTCCTCTTTAGTTACATTACTTAAATATGTAGCTTTATATAAGTCCTTCTTAGTCACTACAACATTATTTTTCATTTTAATTAATGCATCTAAATAGTTTTCTAGAGGCTCGAATGAAAATATTTCTTTACGAATTAAATCTTTAATTATTTTATTAACGTATTGATAGTTAATTTTTCCATTAACTTCGTTCGCGTAGAAAAATATTAAATTAATGCAAGGGTCTGAAAAACCACAACTACGTGAATCTTTTATTAAATCAATTATCTTAGTGGTAGCTATTTGACCTTGAATTTGGCCGAAAAATACTCTTGAATCAGTTTTAAGGATAGCCTCATAAATATTTGGAAATTCAAATGTATTTAAATCTATTTTTTCTTGTACACCTATGTTTATTTCTTTTGTGTCTAAGTCTTGTGTATTAACATCAATTGAATTATCATTAATTAATGAATAATCTTCACTTTCATTGAAAACATCTTGATAACCAGCGGAAACTTCAAGCAAATATTTAGCTTTTGATAGATAATGGTTTCTATCTTTCCCTATCAAACGTTCGAAGTTTTGTTTACCAATAATATTTAATAATTTATTAGCTAAGATTAAGTTTAGTTTAAACCCTTTTCTATCAAGTGGTTTTTCAATTACAAAAAGAGTTTTTCTATTAAATTCATCAATGAAAGTGGAAAGTAAAGAAACTGATTCAAGCATTATTCTCGCGTCATTTAAAGCTTTTAAATCGATTTTTAACATATACGTAATGCTATCGTAATCGTGAAATCCGACCTCGTTAGTTTCGTTGATAGCTAAATCTCTAAAATATTCATATAACAGAATCGCATTTGGTCCCAAAATAGGTGCATAAAATTTACGCAAGTTTTTTAAATCTTCACCTGCGATTATCGAAGAATTTTCGACTGTAAAATATGGATAAATTATATTTTTTAACACGTTGCACCTCTCATAAAAATTAACCCGATTTTTGGGTTGGTAACAACATTTTATTTTATTAGAGAAAGTATTTCAAAAATTTTTTTATTTTGTTGTGTGGAATCGAAGTTTCACATATAGATATCCACAATTGGTTTCTTACCAAAAAGTGATTTTATAGCCTTTTTTGGGTTATTTTTTCCATCTAATTGTTTTAGAGTTAAGTTATCCACATTTCTTTTTTGTAAATTTTTTTGACGTTTTTGTTCATTTGTTGATAAGCATAAAATCAAAGAAAACAAAGTCAAAAAATTACAATTTTTATTAACAAGAACTGGTATTTCAACAATTAGAAATTTCCCATTTTTTAATGCTTCAAAAATTTTTGGAAATATGATTTTTTCCAATTTATCTATATTTCTTTTATCTTGGTCTAATCATCAAAGAATTTTTGATTTAGAAACACCTTTTTCATCAAGCAAGAAATCACCTATTTTTTCTTTAATTTCATGGTAAAAAATCCCATTTTTTAGGTAATTTTTTGCAATAAATTCATCACAATAGAAAATTCTTTCTTGATCTATATCTAAATTTTTGAGAAAAGTAGTTTTTCCCACACCAATTTTTCCTATGACTGCAATCATTAAACACCTTCTCTATATTTTTGCAGAGCAAGATTAGCACTTTTAATATATGCACGAACCAAACCTCCGGCACCAAGTTTAACTCCACCAAAATATCTAATTACAAAAATAACAAGATTTTCCATTTTAGTTTTAATCAATAAATCACGAATGGGTCTACCGGCAGTCCCGTTTGGTTCTCTGTCATCATCGAAGCCTGCATTTATAACCCCATTATCAATAAAAAGATACCCATAACAAATATGAGTAGATTTTTTATGTTCATCCTTTAACTCTTTTAAATGATTTTTAATTTCGTCTTTTGAGTTGATCGGTATACAAATGCTATAGAACCGCGATTTTTTAACTTCGTAATTGATTAATTCCATACATAAATTATATTTATATAATTGAATTGGTTATTATTTTTTAAAAAAAGTATAAAAAAAATGGGGCGAATGAAGGGATTCGAACCCTCGCATGACGGGACCACAACCCGCTGTGTTAACCACTTCACCACATTCGCCATTTGCAATAACATTATAATAAAAAAAATAAAAAAAAGTAATAAAAGATAAAAATGTCGAAATTATTCATTTTAAACCGTACTTTTAGATTAATATTTACAAAAATACACATTTTCGTGTAGTTTTAACCAAGTTTAGATAACCATAAATCTATTATAATTAATATTAAGTGCTATAATTAAGACATCCTATAAAGAAAGGAATAATATGAGCTCAGTAAATTTAAAGAAATTTTTTGTTTATGAGGATAAATCAAAAGATACTCAAATTTTTACTCTTGAAAACGCTTTAACTGGCGAGTGTATTAGTTTTGAATCGCTATCAGATCTATACGAAACACTAGTTGCGCAATCTCAAGATCAAGATGCAAGAACTTGAATATTTAAAAACAAAAAAACTATTGGTAGTCTATCAAAAGAAGAATTTAAACTAGTTTTAGATGATTTAGACAAGGTTAACGTGCCTGTAAAAGATTCATTAACATATATTATTGAAAAAGATCTTTTAAATAAAGACCACGAATTAGTTTTTGTTGATCCTAGACAAAAAAGAATTTATACTTTATTAAGTTTTGCAATTATATTGCTAATTGTTGCTATTGTTTTGGCAGCTTTAACAATTACTGGTATTTTTGATTTTACAAATACCGCTAAATAAAGTAACTAACTATTATTAAATGATTGTTCGGGCCCGAACAATCATTTATTTTCTTAAAATACACGTTACAGAATTGAAACCGTAAAATTATCAATATTTCGTACTGAGGGTTAACGAAAATACAAATTTCCCGCAAAAACGTGCGTATTTCAATAAAAATTCAATTAAAAACGGAAAAAAATCAATAAATATATAATAAATTTATTATATTTGGTATTATTTATATATATATTTAACATGAAGGGAAATATTATGTCAACACAAGAAACAAAAAAACCAAAATTGAATAGATTTTATCTATCAGAAAAATACGATGAAAATAGAAATATTTCATTCAATTTAAAAAGAGCAAAAGTAGATGAACTGATAAACTTCAAGACCTTTAAAGAAGGGGTTAATGAATTCAACAGAATTGCGTTTACATTGGAAGGAAATTCAAGAGTATGATTCCACAAGGATGGTGCATTTAGAGGTTCTGCAACTCCTGAAAAAACAGCTATTATGATTGAGAGGGTAACTCAAGAAAATGTTAAAGATGAAGATGCAATTGAATTCATTAATAGAGAAAAACTTATTGATGTTACACCTGTTAAAACTAAAAAAGTTGAACCAAAACCCGAACCAAAACCCGAACCGGTTGTTGAACCAAAACCCGAACCTAAGGTTCAAAAACCAACAGTAGACCTAAATAAAGAAGTTAATGAGTTAACAGTTTACATCGAAGAAAAAGAAACTAAATTACCATCTGAGGTTTCACTTGATGATGTTAAAGCGGAAACAAAATACGAATTTGTTCCAACATCAGTTAAATGAACAGATGATTCAGTTGTAGTAACTTATTTATTACGTGAGGGAGATTCTGAATCTAGTGAAGTAACAAGTGTTATTAGAGGTTTTAAAGCTAAACCTGCTCAAATGCGTACAATATACAGACATTTTGTTGAAAGAACTCAATGATCTAAAATTACATATTGACTATTATCAGTTGTGTTTGTAATCGCGATTTTATGCATTATCGTGTTGGTTTTACACGCTTATGGACTAATCAGTATTCCTTGATCTAAATAATAATTAATTGCAGCTAGTCTGCAATTTTATATTTTAGATAGAGTCAATGAATAAATTTATTTGAGCAACCTTGTTTTTATCTGTTTCGACTGTAATTATTGTAATGTTGTCGATTCTTTATAGAACGGGGCTAGTGAATATTGGTCTATGATAAAACACTAAGACAACTATATAAAACATAAATATGAAATATAAATTAATAAAATAATGTTTCCATATATAATATGAAACTATATACAATAAATTGGAGGAATTTATGAAAACAATGCTAGATGTTGTATCGCAAATTGCATATGACCATTGTAAGGATGGTAAATATGTCGAGTTTAACTTTTTATTTGATAAAGTTGAAAAAGAATTGAAAGAGAAATGAGAAGTCGAAGCTGACGAAAAAGACAAAGAATATGACGCAATCCGTGTCAACAAATTAGGTGAACTATACCGCCTTCTAACAGTTGATTCTAACTTTTTAAGAAATGCAAAAGGTCAATGAACAATTAGACCTGGTTTCGAAGTTTAATATGAAATTTGCAAATGCTAAAAAAATGATTGCGGATGCATACAAAAACCAGTATGCTATACCGCACATTAATATTAATAATTTGGAATGAGCAAAGGCTGTATTATTAACAGCACAAGAATTTAAATCGCCATTAATCATTGGTGTAAGTGAAGGTGCTGTTAAATACATGGGTGGTTATAAAACAGTTTGTAATATGGTCAAAGGTCTTTTAGGAGACCTTAATATTACTGTACCTATTGTCTTACATTTGGACCACGGGACGAAAGAAGGCTGTTTTAAAGCTATTGATGCCGGATTTAGTTCTGTCATGTTTGATGGTTCAAGCATGCCTTTTGAAACGAATTACGAATCAACAAAACAAGTTGTAGAATACGCTAAAGAGTTTGATGTCAGTGTTGAATCTGAAGTTGGGACTATTGGCGGAGAAGAAGACGGCATTATTGGGTCTGGTGAATTAGCCGACACTGTGGAAGCTTTAAAAATGACACAATTAGGAATCGATATGTTGGCAGCGGGTGTTGGCAATATTCATGGTAAATATCCTTCAACATGAAAATCGTTAGATTTTAACCATTTAGAAAACTTATCTACAATTTGTAAAATTGGATTAGTTTTACATGGTGGTTCAGGTATTCCAAAAGATCAAGTGGCTCGGGCAATAAAACTGGGTATTGCTAAAATAAATGTTAATACTGAACTGCAATTAGCTTTCCATGAAGCATTAAGAAATTTTATTGTTTCTAACAAAGATTTAGAGGGTAAAAATTATGACCCTAGAAAATTATTAGCTAACAGTATTGAAGCGATGAAGTTAGTAACTAAAGAGAAAATTTTCGAATTTGGTTCTAACAATAAAGCAAAATAATAAAAAATATCAGCTCAGCACTGATATTTTTTAATGTAACCATAAAAGTTTAGGCAGTTAATGTGAAACGATTTATTAAAATAAATAAAAACATCAAAATAGTTATAAAACTTATACTGTCTATTCTATCTAATAATCCTCCATGACCTCGTAATAGTTTTGAATAATCTTTTATACCATTGATTCTTTTAATGTAAGAAAAATATAAATCACCGGCAACTGCAAATAGAGGTGCAATTAAAGAAAAGACAATTTTTATAGATATTGAATCAAATAAGTCCAAACTAAATACAGAAATAGCTGCAATTATTGCACCGCAAACTTCTGAACCAATAAAACCTTCTCATGTTTTATTTGGTGAAATTGTTGGAGAAAATGCCTTAGAAAAATATTTTTTGCCTAGGAGTTTTCCAAACAAAAATCCAAATGTGTCTGAGCCGGCTGAAATCAATCCTATAGCCACTCAATATTTTCAATCATACACCAAAAAACCTTGCATAACTTTTGTGAATATCGCCAAAATATAAATGGTTGCCAATGCGAATATAAATCTCGCGAAACGGTCAATTGATTTGATGAATTTACGAGTGAATAATTCAATAATCATGAATGCTAAAGCGATCAGTATAACCATTATTACGATTATGGGTTCGATAGCAATTAGTTTCATATAGTACATTAATTGAACTACTTTATCAGGGTATGGTGGGTAAAGATTATCTATTCTTGAATTAGTCATTCATGGGATTGTTATATCTTTAATTGGAATAAATACAACAATTGAAACAAGTAATGACAATGTAACAGCTCAATATCATTTTAATCTTTGAGCGTGAAAGTATTCCCAACTACAAGTTAAAAATATTACATAAATTAATACAAAGGATAATATTCTGGAAATTTGGTAATCATAAGAGAATATTGATAAAGGTATCAATGTACCTAAAAATACCACCGCAATGATAATTCCAGGAATTATACGTTCAAAAAGGGTGTTTTTCTTCATTATTCTCCTATCTTGTGTTTCATGTAAATGATTTCTGTGCTGAGGCCAATAACACGATTGACCAAGCATATGGTAAAACAAAGTTTAATATGTTTTCTGTTTTGGTTCCAATTCTTATTATTGAATCATCGTTTAAGTACGAACCACTAATTTGAACAAACTTATCTGAGTATTGTTTTAATACTTCGTTATTAAGAGCATTATTAACTCATGTGGTTGATAATTCTGCTAAATTAGAACCTGGAGCAATATTATTGATTTCATTTACTCATTTAAGATTTTCCAAAAGGTTTGCTTGTGAAGTGGGAGCTTTCATTACAAGCATTGTTAAAAATCCTTTGGCTTCTTCAATTTGTTTTGGTGTTGAATTTGTATCTAATAATATATTTAGTTGTTTATCAATACTGTATTTCAATAAAGACTCAAAAGTTGTGTTAGCTGAGTATGACCCGTTTAATGCATTTACTGTGCCGTACACCTCATTAGCATTAAAAATGTTATATTTTCCATACTCGATTGAAGTTACTGTATTTTGGTCAAATCCATTCATGGTAATAACAAATTTATCCAATGTTAGATTTGGGTTAATGGCTTGATTTTGCTCATTAATATTATAACTAAGCGATTTTGTAAAATTGCTCATACTTTTTAATAGTGTTTCATATTCACTATAAGAATATAAATTATTGTTTAAAGCATGACTTGTATTGTTTACATAAAATAACTGAGATGTATGTGCTGCGCCTTGAAATGCCATTGTGTTTTGAACTATTGGAGACTTAAATGGCGTTAAATATGATAAGTATCACATGGTTTTTACACCCGCAATCTGCGCAAGCGGAAGAACTTGTCCAGATAAAAACATTGTCAGTATTAATAAGGTCGACCCAATTGCTTGAATCATCAAAATGGATTTAGAAATCGATACCAAGAATAATCCAACAGCTAGAGAAACCATTGTTAAAACTATGAAACTATATACATAACCACCTCAGTGGATTCTTGTAAACAAATCTTTAATTGAGGACAAACGAACAATAATGTTTTCGCTTCCTAAGGCTACAGAATACAGTTCTTTACCTTCGTTAAAATATCGACTTCCAAAAAATGCTAAGCTGACTAACCCTGTTCAAAGACCTGAAAAAATCATTATTAAGAAGTAATAACATGCAATTACTAATAAAAAGTTTATTGGTTTTATGTTCGTTGCTCCAATCCTTTTCAATAAAGTTGACTTTTTAAATTCAAATAAAGCAGTTGGCAACGCAACACAAGCGATTGCAAGAGGTCCGATTGAAAAAGTGGCGGCAATGATTATTTCATAACTAAAAATAGTACCAAGAATTATTGTGAAAACTATTGGGTAACAAAAAGCAAAAAAAGGACCAACAAAGGCTTTTCAGAAGTGTTTATTAATTATCTGAATGATACCTCAAAACGTATTATCTGATTTGTGGTTTATTGATTTTTTAAAAGGATTTTTTTCCTTATTGTTTATCGCTCAAATCTTCATGATACTCCTAAATAAATTCGTCTAAACAAGCACCGAGAGACCCATAAATTTGAATAGTCTCTTCTTTTGTCTGGTCGTAAACTACTTTTCCTTTGTTCATTATTACAATCCTGTCTGCTAGTTGCTCAATTTCTCTAATATCATGAGAAATAATTAATAATGTTGAATTAATTTCCTTCACATATTCCTTAATGAAATTTATCAATCTAGTTTTAATTTTTAAATCCAATCCAGTACTCAACTCGTCCAAAATAACTAGTTCAGGTTTATTTATAATTGCCAGCAAGGCATTAAGACGTTGGTGTTGGCCACCAGAAAGTGAAGCAGCCTTATTTGATAAGAACTCATCAACTCCAAACACCTTAGTCAGATATAGTAATTCCCTTCCTGATGTTTTTGCACCATATATTTTATTAACTGAATTTATAACATCCAGTACCGTTAAACCTTGTGGATATGACGAATCCTGAAATTGAATACCTATTTTCGATGCATCCATTTTGTTGTTGACTATACCATCAAAAAGATAATTTATGACTCCCGATGTTGGTTTTGAAATTCCAACCACCATTTCAACCGTGGTGGTTTTACCTGCACCGTTTGATCCTAATAAGGCGGTATTTAAACCTTTGTAAAAATTTAAACTCATGCCATTGACGGCAAGCAGTTTGCCCCCTTTTATTTTGAATGACTTTGTTAAATTTTTTATTTCAATGATTTTTTTATAATCTCTATATTCTCTTGTCTCAATTGGTGGGTGATTTGTGACTTTGTTTTCATGTTTTTTTAGTTGGTCAACCAAATTTTTAATGACTGGGTTTACATGGTCACCTGTCATTTCTATATTGCTTTTTTTCATGTTTTCCTCTTTATTAAATAATTATACATTAATATACATATTAATTTAAAATGCTAAAACACATTTTATGAAACAATCCCTATTTTTATTTTCCTTAAACTATTCAAATATCTGTATTTTGGAAAAAACAACAATATTTTATAGTAAGATTTAAGTTTAAGTACAAATTACTTTATAATATTGATAATTAATTAATAGGGAGTAATACTAATTATGAAATACAAAAGAATACTCGTTAAGCTTTCGGGTGAAGGTTTAGCAAATAAGTCAAAAAGTTTAGCAATTGATTACGCTTTAGTTGAAAACATTGCTCGTCAGTTGAAAAAAATTGTCGAAAAAGGAATTCAAGTTAGCGTTGTAATTGGTGGAGGCAACTTTTGAAGAGGTGCTAGCGCCGAGAAAAACGGCATTCCTCGCAATAGAGCTGACTATATTGGAATGATTGCTACAATCATGAACGGTTTAGCATTGCAGAGTGGTTTTGAAGAAATAGGATTAAAAACTAGAGTCCAATCTTCTCTTAATATAGACCAAAGAGTGGCTGAATATTACATTAATGAAAAAGCTATAAAATATTTAGAAAATGGTGAGGTAGTAATTTTTGCCGGTGGAACAGGTAGACCTTACTTCACGACAGATACTGCTGCAACGCTTTGCGCATCTGAAATAGGGGCTGACGTAATACTTATGGGTAAAAACGGAGTTAAAGGCATCTATGATTCAGATCCAAAATATAATCCAAATGCGAAGAAATTTGATGTCATAACATATGATGAAATTCTTGAAAGAAAATTACAAGTTATGGATTTAACGGCAACATCAATGGCTAGAGATAATAATATTGGATTAATAGTTTTTGATATCCAAGAAGCCGATGCAATTTTAAGAGCAATCGAAGGAACAATTGAATTAACGGAGGTAACTAAATAATGGAATTAGATTTATATTTATTGAATTTTGAAGAAACTGCTACAAAAGCTATTCATCATTACGGTTTTGAATTATCGAAAATTTCGACAGGACGCGCTAACCCTCAACTAATTAAGGGTGTTAAAATTGACTACTATGGTACACTAACTGCGCTTGAAGAATTAGCCAGCATATCAGTACCAGAACCCGCTCAATTACTTGTAAAACCATTTGATATATCATCAGTTAAAGATATCTGTAAAGCTATTTTAGCAGCTAATTTGGGTGTACAGCCAGTTGATGAAGGTAATCAAGTTCGTTTAACATTTCCTGCCTTGACTTCTGAAAGAAGAAAAGAATTAGTTAAAAGTCTTGCGAAATATACTGAACAAGCAAAAATAGGCGTAAGAAACGCTCGTCAAGATGCCATGAAGGCAATTAAAACTGATGAAGAATTAAGTGAAGATGAACAAAAAAGATATCAAGATGTTATCCAAAAACATGTCGATGCAAAAGTGGAAATTATTAATAAAATGACCACCGAGAAAGAGAAAGAGTTAACAAGTTTATAAGTTTATGAAAATCAAAAAAATATCCTTTTGAACAGTGACTACACTATCTATTTTTGCATTTATTATTTCAGCAATATTGTTACTAGTATTATTTATTGTTGCAGTAGTTAATGCTAAAAATGATGGTGCTCCACAAAAAGAACTTGCTTATACATTTTTAAAACTGATATTGTGTTTTTTAATTGTATCTGTGTTACTGCATGTAATTGCAATCCCGTTAGGAGTAATCTATTATAAACATAGGATATTTTATGCAAATGATTGGAACATTGGTGCATTTCAGTTTTTATTCCCTATCAGTGCAACAATTTCTTTAATGGTTTGAAAAAAACAAAAAGAAAAAATAAAAAATGCCTCAAAAGTAAATGCATTGGCAAAAATTAAAGATTTAAAATCAATTGATAATTAAACTCAATAATTAAAAAAAACGTGTATAGCGAATATACACGTTTTTTTATTTTTAGTTAAATTATAGTCTTGAATTTCTTTACTTTTAATGGTTCTGTACCAAAAGATTCAATTGTTGTCAAAAATTCTTTATATTCAGGCAATTTAGTGAATTTCAAAAAACTTTCTTCTGAACTTCAACGCTCAAAAATCAAGAATTTATCAGCAACTCAAAAACCATCTATTGATAAATTCAATTCTTGTTGTTTAGATTTGTATATTCATTCCTTGATAAATTTATTGAATTCATCCTTGGATTCTTTTTTAATTTTTATTTCTTTTGAAACTATGTAAATCATATTTCCTCCATTTTATTTTAATCTTGAAAAGAACATAAATTTCTCAATAGGTTTGATATTATCAAATTTTTTGAAATCATGTAATTTGTCTTTGTTAAATCTATTAACATTTAATGCGCTTGCAACTTCCTCAATTTTTCGTGGCATAACAATTTGTAAAGCCCAACTAATTGAGTATATACCATTTAATAATCTATTTAAAATTAAATTTAATTCTTCTAAATTATCTGTTAGTTTTCATGGTGTGGTTTCATCAATATATTTGTTTAATTTTGAACTTAATTCGACCATTTTCTTAAATGCTTTATCAATTTTAAATTCATCCATAAGTACTGAAAATTCGGTATCAAACGATAAGATTGATTGCTCAATATTTAAATGGATTTCGTTATCTGAACTTTTATATACGGTGCCATTTTCAAATGAGTTTGAGGTCATTTTAAGTGTTCTGGATATTAAATTTCCAAAATTATTCACTAAGTCAGCGTTGACCATTTCCTTAAGTTTATCTTCACTGAAATTTCCGTCTTCACCAAAAATTATTTGACTAGCAAAGTAATACTTGACCATTTCTGGGTGATAATTTTTCAAAAGATATTCTGGTTCGATAGCATTTCCTAGAGATTTAGACATTTTGCGTCCATCTTTGTCTCTTAATAAACCATGACTCATTATATTGGTTGGCAATTTCATATTCATAGCTTTTAAAAACATAGGTCAATAAATGAAGTGGAATCTAGAGATTTCTTTACCTAAAATATGAATAATTTCGTTACCATTTTCTCAGTATTTACGATAATCTTCTCCGGGGTTTGTTAAATCAAATTTTAAAGCAGTAACATAGTTGAATAAAGCATCAAGTCAAACATATAATGTATGATTTGGTTCCTCATTAATAGGTATTGCTCATTTTACATTGGTTCTAGTAACCGACAAATCTTCTAATCCTTCATTAACAAAATTTGACATTATTTCATTGTAAGTTTTGCTCGGGATTAAAAAGTCTTTATTTTCCTGAACATAACTCTCTCATCATGGTTGCATTTGAGATATTTTAAAAAAGTAGCTTTCTTCAGACATACGAATAAGCTCATGTTTTGAAGTTGGGTGATAATATTTTCCTTCGATTTCCAGTGCTTGTGCTTCTGTTAAAAATTCTTCATCTTCAACTGAATATAGACCTTCGTATTTATCTTTATAAATAAATCCTTTTTCTAAAAATCAAGAAAATATTTTCTTTACAACTAATTCGTGATGTGTGTTTGTTGTTCTTGAGAAATAATCAAAATGAATATCTCATTTTTCTCACATTTCTTTATAAGTAAAAACTAATTCGTCAACAAATTGTTGGGGGTTCTTGTTTAATTTTTCGGCTTTGTTTTGGATTTTTTGTCCATGTTCGTCACTACCTGTTAAAAATTTGACATCGTAACCCATAATTTGTTTGTAGTTTGCAATAGTGCGAGCCATTATTGTTGAGTATAAATGTCCGATATGTAATGGGCCTGAGACATAATAAATCGGGGTTGTAATATAGCACGTTTTCTTATTCATAATTCTCCTTAAACTTTTTTTGGTTTGTATAGCTCTTTAATTTCGGGTAAATATTCATGATCGATTTTATTTTGAGCATCATGAAGATAAAGATTTGGCAAAAAATGAATGCCCCAACCCGCTTGATATCTTGCCTCTATTAATACTAATTTTGGTTTATCATTAACTCTTGGGATTATCATTTGTATTCTTTTGGGCTCGAACTTGAATTCTCGCATGTATTGAAAACAATCAACAATTCGCTCTACAGGAATAACCATAGTTAAATAGCCCTTTTGCTCAACAATTTTTGCACTCCCTTGAATAATTTGTTTTAAATTTAATTTTATTTCGTGAGTTGCAATTAATGTTTCTTCATTAACGTGTTTGCTAACCTTCATATTTTCAGGTGGATAAAATGGTGGATTAACTACTATTGATTGATATTTTGTTAGGTTATTACGAGTGTGATTTTGATAAAAATCATTGAAATCAGCATTTATAACATTAATTTGATTAGATTTATTATTAAGCTCAACATTTTTTTTGGCTAACTCAACTGCTTTTGATTGAATTTCAATTGCATCAATATTCAAATCTTTGTGCCGCTCACTGATAAAAATAGCTAATGCACCATTATTGGTACCAATTTCAAGCATATTGGTGATACGCTTGTTTATAAATACAAAATTTCCTAAAAGTATTGTATCTACAGAGTAATTAAACATATCCTTATCTTGATAAATATACAAATTTGAATCAAAACCTAGCGAATTTTTAACTAGCTTTCTATTTTCCATTTTTAATTAAATTTTTCTTAGGTTTATTTATGTTATTTTTTAAGTTTTTAAAATAATCGCCATAGTTTTTGACTAAACAAGCGTCAATTTTTCCATTTATCGGGTCCGTTTTAGTAACAACTACTGCAACTTTGTCACCTAAACGATATCTATTTTTAGAATTAGCACCAATAATTTCGGTTGCCTCATCATTTATTGAGTATTCATCATCAGTCATAGTTGAAATATGAATTAGAGCGTTTGTTTTGTTTTCGAATTCAACAAACATACCAAATTTTAAAACGCTTACGATTTGGCAGTTGAAGCTTTGACCTATTTTATTTCTAAAATATTCAGCATATAAAAGATCATTGGTATCTCTTTCAATTTGCATTGCTTTCTGTTCAGATTCACTCGTCTGTAAAGCTATCTGGTCTAGAATCTTATTCATGTGTTCTATTTTAGTTCTATCATTATTTAAAAGAATTTCGCGAATCACTCTATGCACGATCAAATCAGGATATCTACGAATTGGACTTGTAAAGTGACAGTAATGTTTTGAAGCCAACCCAAAGTGTCCTATATTATCGGGACTATAAACAGCTTTTGACATAGTTCTTAAAAACATTATTTGTAGAAAACTATCAAATCTCTGTTGTTTAATTTTTTCTATTGTTTGTTGGAAAGATTTAGGAGTTATATTTTGGCTACCTAATTTTACTTTTATATTCAGAGCGTTCATAACTTGTTTGAAGTAATTTATTTTCTCTTCACTAGGTGCTTCATGCACACGAAAAAGTAATGGTATTTTATGTTCCTCAAGAATTTTTGCAGTTTCTTCATTAGCCCTGACCATAAAGTCTTCAATCATTCTCTCGCTTGCTCCACTTTTATCGACCACAACATCAACAACGTGGTTATCCTGATCAAAAATTATTTTGGGTTCTTCAATTTCAAAATCTATGTAGCCTTCATCATTTTTAACATTTCTTATTTTTTGTGTTAATTCATAAGCTAAACCTAGCATTTTATTTAAATTATTATCATCAAAACGTTTTTTATCATCAATAAATTCATTTACACGATTATAAGTTAATCTGTATTTTGAGTTTATGATACCAGGGACTAATTTAGAAGAAATAGTGTGTCCATAATTATCAATTTGTATGATGATACTCATTGTGAATCTATCTTCGTTAGGATTCAAAGAACAAATTCCATTAGACAATTTTTCCGGAAGCATAGGAATAACTTGGTTAGCCAGATAAGTGGAAGTTCCTCTTTTCAAGGCTTCTTTGTCAATTACACTGTTTTCAGTTACATAATAACTTACATCAGCAATGTGAACTTGCAATTCATAATATCTATTATCAATTTTCTTAACACAAATGGCATCATCAAAATCCTTGGTGGAATCACCATCAATTGTTACTACTAATTCGTTTCTAAAATCTACACGTTTTTTCATTCCTTTTTCATCTATGCTGTCAGGAATATTGTTAGATTCAATTATTACATTTTCTTCAAAACATTTTGGTAATTCACGCTCAGATAAAAGCGATTTTACATAGCATAATGGGTCAGATAAATTAGAAACTTTTTCAACTATATTCACTTCAATATTGCGGTCCTTATATGAATGAATTTTGGCCATGACTAAATCGTCAAGTCGCGCATCGACCTTGAATTCATTAATTATAAAATTAATATTTTTAAACTCTTTTTTCAGAGGTTTAAAAGTTATTTGACCGTCAGATAATTCCAATACACCACTAATTTTGTCATTATTACGTTCAACTATTGATGAAACTACACCAAAAGTTTTTTCATCTTTATGATCTAAATATTTGTAGACATTTAGTATAACGGTGTCTCCAGACAAGGCTTTATTAAAATATTGTGAAGGCACAAAAAATGATTCATATTCTTCAGGATTTAAATCACTCACTACATCAACGAATGCAAATTTCCCTTCTGAAGCATATTTTAATTTACCAGTAACTTTAGTAATGTTTTCTAATGCAATAAAAGTTTGATTTCTGAACAAAGAAATTAAAAAATCATCCGACATTTTGCGTAATGTCGTTGTTAATTCTTTGTTTTTTGAAACAGGTATTTTTAAACCTTTTGCTATTTGAATAAATGAAGTTTTTGGATTGTTTTTGATATATTCGTATATTTTTTCGGTATTTATCATAAATTATTTAGTGAAGATTTTAACACATACTGCCAGTATGATTATTAAAACACCCATGGTGAACATAGTTCACTTCATGAATTTCTTCACGCCCCTTTCTTTTGATGCTTTAAATAGTTCCAAGTCACCAGAACCAACCAATGCTCCTGAAAAGCCATTTGAGTCTGGAGACATCATTAAAGACACAATAATTACTATTACTGAAACAACAATAAGGATTATTGAGATTATTAAACTTGGCATAGTGCCTCCTTGATGGATTGTATTTAATATTAAATTATACTTAGAATTATATACTATTACTTATTAATTTATATGTCTTTGAGTGAGATTATCTTGAAATATGTAATACCAAAAAACGAAATTAGATTATTTCGTTATTATGAAAGTTGTTTATTATTTTTTCGATTTTTCTAAAATTATAAAAATCTTCATATGATAATTTGATGTCAGGTTCGATTCCATCTTCAATTTGAGTACGATTCTTATTCAAAAATAAGTTATTTGAAGATATCGCGACAGAGGTCCCATCAGCCAAAACAGTAGGCATAATTGAGGCCATGCCCCCACCAGTTTTTGTGCCAATTATTAAACCTAAATTAAAATCTTTAACTATTGAAGTGAGCAAATTTGCAGCACTGAATGTGTTATTGCTTACTAATAAAACTATTTGCTTACTTTTCAGTATATTTTTTGCTTTTGTAAAGTTTTCCCCTAAGTATTCACTATTGAATTTGGTATTTGATATTGTAGATTTCATTAGAGATTCATTTAAATCATTATAATTATAGAATGATATTTCCTTATCTTTTGATAGTAGTTTAGCAATTCATAACATTATCGATAAGTCACCACCACCATTAGTTGATAAATCAATAATTACATTATTGATATCTTTGTTCTTTTCTAAGTTTAAAATCGAAGATAAAAATAATTTTTTTAATTGAATATTTTGTCCTTTTACATTAATGTTTTCAGCAAATTCATCAAAAGAAATAAATAAATTATTTCTCAAATAACCAAAGAAATTAGTGTTTTGAGTACTATTCTCTAAGAGCATAGATCGTTTATTTTTTAATTCGATATCTAATTTTGTATACAATTTTCTTTTATTGCTTTGTTCATGATATTTAATATGATAGTTGAATAATGATGGAGTAATAATATTAGAATGTAAATCATTTAAATTATTGAAGAAATTAAAATATGACCTTGTGTAATTATCGGGATTAATATTTAATATCGCCTCCTTATATTTATCAAGCATTGCATCCCATGATGTGTATTCATAATACTTATTTAAGCCGTAATAATTGTTCATAAGAAATTTTAACGAATTATAAGAGTCTTCTCTAATTCCCTTGAAAGGCGGGATTCCAGGAAAAGCGAAATTAAAAAAATTTACGAATTCTTTATTATCGAAATTTACAATTTTTTGGAAAAGTTGATATTTCCTTCCATCGTAATATAAATTAATATAGTTAGGCGACAAAAACAAGGCATTAAATATGTAATAAGGTATTAAAATGTCATTTTCATAAGCAAGTATTTTGAATCCATATTCGCTTGTTTTTATTTTCTTATCAACTCCAAAATCACACACTTTTTTATTAATTAAGATGCGATCACCAAATACATCAACATAATTATCAACCTCTTGAGGTTTATTTTTACTATATTTTTTTATAATTATTTCATCATTAACTGCGTTGATTGTAATGTCTGGTCCATCATATTTATTTAAGATATTTATTGTACCCGGTGTTTCGTTTTTGTCTATTTTCCAGTATTTTTTAAACGCTTGCAGAGATTTTTTTATTTTGATATAGGGTGATGCATTACCTTCAGTGTAATAATTAATATTGCTGTATGTTTTGCTCGGGTCATTTAAATCAAAATTAAAAAAATCTGCTTTTTTAGTTATGTGTAATACTTGGTTTTTTTCGTCAATACTGTTAAAATTCTGTTCATTTTTATACACCGATGATGAAATATCATTGATTTTATTAGAACATGATGAAGAAATTACAAAAACAGAAGAAATAGAAGCTAAATTAAATGTATTTATAATTTTTGTAAATTTCAAACTCTTTTTCATTGTTTTGTCCCTTCTTTTTAAGCTCAAACAATTTTAAATTGAACCATTTTTTATCTTTATTATCCATTTAATTTATATTTTAACTATAATATTATAACTATGTATGATAAATCTAAAAAGAAACCTATTATTATCTTTGTCGGTCCTAGTGGAGTAGGTAAAGGTACAATCGAACAAATTTTATTTACTAAAGAGGAGTTAAAACTTAAATTATCTGTATCCGCAACAACTAGAAGTCCTCGTGTTGGCGAAATTGACGGTTTACATTATTTTTTTATTTCAAAGGATGATTTTAAATCTAAGATTGAAAAAAACGAATTATTAGAATATAGTTTTCATTTTGATAACTATTATGGTACTTTGTGTAGTGAAATAGACCGTATACATAATGAGAATAAAATCCCTTTTCTAGAAATTGAGACATATGGAGCAAAACAAATTCTTCAAAATCAAGAAAGTACGGAAAAATATAACATAATTACAGTATTTATATTACCGCCTTCTTTTGATGATTTAAAATACAGAATCATTGGCAGAAACACTGAAACTCAAGCCGATATTAACAAAAGACTTAAAAAAGCGCAGGAAGAATTGGCTGACAAGGATATTTTTAAATACAACGTTGTTAACGATGATCCAATCAGAGCGGCTGAAGAAATAGAAAAACTTTTAATGAGAGAGTTGTATGAATAATTTTGGTGAGTTGAGTGTTGTAGGTAATATTAGAACTGAAAATCAAGATAAAACAGGTATTTTTCTAAAAAAAGATTGCGGTATGCTGATTTTATGTGATGGTATGGGAGGTCATTTTGGGGGAGCGTTTGCCTCAAATATCACTGTTAATGTTTTCAATGATAATTTTCAAAAATCTATCCCATTGGAAAGAAATGACATCTCATCATATGCAAAATGATTTAAAGACTGTGTTGAACAGGCCCGAAGTGAAATGAAAAAATTAGGTGAAAATGATGAAGCTAAGATGGATATGGGGACTACGCTAACAGCCGCAATTTTTAGTACGAAACTAAATTTTTTATACATTTTTAATATCGGTGATTCTAGAACATGGGTTTTAACTAAATCAGGCGATTTGAAACAGATAACTATTGATCAAAATCTCTATAATCGATTAATTCGAGAAGAAGGCATGTCAGAATTACAAGCTAAAAAGACCAGATTTAATACCGCTTTAACATCGGCATTAGGACCTCAAAAGAAAACTAAAATTGAAATTTTTGATTTGAGCCAAGAAATTGAACGTGTTTATGGAATTTTATGTACTAGTGATGGTGTACATAATTTCATCGAAAAACCCGCAATTGAGTTGACATTAAAATCTGAATTGGACTCATTAAAAGCAGTTAAATCATTGGTAGAGACTGCATTAGAAAATCGTTCAACAGATAATGCTTCTGCAGTTTACGCTGTCATAGCAGAAAATTCGGAATGGAGATAAAATGACACCAAGCAAAAATAGTCATGTTTATACTAAATATAAAATTTTAGCCGCAATTGGTAGTGGTGGTTTTAGTAACGTTTTTAAGGTCGAATCACTAGAAAAACCGGGCGAAGTATATGCTCTAAAATATTTTGTTATTAAAAAAGATGGGGATATAGAAACAACTACAAGAAGATTCAAACAAGAAATTGCCCTATATAAATCAATTAATTCATCAAGAATTGCGAAATATATTGATTCATACGTTAGTGACACTGAGCAGTATTTAGTTATGGAATTTATAGATGGAGATAGTTTAAAAACCAATATATCTAGAGGTGGTAAATTAATATCTAAAACTGCTGTGAATTATGCTATGCAAATTGCTGAGGGTATAGGTGAAATTCATAGTTTTAAAATAATTCATAGAGATATTAAAAGCAATAACGTTATGGTAACACGCGATAGAAATATAAAGATTATTGATTTTGGCTTAGCTCTTGGTGAAGACAGTCAAAGATTTACGCAAGATTCGAAAGTTATTGGTTCAGTATACTATATGGCTCCAGAGTTGTGTATGTCAGATAACAAACCAACGATTCAATCCGATATTTATGCATTAGGGATTTTACTTTTTGAAATGCTGACTGGATTTTATCCTTTTCGTGGGGCAGATGCAAGTGAAACATTGCGCAAACAAAAGCATTCGCAAATACCGGATATTACAAAAATTGTTGATGTTCCACAGTCTCTTGCTAATATTATTATTAAAGCTACTGCAAAGGACCCGAATAGTAGATACGCAAGTATGTGAAGTATGCGTGAAGACCTTAAAACATGTATTCATCCAGATAGATTTTATGAAAAACCACTTGATGTAAAAAAAATTCTGCCTAAACGAACATTGCAAGATTTTATTAATTCGAAGACGTTTTTAATTTCATCGATAGTACTTATATCGATATTAGTTGTTATTGGAATAATATTATTGGTTATTTTGGTTTAGAAATGGAGGAAGTTTCATTGTTAGGAAAAATATATTCTTTAACTGGTGGTAAATATCATATTAAGGATGAGAAAGGAAATATGCATTTTTTGCCGGCAGCCGGTGTTTTTAGATATAAAAATATTGAACCGATTGTAGGTGATATAGTTGAATTTGAACACAACGGTTATATAAACAGCGTACGAAAACGAAAGAATTCATTTATCAGACCTAAAGTTGCAAATATTGATGCCATAATTGTTGTTATGTCTGTTGTTGAACCTACATTCCAATCTTATTTAGTTGATAAATATTTAGCATTCATAGAATCGAATGATATTGAGCCCATAATTTTTGTAACTAAGGTTGATTTATCCATTAGTGATTGAAAACAAGAATATCAGACTATGGGTTATAGAATTTTTGAAATAGATTACAACAATAGTGAAACATTGAAAAATGTAGAGCTAATATTCAAGGGTCGTGTAATCTCTTTAATGGGACAATCAGGAGTTGGAAAAACAACATTTATTAATTGAATTGCTGGAACTAATTTTGAAACTCAGGAAATATCAAAATTTGCAAATAGGGGTAAGCATACTACTAGAATTGTGCAAATTATTGACATTCTAGGAGGACAGTTGATTGATACACCCGGTTTTTCTAGTTTTGATATTAATTTAACAAAAATCCAACTTGCTCAGTCTTTTAAACAATTTAGGGAATTTGGTCAAATGTGCAAATTTAAATCATGTCTGCACATTAACGAGCCTGAAGAATATTGCAATATAAAAATTCAAGTTAAAAATGGTATCATTCCTCAGTTTAGATATAAAAATTACATAAAAATGGCGAAGGAGGCTAAAAATGATTAAAAAATATGTAACACCATCATTATTAAATGTTCAAAAAGACCAAAGGATTGAAATGGCTAAAACTTTGATTTCAGAAGGTATTGAATGAATTCATTATGATGTAATGGATGGAAAATTTGTCCCAAATACTGCGATACAATTAGAAGAAATTATTGAAATAAAAAAAATAGCACCACAACATTTTATGGATGCTCATTTAATGGTTGAAAATCCATTGGATTATATTGATAAGTTTAAGGATGTAGTTGATATTGTGACTATTCATTATGAGGCGACTAGTAATGATGAACTATTGTCTTTTTTAAAAGACAACTATCACGAATGTCGTATCGGTTTGGCTATTAAACCGGCCACCAGTGTTTCTGAAATACAGGAATTATTACCGTATCTGTCACTAGTTTTAGTTATGTCGGTTGAACCTGGCGCCGGTGGACAAAAATTTATTCCAACAGCATTAGAAAAAATCTCTCTTTTAAAAAATATCAGATCAAAAAATCAATATCAATTTTTAATTCAAGTGGATGGCGGAATAAATGATTCAACCGGACCTCAATCATTCAAAGCGGGTGCCGATGCGTGCGTGGCTGGAACATTTCTAATTAAATCGCCAGTTAAAGACACTATTAATTCAATTATCAATAATAAACTTTAATAAAATTGGTTTTTCCATAAAAAAATGTCATATTAGTTATATCTGCCTTAAGAATAAAATAATTTTTTCATAAGGTAGATTTTTTATATAAAATTGTTTTCAGGTAAATAAAATTATATTTATCTAAAGAGGAAAACTAAAAATGAACAGAAAATTAATAATTAATTTTATAACAGCTGGTACTTCAGTCGCTATACCTTTGTCTATATCAGCTTCTTGTAAAAATAAAGAGCAACAAAAAGTAAACTTTGAAGCGGCAAATGCAAATATGAGTATTGCTTTCAAGAATTCTAACACTAAAACTTTTGATTCTGTAACTAATGCGGAAATATCTAATTCCAATAATTATTTAATTAATAACATTGTCGAAGGTTTTGAATTTATTTTTCATTCTGCCAAAAAACTGGCCGATAAAATAGAAGTTAAATATGAACTTAAATTTAACGATAAAAAATCGAAAATATTTGTAAAAAGTATCGAAAAATCTCAGTTTAAAATTTTAGATAGTAATGATACAGAGAAAAAAATGGATTTCTCAAATATTGTACGTAAGATTAGTTATGTCAATCAAGAAAAAAAGGTGTTCAATTTAATTAATGATCAAGAATTATTAAAACCCGAGAATTTTGTTCCCGATATTAAGAATGGTTTTGAATTTATTTTTCATTCTGCCAAAAAACTGGCCGATAAAATAGAAGTTGAATATTCTATTAAATCAAAAACAGATTTAATAGAATCGAAGAAGATGGTTATTTCTATCGAAAAATCTAACTTTATGCCTGAAAAAGAGTTTCTGAATAATTTAGCAAAGAAAATAGAAATAAAATATCAAAACTCTTCTAATATTACTTTCTGGAATGCAACTAAAAATCCTGATTCAATTAAAAATAATATAGTATTCACTGGTTTAGAAGAAAATTATCAAATCTCTAACGAAAATATATCTAAAACAAACGATAAAATAAAAGTTAGTTTTAAATTAAAAAACCAACTTTTAGGTGAGTCTGATTTAGTTACTAAAACTATAGACAGCACTGAATTTATGAAGAAATCAAATGAGGAAATCAAAAGTGAAATCTTAAAATTTGATTCCAAAATCGATATCAAATTGGACTTCAAGAAAGTTAATAGATGAGACAAAATTAATCAAATTTCAAAAGACAATATAAATTTTGTGGTGGACGATAATACTAAAAATAGCATTACCGATTTAGTGTTTATCGACAAGGAAATAATTAATAATCAAATATTCGCTAAATATTCATTCATTTATGAAGGTGAAAAATTTGAAAGCAAGTTACTAATAGCTCGTAAACTTGATTTCAAAAAATACTCAGACAAAATATTAATTACTCAAATTGAAAAATTCCGTTTCGGAGGGGCTCTTCCACTTAAGGCTAAAATTATTGATTCCAATTCAACATTCAATAGTTTAATTACAGACATTAATCCAAACAGCAAAAGTCCAGAAAAAACAAATTTATTAAAAATTAAATTTTATAATGAAAATAATGGTTTATTAAATTCAACTGCTGTTAAACCATTTGTCCAAAAGATAAATGATAAAGAGTTTTATATTTATATCGCACAATTTGAAAAATTTAAAGGATATCCATTCATTGAGTTACAAGGTGAAAGTCCTTCATCGTTTAACTTGGATGGTATTTCTTGAGCGCAGGCTGGTAGAGAAATAAAATATGATGACAAAGACATCTATGAATTAAACAAAAAAACTGGCGAATATAAACTTAAAATAACTGATAATGTTGCTATAGCACCTATAACTGACTTAAATCCAATTAATTTTGGTTCAATAGTTAAATCAAAATAATTTTAAGTGTTTAATACACGAACTAACTCATGTTCTAATAAAATTCAGTTTGTGATTTAAAAATTCAAATCAAGCAATATTGAAAGCTCGGTTTGAATTTTTTAATAAATATTTACAATCTTAATTGAGTTTATAAAATTAAAATTATTTCGTTAATTTAATGATAAATATAGCATCTTCAAAATTCAAAATTAAACACAGTTTAATAAGTCTGTTTTAAAATTAAACTTGTTATAATTTCTATCATTAAAGTTAAAGGAATAAAATGAAAATTAAAAAACTATTAAGACCCGTTTTGACTATAACTACTTTTCCTGCGCTTATTTCGGGAATTGTTGTTTCGTGTGAAAAAAATAATTCAAAAATTAGTGATTTAGAAAATACTGATATTAATTTAAATGATGAAAAATCACAAGATAAAAAACCAAGAAAAGATGTTACCGTATCAGACATAAATACTGAAAATACACAAATCAAAGAGAAAAAAATTGATCAAAAACCAAAGCAAAATAATAGTCTTTCCCCAACTGACAATGCAAAACTAACTTTTGATTATAAACCAATACATGATATATCACCTAACTGAAATTTTGTTAGTGAAACTAACGTCTTGGATAAAAATGAATTTGACGAAAATGACTCAATTTTTGATTTGTATAAGACTTTTTTAAATAATAAAGAACTTACCACTGATATAACATTTAACAATAGTGATTATCAAAAATTCAATTTTTTTAAAGCACGCTATGATTCAGGTCAGTTGATAGTATTAATAAAATCAAACTTTGCTATAGATAAAAATAAACCATTATCACTCTTATACAGTGATAATGGTAAAGAGAATAAAATCAAACTTACTAGAGTTGAAAATACGAATAATCTTTTAATTGCTAATTTATCGAATGTTAACACAAACTATAAAATAAAATTATTAAGAGTTGTAAATAATCTAGATCAAGAAGTTGATTTTGATTCAAAAAATAAATATTTAATAGCAAAAGAGATATGGAACAAATCTAACAACTTTACAGTTAAAAACGAAAATAAGTGAAGAACATGACCATCAAACGGGAACAATCACTCATTAGCTGTTAAGGTAATTCAAAAGAGCCCACAATTTGAATTACCTATGAAGGCAAGAATAATTTTGCTAACCAAAAATAATGAACTTGAATACCATGATATGCAAATAGATAATAAAAAAAGAAATCGCGATGGTTTGTATGAAGAGATTCTAAATTTATATTTTAATGTCACAAATGTAAAAGAAATTTTAGGTTTAGAGGTATGCGAAAGGTCTAATCCAAATGAGTGAAGGTTTTTGGGTGGCGTTTCAAATAAAATTGTCATTGAGGGACAAAATGAATTATCAGATTCCGAAATGTTGCCCGAAATAAATTTTGTAGAAAAAAGCAACAACTTTTTAAAAATTAATTTTAATGGCGATATAAGTAAATATAAAAATGTTAAATTCGAAATCAAATCAACTAATCCTTTTGTGAAATATAGTAATATATTTTCAGGAAATACTAATGATAATCAAGTATCAATTGATATAAGCTCACTTCCTAAAAATATTGAAGAATTTGTTATAACCAGATTTAATTTAGATAAAGGATTGATAACTTTACCTTTCGAAAGCAAATACACTTTTAAAAAATATACTGAAATTAATAAAGAATACCAGATAACTAAGTTTAATCTTTATAAAGATAGCGATAATAATAAACTATTTGGATCTATCGCATTTAATTTTGACACATATGATTATGATAGATTCAACAATAAATCGATTGAATTGGTTTTTAAAAGAAAACAGCAAGATTTTGAAAACAGTCGAATAAATGGGTATTGAAACCTATTTTTGAAAGAGCAAAAAATTATTATTCCATTTAAAAAATGAAGTAAATTCAATCTTAATGGATTTTATGAAAATGAATTGTATACCCTTAATTCGGTTCGTATAGTTGAGAATTTAACTTTAGTTGAAGTGGTACCTGCTAATAATTTTAAAAATTCTGTGAGTCAACTAAAAAATAAAGAATTTTCGTATAAATTCGATTATAAAGATGCAAACGATGATTATCTATTTGGGTATAAAGATGGTGAAACAAAAAACTCATTACTTCTTAAAGATAAAAACGATTTACCAAAAGATTTTCAATATTCTCTTCAAAACCATTATGCAAAAATAAACTATGAACGTGAAAATTGATATAAATCTAAAATAATTTCAAACACAGATACTGTTATAAGCAATAAATTAAGAAATGACAAAATAAATCTTGTATTAAACGGTAAAAATGTTAGAACTCACATGATATCTCCCCGTGAGCAAATTTATGATTTAAAATGAGATTTTAATAAATACTTTACCAAAGCTTCTATTACAAAAAATCTATTACCATTTAAAAATCTAAATTACCATTTAGATGATGCCATAATTACCCTTGGTTTCGAATTTGACCCTAAACAAAGAGAACTAACTGATTTAGTTGAAATGGAGCCTTTTGTTCAATACACATCTACTGGCAGCTTTAATTTGTGGTCTGTTAGAAATGTTTCAAAATCATTTGTTTATATTTCAATTCCTTACAAACAAATTGTTGAACACAAAAAGTTAAACAATCTAAATTTTGAATATTTAGCGGTTAGACATTCAAAAAAACAAGAACATGACCTCAAAAACCTAATAGCTTCACGTTATATTTTTGAGGCTGAACTCAAAAATGAAAACGAAATCACTTTTACAATTAAGTCTCTTTTCGATGACACAAAAATATTTGAAAGATTAGGTGATCACTATCTTTCATTGAATAATTCAGCATTTTTAGGAAATTCATCACTATTTATTTACTATTCTGATGTATTTAGTGATAAAACAATTGATTATAAGCCAGTAGGCAACAAAAATATAAAGACCATAGGTTTGGAACAGTTAAATTTTAAAGATAATTATGTAAATCTAGATACGAAATTAGATGGTTCCTCAATAAGACTTTACAGCGAAGATCAGGAACCAAACGTGATAAACGCAAGACAGAGAACATTTAATTTTGATAAGGAAAAAGCAGCTGAAGGAACATGAGCAATTATTGGTAAGGTTAATCCAAACGACCCAACAGACTTTAGATATTATGTTTCGACCAACCAGCACGTTTGGGGAAGATTAGGTTTTATACCAAAATCAAAAGTATTTGATAATCCTCGTTTTGATACTCCAAAACCAATAAAATCGCCTGTTGGCGGATGAAGTATTGATAAACACGACCCACGTGAAAGATTCTATCCAGGGATTGAATGAAATGATGTAAGGGTGAAAGTGGATTTAATTAACTCATTCGATAATGATAATGTATTTCCTAATTCCGCAATTGATTTCAAAAACAATTATGGTGACATTAATACTGATGACAAGTGAGAAACATATTCCGAACATACATCCAATTCACTTTCTAGAGCAGATATGGTTGTGGGTATTGCGGATTTTAAAGACATTTTTAATGTTTTTGAGGAAAAAAATGGAATCATTTTTTATAAAAACAAACCAATTAACCAGCCAGCAAATGATAAGGAAAAAAGCATAAAGCGTGTTTATGATTTCTTTATGTCTATCAAAAATATTAAAACATTAAAACCAAGTATCCATAATTTACATCTTTCTGAGTTTACTAATTTAGGTTGAACTATAGCTTCTTTCCCTGTTGAAGCCCAAAACGCTAGCGGCGACACAAACAGTGGGAAGAGATATAGAGAATATCTTATTGGTAATCTAAACAAACCAATCGGAAGACTTGGTTATGGTGGCGTTTCAACCTCATTGCCTTCTTTAAGAATTGATACGAGATTGTTTGATTTAAATGGTGGATCATCTGGAACAATGATATTTGATTCAGAGGGTAATGCAACTTCATTATACACAGAAACATCACAAACATATGGCGGTGCTATGGTTATTGATACTCAAGCAGGGGCATTTTTAGGAGATGGTAAAACAACTCAAAACCCAGGTTCTTTTTATGAAAGAATGCGTTTATTGTGTTATTTATATCCTGATTTGTATGAATCTAATGAATTCAATGAACTACCAAACTGAATAAACATTTAAAATTTCAAAATAAAAACCGAAAAGTAAAAGTGAACAGCAAAAATTAACATTGCAAGGTGTTAATTTTTTGTGCACAACCATTTTTGGTGAGGATATCCCCGCCAAAATAACAATCTAAAAACAAAAACTAAGAAAGGATTATTGAAATATGACAAGACATTTAAAATTAGAAGAGTTAGATTTATATTTGAGGTATACAAAAAAATACGTAAAGTCAGAGCTATAAAGCATTTTTATACATTTCTCTAAAAACAAAGTTAGTTTAGAGAAAAAAACATGTATGAAGAATGCGGAAAAATAATTTAACATTATAATTTAGGACTGAAAGAAAATTATTAACTAAAAAAGTATGGAAAGAAAGGCCGGTTCGGGAAGACTAAGAAAAGCCCAGAATTAGATTGAGATATTTTTGATAGAAATGGACTAATTGAAATAGAAAAGATACGATGAAATAGCTAAGAAAAAATCTAGAAAAGGAGAAAAGAAGTGACAAAATCTGGGAATTTAATCATAAAACTAGCTCATTTTTTGTTCTTTGAAGTCAACAATTTCTAATGCCAAAGATAAACAAATCAAGAATGCGTAAAAAATTAGTGTGTAAAAAGCTGCAACCTACTTGCAGCTTTTTTGATTTTAAAAAAAATTAGAAAATGAAAAGGAGGGAAACTCCCCCGAAAACTAAACATATTTTACCACAAAAATGTTGTTCCCAACTTTTCGTTTTTCTAAAAAAACAAAAATTTTTGAAAGATTAAAAATAGAATTAGGTAAGTGAGTAGATTTTGATGCAAAAACAACTCGTTTAGTTGATGATGTTTTAATTAGAGATCCAAAAGATACTAAGAGTATAGGCGTTAAACAGAGAGAAAAGAAATATTGAGCAGGTAGATGGAAAGCTCATACACCATTAAAAGTAATATTTAATACAACGTTAAGTGAGAATGAAGTTTTAAAAATTAATGGTAAAAGAATAGAAGTATTAGATAGAACATTTGAAGAATTTTTACAAGATAATCGGAGTAATACTGGTGATGATGAAAGAGTGTTTGATTATGGTGTTATCGTTAATGATGATACACAAAAAAACAAGAAAATTCACATCTAAAAAATGAGTATAAAATTGATATTTATAAATATTCTCGTCCAGGTAATTTAGATGCTGATTTAGAAATGCATTATACAAAAGTATTATTTATAGATTCAAAATTAGCACAAGTTGATTTTAAGTGATATGCCTGAGAACCTGAAAATAATCCACAACAAAAAGAATTAATAGAGGAATTTATAAAAGATAGTGAGGGAAATTTATTAAGAGATGATAAGGGAAATAGCATTAAAAACCCTAAATATGATCCGAGTATAGATCCAGAAACAGGGACGAAAAAAACAACTGGTTTGGTTTGATTTTGGTCTCTTTGATAGTAAAAGTCAGTTAAAAAATGAAGCTTTAAATAATTTTGATATATATTACAATGATGAAAAAGATAGAGAATATTATAAATTAACTAAGCTGCCATTTAACACTAAAACACTTTTTGCACCTCACGATAATAATAGTTTAGATAAAGGTTTAATTGTCGAAGCTATTGTGCTTGGTAAAGGTGGATTAAAACAACTTATTGGTAAGACAGAAAAATTTACATTATATAAATTAGAACAAAACTTTAATTATTTGTGGTTTGTAAAACAAGATAATAATAAATTTTATAATGAGGAGGTTATCAAGACTTCTGATAATACATATTTTTCTAATTCAGGGATTTGGTTATTTGCTTCAAATGCTGAAAAGTCAATTAGTAATTTTAAGCTGGTTTTAATAAAAGAAAATTCAAATCCACAAAGCTTTTTACGGAAAATGTTGTTTTGGATTCTAAATAGATTAGACCTCTTTGAAAAACAAAACAAGGAATAAAGTTCTTTAACTATTTAAAAATAAAACATAATTTAAAAGATGAAGATATTGTAGCTTTAAATTATGAAAGTGCTATGCAGTATTATAAAAG
>NZ_JAHMHK010000010.1 GCF_018913985.1 Mycoplasma zalophidermidis
TTCAACGTCTCCCACCTATCCTACACATGTTAGACCAAATTTCAATACGAAGTTGTAGTAAAGCTCCATGGGGTCTTTTCGTCTTGATGCGGGTACCCAGCGTTTTCACTGGGACCATAATTTCACCGAGTCTAGTGTTGAGACAGTTGAGAGATCATTGCGCCTTTCGTGCAGGTCAGTATTTAGCCGACAAGGAATTTCGCTACCTTAGGACCGTTATAGTTACGGCCGCCGTTCACCCGGGCTTCATTTCAACGCTTCGCATAAGCTAACGCATCCACTTAACCTTCGGGCACTGGGCAGGCTTCACCCCCTATACATCACCTTGCGGTTTAGCAGAGAGCTGTGTTTTTGATAAACAGTTGCCCCTCATAATTTTCTGTGGCTCACTTTCGTGAGCACCCCTTCTTGCGAACTTACGGGGTCATTTTGCAGAGTTCCTTAACACTAGTTTTCTCGCTCGCCTTAGAATACTCATCTTGGGGACGTGTGTCCGTTCTCGGTACAGGTTTCCATGATATTAAGTTTAGAAGCTTTTCTTGGAAGCATGAAATCAACTAATTCGGCTATTGCCTATGCGTCGTAGCTCCCGGTTAATAAATTGCGGATTTGCCTACAATTCCCAGTTACTACTTGCCCCTCAATCCAGTAAGAGGTAAGTTTATCCTTCTCCGTCACTCCATCACTACCATAGAAAGTACAGGAATATTAACCTGTTGTCCATCGACTACGCGTTTCCGCCTCGCCTTAGGCCCTGACTTACCCTGGGTGGACGAACCTTGCCCAGGAAACCTTCCCCAATAGGCGTCGCAGATTCTCACTGCGAATCGTTACTCATACCGGCATTCTCACTTCTTAGCGCTCCACTAGTCCTCACGGTCTAGCTTCACCGCCCTAAGAACGCTCCTCTAACGTACATAAATGTACCCGTGGCTTCGGTTTCATGTTTTAGTCCCGTTAAATTATTGGCGCAAGGTCTCTTGACTAGTGAGCTATTACGCACTCTTTAAAAGATGGCTGCTTCTGAGCCAACTTCCTAGTTGTTTATGAAACCTCACAACCTTTCTCACTTAACATGAATTTGGGACCTTAGCCGACGATCTGGGTTGTTTCCCTCGCGAGCCGGGACGTTAGCACCCCGGTTCCGACTGCATGATAATACATGATGGTATTCAGAGTTTGATTATAGTCAGTACCGCTAGGCGCGGCCATTCCACATTCAGTGCTTTACCACCATCATTTAACATCACACGCTAGCCCTAAAGCTATTTCGAGGAGAACCAGCTATCTCCAAGTTCGATTGGAATTTCTCCGCTATTCACAAGTCATCCGGGCACTTTTCAGCGTACTACGGTTCGGCCCTCCACTTGGTGTTACCCAAGCTTCAGCCTGCTCATGAATAGATCACCTGGTTTCGGGTGTATGCCATCATACTAATTCGCCCTATTAAGACTCGATTTCTCTACGGCTCCGCTTTTTTCCGCTTAACCTCGCATGATAACATAACTCGCCGGTCCATACTGCAAGATGTACGCCATCACCCTTAAATGGGCTCTGACTAATTGTAAGTAAGTGGTTTCAGAATCTATTTCACTCCCCTCTCGGGGTTCTTTTCACCTTTCCCTCACGGTACTAGTTCACTATCGGTGTCTGGTTAGTATTTAGCCTTACCGGGTGGTCCCGGCAGATTCAGACAGGGTTTCACGTGCCCCGCCCTACTCAGGATACGACCAAGAGACTTAACGATTTCGCTTACGGGGGTATCACCCTCTATGCCACGCCTTCCCAAGCGCTTCTGCTATCATTAAGTTTTGTAACTCTATGTAGATCGTCCTACAACCCCACTATAAAGTGGTTTGGGCTCTTTCTCGTTCGCTCGCCGCTACTGAAGAAATCATTATTTATTTTCTGTTCCTCATGCTACTAAGATGTTTCAGTTCACATGGTATCTCGCTCGACTTCCTATGTATTCAGAAGAAGGCAACTAGACATTACTCTAGCTAGGTTCCCCCATTCGGAAATCCCCGTATCGTAGCTCATATCCAGCTCCACGAGGCTTATCGCAGGTAATCACGTCCTTCATCGACTTCCAGACCCAAGGCATCCACCACAAACTCTTACTTATTTAAAAGTATGTTCCTAATTAATTAAAATTAGGATTTTCCTATTGTTGTTATTGATGTGTATTTTAAGACATTTCAATGAGTCATAATATATTTATGACTACTCGATGAATCAAAACAAATTAACCAAAATTGATATAATTTATATTTTTGATGTCGTTGTAATATTTTAAAATATTTACTATTCAGTTTTCAAAGAACAATTTTGAGAGATTGTCCTCTCAAAACTAGATATATGCTTGCGACCTAACAAGCCATGACAAAAAATGTTTGTGTAAATAGGTCTGATTAAGGTTAGTTCGTCAAAAGTATTTTTGACATTGTACTCCGTAGAAAGGAGGTGATCCATCCCCACGTTCTCGTAGGGATACCTTGTTACGACTTAACCCCAGTCACCAGTCCTGCCTTAGGCAGTTTGTTAATAAACCGACTTCGGGCATTACCAGCTCCCATGGTTTGACGGGCGGTGTGTACAAGACCCGAGAACGTATTCACCGTAGCGTAGCTGATCTACGATTACTAGCGATTCCGACTTCATGGAGTCGAGTTGCAGACTCCAATCCGAACTGAGACCGATTTTTTGTGGTTTGCTTACCATCGCTGGGTTGCTTCACTTTGTATCGGCCATTGTAGCACGTGTGTTGCCCCACTCGTAAGAGGCATGATGATTTGACGTCGTCCCCACCTTCCTCCCGATTACTCGGGCAGTCTCCTTAGAGTGCTCAACTAAATGTTAGTAACTAAGGATAGGGGTTGCGCTCGTTGCAGGACTTAACCGAACATCTCACGACACGAGCTGACGACAACCATGCACCATCTGTCATTCCGTTAACCTCCACTATATCTCTATAGCTTTGCGGAAGATGTCAAGAGTGGGTAAGGTTCTACGCGTATCTTCAAATTAAACCACATGCTCCACCGCTTGTGCGGGTCCCCGTCAATTCCTTTAAGTTTTATTCTTGCGAACGTACTACTCAGGCGGATCATTTAATGCGTTAGCTGCGCCGATGAGTTCCCCATCAGCTAATGATCATCGTTTAGGGCGTGGACTACCAGGGTATCTAATCCTGTTTGCTCCCCACGCTTTCGTCTCTCAGTGTCAGTGTATGTCCAGTTAGCTGCCTTCGCCATGTTGGTGTTCTTCCTTATATCTACGCATTTCACCGCTTCACAAGGAATTCCGCTAACCTCTACATAACTCTAGTT
>NZ_JAHMHK010000011.1 GCF_018913985.1 Mycoplasma zalophidermidis
TATATAAAATAATTTAAAGATACAAAATGCTAAATATTTATTTACAAACCATTTTAGTAGCATTAGATATAAAAAAATGTGAGTTAAAAGAATTTTAAAATTTTGTATATGTTTAATTTTGAATTAAGACTTCTAAGTGCCTTATCAAGACCGGCAGTATGTCAACTAATTTCAACCGTAATACCTTTAATTCTACTTGCCATAAACTTCCAACTTTCCTAAAAAAATGGGTATAAAAAAAATGTCCAGTCATAATTTGGCTAGGCATAAAAAAACACCTACAAAATGTAAATGTCTTAAGTTTGTTTTAGTTAAATTTCTTATTATTCTTAAAATTCGCCAAATTCATTAATATTTTCATCTAAATAACGGTAAACTCTTTTTTTGTTTATCTCCGACAAAAAACACAGGATTAAACTTTTGATTACTAAAGCTAAAATCATCGTTAAGCATGCTATCACTCACTAATCTTCTTGTATTTTAAAAATTATGGTTAAATATCCATAAATTTCCACTATTTTTTACACTTTATACTCTATATTTATAGCACACTTATCTATAAGCGATGCATCTATAGTTTTAGCAATCATATATTCGAGATTTAACTTTCAAAGTTTATCTATACCACTAAAAAATCCTGTACCTTCTATTTCTTTCATCGTGTATTTGCTTGAAATATTTACGCTAAATTCCATTTCTTTTTTATATTATTAGCTAAATTGCTTACATCGACAGTTGCTATTACTAACATACTCCTAAACTATATGATGAAGATAATTTAGTGATATTATATCTAAATTTGCATCTTTACATCCTATGATTATAATCGGAAATGCATAATACAACTTTGTTGTTGATAATTCTTTCTTATTTGACATTCCTGATTTTCGAATACCTTCTTCTTAATTTGCATTTATTAATATTAAAACTATGAACGACTTATCTAATTATTAAAAACTTCATCAGCAAGATTAATACAAGAATCAATCACTTTATCCCAATTTGTATCCTTAACAAAAAAAGATTGTTTTTCGAAGTTAGTCCATGCTTTTCGCATGATTTCACTTTCTTTAACATCCACTAAAATCTGTTTATAATCCTTCAACACATCTAGCGTTCCTCTTTTAGTTGCTGTTTTTATAACTGCTTCATGCAATACCTCAATTGAATAGTCGTTTCCCCCTGTTATTAGAAAAATATCGTAGAAATCTCTCATTCTAGTATTAGCTGTTGATCTCGCTATCATGGTTTCTAATTTTTCTGCTAACAAGGTCTCTATGTTATATGTGAGTAATGAGATATATCTATCTTCAAACATTAGGAAATATTTGTATTCTATTGCTCTTGGTGTAATAGCGTCTCCCGTTGATAAATCTATTTTTATTGCTTGTCTAATTTTCTCAAAATACCCATCAATGCTAAATCTAATACCTGGATAGTCATGTTCTTCCATAATTAATGCACTATTAACCATCTTAAAAGTAACGCCATCAGCAAGATCGACACTCATAATATTTTCTACTATGTTTCTAGCTTCCGTCTCGCTTAGAGTTAGACTTTTAACTGTGGTGTCAATATCCATTGTTGCCCTCGTATCAAGACCAACAAGTGATGCCACAAGGATTCCACCTTTAACAATTAAATTGTTTTTATAATCAGACCTAGAAACCCTTTCCAAGAAACGCTCCATAAACAAATTCCGAAGATAAACCTGCGATTTCTTGCTATCCCCACCAGTTAGATTATTTATTTTATCTTTTAACTGTCTTGAACTCGTTATCACAAAACCACCTCCAAATATCCCCTAACAATATCTTGAATATTAAACTCTTTAGCATACCTCATAAGTTTGGAAATATTTTTATCTGCTCTAGATAAATAATTCTTTCATGCAGTAGAATAAATCTGAACATCAGTCTTATCCTTATTCCTTACTAAATCACACACGCTTCGCTCTAAATCATAAACTTTTACATCATGGCCAAAAGCTGTCTGAATAACACTTTGCCCCAGTTCATATTTTTCTTCATCTAACTGATATACACGAATATTCTTTTTTCTAAGATGCGTAGCATTATATCCTGCTTTTACTGTCACGCTAATATCCAAAGGTTCTCTATCCATCAGACTATGCAAGTACAGAGCTGTTTCATGCGAAAAAACCGCTCGAGGATTAGAATTAGAAATAACATATAACTCGTCATCCCAAGCATCTGGTAACTTATATAAACCCTGCGTTATGCGAACAAGGTTATTTTTCCTTTTGAAAGTTGTTAAAATAGTAGAAGACACACCCTTACTAAGAGCTAGTGAAGTATCTAAATAACCATTATTCTCATCAACTATTTTCATTAATAAATCTTGATAACTCACAGTATTCACTTTCCTTTCACGCTCTATATTCTAACATAAAGGAGCGTGAAATAAAAGTTTTAGTATGAAACTTTTTTGCAGGAACAACTTATTAGAACTTGTCAAAAATTTTTACCTTCTTCTTTCTTATCTTTCTTAGGTTTTTCATTAGTTATTTCATAATATCTTTTTGCTATCTCAATTAGATCATTTCTATCAAAAATATCTCAATCAAAATTTGGTTCTTTTCTAGGTATTTCTGAGCCCGTTTTTCTATCTTTGCCTTTTTTTGGTTAATAATTTTTATTTCATTCCTAAATTATAATATTTAATTATTTTTGCAATTCTCCTTGCGAGATGTTTTCTCTTAACAAACTTTGTTTTTGGAGAAATATTTCAAAATGCTTTTATAGCTTCTGACTTTCCATATTTTGGGTAAACCTCAAATATGAAATCAAACTCTTCCATTTTTAAATGTCTTGACATATTCAATAATCCTTTTCAGTTTTTATTTTTTAATTTTTGGTGGGGTATCCCACCACTAATGGTTGTGTACGAAAAATTAACACTTTGCAATGTTAATTTTTGTTGTCCACCTTTATAGTTAATGTTAATTTTTGCTATTTTAGTTAATTCTTAAAAACTAATTATTATCTAATTTGTCGATGACATCAAACATATCCTTAAAAAGATTTTCTATAGCATGTCCTTTTTTGTCAAATGTGCCATCATTAATTTTGTCATTGAATAACTCATTTGTGCTTGCACCTTCAAAAGTTATTTCCATTTTTC
>NZ_JAHMHK010000012.1 GCF_018913985.1 Mycoplasma zalophidermidis
TGATGGAGTTATATTTGAAGTATCAGGTTTACCAGTACGACCTTGTGTTTGATGTTTAAAGGATTCATTATTTTTGCTATTAAAACAGGATGAGGAAAACATCGTTGTGGCTAAAACGGCAGTTGTGGGTATTGATAGTATAATATTTTTTTTAAGTTTGTTTTTTCTCATACTTTAATTATAAATGTTTATCGTTATTTTTGTTATATAATTAAAAATGTTGTATAATCCAAAAGTGTGATATAAGTGGAACAACCCAACTTGCGAGCATTGCCGCACTTCAAAAAATAAGGTTGCTTTAGAGAACGAAAGGCAGGGGCTGTTGTTTGGCTATCAACCTGTCATTTTTTTATGACGAAAACAAATGATAAGGAATTTACATAAGGCAAGTAAGAACATTTACCATCTTTATCTTAATGAGTTGAGTTTAGGCAAAAACCATAAAGTTGATGTGATATTTATGGAAACAAGGAGGAAATATGAATAATAAAATTTTTATTGGAGATAACTTGGAGGTTATGAGTTCCAAATATATGACTGAATTCCAAAATAAAATACAGACTATTTACATTGACCCCCCATATAATACTCTTAATGTTAAAAGCTATAAAGATAATATAAATACTTCAGACTGGATAGAAATGATGAAATTGAGATTAATTGAATCTAAAAAGTTTTTAAAAGAAACGGGAGTCATTTTTATAAGTATCGATGATAATGAATATGCCAATTTAAAAGTATTGTGCGATGAAATATTTGGCAAAAGAAACTATATTGGTACTTTTATTACAAACCAATCTAAAAGAAGCAATGCAATACACATAAACACAACTCACGAATATGTTTTGTGTTATGGTAAAAATAAAAAGAAAACACGGCAATTTGAAGTGAAAAGAATGGATATTCCCGAAAATAAAAAGCTGTTTAAAAAACTCAATTGTATAGCAACGGAGTTAGTTAAAAATAATTCATTAGAAATAGCTAACAAAAAATTTAAAAAAATAATAAACAATGAAGTTAAGAATTCTAATCAAACTTGGTTAAAAAATTATTCAAATATTGATGAAAATTCTAGAATATATTTCGCAATGGATTTATCAACACCAAATAACCCAAAATCAGTTTCAATTCCAGAAATAAATTTGGATTTAAAACCTTTAAAATCTAGAGGTTGAGCAAGCGATAAAAAATTTATTGAACTATACAAGGAGAAAAGACTTGTTTTTAAAGACGGCCGTCCTTATTCCAAAAAATATTTAGAGGAGGCAACAGAAAATGCTCAATCAGTCTTGAATTATTTTTCAAGACAAGGAACGAATGATTTAAAGAAAATAGGTTTAGCTGGTTTATTCGATACTCCCAAACCTGTTGAACTAATTAAATTTTTGATTAGAATATCAACAAATGATGATGATGTTGTTTTGGATTATTTTGCTGGTTCGGGAACAACTGCCCAAGCTGTTTATGAACTTAATTCATTAGAAAAAAGGAATAATAAATACATTCTTATTCAAACCAAAGAACCAGTTAAAACTAATACTTCTGTTTATAAAAAATGTATGGATTTAGGTGTCAAGCCTTTTATTAGCGATATACTTCTTTTTAGAGTTAACAGATATATCAAAACTAAAGATTACGATTTAGAATATATTTAATCTTAAAAAGGAAGGTAAATAAATGAATGAAATAGAAAGAAAACTTGAAGAACTTTTTGATAAAGGCGAATTTAAAAAAATCGATTTACGTTTTGTAAAAGAAGGTGTTGACGTTTTACAACAAATAAATTTAGTTCAACAAAAATACAATAAAAATGATACAGATACATTTATAAATGAATTAAGGGACTCAATTGTCGGAAATGTTTTAGGATATGGTTTGGTTAACATCAGAAAACACGGCTTTGATTGTAAAAAAGAGAACAAAAAAATATATCTTGAAGTTAAAGATGCTAGTTTTTCATCTGATTCTTGACAAGCAACATTTAATGACACAACACTTGAAAAAGCGAAAGCGTTTCAAGACCCTAGACTTTACTTAGCGTTAGCGGTATGAAAAGGTGCAAGTGATTTATTATTTATATGTTATGGACAAAACAAAAAGATAGGTGAATTTCTAGAACAAAAAGTGAATGCTTTCAAAAATGAAGGAAAAAATGTGAGAAGTACACAAAGCATAACTTTATCAAAATTGGTTTTTACTTATGGTTTTAAAATATTCCCAGTTTCTAAATCAAAGGAAGAAATAAAACAATTATTATTACTAGCGAACAAAAGTTTTAATAAATTAACTGATGATATGTTCGGAATTTTAAATTAATAGAAATAATATATTGTATGTATATAAATAAAAAACAACGTACTGAAAAAAATTCTACAACAAACAAAAAGTACAAAAGCAAACTTAATAGTTGCTTTTTCTTTATCTTTTGAGAATTGACGATTATATTTTTAAACTTTATCATAATAAAATTGCATTAAAAGAACTAATGTTTCCATTAGTTCTTTTAACCGCTCTTCGTCGGAGACTTAGCCAGACATTATTTATTTTACTAAATAACCGCTCATTTTTTAAGGTAGGAGCAAGTTTATTTCTAAACTCCCTACAAAATAGTTGCCTATATTTCAAGGCTTTTACATACTTATTGTACACTGCTTTTTCTTACGCGCGAAGAAATTTTTTAAAATATTTCATAAATTTTTCTTTTTGGTTTTTTTACATTTGACCGACAATAAAATGTCGGTTTGTGAAGTAAGCTACATAAACATTATTTAACAACTTTAGGGTTTAATCAAAGCTCATTAAATTGATTGCCTGTTATATCTTTTGAAATAATTTCATATAGTC
>NZ_JAHMHK010000013.1 GCF_018913985.1 Mycoplasma zalophidermidis
CTTTGAATTTTTCACATGCTTTTTGCAATAAATCAAAGTCGCTAATTTCTTCTAAGAATTTATCAACTTTAAAATCATTTCTTTTTGCTTCTGTTTTAATTAATTTAATTGAATCTGTTTGTAATTCTTTTTCGGTTATTACTACTTGATTTTGAGTTCTCGGCGGTGTAGCTGTCATCTTAATAATATATTGAGCAGCTTTTTGAATCAATGCTTCAAAATGCTTTTCATTTTGTTGATCTTTATTTTTTAAGTCATTTCTATCAATATCAACAAAATTGTTTTTAACCTCACCCCCGTGGTGCGATTCATCTCTTATATAGATTAATTTATAGCCTTCATTTTTAATCTCTTCAATAAAGTTTTCTAGGTAATTATATTCTGTAAGGATTCTTCCTTTTCCAAAGGTTGAAGCCCCAAAAATCATTACTTTATTTTGCTCTAAAACTAATCTTGGTTCATAATCTTTATTTTTAGTTTTATTGATACTAGGCGATTCAATTCTTTCAATATTTCTAATCGAGTATAAAACATGTTTGTATTCATTTAAATTTTGTTCCATTTGCTTAGGCAATTCGCCAGAAGATAAAGTTGCAATAATAAAAAATAATTTTTGCTTATTACCATGTAATTTAATTAATCGATCAATTACATTAGCAATCATGAATGTTTTGCCACTACCGGTGGGCGCTTTAAAATAAATCGATGATTTATTATTTAAATCACATTTTTCAACTAATTCTTTAACTGCTCTAGCTTGGACATCAGATAAATTAATTGCCGCCATTTTCATTTTCCTTATCAGTATCAAGAGGTTTTAAAGACATTAGGTCAAAATAAAGTTGCTTTTCAAATTTTGTGAATGTTGTGATTCCATTGTCTTGTAATTCGTCAATTAATGTTTGCTTGATTAATTCATTATTAACATTGTCATCGAAAAGTTTTGTATCAAAATATTCAATGTTAAAAACATTAAGATTTTGCTTATAAGGTTTATTCTTTTCTAGTCATTTAAATGATTCTTCTTTTGTACCTTTACCGTTATTTATTCTATAAAGTCTTTCATAAGTTACATCATATGCTATGTTATTTTCATTATTAGTAACTAATGTAAAAGTTCTATTTCCACCATCTTCTCTGTTTAATTCCATAACAGCGTGACCTGTGGTACCAGAACCAGCGAAGAAATCAAGAACACGGGCGTTTTTGTTGGGGATTAGATTGATTAGATATTTTAATAATTGGGTAGGTTTGGGATGATCAAATATTTTAGTATTAAAAATTTCTTTTTGCGTTTGTGTTCCTAATGTGTTATGAATTTTAGAGATTAAATTTGAGAATTTAGATGTTCTAACTATTTTATTTCCTTCATTATCTACGAATTGATATTGTTTACTATAAACGGAATCATTTTTAAATAGTATAAAATCATTTTCTATTCCCCATTTAACTTTACTTGCCGCTCACCTTCACCGCCAGTCTTTTACTGCATGTTTTCCACTTTGTCTTCTTAATCAATTTTCTTGAGATTTTCCAGGATAATATTTTTTGTTATTATGCTCAATAACATAATCTAGACCGCTAGATCAAGTTAATGATGCCATATCTAACTGTTTTAAACAATATTTTCCTCTTTCTCTAACATGTTTATCTTCAAATTTATAATTGGAATTTTCATCAACATTTTGCTCTTCTTCATTAAGGAAAATTTTATTGATATTTTTTCCATACACAAGAACATATTCTGTTAAAACTTTTAGTCATTTTGAATCAGAAGCAGATCCAGAATTTTTCTTTTCTCATACTATATTTGCGATAAAATTCTCTTCCCCAAAAATTTCGTCCATTAATACTTTTAAATAAGCCTGTTCTGTATCATCAATTGATACAAAAATAACCCCATCTTCTTTCAATAGGTTCTTTGCCATTCTTAAACGTTCGCTCATCATATTCAGTCAGCCTGTACGACTGAATTTATCACGATAAATAAATTTTGAAGCTGTTACTCCATCTTTTTCGCCATTTTTTAAACTATTTCCATCGCTCAAAGATGATTCGGTATTATAAGGAGGGTCGATGTAAATTACATCGTAAAATGCATTGGTGTCGCTAGCGACTCTCTCTCTCTCTCTCTCTCTCTCTATCACTAATAGATTCTTTAAAGCATCATAGTTTTCACCAATAATTAGAGTATTTTCAAATTCTTGGTGATTTAACATATCATTAATAAATGATTTTTCATTATCTTTTTTAAGTAAAGCTAAAGCTGTGTTTTTGCAAGCTGGTGCTTCATCGAAAACAAAACCAATTTTTACTCTTTTAATTAAAAATTGATATACAT
>NZ_JAHMHK010000014.1 GCF_018913985.1 Mycoplasma zalophidermidis
CTTTATTTTTTAAGTCATTTCTATCAATATCAACAAAATTGTTTTTAACCTCACCCCCGTGGTGCGATTCATCTCTTATATAGATTAATTTATAGCCTTCATTTTTAATCTCTTCAATAAAGTTTTCCAAGTAATTATATTCTGTAAGGATTCTTCCTTTTCCGAAGGTTGAAGACCCAAAAATCATTACTTTATTTTGTTCTAAAACTAATCTTGGTTCATAATCTTTATTTTTAGTTTTATTGATACTAGGCGATTCTATTCTTTCAATATTTCTAATCGAGTATAAAGCATGTTTGTATTCATTTAAATTTTGTTCCATTTGCTTAGGTAATTCGCCAGAAGATAAAGTTGCAATAATAAAAAACAATTTTTGCTTATTACCATGTAATTTAATTAATCGATCAATTACATTAGCAATCATGAATGTTTTACCACTACCGGTGGGCGCTTTAAAATAAATCGATGATTTATTATTTAAATCACATTTTTCAACTAATTCTTTAACTGCTCTAGCTTGGACATCCGATAAATTAATTGCCGCCATTTTCATTTTCCTTATCAGTATCAAGAGGTTTTAAAGACATTAGGTCAAAATAAAGTTGCTTTTCAAATTTTGCGAATGTTGTGATTCCATTGTCTTGTAATTCGTCAATTAATGTTTGCTTGATTAATTCATTATTAACATTGTCATCGAAAAGTTTTGTATCAAAATATTCAATGTTAAAAACATTGAGATTTTGCTTATAAGGTTTATTCTTTTCTAGTCATTTAAATGATTCTTCTTTTGTGCCTTTGCCATTATTTATTCTATAAAGTCTTTCATAAGTTACATCATATGCTATGTTATTTTCATTATTAGTAACTAATGTAAAAGTTCTATTTCCACCATCTTCTCTGTTTAATTCCATAACAGCGTGACCTGTGGTACCAGAACCGGCGAAGAAATCAAGAACACGAATATCTTGATCAAACATTTTTAATAATTGGATTATTAAAGTTATAGGTTTTGGATATAAAAATTTATTTTTATCAACTAAAATTTTTTCAATTAATGAACTTCCATCCGCTGTGTATCCGTTATTTTTTCCATCTCAAATTAAATTTACATTTCCAGAACCTTTACTTTCTGAAAGAAAAACTTTTTTTCTAGGTATAGAATCATTATTTTTGCCTCAATAAATTCTATTATCGCTTTGCAATTTTAAAAATGTTTCTTTAGAAAAATTTCATGGTAAATTAAATTTAATACCTGATGGAGAGATAACTTCATATGATTTTGGATTTTTTTTCTTAAACATCTGAACCGTCATATATAAACCTCTTGAATCATTGTCTGGGTTTTTGTAAGTTTTATCAATATATTCATCTCTTAAAGGTTTATTTAATAATTTAAGTGTTTTTTCATTTTTTGAAAACATAATAATATATTCATTTTGTATAGTTATTCCATTTTTTTTGTCGTTTGAAATTGTATATTTATTTTGTCATATTATATTAGCAACAAAATTCTCCTCCCCAAAAATTTCATCCATTAATACTTTTAAATAAGCTTGTTCTGTATCATCAATTGATACAAAAATAACCCCATCTTCTTTCAATAGGTTCTTTGCCATTCTTAAACGTTCGCTCATCATATTTAGTCAACCAGTACGACTAAATTTATCACGATAAATAAATTTTGAAGCTGCGATATCATCTTTTTCGCCATTTTTTAAACTATTTCCATCGCTCAAAGATGATTCGGTATTATAAGGAGGATCGATGTAAATTACATCGTAAAATGCATTGGTGTCGCTAGCGACTCTCTCTCTCTCTCTCTCTCTCTCTCTCTCTCTCTCTCTCTCTCTCTATCACTAATAGATTCTTTAAAGCATCATAGTTTTCACCAATAATTAGAGTATTTTCAAATTCTTGGTGATTAAACATATCATTAATAAATGATTTTTCATTATCTTTTTTAAGTAAAGCTAAAGCTGTGTTTTTGCAAGCTGGTGCTTCATCGAAAACAAAACCAATTTTTACTCTTTTAATTAAAAATTGATATACAT
>NZ_JAHMHK010000015.1 GCF_018913985.1 Mycoplasma zalophidermidis
AGTGCTATGCAGTATTATAAAAGTTATATTAACGAATTGTATTGAAGTGCAAAATACAATGATTTTATTAGTATAAATCCAGTATTTAATGCAATTAATGACGATCAATATACGAGTGAAGAATTTAAGGAAAAATATATTACTAATGGTTTTGAGCGAGCGTATAGAGATATATTAGGCGATTTTGAGCATAAAAGTGAAGTTAATATTGCTAACATTGAAATTAGCGAAGATAAGCAAGGTATTTATATCTATTTGAATCCAAAAACAAGTGAAGATATTTATAGATTACAACAGAGATATTTTTTAAATGTTAAGTTTAGAGATGTTAATTCTAGTGCAAAAACTTTAATTAATTTAAATCTAAATCAAGAACTATTATTGAGTTTAGCTCGTGATAGTTTAGTTAGTGAATATACTAAAAAGTTAAATCAAAATATAAATAGAATTTTCACTAATGATATGGAGGAAATAAGTAAATTAAACATTTCTTTGAGCTTTAATGTAGATACTAAAATTTTAAATATTGATGTTGAAGTTAAAGAGGAATATAAAGATAGGTACAGAATTGAACCTAATAACACTTTTATATTGCAAATTGAAGGTTTTGCAGATGTAGAGTCAATAAATAGCAATGAAAACAATATTTTTGAAGGTCTGGTTGTGGATGACATTAATTTGTCTGGTTTAGATGATTATGATGAAATTAAAAGCTTTATTTTAGAGCAAATAGCTATCAAAATACCACATTTAAAATTAGGTATTGATTATGAAATTAAAAATTTAGATACAGTAATTAAACAGAGAATTAAACCACAGATAAATGTTTCGAATGTAAACTTACCTCGTAAGTCATCATTGGTTTTAGAGGCATTAAATGGTAGAAATGGCGTTTTTTATGTAGGAGTAATTAATACGACGAATAAAATTATTGATAATGATATAGATCTTAAAAACATTAAAATCGATGACTTGATAATTAACGAAAATAATATTGTTGGGTTAAAAACGAAGGTAATAGAATATATCACAGATGAATTAAATAAGTATGGTTTAAACCTTAATTATGACGTGAGAATAATAAATTACAATGAAGGTATTTGGTATTTGTCGAAAGGGAAATCAGCAAAATTTGATTTTATAATTGAAGGTATTAATAAAAAAATTAGAAATACTACTACTGTAAATATTACAAATCAAGCAGAATTTGTTAATGATGAAAACGGAAATAGGATTCTTTATGATTTAAGTTTAGTTGTTAAATGAGTTTTTAAATATAGTGAAAATGATTTAGACAATTTAAGAAATAAAATTATTAAAAATGTTTCTGATTTTCTATATCAGAAATATAAATTAGAATATAAAATAGACTATCAATTTAATTTCGAAGAAATAGATAAACTTGTAAGAAATATCACTTCCCAAAAAAATGTAGAATTAGAAGATATATTATTTATTTATCCAGTAGAAAATGTCTCGAAAAATAAAGGTA
>NZ_JAHMHK010000016.1 GCF_018913985.1 Mycoplasma zalophidermidis
TTACTAGTTTAGATATCATTGATAATTTAGATAAGGTAAAACCTGTTGAACCTGTGCCTGTTAAAGATGCAGAAGAAATTAAAAGAGCAAAATCTAAACAAAATCTGCTTTTAACGATTTTAGTACCTTTAGGCGTGGGAATTGTTTTGATTGGTGGTATTATTGGCTGATTTATAAAGGTTAGATATCTAAATAAAAAAGTTAAATAATTTTATTTGGTTTATGTATATTATGTGTATAATATAGTTATCAAAATATATCTGAATCGCCAAGTGGAATCAGCCGCAGTTGAGACTTGGAAGTGGGATATGTTGTGAGCAGGCAAGCGGAGAAAATTTATTTTTCAGGCACAACTTCTGGTTGTGTCGCTTTTTTTATTTTTAAAACAAAAAAATAAATAAGTTTTTTTGTTTTACTATAATATTTTGTAAGTATTTATAAATAAAGCTATGTTTTTATTTTTTTTAATTGATAATAAGAATTAGGTAATAAATTTATCAATTGAAGGAGGGTTTTGTGTTTTCAAAAGCATGAGATAGAACAAATTTTGCTATCAGAAAAAGAGTAGATACATTTTCGCACGACATAAATGGTATTAAGATTTTAGCCCAAGGAGGAAGAAGAGACATTAGGCCATTACTTATATTTTATAGTGCAAACGATATTTATTTTCTCAACGCGAGAACAGGATATGATAGTAGAAAAAAACATAAGGGAGAAATATTAGTTAGATTTAACGGAAGCATTGAAAAATCTTATATAAATACTTCTTCAATACATGTTATGAAAAGCGAAGAATTTTTCAAATTTTATAAAAATAATCAACATAATCCTGTTTATCAATTAAATAATAAAGACACAAAAAATGTAATAGATGGATTGAATAAGAGTTTGGAATCAGATCATTTAACTATACAGAGAATTAGTGTTAATGAAAAATTCAAATCCGTTAATGAGGTTTTATTTTCTACTAAAATTGAGAACGATCTACCTTTGAACGAAAATTTCGATAAAAGATATCTAGTACAAACAAACGAATCTGTAGCTACTGTTTTACATTTAAGAGCTCTTATTAAACATTTAAAAGTTATGGATGATGAGGAATTAACGAATTATCGCAACGCTGAAAATGTAGATGAATACATGTATAAGAACTATAATGGTTATC
>NZ_JAHMHK010000017.1 GCF_018913985.1 Mycoplasma zalophidermidis
TGAATTGGTTTAAAAGGTGCTAAAATGAGTGGACTATTGTAAAACAATTGTGGTTCTCATAGTCTTTTGTCGAATGGTAGTCATTCATAATAGTTTTTTGGATATACACCAATAAAATCACTATCATCTTGGGCTTGACCATAATATTCGAATTGAGTATTGTATCATTTATCAACATAATCATTTTGTGATTTGTTTAAATTTGGTACGTTTAAATTAGGGACTGGGTCTAAGTGTAAAATGTTATCTGAATTTAGTTTTACACGTTCTTGTAAGAAATGTCTATCCGTTCGTTCGTAGAAGTTTTTAGAGACTTTAAACATATCTCTATATGATAAGAATGTTTGGCCTTTGATTTCCTCATTCAAGTGTTCGTCTTGATATTGGTATCAGTTGCCGTCGAGGTGCGGTGTTTTTAGAATTGTTTCATTATTTTCGTAATCTAATGGTAATACGCCGTGGTACATTTCTGCGTATTGAGTGCGTTGCTTGTAAAAGTCAGCAAAGACAGCAATGATTTTGTTTAAATCATAAGTTATTGCGTCGTATCAAATTTTTCCCAGTCTTTCAGTAGAATAACCATTATTTATTTTTTCTTGTTCGGGTTTTGATTCTGTTAGAAGTTTTTTAATTCTATTTTTAATACCTTCTTTATCTTTAATATTATCTACTTGCAAGATGTAATCGTAGTATTTTTTAATACCCGAGTAATAGAACATAGCGGTTGGATGCTTAAAAATTAGAGTATTATTGTCGTACGGAAATTCTGGATTATAGTTTGTAAGAAATGTGCCTGTATCGTTAAAAACAGCAGGGTTATAATCCAACGAAGCTTTGGTGTTGTATAAGTTATCATAAGAATATACTATTTCATTTACGTTTTTTGATGGTTTTTTGGGTTCCACTGGTTTTGGGGGAGTTGAAGGTGGAATAGCTGGTGTTGATGGAGTTATATTTGAAGTATCAGGTTTACCAGTACGACCTTGTGTTTGATGTTTAAAGGATTCATTATTTTTGCTATTAAAACAGGATGAGGAAAACATCGTTGTGGCTAAAACGGCAGTTGTG
>NZ_JAHMHK010000018.1 GCF_018913985.1 Mycoplasma zalophidermidis
ATCCTAATCCTAATTATTTTGTTGATAATGATGATCAATTGTTTGAAAATTCAATTGCTAATAAATATTGGTTTTATTCAAACTTTGAAGAAAAGAAAAGAGAATGAAGTTATTATGAATTGCAGGAAAAATGAAAGCAAGACTATAATGGCTTAACTTCATTTTATAAAGGAAGCATAAATAGAAATTTATTAAAAAAGGTATCAAATACTGATGCATATAATGATGAACTTATTGGTGTTTTATCCAAAAAAGAAATCCTTGAAGAATGTAATGCACTTCAACAGCATTTTAGGGAATATCATTATTTAGCTCCCAAAGCGGAATTATTGAAAAACGATAAAAATGAAAACTTTAGAAAAATTAATGATCAAGATAAAATAACCAATTCAATTGAATTAGAGTTATATATTGAAAATTTTTTAGATACAAACAAAGCTTATTTTATTGATGCAACAAAATTCAAGATTAATGGTTGAATAAAATCAACATTTTTAGACGACCCAAATAAACCTGAATATATTTCGGCTAATTTGGTTTGGTTTGTAATCTCGTATCTTTACATTAGTCAAATTAAACAAATTCATAAAGAACAAATGAATAAATACAAAAAAACCGTACAAGAAAAAGAATTTATATTATCTAAACAAAATTCATTACCAGGCAATGAGTATCAATGAATAAATAGTGACTTACATATTGCATTCGACAATGAATTCGATGAAGTGAAATTAAATTACGCTTATCAAAATACATATTTTGTTAACGAAAAAGAAAAATATAAACACTATTTAGATAGCCATAATGAAGAAATTATTTTAAACGCATTAAAAAATGTGTTTAAAGAAAAATACAAGAATGATGCTGAAGATTTTTATAATAAAGTAAAAATTTGAACTAAAAACCCAACCTTACACGGCGTAAATTATGAATACTATAGTAAAGATTATGATATTAAAAACTCATTCCCGGATATTGTAATTAAATATGGCAAACATCAAATTATTATAGAAGTTAAAGACGCAACTAAAGACTATGATAA
>NZ_JAHMHK010000019.1 GCF_018913985.1 Mycoplasma zalophidermidis
GTGGTATTATTGGCTGATTTATAAAGGTTAGATATCTAAATAAAAAAGTTAAATAATTTTATTTGGTTTATGTATATTATGTGTATAATATAGTTATCAAAATATATCTGAATCGCCAAGTGGAATCGTCGCAGTTGAGACTTGGAAGTGGGATATATAGTGAGTGGACAAGAGAAGAAAAAATATTTTCGGGTGCAAAAATAATTGCACTGCTTTTTTTTATAATTAAATAAGGAGGTTATATGTCTTGAATAGCATGAAACAGAAAAAAGTATGCTCAAAAAAATAAAGTGCAGACTTTTTCACACAATATTATGGGTAAAAAAATACTGGCATATCATAATAGAAGGGATATAAGACCATTAGTGGTGTTTTATAATGGAAATGAGGTATATTTTTTAAATTCCAGATCAGTAACACAACATAATAACAAAATCAAAGGTGAGGTAAAAGCTAAATTTAGCGAAAAATTAAAAGAGTCGTTTATCGACACCTCTTCTATACAAGTGATGAATAGTAAAGAATTTTTTAAAATTTATAAAAATGATCAATTTAATCCTGTCTATCAGTTGAATAATAAAGATGCAAAAAATGTAATAAATGCTTTAAATGATAGTTTGGAATCGGATCATTTAACTATACAGAGAATCAGCATTAACGATAAATACGAATCCGTTAGTGAGGTTTTATTTTCCACCAAAATTAAAAATGACCTACCTTTAAACAAAAGCTTTAATGAAAATTACTTAGTGCAAACAAACGAGGCCGTAGCTACTGTTTTACATTTAAGAGCTCTTATTAAACATTTAAAAGTTATGGATGATGAGGAATTAACGAATTATCGCAACGCTGAAAATGTAGATGAATACATGTATAAGAACTATAATGGTTATC
>NZ_JAHMHK010000002.1 GCF_018913985.1 Mycoplasma zalophidermidis
TCTTGCTATTTTCTTATCATTTTTTGTATTAATTAAATCATATGAAATATTATCAAGAACGTAATCGTCTGGATTAATATTTTTACCTTTGTAGATAAAAATAATATCATCGCTTGTAATTGAACCGACTTTTTTATTTTCGGAACCAGATTTTAATTTTGCTTGAATTTTATTGTCAATTAATGCAATGATAGTTGCAGTAGCTGTGGCAGAGGATGCAAGTGTTGTAATTGTTTTTAAAATTTTTTTCATTTCATTTTCCTTTGAATTTCATTTTAATAATTAATAGTTTGGTGATAGGCAAATATGTGTAAATTATATAATACTCAATTATATATACATATAATTATTAATTTTAATAAGGAATATAGCTCTAAATTATGATATTTTTCAGATTTCAACTTATCAAATATAAGTTAAATTAGTGATTTTGTAATTTGATGTAGATAATTATATTTCTATAACAACAATTCTGGGGATACGGTTTTTATTTTATCAATCTATAAATAAAGTTGTGTTTTTATCAGTTTTTTTAAAAAATGCCAAGCGCATACTCTTAACGCTTGGCATTTAATTTTAATAATAATGTGATAATATTATTTTTCAATTTAATTAAAGTGTTTTTAAAATTATTTGTTACCGTTTTTATTTTCTTTCGAATGAATTAAATGGGCAATAAAGGTGTTAATTGGTGTTGGTATATTGTGGGCTTTGCCCATACGTGCAACAGCACCATTTAAATAATCAATTTCTGTTAAACGTTTGTTTTTCATATCTTGATATAGCGAGGGATAGTGTAACCCTTGTTTATCAACCGGGAATGTACCGGCAACAATTTTGTGAACTAATTCCTTATCCATATCAACATTGTCTTCAGCCTTAGCAACTAAGGCCATTTCATCAATAATAGCTTTTGATATTTCGTAGTTGTGTTCGTATGAACCATATTCATTAATATTACAGTCAATTAAAGTACACATCGTGTTCAATACACAGTTAACTACTGCTTTGTTTCAAATTGAAGCATAAACATTTTGTGAATAACTCACATTCAAACCTGCCTTATTCAACTCCTCAACAATTTGCATAGTGTAATCTAGATTTTTTTCTTCAACTTGTTTTAAATCCATTTTACCACTACCGCCAGTTTTTAAAACACCAGGCCCACCTAAACCAGATGATCAAACAGTAGTACCAATCAATATATTTTCAGGCGTAATAAATTGTTTTAGAGTTGTGATGTGTCCTAACCCGTTTAGTACGCAGATAATTTTTGTTTTTGGATTCATTAAAGGATGTATAGTTTTTAACATATCCTTTAGTCCCATTGCTTTAGTAGCAACAAAAACCAAGTCAAAACTATCTTTAATTTGGTTAACTTCACTTGTGTGGTAAACAGGGAAATGTAAATATCCTTCATTGTTTCCATCAATAATAGCTTGCAAACCATTTTCCTTCATAGCGTCGACGTGGTCTTTTCAACCATCAATAGCCACAATATCGTGGCCAGATTTGTGCATCATGTAAGCAAATCTTAAACCCAAAGCACCCGCTCCGGCAAATAAAATTTTCATAATTTGTCTCCTTAAATTTTTACTTTTAATATTATATTAAAATCTTAGAATTGCTTATTAATAAGATAATATTTCCAATTAGATTTATAAATGAGCATAAAAGCAAATTAATAGTATAGTTTGACAAAAAAATATTTTAATATTAGCACTTAAGTATTTAAAAATAAAAAACAAGCGATTGCTTGCTTAAATTTAAATGTGCCAATTAATATTCAGTAATCAAAATTACTTGGATGTTAGTATTTGATTGCAAATTTAAGATAGCGTCGAAGTTTAAATTGTCTGGCAACGAATCAATAATTAAAATATTACGAAGGTTGGTTGAGCTCTGAATTAGTTGCGCAAACATCGATAAATCTAGGTGGTCATTTTGAAATTTTTTGTGATTAAATCTTCTTAATAAGATGGTTTCTGTTGGATAAGAATTAAGTAGCGAATTAATAACATTGTTTAGATTGCTTGGCTGAGCAATTAAAGGTTTAATGCTAAATTCACAATTTTTAATATTAATCTTTGAATTTTGACTTTGAAATTTGAATGTTGAACTATATTTAAAAAAATCATTGCGGAATTTTAAATATAGTTGATATGAGCCTAAAAATATTAAACCCATAAACATAAGTGCCAAATAAGATCCAACAATAATAATCACATTAGCATCGTAATCAGCACCAACGAGCGGAGGAAACAATGTCGATAACGCAACAAAAGCAATCATTATCGAAACTAATATATAAATTACTTTTTCTCATCATCTCACTTTTAACTCTTTATTTCGTATGGATATGACCAAAATTGATACGATGGCAAATAGATATTGAATAAAAAATACTAAATTACCTGCATTAAGAATCGTAGCAAAACTATCTTGTATTTTAAATATGGATGGAATAATTGATAAAAATATCATAGAAAGCACGGTTATTAAGGTCACAAAAATTGTAGCATTTTTATGTTGACCATTTTTAGCCACTTTTGATAAAGAATGAGGGATAAAACCATCTTGCGCAAGTGGAACAACGGTTTTAGCATAATAAACCATTGAAAAAATTGTTGAAGTTATTTGTCTAAACAACAAACCCAGAGTAAAGATAATTAAACCGGTAACACCTAAAGCTTTTTCCATTAAAGCCGCCACATAATTAGACTGTGTAGAATTGGCCAAGGGCGGAACAAAAATAAAAATTAGGTAAAAAACTAGATAAATGAAAATGATAATACCAAATAGATAAAGCAATATTTTTCTAAAGTTTTTTGTTTTAACCTCGGTGCTTAACCCTGCTAATCCTTCAACACCGGCAAAAGCATAAATGAAACTTAATATCGCACTAATAATTAAATAGGGTGTGATAGTTCCGGTTTTGGTTGTAAAAATATTGGTAGCTCTTGAGCCAGTGATTGTTAGATAAATAATTACCGCAAATATAAATACTAGTACAATTCATTTAATTAAAGCTGAGTAAAAAATCACTTTTTTAGAAATGTTTAAACTTAAGGCAGAAATGATTGTTAAAACAATGAAAAATAATAGTGAACAAATTTGTAATATTAATTGATATTTAAAATCAGCCACAAAAAAGCTTACTAATGTTGAAAAAAATAATGGAGTAGTTGCGCTAAAAAGAGGTGCTTGCATAAATTGATTTCAGCCATTGATATACCATAATCAACGGCGATGGGATGAATTTTTAACATATGCATAAGATCCTCCGCTTTGTTGCCCATACCATTGTGAACCTCTAGCAAAAGCCAGCATCACACCAGCAGCAATAAAAGCCGTGATGGCAAAAATTAACAAGCTATAGTTACCAGTTTTAATCACGCTAGAGATAGTAGCAATAAATCCAAAGCCAACAATATAGTTAATCCCATAAAAAATAAAACTTTTACCGCTAAATTTTTTATTCATAATTCCTTTCCGTATTAAAAATACTGATTTATTTTATACATAAAACCAATTGAAAAGAAATAAAAAAATCATTTTTTGCATCAAAAAAAGCTCTATAAATAAGTTTTTATTTTTTTAGGAAAAATGAAGTTTTAGTTAAATTTACAAACACGCCGTTTTTGGACTAAATTTAAGCCAAAAACTGCTAAATTGCTATATTAAATCGATTCAGATAACTCATAAAAAGCAAAAATAAAAAGTAAGTCGCGCTTACTTTTTAATGATTGGAATTAAAGTAGTGTGAATGATCCACCAGCTGCTTCGATAGCATCAATAGCTGTTTGAGAAGCTGCGTGAGTAGATACTGAAAGTTTTTTAGTAAGTTTACCATTACCTAAAATTTTAACAGGTAAGTTAGTTTTGATTAAATTAGCTTTAATTAGAGTTTCTAAATTAACTTGATCGTTTTCGTTAAATCTTTCTTCTAAATCTTTTAAATTAACAACTTGGTATTCAACGTGGTTAACGTTTGTGAAACCACGTTTACCAATACGACGGAATCAAGGTGTTTGTCCACCTTCAAATCCTGGTCTGTGTCCGTGACGTTTATTTTGACCCGATTGACCTTTACCAGCTTGTTTACCTTTACCAGCGGCGTGACCTCTACCAACACGGTGCTTGTCTTTGCGAGCACCGTGGGTTGGTTTTAATGATTCTAAATTTTTGTTCATTATATTTCCTTTCGTTAATTAAATATTATCGACTGTTTGAATAGTACTTTTGAAAACGAGTTCAAGTTGCTAAACTAAACTAAATATTTAATTATAGTAAGTCTTTGACGTCTTTACCTCTAATGTCAGCAATTTGTTCTGGTGTTCTCATTTGGGTTAAGGCTTTTAAAGTTGCTCTAACAATGTTAGATTTTGAACGTGAACCGTATGTTTTTGAATATACGTCAGTGTAACCAGCTAATTCAACAACTGCACGTACAGTTGATGAAGCAACAATCCCGGTACCTTTAGCGGCAGGTTTCAATAACACTTTAGAAGCCAAGAATTTAGCTTCGTTTTGGTGTGGTACTGTACCATTTAGAATTGGTAATGAGATTAAATTGTTTTTAGCATCTTTAACTGCTTTTTTGATTGAATCGGGAACTTCATTTGCTTTTCCGTGACCAAATCCAACACGTCCCTTTTTATCACCAACAACCACAAAAGTTGAGAATGAGAATCTGCGTCCACCCTTAACGGTTTTAGATACTCTAGAAATTGAAATTACTTTTTCACTAAATTCGTTTTGGAATGAATCGTTTCTTCTTCTTGGTTGTCTACGTTCACGAGTTTGTTGTTTACGAACAGGTTTTGCGTCGCTATTAGCTTTTTCTTGAGGTTTTACAACTTCTTGAGTTGGAGCTGCTTGTGTTTGATTAATATTATCTGTCATTAGAATTTAACTCCTTGTGCGGTTTGTCTAACTGCTTCAGCGAATGCTTTAACACGACCGTGGTATACGTAACCTGAACGGTCAAATACGATTTCAGTTAATTTAAGAGCTTTGATTTTTTCACCCATTAATTCACCAGCTTTTTTAGCTGATTCGATGTTTCCCGCAAATTGTCCATTAACTAATGTTGATACACTAGCTAATGTAACACCTTTAGAGTCATCAATTAATTGTGCATAAAAGTTTTGGTGTGATTTGAAAACGCATAAACGAGGTTTCACGCTGGTGCCAATGATTGATTGACGTTCACGTAAATGTTTCTTTTGACGTGCTTGATTTCTTGATAATTGAGCCATAATTTTGTCCTTTCGAAACTACTTCGCAGCAGTTTTCCCTTCTTTACGACGAATAACTTCGTCTTTGTAAGCAATACCTTTACCTGAGTAAGGGCTTGGTTTTCTTGTTGCACGAACGATGGCAGCGAATTGGCCAACGCTTTCTTTTGAAATTGATGATAATGTAATTTCAGTTGGTTTTGGTAATTCAACTTTAACATCGGCAGGAATGTCTAATAATTCAAGGTGTGATTTACCAACAGCTAATTCTAATTGCTGTCCTTTTAGAACTGCTTTGTAACCAACCCCTTTAATAACCAATTCTCTTTTAAAACCTTCACTAACACCGATTAACATGTTTGAAATTAAAGCGTTAGTAGTTCCATGTAATTGTTTGGTTGATTTTTCTTCGTTTGCTCTTAGTGTGCTAATTTTATTTTCTTCAATTTTGATAGCAATAAGTGGTGAAAAGTTTGCTTCTAGAGTACCCAATTTACCTTTTACGCTAAATTTGGTTCCATCTAATGTTGCATCAACACCAGCAGGGATTGTTAAGATTCTGTTTCCTACACGTGACATAATCTACCCCCTATCAAATGATAGCGATAACTTCACCGCCAACATTTTCCTTACGCGCTTGTTTTTCAGTCATCATGCCTTTTGAAGTAGACACAATAGCTGTACCATAACCTGATAATACTGTAGGTAGGTCTTGAGCTGAAGAATAAACTCTTAGACCTGGTTTAGAAATACGTTTGAAATCAATGATTGCTCTTTGAGTTCCTTTGTATTTCAGGCTAACTTCTAAAGTTTTTTCAATGCCTTCACCTTTAACGTTTACGGCTTGAATGTAACCTTCAGATAATAGAATGTCAAGGATTTTAGCTTTTTTGCTTGAGAATGGAATGTTTACTGTTTTAAATTTTCTTTGGTTGGCGTTTTTAATACGCACAATCATATCTGAGATTGGATCTGTAATAAACATAATTATCAACTCGCTTTCTTATATCCTGGGATTTGTCCAGCGTGTGCTTTAACACGGAAACAAATACGACAGATTTTAAATTTTCTTAAAACAGCGTGTGGACGACCACAAATTTCGCAACGTGTGTAAGCACGTGTTGAAAATTTCGCATGTTTCTTTTGTTTAACTTTTAACGAAACCTTAGCCATAATTATTTATCTCCTTTAGCAAATCTAATTCCAATTAATTCAAGCATTCTTTTAGCTTCAACATCTGAGTTAGTTGTTGTAATTAATTGAACGTCTAATCCTTTAATTCTTCTGATTTTGTCAAAATCAATTTCTGGGAAAATGATTTCTTCTCTAATTCCTAATGAGTAATTTCCTCTGCCATCGAAGGCTTTAGGGTTTGCCCCGCGGAAATCACGGATACGAGGCATTGAAATGTGAATTAATTTTTCTAAAAAGTCTCACATTTTTTCTCTACGTAGAGTAACTTTACCCCCCATAGGCATGCCTTCTCTTAATTTTCATGATGCGTTTGATTTTCTAGCAACTGTTTGGTAGGGTTTTTGGCTAGAAATTAGTGTTAATTCGTTTAAAACTTCTTCAATTGCTTTTGAGTTTGTAACTTCTCTACCTGCGGTCATATTTAAAACAATTTTTTCAAGACGAGGTACTTGCATAATTGATTTAAATTTGAATTCGTCCATTAATGCAGGTACGACTTTTTCTAAATAGTGTTTCTTTAAGTTCATAATTAATATTCCTTATTAGTTTTCTTGATAATTCTTGTTTTTTGACCATTTTTATCGATTTGGTAACCGATTCTTGAAATTGTAGGAGCTGTTGTTTTAGTTCCTTTTTTAGCTATTACTGCGATGTTTGATACGTGGATTGGACCTTCTTGTTTCTTAATAGCGCCATCTGATGCTTGTGAAGGTTTTTTGTGTTTGATTTGCATGTTAACATCTTTAATGAAAACTTGGTTATTTTTAGAGTCAATGCGGATAATACGTCCTTGTGCTCATTTGTGAGCACCTGAAATTACAACAACTTCGTCGTTTACTTTAAATTTCATAATATTAATCCTTCCCTATAAAACTTCTGGTGCAAGAGAAACAATTTTTAAATATCCCTTGTCACGTAGTTCACGAGCAACTGGTCCAAAGACACGAGTTCCTCTCATTGATTTATCATCTTTAATAATAACTACTGCGTTGTCATCAAATTTAATGTGCGAACCATTCGGTCTTTTGATACCGTAACGTGATCTAACAATCACCGCTTTAACAACTTGACCTTCTTTAACTGCTGCATTTGGCAATGCCTTTTTAACTGAACAAATAATGATGTCACCGATGTTGGCGGTCTTTTTACGTGAACCACCTAAAACTCTAATAACACCAACTTCTTTAGCACCTGAGTTATCAGCAACCTTTAATTTAGATAATTCAATAACCATTATTCTTCTCCTCTAGCAGCTTTTTGTTTAATTTCCACTAAACGGAAGTGTTTGGTTTTTGATAGTGGACGTGTTTCCATAATTGAAACAATGTCACCAACTGATGCTAATAATTTTTCGTCGTGAACAGCGAAACGTTTTACAACTCTATAACGTTTTGAGTATAAAGAGTGTGAACGGTAGCTTTCAACTTCAACAAAAATTGTTTTGTCGCCACGAACAGAAGTAACTTTACCAGTTAAACTTTTACGTGTTGTTGTTCTTTCCATTATTTGTCTCCTTTAATTTGTTCAATTGCAGTTAAACATTTTGCAATGTCTTTTTTAACAGCGTTAATTTTGTGGCTTTGGTCTAATTGTCCGGTAGCGTTTTTAAAACGTAAAGTTAATAATTCCGCTTTAAGGTCGTTAATAAGTTTTTGTAATTCATCAACTGATTTTGATTTGATATCTTTATAAAGCATTATTGTTGACCTCCTTGTGATTCATCTTTAGTAATAATTTTTCATTTAACAGGTAACTTGTGTCCACCTAAACGTAGAGCGTCACGAGCAATTTCTTCTTTAACACCTGAAACTTCAAACATCATTGTATTGACTTTAACTGGTGTATATCATTTGTCTGGAGACCCCTTACCTGACCCCATACGAACACCAATTGGTTTAGATGTTTTTTGGAAGTGAGGGAAAATTCTAATAAAAACTTGTCCTTCACGACCCATACGACGAGTAATCGCAATACGGGCTGATTCTATTTGACGAGCATCTACTCATGCAGATGTTATGGCTTGTAAACCGAATTCGCCAAATGAAACTTTGTTACCTTTGTGAGCTTTACGTTTATCGTGACGTAAAACGAAAGGTTTACGATATTTGGTTCTTTTTGGTTGAAGCATTATTTATTTCCTCCTTCCAAAATTTCACCTTTAGAGATTCAAACTTTAACACCAATTGCACCGTATGTTGTACGCGCTGTTGCTTGTGCGTAATCAACATCTTGTCTTAAGGTATGTAGTTTCATTTCTCCACGAGAATATCCTTCTGTACGAGCCATATCAACTCCGTTTAAACGGCCTGAAACAGCTGTTTTGATACCTTTTGCTCTTGCTTTTAATGCATCGTTGATAATGTATTTTTGAGCAATTCTAAAGCTTTCACGATTTTCGAGTTTCATCGCAATAGCTTCCGCAGCTAAACGAGCGTTTAATTCTGGTTTAGCGATTTGCATTACTTGTAAATTAATATCAAGTTTTTTGTCTTTTAAATGTTTATGTAAAGCTACATTTAGAGCTTCAATGTTAGCACCGTTTTCGCCTAAAATTTTGGCTGGGTTTGCTACATGTAAAATAACAGTTACTTTATTTGATTGTGTTCTTTTGATTTCCACTTGACCGATTTGGTATTTACGTACTAATTTATCGAAGAATTTGTAAATTTTATCGTCTTGAACTAATAATGATCCAAATTCTTTTTTGTCTGCAAATCATGTTGTGTTGTGTGCCTTAGTTACACCGTAACGAAAGCCATTTGGATTAACTTTTTGTCCCATAATATTGCCTTTCTTAGTTTCTTTCTTCTAAAACTACAGATAAATTTGATGTACGTTTAAAAATTGAGAATGCTCTACCTTGTGAGTGAGGTTGGAATCTTTTTAGTGTTGGTCCCTCATTAACTATAACTTCTTTAACAAATAATTTTGATGCATCCATTCCGTGGTTGTTTGTTGCGTTGGCAATTGCTGAATTGATTAATTTAATAAATAGTTCTGAAGCTTTTTTATTTGTATTTCTTAAAATACCTAATGCTTCACGTACGTCTTTACCTCTAAATAAGGCAGCTACTAAATTAGCTTTACGTACACTAATACGTTGAATTTTTACGTGTGCTTTTGCTTGCATAACTATTTTTTACCTTTATCAGCACCGTGACCATTGTAAGTTCTTGTTGGAGCAAATTCTCCAAGTTTGTGTCCTACCATGTCATCAGTTACATATACATCAATAAAGTTTTTACCATTGTGAACTTGGAATGTTAGACCAACAAAGCTTGGGAAGATTGTTGAACGTCTTGATCAAGTTTTGATTGGTTTTTTAGCTGCGCCACCTTCAACGATTGCATCAACTTTTTTTAGTAAGTGATCATCGGCGAATGGGCCTTTTTTAAGACTACGAGCCATTATTTAGCATCCTTTCTTCTTCTTAGAATCAATTTGTTTGAAGATTTCTTAGTTTTTCTAGTTTTAACACCAAGAGCTTTTTTACCTCAAGGTGTAAGAGGTGATTTACGTCCGATAGGTTGTTTACCTTCACCACCACCGTGTGGGTGATCTACTGGGTTCATAACTGAACCACGAACTGTAGGTCTCACACCCATGTGACGGTTTCTACCAGCTTTCCCTAAGTCAACTAGTAGGTGTTCTTCATTTCCAACTTCTCCAATTGTTGCACGGCAACGAGCAAGAATACGACGTGTTTCGCCTGATTTTAGACGTAGAACAACGTATTTTCCGTCGTCATCTTTACCTAAGATTTGTGCACTGGTACCAGCTGAACGAGCGATAATACCGCCCCCTCCTGGTTGCATCTCGATATTGTGGATTAAGGTACCTTCTGGAATTGATGATAGAGGTAATGTGTTACCTACTAAGATATCAACATCTGTACCTGAAATAACTGTTTGTCCCACTTTAAGTCCTTTTGGAGTTAAAATGTATCTTTTTTCTCCGTCAGCATATGCTAATAATGAAATATTAGCTGAACGGTTTGGGTCATATTCAATTGACTTAACCACTGCCGGAATATTGTCTTTATTACGTTTGAAGTCGATTAGTCTATAAAATCTCTTCACACGGCCACCTTGGTGTCTTACAGTAATTTTACCTTGGTTATTACGACCAGCATTTTTCTTTAAAATTACTAGTAAAGATTTTTCAGGAGCATGTCCTGATAGGTTTTTGCCGTAGTCTAGAGATGACATATTACGACGACCGTTAGTAATTGGCTTGTAATGTTTAATTGCCATGTCTATATACTCCTTTGCTTAAAAATATATGAGGAAGTTTGTCTTTTAAGCAATCTTTTTAATCCTCTTTATTACGCTTCTTTTTTAGTAGCGGCTTTTTTTGTTGTAGCTTTTTTAGTAGATTTTTTAGCTGCGATTTTGGCTGCTAATTCTTCTTCTTTAGCTTTATCTGCTGCTTTAGCCTCTTGTGCTTTAGCGGCTTTTTGAGCTTGTTTAGCTTCGTCTTGTGCTTCTGATTCATTAGGGTAGAAAACAATTTTGTCATCAGCCGCTAATGTAACAATAGCTTTTTTGTAACGGTTAGTAAAACCATTAAAACGTCCTACTCTCTTAGCTTTTTTATCAACTTTGATTGTATTAACGTCAGTTACTTTAACTTGGAAAATAAATTCCACAGCGTGTTTGATTTGGTATTTATTTGCGTGATAGTCAACTTCAAAAGTGTATTTATTTTGAGCTTGTAGAAGGTTAGTTTTTTCTGTAAGAATAGGTTTACGAATGATTTGTGTTAATTCCATAATTATTTTCTCCCTTTTTCTACGAAATGAGTTAGACCTTCGTTTGATAGTACTAATACGTCTGCTCAAATTAATGCTTCAACAGTAACTGATGCAGGTTTAATAACCGCAACATTGGCAACATTACCTAATGATTTGTAAACTGTTTCATCACTTGATACAACTAAAACGTGTTTTACGTGTGTTAGTTTTAATGTGTCTAATTTAGCAACCGCTTCTTTAGTTGAAATGTTTGCTAATTTAAAATCATCAACAATAACTGCATTGTCTTGTGCCAATAATGTTAAAGCACTTAGGAAGGCAGCTTTTTTAGCTTTCTTATTAACTTTTAGGTTGTAGTTTCTTTCGGTTCTAGGGCCAAAAGCACGTCCACCACCTACTCATATTGGTGATCTTGTCGAACCGGCACGAGCACGTCCTGTACCTTTTTGTCTTCAAGGTTTTTTACCACCACCTCTAACTTCAGCACGTGATTTAACTGAGTGGGTGCCTTGTCTTCTTGAGGCTCTTTCTGACATAATTGTGTCAAAAATTGCTTGTTCATAAATTTTTTCTAAGTTGAATACTTCAGCAGGTAATTTTGAATTGTCGAAATCAAATTTCGCTTGTTCATCAACTTTAGTTACTTTAGAAGTTTTAGCTTTAGTTGTTGTTTTAGCAACTTTAGCTTTTGGTTCTGTCGATTCAACTTTTTTGGTTGCTTTTTCTTTCGCTTCTGAAACATCAACTAGTTTTTCTTCATTGATGAATTCAATTGCATTTTCATCTTTAACATTTTTGCTTGCGACAGCATCAATAATGTTAACAATTTTCGCTGAGGTTGTTGAACCTGAAAATTGTCCACCTCTATGGAATCAAACTCTTGATTCTCCTTCAAGTTTATCAGCATCTTTTTGAAATTGTTCTAGAGCTTCTTTAAATGTTTTGAAGTTTTTTGATCTGGCTGCACCTTCTTTTTTAAGGTTGAACGAGATTACATTGTCTTTACCGAATTTTTCAGATAAGTAAAATTTGTTAACTGACATATTAGTTTTCTCCTTCTTTAGCTGCTTCTGCTTCTTTAGCAGCAGCTTCTTCTGCTAATTTAGCTGCTTCTGCTTCAAGAATTAGAGGTTCCAATTCACTTGAGTGCATTCCAACTTTAACTTCAATACCGAATTTTTTAGCTCTTTCAACTAATTCATTCATCTTAATAACTTCATCAACATCAACTAGAACAACTGGTTTATGGTTTGGTAAACCTTTAACAGCTTCTTTGATGATAACAAGTGATTTTTTAGGTCCGGGAATCGATCCTTTAACCAATAAAATATTGTTTACAGTGTCAACTTTAACAACTTCAAGGTTTTGTACAGTAGTTTGTACAGCACCTAAATGACCAGGCATTGTCATACCTTTGAAAACTTTGTTTCCAGCGATATCACCAAGTGATCCAGTTTGTCTAACTGGTTGGCTACCACCACCACCACCGTGTGATTTAGGTCCGATGTGTTGGTTTCATCTTTTAATGGTTCCGGCAAAACCTTTACCTTTTGATGTACCGGTAACGTCAACAAGTTGTCCTGATGTGAATAAATCAGCTTTAACTTCTTGTCCTAATTCATAGCCTTGCATGCCACGAATTTCTTTAATGTAGCGCTTAGGTGTTGTATTTGCTTGTTTGAATTGACCTGCTAAAGGTTTGTTAATTCTTGAAGCTCTTAAATCCTCAACTGCTAATTGGGTTGCAACATACCCGTTAACTTCAGCAGTTAAAACTTTAGACACAACATTTGGTCTAACTTCAATGACTGTAACTGGAACAGCTTGTCCATCTTCAGTAAAGATTTGGGTCATACCAATTTTACGTCCTAAGATTCCTTTCATAATTTCTCCTTCTCGTTAGAAAACTAACGACCATTGCTTGATATACAAGTTGGCTTTATTTTATTTTTGTGTAATTTCGCTAATTTGAACACCAGCTGGAAATTCGAATCTACGAATTTGGTCTAGTGTTTTAGCATCAGCGTTGATTAGAGTAACAAGTCTTTGGTGTACTCTTGCTTCGAATTGTTCACGAGATTTTTTGTTAATGTGAACCGATCTAAGAATTGTAACAACGTGTCTTCTTGTTGGCACTGCTACAGGTCCTGAGAACTTAACATTATTTTTTTGTGCGATTTCAACGATTTTTTTCGCAGCAAAATCTAATTGTTCATGTTCGAAGGCTTTTAGCTTGATATTAATTTTGCTCATGTTGTCTCCTTTGTTCATATGCGAACGTTACTCCACATAAATTACTTAAGTAGTCCTCAACAACGTATTGGCCACTTAACAACCTTATGCTTCACAGTAATAGTTGCTTTTATATTCTATATTAAAATTAGAATTTCGTAAATAAATATTTCATGTTTTTATATTGGCTTATCACTTGTTATGAACCACCAAAAAGCGTTGTTATCAAAAAATATGAAATTGTTAATTAATATTACGATTTTGAATGTTTTTGATAATTTAATAATTCCAGCACTGTTTAACAAAAAAAGTTTGATTTTAATGTTAGAACAAATCAATTTGTGTTTAACGGATATATGATACACCAAAAAGCGTTGTTAAATAATAATTATATTTTTAAACTTATTACCTATATATAATGGGTAAGAGATTGTCTGAAATAATTAATATTGTGGACAAATAACAAAAAAGCAAGCTTTTTGCTTGCTTTAAATGACAGATTATTTAGTTGGTTTTATGTCCTTGAACATAAATCTAAATACACCGGAGTTATAAACAGTCGATAATTTCTGGAACTTATCAACAACACGAGTATTTTTTAATGTTTCGGGTGTTGTACCTTCAGATCATATATAACACTCTGCAGAACGAGGGTTTTTAGTTCATATCTGATCATTCCCAACCGCTATATCCAAATCATCTCTATTACCTTTATCACAACCAGCTCCAGTATTGTTAAGGTTATACAAAGGAGATGAATTATTATTATTACCCTCGGTTTGTCATACACTACCATGAGTAACCAATCATTTACTGAAATCAATATTAGATCAGTTATAGGCAGTTTTCCCATCTTGCTCCCATGTAATTGTCGGTTTGATTGATGGGTCATTTAATTGTCTATGTTTTGCCACAATTCATGTTTCAAAACGAGTGGTAAATAGATAAATATTTTTAGTATTAGCATCATAATCAACCGCGAATCTCATCGATACTGTTGTGGCGGCCGGCATTGTTTTTTCATCTTGAATTATTTTGAAATTACCTTTTTGTTTGGCAGTTACAGTTTTGGTATTATGATCAATATTTGAATTACCGATCAATAATACTGAAGGTAAAACTGCTTCTATATAAATTTGATGGTATTTAACTCTAATTCTCAGCATTTGCTTACTTGAATCAGCGTTTATTTGACTAAATTGTTGGTAAATGTAGAATTCAGGGAATAAGAATTTAAAGTCAAATTTAGAATCTTGAGAGTTTATAAACCCAGTTCTCTCACTAACATTTCCACCTTTTATATCATAAATTTTATGATTTGCATAATCAATAATTACTTCATCAGTTTCATCGACAATTCCAAACGATTTTTTAAATGTATTGAGAGTTTTAGCACTAATTGAGTTTAAATCGTTTTCTTCCCAGCCGAGTTCATCAGCTTTAGCAATAACTTGTTTACTATTGTAACCCAAATTATTTTTGTTGTAATCTTTGAAGAATATATCTGCAGAGCCGTCAAGAAGTTTGAGTTCATCTTTGGTTGTAAAGGAAATCTCCACAGTTCTATCTGTTTCAAATCCTTTGAATTCGCTATAAATTGAAAGGTTTGAAGGTTGATATTTGTATCTAAGTTTAATCTTGATGCTTTTAGCAACTTGTGAACTCTTCGTTTCTTGAAGGAACGAATTAATGTCTGGTTGTTTAACAATATAAACCTTCATATTTAATGGATTATAAATAGAATCATCGTCTAATTTAGTAAATTTAAATTTATCAAACATATTTAAGAATTGGTCATTGTTTGTAATATCAATTTCTGTTTGAGATGAATTTTCCATTCCATTTGTAATTTTTTCAAAATTCGTCTTAAATTCTTCACGTGTTATCGATGGCTTAGCAACTATTTGGTAATATGGTTTAACAAGGTTTTGTTGTTCATCGGGATCAACAGTACCAATAACATTTTCAAAGAATAAATTACTATTAGTATTCGCTCAATTTAATAATGTTGGTAACTGAGTAAAAATGTTCTTAATAGCATCATTATTTGTTGTTGTCGTATTAAATTCCTTAACTCAATTATCAGAGTCATTATTTTTACTAATTTTACCTACTTCAGACGTAATTAGAGCAAGGGTTTGCCCATAAACTTGTTCTAAATTGCTCAATTTCGGTTCATTGCCTCAAGTTATAGTTGATTTAAACAGATATTTGTAAATTTCGCTTAAATCTATACGTTTTGCAAGTAAACCTGATATTTCGTTTTTAAATGTTGTAATCATTTGGTCAAATTGAGTGATAGATGAATTAATAGAATCAACATAATTTTGTAAATCATTTGCTGATGTTGAAGCAATCATTTGAGTATATTCGGTTTTATTTTTTTCAAAAGCTGAACTAAATTCATTGAAATCTTTTTGAGTTTGAATTAACCCTGCTTTTTCAAATAGGGTTGTACCATCTTTTTCTTTTGAACCCGCTTTGAATGTAGTATTTAATAAATCAATCAAACCAGTTTTATCTTTAATCATTTGGTCAAAATCAATTCTTAATTGTTTAATAAATTTTTCAATTTTATCTTTAGCGTTATTTATTAATTCAAAGTTTTTATTCAAGTAGCCAGTCACAAAAGTATCTTGACCAGCAGGCGCGTCAATTTTGACGAATGAATTGATGCGTGCTCCTAGAGTATTATTATCATCAATAAATTGTTTAATTAAATCTTTTGTTTTAATTATAGCGTTAAAGTTATCTTTGGTTTTTTGTCCTCACAATGAATCAATCAAGAATTCACTAAAATTTGTTAAGTTAGTTAATGATTTATTTATTTCATTGTGCTGAACATCAAAAGCATTTTTAATTTGACGTTTGTATTCATCCAATGCTTGCTCAATTAATTTATTAACTGATTCAATAACTTCCTCAGGAGTTGCATCTTCTGGTTTTGTATAGTTTAAAACATTAACGGCATTTTGTTCGTAATTATCAAAAAGTGACGAACTATTGGCATTGTTGGATTCTAATTTTAAAGAATCTAATAATTGTTTAGTTTTAGTTTTTAATGATTTAGCAGAAGCTATTTTAGAGGAAACAAGTTTACTGATTTTTTGGTCTATTTCAGACAATAAGGATACCTTGAATTCTTCGTTATTTTGTATTATTTTATTAGCATTTTTTGCATTGTTGACCACAGCACTTAATGAATCATATGCGTTTTTCACATTATTTGAATCTACGTTTTCTGTTAAACCGCTGCGTTGTAATCTTAATAACGATTCAGCCTCACGATATTTAGTTGTTAATTTTCTTGAGTTTTTAATTACATATTTAATTGAATCATTACCTTCGCCAGATAATCATTTATCTCTTAAATCATAGTAATTTTTAGCTGGTGTAGTGTCTGATAGAGGAATTGCTTTTAATTCTTTATTAAATTCGGTAATTTTTGCATTAATTACATCTTTTTCCTCTTTGGTAATTAAAGTGTCATTTTCTATTTCACTTTGAATTCTAGCACTATCTTGGTTAACATCTAAACGGACCATGTGTAAATCTAAAAGTTTAATATTTTTATCAATTTCATCTTGTTTAGCGACTATGGTTGAATCGGTTGGAATATCTTGTCTAAATAATAACGTTCCTGAATCAATAGCTTTTGATAATTGATCCTTATCTTGAGAAATTGAGTCATTAAGAGGAACTAATGAGTTATTAAAATCATTGACTTCTTTTAATTTAGTAGCTAATTCCAATAATTTAGGCATAAACGATTTAAGGTTATTTACCATCACAATTACATCGTTCATTTTAGAATTATCCTTGGCATTTTCTGTATCATGCAGTAGAGTTTCAATTTTCTTATCAATTTCTCTACCTAAATAATGTGTTTTTGTTGCAGAGTTGTAATCAGAGCTGTTTTTAAACTCATTTAATGAGTCTAAAGTGTCTTTACGTTTATTTCTTAGTGTGGTTTGATTTGTTAGTTGACTTTTAATTTTGGTTATTCTTTCTTCAATTTGGGAAGGTAAAAGAATTTCGTTGTCATTAGGTAATATATCTCAAAGATTCTGGATTAACGCTTTTTCGTCAGCAACAGTTACATTATATTTAGGAACACTTTTTCGTTCGGTTTTCCATTCTTGAATTATTTTAGATACTTCATTTAGCACTTTAATGAATTCTAGAGCCTTGACAGATTTTTCTTTGACGAGTGAAATTCTAGCATCTTTGGCATTACTATCTTCATCAATGTTGTTATTTGCTTCACTGACAACCGAATTTAATCAGTTTTGTAATTTTTCTGTATTTTGTGTGCCGCTAATGCCGTCTTTTTCAAAGAAATCAACAGACTGGTTAATATTTTTTGCCTCATCAACAGTACCACTTATTTCAAGAGTTTCTTTAATTCTATTTTTTGCAATTTCAATTGCTTTAATTATTTCAATAAATTTTTCTCTATTTTCTTGAACTTTTTGTTCAACTGAATTTTGAGTATCAGTTTTGGTATCGGAACTAAACAGGATTCTCGCTTTGTCAATAAGCGGTTGTAAATCACTTGTAAGATAACTTTTTACAATGTCAGAAATAGTGTTAGCATTTGCTTGCCTTAATGTTTCTGCTGAACCTACTTGTAATCCTAACGAATCATAGTAAATTTTATTTTGATTAATGATTTCGATTCTGTCTTTGATTAAATTTAACGCATCTTTGTTTGCGATTTCTTTTAAGTTTTCAGCCAATATACTATTAATAATTTTAGCTGAGTTTTGAGTTAATGAATTATCAACCAAATTACCTAAATCTACAGGTTTACCCATAATTTGAGTAATTACTTCATTAACTTTAACTCTAATTTCATTTGAATTATTGTTTAATTCAGGAATTGATCTGAAATTATTAAAGTGTTGCAATAGCATGTTTGCTTGCTTTTTGTTTTCGCTCTTCAAACCCGCTTCAGTTTTAATTCGTTTTAGTTCACTTAATAAGGTTTTGTCTTTTAAATTAAGCTGTTCTGTGGTTAAAGGTTGATACTGAGCTCCTAATAAAGCATTTAAATCTTCAAGAGCTTTTTTATGAGTGTCGATATCTGGGTCATTTTCGTATTCATGAATTAAATCAATAATATCTTTTTGACGGTTATTGAAGTTTTCCATAGCATCAATATTTTGAATAATTAAATCTGCGGTAGCGCCGTCAATATTTTTATTAATTTCATTATTTAATTTGTCTTTAAATGCACCGACGTGATCCATCACGTTAGAAGTTCCCGTAGGTTTAGTGCTGGTTGTATTATCAATTTCTTTTTCAACAAATGCAGAATATTTTAATAATCTATTTTGAACGAGATCTTTATTGTAAGCAAATCTCATTGCTTTTTCTGCTTGTTGCATTGAATCAATTGTTGAAGTCAGAATATTAGCACAATCAGTTACGTAATTTTGACGGGCTTTTTCATAATCATCAAAATTAGTGTATTGGTCTGGTTTGGTCTGTTCATGATATGATTTTTGATCAAGTTCAGCAACAAACAAGTCAATACGTGCCTTTTCCTTGTTGTATGTAGCAATTAATTGTTCTTTTTCAGCATTTAAAGAAACCACTTTATCATGCAGTTCCTTCGCTTTTTGAAGAATAGCTTCGGGGGTATAACTCGTATTTTCTATAACGTCATTATATGTTGTTTTGTTTGTTTTAACAGCCGTTTTTACACTAGCTAACAGAGTGCGTTGTTCTTGGTCCGGAGATAATACTTTGTTTAACTCGTTAACCATTACTTTACGCAATTCATGTTTAGCTTTTGCGATTTCAATAGCTTCAGTGATTTTTTTCATTTTGGCTGCGGTCATTTCACTAGTATCGCCTTTAGCAGGCATGTTTATTTTAATGACTTCACCTAAATTGTTTGCCTCTTTGGCTGACTCGCTTTGTATTAAAGCAGGGTCGCTTTGAATGTTTTCTTTTTCAATTATTGCCCGTTTAATTTGCTCAATTAAATTATTTTGAGCAGTCAATACAGCAACGGCATCCTTAGCTGTTGCATCTGACTTGGCTTTGTCTTTCTCTTGAGCGTATGAATCTATATCCTTAATCGCTTTATTAACAAGGTTTTTCAATGTGTCGGCACTTTGTCCGGTAATAGGATATGCTTTAGATTGAATAGATTCATTACGTGCTTTGATTTGATCCTTGCGAAATGCCAAAACTAGACCATCATTCATTTGAGATGTTTTCTTAACAGCATCTTCAATACTTGCAAGAGTTGGCATCTCTTCACCGGCTTGAATAACCTTAAAAATACCATCCATTTTATTCTTGATCAACTCAGAATCAGCAATTGCTTTAGGAACTTCAGAACGTTTGTCTGGACTTGCATTAAACTCTTCAGAATTAGCTTCAAAAGTTTTCAAATTGTCTTCAATTTCTTTAACCTTAGCAATAGATTGTTTAAGAAGTTCAGCTTTTTCAAGAATTTTTTTCTTTTGTTCTGTTGTTAAGTTTTCTTGTTTAGATTCCTTAATTAAATCTTCTAAACGTTTACGTAAAGCATTTTCACCAGATGAAGTTTGTTTGCCTTCTTCAGCTGGATAATATTTATCAATATCTGCTGTAATAGCCTTCAATTTAGCTTCAACAGAGTTATTGTTACGTTTTTCTTTTAAAGTTTTAATTAGTTCTGTAGCTTGATGTTGGAGCTTGTTGATTTTATCTAAATTGACAGGATTTTGCTTAAGTTCGTTAGAAATTTGTGTTTTGATAACATCAATTTTTTCAAATTCTTCAGTAAATTGTCCTACAATGTCAGCATCCGCTTTAATCTCATCAACTACTTTGTCTAATGATTTTAGCGAGTCTTTTAAATCCCTAATAATACTTGTTGAATTTTGAATATCGCCGATTTGATTTGCAACATCATTTAAAATTTTCAATTGACCACTTTCAGCATTAGCAAAATTATTCGAATTTTCTAATTGCATTTTTTGGTCATGAGTTAAATTGCCTTGGCCGTTTTGTGAACGATCCAGAGCACCAAGTAAATCGTTAATGTTTTGAGCACGCTTTTGCAACAAGTCTTTATTAGATTGTAATTTATCTAGTTGAATCTTTTCGTTAGTGGTATACTCATGCGGATTTTCTGCAGTTGGGTTAAATGTTCTTTCAGCAAAAATTTGAGCTTGCAAACGATTATAAGCGGTTTGATTCTGAAGAATAGTTGTTTCTAAAACATTAACCAGAAATTTATATTTCTTGATTTGATCTAAAACAACTGTTGAAACAACCGGATTAAATTTCACAGAAACAATTTTTTGAGTTTCAGTATTTAATTCATTAATTAATTTTTCAAGTAAAGTTGTATCAATTTGTTGCGATTCTAAATCATGTTCCTGTTGCTTAGTTAGTTGATTTAATAATTGTAATGATGATTTCATTAACTTAACTTCAGCATTAGTTTTCGAATATAAATAAGATAGTTCAACTTTTTGTAACGATCTTAATTGTTCTCTGATTGAATATTTTTTAGCAACTATTTGATTAGTGACTAAATCTACAAAAATATTTGCATCAGAAATTTGGTTGATTAAATCTGTCGCTTGTTGCTCAACTAATTTACTTAGATATTTATCTTTGACTTGTTGAGGATAATCATTAAGGTTTAGGATAGAATTTTTGATTTGATCCTTAATTTCATCTAATTCTTTTCTGGTTTCAATTAAGGTTGACATTGCTTCTAATTTCGAATCAACTAATGATTTGATTTTTGCTAAATCAGTATTATTTTCAATAATTTCATCAATTTCTCTATTTAATTTTAATATTTCTTGTTGAGTGACACATTTAGCATTCTTATTATGTTCTTGTTCAAAATATAACAATGAATTTGAAAGTTTATCGTTGAAATAACGTATTGAATTTAAACGCGATGTATAACCCAATACTTGACTCAATAGTTTCGCCTTATCAAAACTATCTGGTTTTTCATTGTTGGTTAAAGCAACTATATTTTTCTCTGTAATTATCCTGTTTCAAACATTTTTTAATTTTGATTTAGATAAGTATTGATAAGAATAAACACGTTCCTTCAGTTTCTGGATAATTTCAGTATTTGATAGCGATGAATTATTTAGCACGGAATGATAAATTCTAATATCTTCATTTGCTTGGATGATATCGTCTTTATTTTGACTTGATTCTAACTTAAGTTTTGTGTTGTTTAAGTAGTAATCAGAAAGTTTGAAGTAATTGTTAATTGATTCCCTAATTAAAAGACTATTAATTTGTGAAGTATTTAAAAGTCCAGAATCTTCAATAACTTGAATCATTGATTCAATAAGTACTCTATTTTCTTCAATAGATTTGTTTGATTTAACCAAATCTATTAAATTTATAAGTTTTTTAATAACCTCAGAATTAGCTTCATTTTTATTATTGGTTATAGCACTATCAAATAATGTTTGTCCAACACTTTCAACATTAGCATTAACAAGAGATGTTATTTCACCAGTAATTTTTACATATTCTTCATTGAATTTTGTATTAATTTGACCTTTAGCATCAATAATTTTGTTTTCTATAATTCTTTTATTAATTTCGATGTCATTGATTCTAAATTCTCTAGCTAATACATCATGTTCAATTTGCGATATATTTTGACTGATGGTATTTTTTAATGCTTTTGTTGGCAATAATTTGTTTAATTCTGCGATATTATCATCAAATGTATTACCATCTTGTATTAAATAATCATTAATCAGTGAGTCTTGCTTTGTTAAAAATTTATCTAACTCGTTTTGATAATTTTTAACTCATTGGACACGTTGCGATTTACTAATTTTATCAAAATCATGCAAACTAATTTTTAGGTTTGTAAGTTCGTTTGAACCAAATTGGCTTACCAAATCTTTTTCTCTTAAACGGTTAGCTTGATCTGATAATAAAACATTTAGGGTTTTTAAATTGTCTTTAGAAATTTTATCTAGGTTCGCAACATTATTTGCGAAATTGAAAATGTATTTTTTATGTAAATCATTAATTCTATTGATTTCTTTATATTTTGTTAGGACTGAAGTATCAGGATTTGAAAGAATTAGTCTTGCTTTATCTCTTTCTGACTCAAGATTTGCTTTTTCTTCAGGAGATAAATTAATTAAATCAACATATTTGTCAAATAATTTAATCGAATTTTCAAATTGTTTTTCAACGTAACTTTGTCTATCAAAATTTGCTCTTTGTTCAAGCAATGATAGTGTTGTAGCACCGGCCGCAGCTAGTGAACCAACCGTTATTAATAATCCATTTATTGCGTTTTTCTTTGTCATTATTCATCTCCTTTATCTTCATGTAATCTTAAAAAGAAATCGTATTTATCAATCCCTCTAATAGAAGTAGGCTCGTTCATTGATTTTCAACCTAATTTATCGGAACTGGTAAATGAACCGGATCTTGATGCCCGATTACCTTTATCAGTAAATAAACCAGCAAATCTTTCAGCAAATTTATTGGCATAGAATTGAACATCTCGGCCAGGGTATTTAATTTCAAGATCGACCTTATCACCTTTCGGTAGGTATACCTCTCAGTACATTTCAAAATTATTTTTATAACTTGCGTCATTACCTTCTCACGAGTTGTAAATTACCGTTTCTTCCCAACCGTGAAGAACTCCATATCTGCCTGTTCCCTCTTCATAAACTGGGATGGTGATACCATATGGCATTCAGTTAGTGTATCCGTTTCCTACTCATTCAAGATCTGAACCAGATTGGATTCAAAACATAATTTTTTTACCATTTGATAATGAGGCGTGTTTTCATGTGGTTCCACCCATTTCAACGCCACTATCTTTAAGTCTAATCTTAAATTTCATGTTTTCAGTACTATTAGAAATATCTATATTTCTATCTACCTTTTCAATATCCTCCACCTTCAGATGGTTCGGGTTCGAATGTTTAGATAATCTATCAAACATTGCATCATCTCAATGTTCATCATCAAACGTTACATCTTCAGTAAAGAATGACATATTATTTTTAGTTAAATATTTACCAGCACCTTTATTGACAGCAGCCATGATGTTTGTATTCATGGTTTTATTATTTCAACCGGCTCTCGAGGCTTCGAAAATAATCGTGTTTCTTTGATGATTATTGTTTTCTGCACGTCCTTTATCTTCAGAACCTAAATTATCTTTTTGAATCCTCATGAATGATTGCGTGTTAAAAGTGACTCAGATATCGTTAAACGTCAAACTCATTGAAGTAACATCATTGAAAAAATTAGTAGAGTTTTGCGGTTGATTGTAAACAACTTTTAAGTTAATTTTTGTTTTCTTAATAGATGTATCTGTTTGTAGAAATACTGGCAGTCACGGATCAGAAGTAGAAGTTCTGGTTAAAAACACCTTAACGTTATCTAAGTTGTAAGGAGTAACTCCTTTTAAGATATTAAATGTCTTAAACAAATCAAGAACTTCTTGATTTTTAGTGATATCAACCTCTAACGAAGTATTTTGATTCTGAATTTTATTGATTTTTTCAACAAAATCTTCAAGCAGAATATTCTTTTTAGGCTTAATATTTTTCATATTTTCAGAATTTTGAGCATTAATGTAATCAAACATGAAGTTTTTATTCGAAGGGTTATGCATTCAACCATAAAGAGCGACCGATGGTTTGAAAATATTGGTCAATGCACTTTGTTTGGTATTAAGAGCTAGTTGGGCATCGGTTAATAAATCATTTGATATTGATTGTTGAGTTAGTAAAGAATCATAATCAATTTTGTACGAATTAATAAGGTTTGCAAATTCTTTGTTAGTAGTTTTGTTGTTTTCTCTATTGTTTGCACCGGCAATAAGTTCTAACATATGAGTTAGTTCACGACCTTTAATAAATTCTGAATATAGACCTATTAAAGTATCTGTGTTATTTTTGGCGTTCTTAATTTCATTGGTTGATCCATATATTAATAAATCGATGTCCTTTAAAGTATTTAAAATTGCACGTGTTATTTCAAAATATTGGTCAAATTCATCCTGAATGGGTTGTTTAACTTGTTCATTTATGTCTTGATTGTAGTTAATAGTTAATTGTTTTGTTTCAAGTTTAGTTAAATCGCTATTGATTTGGTCTTTTGATGTACCAACTTTAGATACAGCAGCCATTAACGAACTATGTTTATCATTATTGTTATTAACCTTTTTATCAAGAATATCAATATAATCGCGTAATGTTTTAGTGTTCTGAATTATAGAAGGTTGCAACTGAGCATTAAATGAATCAATTTGATTTTTCAATAATTCAGCTGATTTTCTACTTAAATCTTTTACTGTTGTGTAGTTTTTATCAAGAGTATTAAATGATTTTTTCAATGATTTACTATATGTTTTAAAGTTATTATCGACGCTTGATAAAACATTCATAGCTTCGACTACATTATTTTGATAATCATTCAACAATTTATCAAGACCTAATGAGACGGCTAGTTTTTGAGCTTCGGCAGAATTTAATGTTTCGGTTTGTCCTTTAGCAGATACACTTTTACCTGTTAATAGGTTTACATAAGCTTGCAATCTTTCTACTGCCAATGTTAAACGATTTTTTTCGTATTTTATAATTGCTTGTTTTTGGGTTTCTAAAACTGTTTTTGCAGAGACAAGATTATTTTGGGTAGTTTTAATGTTTTCTAATGTGTCAAGTGTTGGATTGTCGTCAATAACATTTACAGCCTTGTTTGTGAAGTCTGTCATAAGCGGAGTTTCAGTTTGATTGTATGAATCGGTAAGATATGACTTAACATCATCAATTTCAGATTTTAGTAAACGTGTTTCGGTTTGCTTTTGAGATTTTAATTTGGCAATGATTCCTTCGGTAGTATTTGTCAAGTAGTAAATTGAAGCAAGTTTATCATTTTCATTGTGTGAAACATTATTTAAATTAGTTGTAGAAGAGTCGATTAATGAATCCAGTTCAGTATATAGCGCTTTCATTGCATCAGTTTCAGTATTTCTATAATCAACATCAACTGTCGTTGGCACAAATGATTTAACTTCATCTATTGCTTTTCTAAGATTTATACTATTTTTTAGACTAACATCAAAGCTGTTGATGCCCTTGATTAAATATTTCTCTTCAAGAATTTTAAGGCCTTGAATATCAATACTATCCTTGGATTTTAATTCGACTATCATTGCATTCAAAATAGCACTTAATGGAGTTTTTTCGTCTTCTGATAAGTCTATATTTGCTTTAAGCTCATTTAATTTTTTTGAGTGAGAAATCAATAAATGGATTTTAACTGTATCTGTTTTAATTTGTTTTGTTTTTGTTTGTACATTAAATGAGTTAATTTCTTTAAAATAGAAATTATTTTTTACAGTTGTTGCGCCAGTTTTGTTGATTTCTTCAACTTCATTGGTAATTTTATCCAAAAGTTCCGTTAAATCTTGTGAAGGGTTTGATTCAGCTTTTGCTGATGTTACTTCTTTTCTGGCTTCATCAACAATAATAGCTAATTCAACATATTTACTAAATAGTGAATGTGCGGTAAGAGCCTCATCTTTAAGTTTTTTGATTTTTTCCAAATCATCAGTCGATTTAACATTAGAAATTTCGCCTAATTTCTCAACATAGAATATTTTTCGATCATTATTTAATTCACTGAAAGTTGCAGAACTAACATTCTTATAATTATTTGTAATGTATGTACCTTCATCATCATAGGCTTTTTTCAATGCTTCAAACGCCTCTTTACGTGCTTCGTAAAGCTCTTTTGCTTTTTTGAAGTTTTCTGGTAATGTTTTAAATTTAATTGTTATATCGTTTGATAAAGCAGTTGAGTCAAAAGTATCTTCAGGCACTGACACAACTGAATCTAAAACAGACTGTCCAAGATTCAATTTATCAATTTTATAACCATAAACTTGATTGTTGAATAATCAATCTTCTTTATTATATTCTTCAAGTAATTTTAATTGTTTTTCTACTAATTCCTTAAATTTAACTACAACACTATCAAGTGACTGAATTTTTGTGGTATCCGAGTTAATTAGTGGGTCTTTTGCAAATTGTTCAAGCTTTTCATAATAACTTCTGGTTTTGGTTTGTTTTAATTCGAGATCTTGTTCTCCATTTAGACCTAGTTTATATGTTGCGCCTTGAACTAAGGTTTTTAACTGCATCATATTTTTATTTAATGAATCAGTCTTATTTAATTTTCTTAAAGTGGCTTTAATAGTTTGCTTAATATTAGTTAATTTACTAAATTGTGATGGGTCTTTATACGCTTCACGAGCTTGTAGAAATTCTTTTTCAAGTTCTTGTTTGATTGAGTTAACCACATCAATTACAGGGCCAGTTGTTTCATTGATAGATTTAACTTCTTCTTCGACCGATCTAACCACTTCGGCAAGATCTAAAATATTATCAATGTTATTTCTTATAATTGCAATTTTACTATCAATTTCTAAAATAGATGCATTGTCTTTGTCTTTGTTGCCTGTATTAGGGACATTTTTTAATTCCTCTTGATATTTTTTTATTAGTCCTTGAGCACCGGTGATTGCTTCTAGAGATTCAGCATCATGTTGATTAGATTTATATTTATTTTCAAACTCTGTTTTTACAGCGTCTATACGCTCGCTTTCGTTTGCTTTCAATTCCTCAAATGATGTTGAGTCCATATATTGATTATGTAATGCAATTGTTGCATTATCAATATCTGTCACCAAGGCTGATTCGGATGGCACCGATTCAATAAGGGCTTTTTCAAGAACTGTTCTCTTATCTTGCTGGTCAGCAACTTTCTTAATTCTATACACAACTGTTTTTTGTTCATCTAGCAGAAGTTTCATTGACTCAATTCTTCTCTTTTGCTCAATAACTTCTTCAGGTTTATTAACACCATTAACAACATTGTCAATAGAGTTAATTATAGTATTAATTTTTTCAATCAAAGATTCTGGGTTTTGACCATTTATAATAATTAAAGCAGGATCAGATTTAATTGCATTTTGTAGAATATTTACTTTTGCTTCTAATAATGCTTTTTCGTTTTTAAATGAGTCTTTTTGGAAGCAGATATCAAACTGTTTTCTAATATTTTCAAAATCTTCCATAATTGCTCTGTCATGAGCGCTGGGCCCACCTTCATCAGGTGATTTTGTACTGATAAGAGCATCAAATTTAGCTTTCAATCTCTGAATTTGAGAACCATTATTAATAGTTGCGCTTTCATCCTCAACTAAAGTATCAAATTTTTGTTCTTTCTCTTTATTTAGTAATGATTTTAATGAACCGGCTACACTGTTTTTAATATTATTAAAATCAGCAACAATTTTAAGTTTAGCAACAGAATATTGATCTACATAAAGTTTAACCCTGCCTTTAACTGCTTCTAAATCAGCTTTGGTTGAACTTGGATCAGCCAATTTAACCTGTTCGGCAGCTATTTTTTCTTTAATTTCACTATCAATTTTTGCAAAAATAACTCTCTTATTTTTATTATTTACAGGTGAATTGTGTTGATTTTTTTCAATTTGTATTAATTTATCTAATTCTATTTTGGCTTCTTTAGATGTTTCGATTTTAGCAAGCATTTCTTCAAGAGCAAGAATTTTATCATTTATTTTATTAGGTTTATCCGAAATAACGGCACGACTATTATTAATTACGCCTTTAAAATTAGTACGTAATTCTGGATATTCTGTTTCACTGATTTTTGAAAATTCGATAGCACATTCTTTTATTTTGGCAAGGAGTTTTTGTTGGTCGGCCAGTTTAGCGGCTACTGAATCAGCATATAAACTAGATGTTTGATATATGTCAGCAACCTTTTGTTGCAATGTTTTTATTTCATCGCTCAATAATTTAATTTGTTTATTGTTTTGAGCTATTTTTTCTTCAGCAGTTACAATTTGAGATTGATTGTAAGTTTGTCTATCGTCTTTAATATTTAATTTTTCTTGATATAAATGATCTAATTTAACTTGTTTTTCTGCGATTTCGGTATTTAAAGATTTAATTTCGTTATTTACCTCTTCTAATTGTAATAATGCTTTGTTTTTCTCGGATTCAAAGATGTTTATATCTTCAATCAACATGCTATATGGATCACTGGTAATTTGGTCAGGCCCAATCTCGCTAGAAGCAATTTTATGATTATTTAAAATTAATTGTTCTTTTTTAAGTTTTGCTTTGGCCACATTTTGTTTAATCTGGTTAGTTAAATCATCAATATCACGATTTTTCATATTAATTCAACCACGATTGTGTTCATCAGGGTTGAACATTACATTATTAATAATATCTTGTAATTCTTCAATTTGAACTGATATATCTTCATTAGATGAACTCAACTCATCAGCAATCGCTTTTATGTCTTTCTTAGCTTGTTCGGTCTTAAATAACGAATCTTTTTCTGCATCACTCTTTAAGCTTAAAGCAACGTCGCGGGATTGTTTATGCTCAATGATAAGTTTTTGTAAGCTTAATTCCATTTCAGACACTACCTCAATAGCATCACGAAGGACATCCATTTGATTAGCCAATTCCTGACGGGCGTCTTTTTTATCTAACTCTGAATCATAGTGGGTTCTATCATCATTAATAACTTTGGCTTTTTCAATTAGTTTATTCAAAGCATCGCGCATTTTAGCTTCAGCGGGTGTAAATTCTTCACCAGGTTTCCGGTTTTTGGCGAATGTATCATCAAGTAATTTTGAAATAACACCCGAGGCATTTTGCGCTTCAAGATTACTACGTTTTATGCTGAAATCTTCCACTGCTTTTTTAAGTTTTTCTTGGATTTCAGGTAAATTGTGCTGCGTGGGATCGTTAAGTGCTTGGTCGGCTTGTTGTTTTAAAGTAGAAAGTTTTTTCAATTCTTCAGCAAGATATATTTTAACGTTGTCATTATCTTTAACAACTTCCAAAATGTTTGAAGCTTCATCACGAGTTTTTTCAAGGTCTTTTGCTTCAGTAATTTTTTGCGCATAGACATCTTGTAATTCGCTCAATTCATTAATACGTTGTTGTTTTTGTTCGAAAGTTAATTTATCATTAGTTTGTAATAACTCAATTTCGTTAGCGATTTTAATTACATGTTCGCTCAATTGTTTCTCAACAGGAGAACCTTGTTGATTTCAAGATTCATTAATTTTTGCCAATGTTTCTTTCGTTTTGTTGATAACAACATTAGCTTCATTAGAAATAATTGATTTATCGCGTAAATCTAAAGCAAACTTAACTAATCCACCATCAATAATATTTAAATTATTAGGACCTATTTGTTCTGATGTGAAGGCTGCCATTTCACCACGCATGGCAGTTGAATTTACTTTAACCAGTTTTTCAAAAAGCGGTTTTTCCTGTGACCATAATTTTTTAAGTTCAGGAGAAATGGTGTCTTTATCAATTTGTTCTTGGATTTGAGATAGTAAAATAGATAATTCTTCTTTGTTGATGATTCTTTCGACTTCAACTGCTTTTTCATAGTTGTCAGCAATAGTGTTTAAATTTGCAGTTTTAAAATCAACTGAAAGTAATTTCTTGTTAGTTTCGGTTAAAACATTTATTTTATTTGAATCTTTCACAATTGAAACGCGAGAAAGATCACTACCGGTCGAGAATTCAATTTGTTGATTTAATTCAGTATATTTTTGTTGATAAAAATCTTTGATTTCCTTAGTTGTCTCAACTATGGCGATTATGTCATTTAGTTGACTTACATACTTAAAGAAATCATTGTAAACTAATTGGTCTACATCGGCATTTAATTGGTTAGATAATTCTTCATCATCACTTAGGTTATGTTTAATTGTCTTTTTAGCGTCCAATAATACTCTGTTTGCAATTCTAATTGAATTAATTTGTTTTGCTAATATCGAGATTGCTTTATGAGAATCGGTGCGGTCTTGTCCGTCAATGAATTTTTGTGCCGCTTTTAATGAAGTTTCAAGTGCCAATTTAAATTGAGGTTCAATTTTATCTAATATTTTTTTACCTTCATTAATCACCTCTTCAATATAGCCCTTAAGTTCTTCACCTGATAAAAAGTAAGTAGCAGTTCTGTTTGTTATCGAAGAAACATAATCGCTTAAAATTTGTCCCATTTCAACATGTGTATCATCACTTAAATTAACCACATTGAAGTTTAAATGTCCTTTGTTTTTTTGGACAAACAATTCGACCATATCTAACTCTGCGTAGATTTTATCTTTAGTTGATAGCTCAAGATCGAAGGCTGAAACCTGTTTTTTAGCTTCAATTATTTGACTTAAAATCCTATCAACTTGTTGTTGATTATTTATGGTTTCAGCATCATATAGTTTTGCGCTTTGCATATCAAATAATTGACTAAGAGTTTCAACATTATCTCTTGAAATTACATTTTGTGCCAAACGGGTGTTAATAAAATCAATTGTTTTGGTAACCTTATCAACTTTTTTAGCTAAATGAAGGTTGTCGTTATTTGCAATTATATCTAATACAAAAACATTTGTTTTTAATTCCAAATCAAAAACAATCTTATTTTGTAATTTGTAAATTCGTGCGAATTCTTTAATAAACTCTTGATTATTTTTATTTTTAGTCAATTTTTTTACCGCGTTGTTAAAATCGTTCAACAAATCAGGCGATTTAATTAATAAACTAAATTCTTTTATTGCTTGTTTAATTTCCTGATCTGTCTTTGCTTCGGTTAGTTTCAATGTTGGAATTAAGGATTGAAGACTATTTCTGCTATCAAGCATATTTATGATAGCAGATCTCGAATCATTAGTTTGATCCTTGACTCTATTTGCTATCAATTGCTTTGAAGAATTAACTGCAATTCTTAATTTTTCTTTTGATTCTTGACTTCAACTCTCAACACTATCTGTCTTCAATAAACTCTCGGCATTTTTAGTGACATCATTTAATTGTGTATAAGCGACCGTTTGGATATCTTTAACGTATAAGTCGGCTTTTGAATGCAACAAAGGCACAGTAATGCCTAACGCCAAAGCTGGGATTCCAGCTATCAATCACGTTGCTAAAGCTTTTCTTTTGTTTTTCTTTTTGTTTTCTGACATAAAATCTCCTTTTGTTATTTATTAAACAGATTAAATAATCCGTGGGCACGCTGATTTACTGTTCATAATAAACCATCTTTGTGTGACCCTTGATATATTAAAAAATCTGCTATATACGCTATCGCTAACGCTATAACTACAATAAATATAATTGTAAAAATAATTGTAGTTACTTTGAGCGCAACATTCTTTTTGTCTTTTATTTGCGAAATGACATTTTCTGATGTTTGATTCATAAAATCCTTCCAATCTATCCTATCTATTTCTAGTTCTAGTTCTAAAAAAATCTAGATAATAGAATAATAGATAAGATTATTAATTTTATTTATTTTCTAATTATATTCCATTTACTTTGGATTTTACATATTACAAAAAATACATTTTTTTCATCAATAAATCTGTCTTTTATGATTAAAAAAAGATTCTTTTTTTGATTTTTCGGTTCTTTCATATTTAAAAAAATAAATAAAAACTGAAAAAATTTAAAGATTTTTACGAATTCAATTGAAATATGAATGAATTAGTAAATTTTTTATGTCAGTATCAGATAAAAAATAACTATATACCGACTAATAGTTAACTCATATATGAGTTTATATATAAAAAAATGAAATATTTCCACATTTTTTTATAATTATAGTAGTTAAATCAATAATTTCAGTGATTCTAATAAGAAAAAATAAATGAATTTTAAAATTTAAAGAAATTATCGTTTCAAAAAAAGATTAAAATATTAAAAATCAATTTAAAATATTAAAAAAGTTTTTTAGGTTTAAAATTTGCTGTTTTGCAGTTATAAACACTGAAAGGAAAAAAATGAAAGACACAATCAAAACAAATGAAGCCGTTCAAAAAGCAATATCAGAAATAACTAAAAAATTTGGTGATGAAGCTATAACGTTTTTTGATAATGAAGTTATAAATACACCTGTAAAAATCATACCAACTGGCTCTTATTTATTAAATGAAGCGCTCGGTATAGGAGGATATCCTCAAGGAAGAATAGTTGAGATATTCGGACCAGAAAGCGGTGGTAAAACAACTATGTGTTTACACGCGATTGCCGAAGTACAAAAAATGGGAGGTGTTGCAGCATTTATCGATGCTGAACACTCAATTGATCCGAGTTATGCTAAAAATTTAGGTATTGATTTCTCTAAAGTTATATTATCTCAGCCCGATAGTGGTGAACAAGCAATGCAAATTGTGGACTATTTAGCCAAGAGCGGAGCTATTGACCTAATTATTGTTGACTCAGTAGCTGCGTTGGTCCCAGAAGCCGAATTAAATGGAGAAATGAGTGAACAACAAATTGGCGCACATGCAAGATTAATGTCTAAGGCTTTAAGAAAAATTACCGCAACATTAAATAAAACAAATACTACTATTATTTTTGTTAATCAAATTAGAGAAAAAATCGGAGTAATGTTTGGCAATCCTGAGACAACAACAGGTGGTAGAGCTTTGAAATTTTATGCTTCCATAAGATTAGAGGTTCGGAGAATTTCATCTATTATTGACGGAAAAGATGTAATCGGTAACGATGTTAGAATTAAGGTCGTTAAAAATAAACTAGCCCCACCTTTTAAATCATTACAGACTGAAATAGTATTTGGCCAAGGAATAGATTCACTTGGCGAATTGATTGAATTAGCCTCAATAAAAAACATCATAACGAAGAAAGGGTCCTGATATTCATATAAAAATGAAAATTTATGTCAAGGAAAAAAAACTTTAAAAGAATTGTTGAAACTAAATAAAGAACTGAAAGAACAAATAGAAAAATTATGTTTAGAAAAAAGCGCAGAATAAGTAAGTTCCGCGCTTTTTTTAAAAATATTTGTTTATAAATTATTAATTATTTCTTAGACAAACTATCAACAATCATTAAGATGCCTGAAATCAAGTTGACAAATAATAAGCTAATTATACCCCACACTAAAATTTCATCACTATCATTTGAGTCAAGTTTCTTAAGAGCAAGAATTCCTAGCACAAGTGGAAAAATTAATCAGAATCCAAATATTATACTGATTATTAAAAAAACTTTGGTTATAGTTTTAAGTGTTTGATCTTTCATTTTTGTGCCTTTCATAGATATTAAGCAGTATAAGTATAGCATACTAGTAAAGTTTTTTTGCTGAATGAGTATATTGAATCGTAACTCACAAAGATTTCTTTGCCAAATGTGATAATATTTATTCTAGTAGATAAGAAGGTATCAATGCCAAATAAAAAAATTAATTTATTGTTCATTGGAGATATATTCGGACAACCCGGTATCGACACAGTAGCGAAACATATAGAATACATAAAAGAAAAATATAAAATTGATGTTATCGTTGCGCAATGTGAAAACGTAACTAATCGCAAGGGATTTGTTAAAAGCGATTATGAACAACTAAAGCGTTGTGGCGTAGATGTATGCACGCTCGGAAATCACGTTTGAGCTCAAGATGGAATTTTTGAAATCATTAATAATAATGATGTTGTTAGACCACTAAATATTCCTAACTCTTATGCTGGACACGGAACTACAATTATTAAATTAAAAAACGATACAAATTTAAGAGTAACCTCTTTGATGGGTATTACATTCAACAAATTATTAAATCCTTGAAAACACGAATTCGCAGACAATTTTTTCGATGCTATTGATAATGTCATTCAATACGGCGAAAAAACAGATTTTCACTTCATTGATTTTCATGGTGAAACAACCAGTGAAAAAGCAGTGTTAGGTCTCTATTTGGATGGTAAAGTTGATGCATTATGTGGAACCCATACTCATGTACAAACAAATGATGCAAGAGTTTTAGAAAAAGGAACTTGTTTTATAACAGATGCTGGTATGGTTGGTCCATATAATTGTGCAATTGGCGCTAATTTTGAAGAAGTATATCAACATATGCGTTATGGTGCATTTAGTAAATTCCAAGTTTCAAAAAATTGTTGTCAATTTAATGCTGTTGTTATGGAATTAAACACAATAAACAAAAAAAATAACAAGATTAAAACAATCACTATATTACCCCAAAATAATCGAAAATATTAATATAGCATTGAATTAAAATGCTATATTTCTTTTTTCATTCAAAAATGAGTATATTCGTAAAAAAACACCACCAGTAATTGATTAGTAAATTTTAAATTTATTCTAGAAAATTTAAAGAAGATCTATCAATATAAAAATACGTAAAAATAAAGAAAACAGCATTTTAAGAGATAAAGTTTTGCTGTCACCTTAGGTTCCTATTAATTAAAATATTTAGTATTGTTATTTGTTGTATAATTAGCCAAACATACTTATAAAACTTGCATTGTTTGACAGAACAAATGACACAATTTTTTGTTTTAGGATTTGAATTAAGTAAATACGAAATTACTACAAAAAATTATGATTTAAAACAAAATTTCATAATGACTATTTTAGAGAAATACAATAACAACTTACAAAATAATGTTGAACCATTAATAACAAAAAAATCTGTATATATTAAATATTCGTGATGGAATAATTAATGATAACAAAATCTAAAATTAACGTATATTCTGAATTATATGTTTGGTTATAATTAAAATGTTATTAAAAACAAATCATAATTATGTTATGTGAAAGGAATGAGATGAAACCAAAGTTATATATTATTTCAGGAGTTGCATCCATTATTACTCCTAGTGTAACATTATTATCTGCGTCTTGCAGCACAAATCCAAGGGGGAAATTCGCAAATAATTCTATTGTAGATAAAAAAACTAGGAAAAGTATTGAACAATTATTGGACGGAGCGGTCGAATCTTTAATTGACAATTTTACCGAAGATGATGTTAGAAGATTAAATGCGGACGGAAAATATTTTGAAACACTTTTTTCAAAAGAAGAACAATTGGCAAATTTATTTCTTGCTAAAATCGCATTAATAGATAAAAAAATATTAAAAAACGAAAAAATTTTTAATGGGATAAAGCAGGTTGTTATAGACGCAATAGAGGATTTTGCTAACCTTGCGAAAGATAATAAGTATTTATCCAAGATTATGAAGGATTTTGAAACTTTAATTAACCTTGATAGTGTGCAACAATTTATACAAATTTTAATTAAAACAACGTTACATAAAATTGGAGATTTGCAACAACTGAATAATATCGGTTCCCAAGAAATACAAGATAAATTAAAAGACTTAAGTGACGACTTTCAAAAAATCTCATCTCTAAATCAACAAGAAGAAGTAATTGAAATAAACAAAAAAATTGCCGAATGGATTACTAAAACTTTTAAAAACATTCTTAGTACAATAAAAATGGTTTTTGAACATATTCAACAAAAAGAATTGGACGAAATCATACATGATAAAAATAAATTAGACCAAATCAATAAAGAGTACAGAACTATTTTTAATTTTTTAGATGATATAAATCAAGTGTTTGACAAATCGTTCAATGAATTTGTTTCTTATCTTGATAGAAACAAAAATAAGAAACAAATTAAAATAGATGAAATGGAAAAATTCTTTGAATTTGTTTATCTGAACATTAATATACAAATGTTAAAACAATAAAATGTCTATAAAATCTTGTTCTATTTTATATACCAAATTACAATTTAGATTTCAGTTAGACATAATTTTGCAAAATCAAGATTACTGCTTTTATCTAGTTTATATAAAGTTATTATCGTATGTGTCAGTAAAACATATAAAAACATCAAGTGTTTTAGTATAGCACTTGATGTTTAATTAAGTAATAAGGCTAATGAATGATTTTAATAATGATTTTTGATACGGTCGAAATTTTTCTTGTTTTTAACTTCATATCATTTAAAAATTTCTTCGTCGGTATAGTCAAGCAATTTCGCACATCCAAGTGATAAACTTAACAATTCACTGATTATATCTGCGTTTACTTTACCTTTAGCATCGCTAGCAATTTTAAATATTTCTAGGATTTGATCTGTAGGAAATTTTGAAACAAGTTTAGGTTGAATAATAGGATTTACATTCAATTTATATGCATACGATCCTAGAAAATGTAACACGTCTGCAAATTCTTCTAAAGCGGCTTCCTTATTTACGTTTTTATGTTTTTTTCAATATTTAAAACATTGAACTTCATTAGCAAATTCTGCAAATTCAACTAAAACTGCTAACAGTCATTTAGCTTCTCATTCCTCTGGTTGAACATTTCCAAGATCTTCACGAGAGCTAATTGCATCGTCTAATGTTTTTTGCATTTCAAATATATTTGTGAAATCCATTCTTTTCTCCTAAATATTTTTGTAAGGTTCGCTAATATAAATTGGCGTAACTTTTATGGTTGTAAATTTTTGTTGTAATTGTTGTGTTATATCGCTTACAAAGACTTGTTCATCTAAGTGTGATAATTCCAAAATATCTATATTATGTTCTTTATATAATATTCATTCATTTCATTTAATATCACTAACTAATATTAAATCTATTCCTTTATTATTTAATTCATGAGCTAGCACAGCTGGGCCCGAACCAGATAAAATAGCAATTTTTTTGTATTTTTTGTTTAAATCTGACACGTTAGTTCTGAAATTAAATAATTTCAAATTGTTCTTTAATCTATTAGTAAGTTCATTAATAGATAAATCTGCATTAAGAACACATGGATATGTTTCGTGATAGTCAATATGGTCATTAAAACCTAATCTAAAACCTATTTGATGTGATGTACCCAACACATTATTATCATAATTAGTGTGAAAGGCGAGTACATTTATACGATGTTTTTTTATAATTTCAAGCATTGACTTTTTATAGGGCGCTGCCAAAAATTCTTCATTTCATGTCGGCATAAATTTAAATGGGTGGTGAACTAGAATTAAATTCGAATTAGTTTCTAAAGCTTTATTTAAAACTGCGGTTGTTAAATCAATTGCGACAACAACGCCAGTTATTTTTTCACTTAAATTAAACTTAACGCTAAATCCTGATGGATCTCAAATTTCCGCTGCTTCCAATGGGTAGTTATTAAGTAAATATTGAGTAATTTTTCTTAATTGCATTATTTAAAGAAATCCTTCAAATGTCTGCCTTTACGAGTTGAATTCTTTAGTTTACGTAAAATTTTATTTTCAATTTGGCGAATACGTTCTTTAGAAACACCACGTTCTTTTGCTAATTCTTCAAGAGGTGTTATTTGATATTTTTCGCCATTTTCATCAGCCCCAACACCATATCGTTTACAAATTAAAACGTATTCGTCGCGGTCAAGGGTATCTGTTAAAATTTCATTTAAAACATCGACTAATTCTTCTTGTGAAGCAAAATCAGTAGGACTAACAACACTTTCATCTTTTACGAAGTCTGAAAATGCTGAATCATTTTCTTTTCCGATTTGTTTATCCAATGAAATAGGATCAATGTTTATTTTACGAATATATCTAACTTTTTCAGCTGTATATCCATTACCAAATTTTTCTGCTATTTCTTCATCGGTTGGTTCCGTTCCGTTTTCTTGGTGTAGTTCACGTTCAATTTTGGTTATTTTGTTAATTGTTTCAACCATGTGAACCGGCACCCGAATAGTACGTGCCTGATCAGCAACAGCGCGTGTAATAGCTTGACGAATTCATCAAGTTGCATATGTTGAAAACTTGAACCCCTTCGAAACATTGTATTTTTGCACTGCTTTAACTATTCCGGAGTTGCCTTCCGAAATAAGGTCAATAAAGCTTAATCCACGGTTTTTGTATTTTTTAGCATTATTAATAACAAGACGTAAATTACGCTTAATTAGTTTATCGCGTGCACGTTTGCCTTTAAATCCACCTTTTTCCATTTCACGAGCAAGAGCCTCCTCTTCCTCTTTGTTCAACAATTTCCCGTATTTACCGATTCAACGCATGTATCATTTAACAATATCATTCGTTTCGGTTAGTTTATTACGCAAATCATGAGCAGAAATATTATCTTCCTCTTTAGATAAATCAATTTCTTCATCTTCGAAAGTTTCGATTTCTAAATCGTCGTCAGTTATGTCTTTAGATTTTTTTCTGGCGTCTTTTTTGGCATTTTTACGATTTTTCTTTTCGACTATCTCTTCTTCTTCCTCTTCAGCATAGCTAGAATCATCGGAGTATTCATAATCGTCATCGTAAGTGAATTCTTGAGTGTATTCATCATCAAATTCATCAATATCGATTGCTCCATCAAGCTCATTATCATGTCCAAAATCTTCTTCTTCAACAAGTATACGCTTTTTAAATGTGTCTTCTTCGTTGACTATTTCTTCCACTTCTTCATCAGTGATATCTTCCATTTCATCGGTGATGTCTGATTCTCCAACTTCTAAATCATCTCCCTCATCAACTTCATCTGAAATTAGATTCATTTCATGAAGATTTTCTAACATTTCGTCCATTTGTTCGTCAGGTATCTCTACTTTGATTTGGTCTAAATATTCAAAAATATCAGCTTGAGATAACTTTTCGCGATTTTGTTTTTTGGCATGCTTTTGCACTAATTTAATTACTGCTTCCAGTTCTTTGTTCATTGTCGCCATTATTTTTTCCTCCTATTTATTCTTAGCATGTTTTGAGTCATTTGCTCAAACATTGCTGGGTTTGAGGCAATAAGCCTACTGGTTTTGGGGTCTTGTACGAACGCAATATATTTATCATCGTTTTCTTTTAATGCGTTTTCGTAAATCATTTCAAAATTCATTGATAACTTTTCTTTATCTCCGAGATAATTTTTGAAATCTTGTTTTACTGCTTCAAATTCAGATTTTAATTCTCCGTTATTAGTTATCATTTCTTCAATTCATTTTTTATTAGATTGAGTTAATTCACCATTTTCTAGAATGTTTTGTATTTGCTCTTTATAGTCATCAAAAACATTGAAATTCATCTGATCTTCTTTATTTTTTTCTAAATAAAACTTAATTAGGTCAGGGAAATCAAGAATTAAATAAAATAGTCTATCAATCCAGCTTAATGTGGGTAATTTGTGTTTTTTAACAATGTTAACAGGTGATGAAATTCCATTGTGAGGAATTAGATTAATATCATATGGGTCCTCAGGCAAATCCGGTACATAATCAGGAACTTGGTACATATTCATGAATGTTGCTGTATCTATTTGCGAATTATTTAAATAAGAATCACCAGGTATTGAATATTCATTAGATTCCTGCAAATTACCTTTGAAAATAATTTTATATTTAAAGTCATTGTAAATTTTTTCAGAATAGAAATCTCTTACGTTTGACTCTGAATATTCAATATATTTCGAAAAATAAGATACAAAATTTTGAATATTATTAAGTCTATTATCACCACCGGCGATTAATAAAAATTGATTTTTACCATTTTCATAAATATAATCTAACGAATCTACTGAATCATTGATAAGGTTATTTAAATATTCGGAACCATATTTTTTGAGTATTTCATCAGGATCGAGTCTGGTTTTGTTTTTAACTACTTTCGCGTGAATATTTTTAGATAGTAAATAAGATAATGATTTTAGGGTTGCGTGTTGTCCGGCATTATCGCCATCTAAAAACATAATTATAGTTTTATTATTCAATAATTTGAAGTGCTTGTGAGTTAAAGCTGTACCCATCAAAGCAACCGCATTAATAATGCCTGCTTTATGTAGAGCGATTACATCGAAGAAACCTTCTGTAATTATTAATTCTTTTGTTTCAAGAAAATCTTTAGCTTTATAGAAATTGTAAAGAAGTTCAGATTTTTGAAATAAATGAGACTCAACACTGTTTATATATTTTGGTTTAACGTCTTTGTCTAAAGTACGGGCACTAAATCCAACAATTTTTCCATCATCATTTCTGATACCAAACGTAACGCGATTGTTAAATGATGGTTGCAATGATTCTGGATTAATTAAACCTGCTTTAGCAAATAATGTTGGATTTTGTTTGATTTCGCCAGCAAAGAATTCCAAAAAGTTTTCTTTAGAAGCAAAACCAATATCAAAATTCCTTAAAAGATCGTTTGATAAATCCCTTGAGTTATAAAAACTGTTTAATGTAGTATTTTTAAGTCTAGTAAATTCCAGCTTAAAGAATGAATTGACCTTATCTAAAAGATCTAAAACTTCTAAATCAGATTGTGAATATTTCGAGGGTTTTTGATAAAAAATATGTGAATCATAATTAATGCTTGCTTCATCGGCTAGCAGTTTCAAGGTATCGGGATAAGTAAGTTTTTTAAATTTCATCAAAAATGAAATCAAATTTCCGCCAATGCCACAAACAAAACATTTAAACAATTGTTTAGTTTCACTAACATGCATCGAAGGGTTAGAATCATCATGGAAAGGGCATAAACAAACAAAACTTTGACCTGATTTAGACAAAGCAATATATTTATTTATTACCTCAACAATGTCGTAGCGTGATAATATTTCGTCTTGTAATTGCTTAAAATTTGTATTCATATTTAAATGTGATTAATTAATTCGCTAATTTTTACTCTTTTTTGCTCCATGGTGTCTCTGTCGCGAATAGTAACAGATTCATCTTCTAAAGTATCGAAATCAATAGTTACACATTTTGGTGTGCCAATTGCGTCTTGTCTACGGTATCTTTTACCTATAGAAGCAGTTTCATCGTAAACAACACTAATGCCTTTTTCTAGAAGCAGTTCGTAAATTTCAGTTGCCTTATCATTCAATTTTTTAACTAACGGCAAAACAGCAACTTTGTATGGAGCTAGTTCTTTAGAAAAATGCATAACAATTCTTTTTTCGTTTTCCAAATCTTCTTCGTCATATGCTTCAATTAAAATTGCAAACATAAGTCTATCTAGACCCATAGATGGTTCAATTACGTAGGGGATATATTTTTCATTAGTGGTTGGTTCTAAATATTCCAAACTTTCGCCAGTAGCATTTTGGTGGGCGGTTAAGTCATAATTTGTACGGTTAGCAATACCTAATAACTCACCTCAACCAAATGGAAATAAATATTCAATATCGCTGGTTGCTGATGAATAATGTGACAATTCTTTAGGGTCATGAGCTCTTAATCTTGTATTTTGCTCACTTAATCCTAATTTTCTAATAAATTTAATCGATTTATTGATGTAATAATCAAAAATCTCGTCAGCTTGTGAGGGGTGACAAAAAACTTCTAATTCCATTTGTTCAAATTCTCTAGTACGGAAAATGAAATTACCTGGTGTAACCTCATTTCTGAAACTTTTACCAACTTGACCAATTCCCATTGGCATTTTTGCTCTCATTGAACGTTGGACATTCTTAAAATTAACCATAATACCTTGAGTAGTTTCGGGACGAAGATAAATCTTGCTTTTTGTTTCTTCTGTAACACCTTGTTTTGTTTCGAACATCAAATTAAATTTTCTGATGTCGCTTCATTCGCATTTATCGCCTTCATATTTGGTAACGTTTTTAACTAAAAATTCTTTCATTTCGTCGAAACTCAATGTTTCAGCAACTATATTAGGATTAAATTCTTCAATTAATTTATCGGCTCTATATCTTTTACCATTTACTTTATTTTCAATTAAGGGATCATTAAAATTGACAACATGGCCCGAAGTTACTCAAACCTGCGGATTCATCAAAATCTTTGAATCTAATAAATAATTATTTTTTTCGCTTTGAACAAAATATTGTTTTCATACTACTTCAATATTATCTTTTAATGTAGCTCCCAACGGACCATAGTCTCATGTATTTGCTAATCCGCCATAAATTTCACTTCCTTGAAAAACAAAACCAGAGGCTTTAAGATGGTTAATTAGAGTAGTTATGTTTTTGTCTTTGTTTAACATATTTATTTCCTCATTTCATATCATAAAATTTATTCATTGACTATTTAAATCAATGAATTAAAATTTGACAATTATTTAAAATAAAGCTGTCTTTGTAATGATTTCGAATAATCTTAATCCAATTACTACAACGAATGCTAAAAGAATAATTATTGCAATCACTAACAATGTTGTCGCAAATTTGTTTTTCGCTGGTAAATTGTATTTAGTTGCTTTAATTTCTTGCTCGTAAGGAATTAGTAATTCTTCTGTTTCATAAATGTCAACTTTTGATTCTAGGTTTTCTTGCTCAACTATTACATCGTCATTTGACATTTTTTCGTATTCGCTGCTTGCATCAACAACTTCAACATTAATTGGTTCAGATGTTTGTTGATCTGAGACTGATGCCGGTTCGACTTTTTCGGTTTCAACTTTTTCAGTTGCCACAACTAGTTCGGGTTCTTGCGCTGGTTCAAAATTTTCTTTTTGAGGTGCAACGACTAAATCTTGAGCTGTTGTATTTGAAGTTATAACCGCATATTTGTATTCATTTTTTGGTACAAAAATAATAAATTTATCATCTAACAATACATTTGATGTTTCTCAAGCTATAGAAACATTTTCACTAGAATTTTCAGGTTTGTAAAACGCTTGATTATCAGTGGTATCCTTAGCGGTATAGTCAATACATAGTTTTGATAAAAGTTGTTTAAACTCTACATTTAATTCTTCATGTACTTTAATTGTTTCCTTAACATGTATGTATGCCTTAATTGTTACCAAATCTTGTAACAAATCATCTATGTCATCAAAATTATGTTTTACACGAAAGTAGTCAGTTTGACTAACTTGTTGATGAGTTATTATTGCGTTGATGGTTTTTACCTTTTCAACATATTTTTTTAATGAATTAATTAGTTCATCTTGATCTAAATTGACATAGTATTCTAAGTCAATAATTTTTTTATTTGCTTGATTCATAATATTTCCTTTACTAATTTTAATTCAACTACAACGGGTATGCAATTCGCATTTTTACAACCAAAAACCCATATAATAATTGATATTAGAATTATATACTAAATATATAAATATCAATAATCTTTGTTATAATGCGAATTATATTGAATTTAAGAGCGATTCGAAAAAAATCATAACGGCAGATTTTTTTTAAAAAAAATATGCGTTTATTTTATTATTTTGCAGTAAATTTAAATATTAATTTATAATTGTAATATGAATAAAAAAGGTGATATATTATTTGGGAAAATAATACATATTTGTATTGATGGATTGACGGTCTTCACAAACAAAAAATATGTATTCGAAATTCCTAAAAAAAATGTAACTGATTGAGCTTGGAAAAACTTGTTCAATGAGTTTAAAATAAGAGATAAAGTTAACTTTATCGTAGAGGAAATAGACAACGAAAACAAAACTGGAATTGGAAATTTTAAGGCAAACCACAGTTATTTTGCTCGCTCACCATTTGTTGAAGAATTAAAGGAAACAAAACACGGTTTTAAAAACTTAAAAAAATCTATTGATGCTGAAGTTAATGTTTGAGATATGCAAAATAACCGGAGTTAACAATGTCTAAATTAACACTAAAAGCTTTCAATTACCACCCCGATTTCAATAATGAAAGCCTTATTGAAAAAGCAACAGGAATTATCCGAGGGATTAAATTAAAGACTATAGTCGGCTTCGAAAATTTTGGTTTTCATGAACTAGCTTTAAACTTTGGTCAATTCAATTTAAATGAAATTACTAATTTTGCTGAAAGAATAATCAAACAAAATACCAAAAATATAATCATATTTACCGATTCCAGAACGCGGGATAATATCAACGCTGCAATGGATTTCGTTTATTTTTATGACCTTCTAGGTGATAATAAAATCAAATATGAAATTATAAATTGCGATGAAAACTATACTAATTGATTCGACAAATATGAATATTTTAAAAGAACTTACTGCTTTGAAAAAACAAGTTTCATTTTTACCAAACTCAATATTTTTACTGATTCATTCGTAGAATTCATCAAAGTATTTTTAAATTATATACAATTAAAAAACGGTTATTATAGGACACTTGAACGCTGTTTTATAATTGGAAAACAATACCTTGAAGACCAGTTAAATTTCATTGAAACTATTGAAGAAAATAGACTTATAAGTCCAAATATTTTAGACGAAAGATTTTCTTTTTTTAGTGAGATAAACTTACTTTTAATGCATATGAATGGCATAAATATTAATAATGTATTAGATGGTTATACATCCGCCTCAATCGATTTTACCAGTGAAGACATAAAAAATAATTTAGCCTTCCAATATGGGTATATAAACAGTGTTCTTAAACATGAAAAAAAGCAGAATATTTTAATCGGCGGTAACCAAGGCCTCAATAAAATCTTATTAATTCAAGCTAGATTGAGTAACGAAAATATACAAAAACACAACAATCTTACAAATACCATGTGCTTTCCTGAAGATATTTATACATACGCACCGTACACGATTGGTATGAATCATAGATTTTTCGCTTCCTATATTACTTTTTACCAAGAAAAAACCGATTTCAGAATTACGCCCGAACTGAATGAGAGTGACGGAATTCCAGCATTTAAACAAAATAGGTTAAGTGACGCGAATAAATTAATAACAGATGGAGTTTTGACAACATTGTCGCACATCGCTAATATCCCTTTATGTCAGATAATACTTAATAATAATTCAGAAGGTGTCTTAGGAGCATATGTTTGTTTCATTTACTGATCACAAATTTATGAATCATATTTAAATAAATCTAACCCGTTTGTGGTTTAAAAGGAGTATATATGAAAACTATAGAATTGAATGTATCGAAAGCTATCGATTCAAAAGAATTTAATGAATACCAAGAAAGAGTATCTAAAATTCACAATGCAATTAAAACTAAAACAGTTATTGAAAAAGATTGATTAGGCTGAATTGACTTGCCCAAGAAACTCAAAGATGAAGAATATGAAAAAATGCAAAACATAGCTAAACGTTGAATTAATTCAAATATTGAGGTTGTAGTAGTTATTGGAATTGGTGGTTCGTATTTAGGCGCTAAAGCAGGATATGAATTTATTTATGGGCCTTATTCAAATAAAAAACCTAAAATGGAACTTCTTTTTACTGGCAACTGTGTAAGCGCCGAAAGTTTAGTTTCACAATTACAGTATGTTGAAAATAGACGTTTTGCTATTAATGTAATCTCAAAAAGTGGTAAAACTCTTGAAACATCAATAGCTTTCAGAGAATTTAGAAAATTATTGGAACTTAAAGTTGGTTCAATCAAAGCAAAAGATTTAATTGTTGCTACCACCGATAAATCAAAGGGTATTCTTTATGATTTAGCAACATCAAAAGGTTATGATAAATTAATTATCCCCGATGATGTTGGTGGTCGTTTTAGTGTTTTGAGTCCTGTCGGATTATTCCCATTCATCTGTGCGGGACTAAACACAGAATCTTTACTATTAGGCGCTCAACAGGCTCTAAAAAATAATTCTAGTGAAGAAATTGTTAAAAACGATGCTTACAAATACGCTGTTACAAGACATTATTTATCTAAAAACTATTCATTAGAGTTGCTTGTTAGTTATGAACCAAAATTACAATACTTTCAAGAGTGATGAAAACAACTATTTGCTGAAAGCGAAGGCAAAAACGGTAGAGGACTGTTCCCTGCGAGTTCGCAATTTTCAACAGATTTGCACTCAATTGGTCAATTTATACAAGATGGCAATAAAGTTTTATTTGAAACTTCTCTGTTTTTAAAAAATCCAAATACAAACTTCAAAATTTCAAAGGATTCAGAAAACTTAGATAAAATCTCATATCTAGATGGCAAAGAAGTGCACAAAGTAAATTGAGCAATCTTTGAAGCAACATTGGGCGCTCACCATCAGACTGCAAAAATACCAAATATTATTATTGAATATGATAAAACTGATGAGTTTACGCTGGGTTATTTATTCCAATTCTTTATGATTGCTTTAACAATGTCAGCTTATTTATTAGGCGTAAATCCATTTAATCAACCTGGTGTTGAAGTTTATAAAACCAACATGATCAAAACATTATCAGAAATTTAAAAAGCGGCAACGCTTTTTTTATTTGCCACTTTTTTCTTGAATAAATTTATTGAAATATGTGCGATAACCGAATTTTAATGTAATCATGACGCAAATCGATACTGAAGCTAATATTTCCAGCATAATTGCTATTTGATACATAATTGTGTTTGAAGGATTAGCACCCAAAAGAATTTGACCAGTCGCCATACCAGGTAAGAAGATTATTCGCATTCCTAGCATGGAGTTGATTGTTGGTATAATTGCTGAATCAAAAAGTTTTTAACAGTATTGCTTTAAAAGCAGCTTTAGGAGTTGCTCCGAGCATTAATTTTACTTCAATTTCTTCTCTTTTTTCGTTCATTTGTTCAACCAATACTTTAATTCCAAGAGAAATACCGTTCATTGAATTACCGACCAGCATACCCGCCAATGGAATTACATACTGAGGGTTATATCAAACTGGGATACCAACGACAACAAATACAAAATAGAATATTGCAGCGAGGCTACATGACATCATGGCAATATCTGTAATTAATTTAAGTTTTTTTAGACATTTTATTTTTAAAATGTCTAAAATTGCAAAAAAATTTCATAACTAATAAAAAAGCGATTGTAATAAATGGATTTTGATTATCAATAATATAGCCAAGAGCATATCCCATGATAAATAGTTGAACGCTAATTCTTATAGTCGCAATTAAAATATCATTAGTTCATTTTAATACAATCATTAAAACAATAGCAATAACACCGCAAGATAAAGATATACAAAAAGCAATCTTATGTAACTTACATTATGGATACTATTCATGATCTAACTCCTTAATTTTACCTTCATATATATGCGTTAATGTTTGGATATATTTAGTAGCAACTTCAGGAGTGTGAATTACCATTATTATAGTTTTTTTAGTTTCTTTAGTAAATATTGACAATAAATTTAAAATTAAATCTTCAGTGTCTTCATCTAGCATAGATGAAGGTTCGTCCAAAAGAAAAACTTTCGTACTAACTAATAAAACTCTTGGGAGCAAAAATCTTTGTTTTTCTCCACCCGAAAGACTTTTAGCTTCATCTTCAAGTTTTTATCTAATTTAACATCTGATAATATTTTAGTCATTTCTTCTTTAGTTGGTACTGTTCTAGATAGAAATTGAAATACAATTTTTAGTTATACTCTATTGTTTCTCCTAAAATAATTGGTGATTTGGATATCATACCCACTTCTCTTCTTAAATCTAAAGAAGGAACTAAATCTAGATCGCGTTCATTGCAAATAATGCTACCTGATGTTGGTGAGGTCATCTTATTTCACATCTTCAACAATATTGATTTCCCAGCGCCACTAGGCCCCATAATTACATTGACTTTACCTTTTCAAATTTAAGGTGCTTTATGTCTAAAATATTTTCGTATTTTATGTCATTCAATTCAAAGATTTCGCTTACTAATATTTAAAAAATATAAACAAAGTTTAATCACTCAATGAAATATATTTTTTACTTATAGCCCTTATAATGAATTTATTTGTAAAACTAATTATTAAATTTAGTAATAAAATAAAAAATAAAACCGAGTGTAATAAATTAATAAACACGGTTTTATTTATAATTTAAAGTAAGGATTGTCTAATCGTAAATACCTTCTTCAAATAATTCATCGAAATCATCACCAGATTCTTCATCCATTAATTTGGCATCAATATCTCATTCTCCATCTTCGTCAATCACTTTATCAATTGTAATATCAACGTTATCTGAGTGAATATTTAAAGATTCCTTAAAATCTTGCTTTATTTCGTTTTCGTTCTTGTTTTCTTTTTTACCCAAAACATCATTTGAATCTCTTTGATCGACAAAAAGATCATCAGTTGGTTTATTTAAATCTTGAACCGTTAATGAATTATGAATTTGTGCCGAAGATGAAAGTAATAGTTTCTTATAGAAATTGAGATTCTCATTATCATTAACCCTTAATTCATTGGGCTGTTGAACATCCTCTATATCGGAAATTTGTTCCAATTCTTCTTTATTAACTGAATTTTCAATTGTTTTTTCTTGATAATCACTCGTAATTGTTGCTATTTCTACGTTTTCTATGGATGGATAAACATCTAATTTTTGGTCAATATCATCATTAGGAGCATTTATTTCTTCACTGGCTTCATGTAATATTTCTGCACCATTTGAAGTTGTCAATGCTAAAGGATATATATATTCAATATTGTCTAAGGTATCATCTAATTTTTGCTCATTAAGAACTATGTTATTTATTAAATCAGTAATTTCTTGCTTGATGTACTCTCAATTTAATCTGTCTAGTTTGAACAATTTGTAGTTTTTCGCTTCAATAAATTTACATAAATCTTGAAATTCTAAATATTTTTTAGGATTGTTAGCATATTTATAGTCATCAACTACGATTGAAAATATATTTTTGTCATTAGACTTTATTGAAAAATCAACATTTAAAGTACCAAGCGTGTTATTTACATATAATTGAATTCAAGGCTTATTTTCAATACATTTTAATAAATAATCGTGTATTTCATTGAACAAATTACTGTGTTGTGATAAGTCTATTGTATTGGTTCTTGTTTCCTCTAAGTCAATTGATAAAAAATCTTTACGTTCAGCATCTGATAATTCCAAGAATTCTAATCATTTTTTGAATGTATATACATCATCGTTATCGAATGTAACATTAATGTCACTTGAATGAAGTGATTTTATAACAATCATTTTTTCTTTTGCTCTTGATATGGCAACATTCAATGAGTTCTTTCCGCCCGGGCGACCTACATATGTTGAATGTATCTTAGCGTTTGAATCATAACCTAGAGAAGCGATTACTAAATCAGCCTCATCACCTTGTATATTTTCAATATTCCTTAATAACAATTGATTAGATTTCAATGCATTTTCAATTTCGGGATGAATCTCAAAAATCGTTTTAGTTATCGCCTCTTGCTGTTTAGCGTTAAAACACAATAAAATTATTTTTTTGTATTCTTTTAAGCTCTTAGAAATTAAATCAAGAGCAATTTTTGCTTCAACTGCATTTTGGTTATCTATTCATTCACCACTGGCCTCGATTACTTTAATTGGTTTAGATGAAGAATTAACATGCGCCGAATCAATAACATCTAGACTTGATTTATAGAAATGTTTAGAACTAAAAGTCATTAGGGCAGCATGATTTGAACGGTAGTTTTTGTTTAATAAAATGCTGTGAATACCCAAACCTAAAGCATAGTCTAACAATGATTCAGTTATACCGTAAACAGAATCTTCATCGGTGACTCTGATGCCAAATCAATTTGATGGTTTCATTTGTTGGTCATCGCCAGCTAAAACCTTAGTTTTCGCTAGGTATAATACTGGCAGTCCTTTTTCAATAAAAATTTGGCTTGACTCGTCTAACACTGCATAGTCAAATTCTTCTTTATTTCATGCAGATAAGTCGGCTTCAGGAGTGACAATAATTACAGGGAATAATTTTTTAATCAAGTTAGAAAATCTATTAACAAATTTATATGGTTCCGTTTTCCCTAATCTTATAGTTAGTGCAAATTCACCATAATCTTCTTTTTCTTCATCACTCAAATTTTCAACACGATCAATAATCAATTTAGCAATATATTTTTTTAGCTCGTTTTGATCACTAACCTCGGGCTTGTCTTTAGGTGGTAAAATTGCAAGTAACGATGTTATGAAATTGAAATGATCTAAATCCATATCTTTGCTGATATCTTTTAATTCGTTAATGTTAATATTTGTATTATTAAATTCTTCAAAAATCTTCTCTGCTTTTTTTATTGCATCTTTTCTTTTGCGCGATCAGAATTTTCAACAAAGTTTATTGTTCTTAAGCATTCATTTTTCAATTTGTTTAACACTATCAAACTTACATTCATTTGGATATTTAAAAAATGAAGTGTCTGGAAGATTCAAGAGAACCTCTCATCGTTTGATATTTAAATCACCCATATATTTATTCAAAGTTGGCAATATTTTTGCCACTTCACCAAATCTTATATCTTGAGAAAAATTTGCGATGTTTTTGATATATCTAAGTTCCTTTTTACTTAGAACTCTCAATGCTTTTAGATTACTTACTGAATCAAATTGTTCAATATAATCAATATATTCTTTCAGGGGTTTGAAAAAGGATTTTTTGCTCATTTCGGCTGAATTAAGCATAAATAAACAAAATGGTTTTAACATTCCCATACGATTACGGATTACTTCAAGAGCAGCTTTCTTTTGCGAACAAACTACTGCAGTTTTACCATAAACCAGAATGTTAGTTAGCAAGTTAACAATTGTTTGCGACTTACCAGTTCCCGGAGGACCTCAAATTACAGTGTTTTGTTGCAATGGGGATGCTATAGCTTTATCTTGACTAAAGTTAGTTGGTGTAATTTTAAAAATACTGCTACGAGGATTGAAAATTAAATTATCAACCGCTTTAGTGTAATTAGATTTTTTGAATTCTATTTTAATAATTTTTCCAACATCATCATTTTTGATTATTTCCATCATCCGATTTCTTATATAACCGCCGGCGGGTTGAAATAGACCCAAGACAACACCAGGGCAAAATTCAAGAGATTCGTTCAAGACATTTTCTGGACTTAATTTTTCAAATTCTCCAAAAATATCCGGTATGTGAGGGTAAATGTTTTCTCATTCGGATTTAACAAAATCAATAAGATCCTTGATTGTTAAGTCAGAAATATTCATACTGGTGTCTAAATCAAAGTTAGCATTATTCAATAAGAATAGCAGTTTTTCATTTGGTTTAATATCTGAATTAGAATAAAGTTTTGGACGAGCATTTTCAATTATTACATAAGCTTCCTTCAAAAATAATGGCCCGTAAATTGATTTTCCATCAATATTTACTTTTATATACATGAAACCCAAATGAATTGGTCAAATATTAGTTTGTTCGTTAATTTCCTTGGCTCTATTCAAAAACATTTTTCATTTTATTGATTGTTTTTGAAATTGCATTTGCAATTCTTCAGTTATTTTTTTAATACCAATTTCAAAATCTTTTTTTAATAATCTCAACTTAAAATCAGAGATTGATAAATCAAAATCTTCAATTAGATTTAATGCTTCTTCATAATTTTGCGCTTGACTCAACTGTTGAGATGCAAATTTTAATTTTTCCTCTATGATTTCGATTTTAAATTCTTTTTTGTTTCAAATTTTACGATAAGTTTCTTCACTAAATAATTTATGTAAATCAAAAAAGTAGTTATTATCAACCTTTGTAAAAACCGCCTTATCATTAGGACTAACATCCAATAAATTACTCAAAATTGTTTTATATCTTTTTTCGTTTTCACTAAACATACAGACCCCTTTACATTAGTTATTTAATTATATATATAAATATAAGTTTAATTATTAAATATAATAAAACTTGGAAAACCATAATAAAAATATTTGTCTTTTTATAAGTAAAAAACTAATTATCGTCCGAAAAATATGGAAGTTTTCATATTTTTAATAGTTTAGGCGGTGGAAAACTGCAATCATTATCACTATTCCGTATAATTTAAAATGAATAATTATTTATATTTATATAAGTAAGTTCGAAAATAAATAATTTTAAAAAACAAAAAAATAACAGTAAATTTATGAAAGGTAATTAATATGTCAAAAAAACATGCATTCGGAATTGGGTTAATATTGGCCACAACGACAGTAACAGCATTTTCGGCAATTCTAGCATCTACAACCATTTTAAATAGATTTGATATTAAGAATTTAAATTTTCTTGAAAATAAGGAATATGCGCAAAAAGAAATAAACAAACTTAAAACCAACGATTTGCGTAGCGAAAAATACCGCTATTTTTTACAAATTAACAATATAAATAAGCAAAATTCATTAAAAAAAGCAGAAGAAGAAATTACTAATTTAAAAAACATAAATATGGTTGACAAGAATAATTACATATCTCAGTTGACTATCGATCTCAAAAACCAATCCCAAATAGATAAAGTTGTGTTAGAAGCAAAGAAAAAAAATTCTTCGAATAAATACCGAGTAATGCCAATTAATATGTTAGCAAACTCAATGCCTGTTGTAGGAAGAGGCTCCGAAAATTTTGCTTTTTATATTCCTGATCCCAGCAAAGATTGAGATAAAAAAACTCGTGAGTTTTTAATTAAAGCAAAAGCGGAAATGATTATTAAATATGAATTATTTAAGTATCTAAACACTAACCCGCAAAACATCACTCCCAAACAGAAAGAATTTTATGGTCAATACATTTATATTTCAGCATTTTCTTCTCGATTACTAAATGAGTTATATTCAAAATCAGGGTACCTCAATGAACAAATTACAAATGAAAATGCAATTTGAAAAAGAAATGATGAATTTAAATTTATCGTCGATCAAGTTAAAGATAGTGAGAACACAAATCAATTCAATTATATTAAGAGCATTTCTGAAATTTTGAAATTCTTAAGAGTTATGGATTTTAAGGAAAATAATCCAAAGAAATTCAGTTGACACCCTCGAAAATACGCATCAGTTTTTTATAATAATATTGAATCTGTATTGGGGACAAAACAAAATAAATTAAACCGTCAAAATTACATGTTTCACTATAATCCTTATTTAAGCAAAATAATTTCCGCCGAACAAATAAATAATTTGAACTTAGCAGTCGAGGCAATATTAACATATCTAATTGAAAATCAATATATAGATGAATCTTCACCAGAAGAAGAAATTATTTTTAATACTATCAGAACCATTTTAAGTGAAAAAGACACAAATAATTTAATCAGTATTAAAATTAGAAAAAATCAAAAAACTATAGACAACAATGAAATAACAAAAATTCGTAACCAATTAAATGATAAAGGTTTTGATTTAAGTAAACTTACATCATGATTTAAGAACGTACAAAAAATCTATATTGATTTCCATCAAGAATCAATACAGGAACTAATAGTAAGATCTTACACAGAAGCTGACATGTTATTAACAAATTTTTTAGGTATGGTTTTTTCATTTGGGCCCGATATGGGAGCCATGGAAGTTGTCAGTAAAAGAGAATTGATCAATCTTATTAAAAATATTGAAAAATATCCCTTCGCCAAAAACTTAAACTTGACACGCGAAAATCTAATAAAATTTTTAGCTGATTTTTGAAACATGATGTCAGCTGCAATGTTGAATGAAATAAATTATGACCAACTGATATCAAATATAAAAAATAATAAAATTTTTGATTTTATTGCAAAATATTCTCTATTTACGAAGGATAATGATGAAGAACCCTATAAACCTTACCATAGTAAAATACAAATAATCTTAAATGAGTTAAACGCGTTACTAAATGAGTGTGAATCCAAATCTGTAAACAACATATATACTGATAAAAACGAATTACGTAAATTAATAAATGAAATTGAAGCGAATCCAAGTTCTTTCGATATTTTAGATAAGTATCATCAAACATGATCTTCGAAAGAAGAAACTAAATTAAATATCTATGATTTAGAAAATCTGATTAGATTTATCTCGAATGATTTATTGTTGTCACTAAACCCAACACGGTTTTCATACAAATTTTTCAAGATGAAAGAAAGATCTATTAATAACGCTAATGATTTAATTCGAAATAGCATAACAAGTGTTCAAAAAATAATTCTAGAAAACATAAATCACTTTAGCTCATTAGGAAATATAGCTAAACGTGAAAGTATAGAAGACTTAGATTTATCTCGCATAACCTCTTCTTTCCTCGGGAAAATTATCGGAATGCCGATAGATTCTGATAATTCTTATATTGACAGTTTTGAAAAGGAAATTAATGATATTTTAGAATTTTTAGATGAAGAAACCTACTTTAGAAATGTTGCAGATAAATTAAGAATAAAAAAAGATGCGATATTTAAAGAATTAAGAAGTTCTCTTGATTCTAAATATTCACTAGAGTTTTCATTAAGGTTGAAAGCACTTGATAATATAAGCGATGAAGAATTTTTTAAAATACTAAATGAAAAAGGAAGAATAGTGATTGAAGCACTCTCATTAGAATTGCAAGCTAGAAATATACGTTAATTTTATCGAACTACATTCTAATTTAAAAAATAACATTAACACTAATCTTTGCACTTTCATTGATTGAGGTAAGGGCCGATTGAGAATTAATTTTAATAACAATGTCTCAGGATATAAATTAATACTCGATGATGATACTGATAATAAGTTAAATCTCTTGAAAAAAATTGATAGAAATATAACAATACATGAAAACCGTGGGAAAACCGTCATATCTATGGGTCCCGATTTAAACGATAAAGCTCAATCATTTTTATCAAAATTAAATCAAATTTATGTAGAGATATATAAGCACGAATTTAATTTAAATCTCCATCCATATCAAATTAATAATATTTTCCATATAGATAAGATATCGAAATTTGATACCTTAAAAATAGAAAACAAACAATATTGTAAGAGCATACAATCATTAATTTCTACTCAAAAAAGTTTCTACTGAGAATTCTTTGAAAAAATAATACTAACTTCGGAGCCTAGTTTTCACGATAAAATTCAAGCATTCATCCGTGAAATTAATCCTAATAATCACAACGATACAAATTATTGTTTGTTAGAATTTATGTTTTATACTTATCTTGGACATAATTATGATCTCATTTCCTCATTGCTTGAAGAATATTTAACATTTATTAAAAATATTAATATAGATAAAAAACCAGATGAACTAACTAATGAATTTGAATCTTTCAAAAAAACATTTAGTGAAAAGATTGACGATATTATTAATAAATTTAACAAATTAAACCTATAGTGATTAATCATTTTTCGATTTGCTAATTCAATTGTAAAATGAGTATAAAAATAGCAACCATTCAGCGGTTACTATTTTTTTAATCTAGATTATTTTTATTTTTTCTTTTATGATGTATAGAAGCAATAGAACTTAAAACTATTATAACAACATCTATAATTGGCAATACAACAAATGGTATATTTAAATATCTATTTACTTCATCATTATTTATATACTTACTAAATAATCCATTCAAGAAAATACTTACAATAATACCTCCTGCCACAACAATAAATAGCAATACAATCGGTGCTAAAATGAAACTTTTTTGGAATATTGAAAATAAAGCCATAATAAATACTACTATAGTTCAAATGCTAAGCAATACAGACAAAATAGCGCCACAAGCTACTCCAAAATAGTAAATCACAACTTTGCTTGAATTCATCCCGCTATTCATAGGTTCCTGTAATCAATCTGATAATCTTTTAATATTAGAGATAAAACCGGCCATAAACCATTTAATAGATACAAAATACAAAGTAACATTTTCTGAATTTGTTCAATTAAAATAGTTACCTTTATTAATGTTTGCAATTTCTTTTAACTGCATAATAAACAAAAAAACCATTAGCAGCAACATCACAACTGAAAAGTAAATTATTTTACTTAATTTTAATTTTTTCACACTACCTCCGTGTTTTAAGAATTTGTTAATTTCTTTAATTCATTACCATAATTATAAATTCTTTTTTCATATTCTTCAGTATTAAATGGAGGTTTTGTTTGAGTTTGCACCCACAAAACAACCAAATAATTTACTAAAATCTTATGACGCAATAGATGAATATAATTGTAATTTCCATAAGCATTTAGAAATTTTGTTTCTAAATCACCCCTTAAATTACCTGCTTCAATAATATATGCCAATTCAAAATGTTTATCTCCCAGGGTCGAGTATTCCCAGTCAACAAAGAATATTTTGCCATTAGTCTGAATCATATTAAATGGTCATAGGTCATTGTGCAACGGAGTTGTTTTATCCATTTTAGATAGCGTCAAATTCACACAGCGATAATATTCTTCCAAAACAGGAACACTGCGGTTTTTTTGTTTTAATATTCTGCGATATTCTTTTACTCTCGCAGCGTGATTAGATTTAGGAAAACTTAATTTTGAATCATGGATTTGTTTTACTTGTTGAGCAATAAGTTCAATGTTTGAGAAATCAAGTGTTGGTTGTTTACCTTCAATGAATTCTCATTTTATAATATCTAGCTTATTTTCAATAAGTTTAGGAACAAAATTAAATTTACTTAATATGTGGTAATCAATTTTGTGATTGAAGCCATTAAATTGCTTTTCTTGAACAAATTCATCACCGATTCGATAAGAAATGTTGGTATGTCCAGTTGTAATTTCTGTTTTCATAATTCTCCTTTTAAATGGAATTTATTGTATTTTTTGCATTTTATTATAAAATTTAATACATATATTATAAGGAGAGCAAATAATGGACAAAACAAAAATTAGAAATTTTTCAATCATTGCCCATATCGACCACGGCAAAAGTACTTTAGCTGATAGAATTTTGGAACTTACTCAAACAGTTAGCCAACGTGAATTGGAGGAACAAACCCTAGACACAATGGACCTAGAAAGAGAAAGAGGAATTACAATTAAGTTGAACGCGGTACAAATAAAGTACAAAGATTATATTTTCCATCTTATTGACACACCAGGCCATGTCGATTTTACCTATGAAGTCTCACGTTCTTTAGCCGCTACTGAAGGTGCATTATTAATTGTTGATGCAACACAAGGTATTGAAGCACAAACATTAGCCAATGTCTATTTAGCTCTTGAAAATAACTTAACAATTATTCCAATAATAAACAAAATTGACTTACCATCTGCGGACATCGAAAGAACAAAGGCTGAGATTGAAAGAGTAATTGGACTACCAACTGACAATGCAGTTTGTATATCTGCTAAAACCGGATTGAACTGTGAACAAGTACTTGAAGCTATTGAAAAATACATACCTGCACCCTCTGAAGCAGATGATTCAAAACCTTTGAAAGCACTAATTTTCGACTCATATTTTGACGAATATCGTGGAGTTGTAATGTTAGTTAGAATTGTGCAAGGTAAATTAAGGCGTAATGACAAAATTAAATTTATGTCTTCAGGGCGTATTAATCAAGTTTCTGAATTAGGGGTAAAATCACCTCGCGAAGTTAAAAAAGATTATCTAGAAGCTGGTGAGGTTGGATGAGTTGCTGCCACAATTAGAGATGCAAGAGATGTAAGTGTTGGTGATACTATAACCTTAGAAGAAAACCCGGCGGAAAAACCGTTGCCTGGTTACAAAAAGAAACAACCGGTTGTTTTTACGGGATTTTACCCAGTTGACACACGCGATTATATGGAATTAAAAGAAAGTCTAGAGAAAATTGCATTGAGCGATAGTTCTATTTCATGAGAACAAGAAACATCTCGGGCATTAGGTTTTGGATTTAGAGTTGGATTTCTCGGTATGCTGCATATGGAAATACTTCAAGAACGTTTAAATCGTGAATACAATATTGGTGTTATTGCTACATCTCCATCTGTTGAATATAAAGTTTATCGTACTGATGGAACATTAGAAATGGTTTCTAATCCTGCATTTCTACCTGATAGAACATTTATAGATAGAATTGAGGAACCATATATTTATTCAACAATTATCGTACCTGATAGCTATATCGGGAATGTTATGGAACTATGTCAAGGCAAAAGAGGAATCTATCGCGATATGGAATCACTAGATGGTAACAGAAGCAAAATTACTTATGAAATGCCATTAGCTGAAATTGTTGTTGACTTTTTTGACCGATTAAAAAGTTCAACAAAAGGTTACGCCTCATTCGAATATGATTTATTTGGTTATAAAGAAACAGACTTAGTAAAAGTTGATGTTTTATTAAACGGTGACAAGATTGATGCCTTCACAATTATCACACATCGTGACAACGCATATTCAAGAGCTAGAGATCTTTGTCAAAAACTTAAGGATGCTATTCCAAGACAAAACTTTGAAGTACCTGTTCAAGCAGCTATTGGAGGAAAAATTATTGCTAGAGAAACTATTAAAGCTTATCGTAAGGATGTTACAGCTAAACTTTATGGTGGAGACGTCACTCGTCGTCAAAAACTACTAAAGAAACAAAAAGAGGGTAAGAAACGTATGAAAATGCTGGGTTCTGTTGAAGTTCCGCAAGAAGCGTTTCTTAAAATATTGAAAACAAATATCGACAATTAATGGAGTGGTTACGCTCCGTTTTTTATTGGAGTTCCTTAATCAATATATAATAATTAAGATATAATTTAAGTTACTAAAATAAGGAGTAAAATGATACCAACAATATCGATTGATCAACCACTTGATGAATATGAATCATATAAAAATAAACATACGGAAAATGTTGAAAATTTCTTTAAGGAATTAACAGAAAAATCAAACATAGATGTCAACGCGAACCGTGCAACAGCAGATAAGATTTACAAAAAAGAAGAATTAATAAATAAATGAAAAAATAAACTAAGCAAACTATGAATCGCTAAAGTATTTAATATAATATTTATTACTTTGGCCTGTGTGGTATTGGTAGGAACCATATTCACCCTAGTTTATAAAGGTATGAATGATAATGAAATTTCCACTGAAAATATACTAATTTGCACAGCCCTAATATTAATTTCTGTATTATTAATCACCGGTTTAAGCGTTATACAAGCATTAGTAATAAAGAAACATATTAATTCAGCCGAATTAACAAAACATAAATTAGAATCAGAGAGAGAAGAACTTATAAATGAGGCCTTTAGTCAAATAAATCCTCTATTAAACCTAATCAGACCGGGTTATAAAATTAAATTATTTAAAAAAACTATGCCAATTTTACAAATGGATCGCCATTTAAATCTTGGTAGATTGCGTTCATTAGCTCAAAACTATGATTTTAAAGGCGATACAAATCACAACCAAATGCATGAAAGAATTCAATCGGGAACAATTTATGGCAACCCTTTCGTTATTTCGTCAAGGTTATTACATGAAATGGGTACTAAAACATACACAGGAACTTTGCTTATTTCATGAACTGAGTATTCTTACGATTCTAACGGGAAGCGTGTTGCTGTACACCGCAGCGAAACACTTGTTGCAAGAGTTATCAAACCTTTCCCTGAATATTGGCACAAAACTTATATTTATATAGGTTCACAAGCTGCCCCTGACCTACATTTCACCAGAAATGCAAATAACATTAATAACGAATCAGATTCGCAAATAGCTAAATACGTCAAAAAATATGATAATGTATTGAAAAAAATTATGAATGACAATCCTAAATTTACTGCCTTGGCTAACACAAAATTTGAAGCTTGTTTTGGTTCCACAGATCGAAACCATGAGCAGCAATTTAGATTATTATTCACTCCTCTTGCTCAGCAAAACATTGTTAAGTTATTAACCGACAAAAAACATGGTTATGGCGATGATATGTATTATGGAAAATACGGAAAGTTAAACCTATTTCAGTTTGACCACTTAACAGGTGAAATTCTAAATGAAGATGTATCATTATTCCGCATGTTTGATTATGATAACATTAAAGAATTATTTATTAAAGTTAACCATGAATACTTCAAAACACTTTACTTTAGTTTTGCTCCTTATTTTTCAATACCAATTTTTCAGCAAACAAAAGCTGTCGAATATATATATAATGATAAAATTGATTACAATTTAAACGAATACGAATACGAACATCAAATATCATATTTACCAAGAGCTGTTTTTGATCACCCAAGTACACAGACTCAATCAATTTTGAAAACAAGTTATGTTTCAGATAACGGAAATGATACAGAACAAGTTAAAGTAGAATCTAGTAGTTTTAAAATTAAACAAAGAGTTGATTATGTATCTGTTAGAGGTGGTGATGGACGCCATCACATGGTTCCCGTACCTTGAGATGAATATATACCAATTTCTAAAGAAACAGATATTCTAATTAAAAAAATACAAAACTATCCAATAGATATTGATGAATACAAAAAAGAAATTTATGAATCAGTAAATAATGGTTCGTTAGGTTTTGATACAAATATCGAAGACAAAGATGTTTTTCTATCATTCGGTTCTATTATCAAAATATTAAATTAATATATAATTTAACCACTAGAAGGAGGACATATGTCAAATCAATTAGACGAAATGGAAGGACCTATTCTTGAACAAGGTCACGATGTTAACGTAATTAACAAAAAATTACCTATAAAAACAGGAGCAGGTTCAGTAATATTTGAAATTATTCTGTGAGTTTTAGGAATCATCCCAGGGCTTATATTCTTGTTTGTAAAAATTAAAGCTAAAAATTATTTAGCACAAGTTGAACAAAAAATTCAACATAATGCTTCGCAAATTGATAACTATTTAGAACAAAGAGTTGTCATTATGACTAACATTGCTTCAATAGTTTCTAAATCAATCGACCTAGATAAAGATGTTATGAAGTCAGTAGCTTTATATCGTTCAGGTATGAAACCAACTGAAGAAAATAGATCAAACTTTGCAAGTTCAATTGACCAAACAATTGGAGCAATTAACGTTCAACTTGAAAATTACCCTGAATTACAAGCACACGGAGCTTTAAGAGATGCGTTGCAACAAAACTCGTACTTACAAAAGGAAATTACTGCTGCCAGAGAAATCTACAATGACTCAGTATATCAATGAAATAGATCAGTAAATGAATGGCCTGCTAAAATGATTGTTGCATCGAGAAATAACTACACAACGAGAATTCCTTTTATTGCTAGTGCTCAAACTAAAGCGGATGCTAGAAAAGACTTCTTCGCTTAATTTAAGCAAACAAAAATGAGCAATTTAAATTTTGCTCATTTTTTTATTGATTTTCCAAATGCTCTATTTCTGACATAATTTTACCAACTCCACCATTTTTGTAATCATGATTTGATACAAAATCTGCAATTCTTTTAATTTCATCCATCGAATTAGCAACAGCCATTAAATATCCTATTTCGGGTTTAGCTGTTACGTCATTTCCTGAATCGCCAATGTGCATGGCAGTTTTAATGTCTAGCCCCAATAATTTACAAATATACTGTGCCGCCTTCCCTTTGGTTGCTGATTTATGGGTAATCTCAATAGAGTATCCTTTTGAAACAAGATGAAAACTTAATGAAGGGTACTTATTTCTTCATTTTTCGAGTTGTAAAGCCATCACATCTCTTTCAAGTCCAAATACTAAATACTTAAACACTTCCTCTTCGTATGGAATTTTGTCATAGTTTAATCTGGGAATTTGCGACGCTCATGAACGGATGAACAATGGGTTGTTGTTACTTGAACAATATAAATATTCAGTATCGTTAACAAAAATGAATAAACCCAGTTTTTGAAACTCACTCATTATCTTTTGTTTGTCGTCGGCGCCAATTGTTGCTTTTCAAACAGTTTTACCTTTATTATCGATAATTTGAGCTCCAACTGAACATATAGTAAAAGGAGCATTAATTTTCTTCATTAATTCTCTCAAAAATTTATTATTTTTTCTGCCGGTTGAAACAATAACGGGTTTATAATTGTTTATTTTTTTAGCGACAGAGATATTAAAATCAGAGGCCGGATAATTCGCATCAGGTTGATCAAAAAAAGTACCATCTAAATCTAAAAAATAGGCGCATGGATTAATATCTTTGTTTATTTTCATTTAATTATTATAAACCATATTTTAATAATGATTTATAACTAGTTTACTAAGTCTATTTATTTTTCCTAAAATACTGTAATATGTGTATTTATGAAAAAAATTACAATCCTATAATAAAACTAACAACAAAAACATTAATTTATGTCTTCTTAATTATTTAAATTAAAAATAAAACTTTACTATTTGTCGTGGTAAAATTTAGCAACTTAATATTAATATAGATAGGAGAATAATATGAGCAATAAATACGATAAATATATTTCGAATTATTTTCATAAAACAGAAAAAATAATCGAAAAATACAATCCGAATAACATTATTCGTATGCAATTTTTCCAACGTAGAGATAATGTTCTTTTAGGTGGTATGGACGAAGTGCTAGAACTACTGAAAAATAACACAGATACGTCAAAATACACAATTAAATATCTCCCAGAAGGATCAATAGTAAATAATCTTGAGATTGTACTTGAACTAGTTGGAAATTATCAACTTTTCGGTAAATATGAAGGGATGATAGATGGAATTTTAACTCGTTCTTCGACACTTGCAACAAACATGCGTAATTGCGTATTGGCTGCAAAAGGTAAAGACGTAATATTTATGGGGGATCGCGCAGACCACTGAATGATGCAAGAAATTGATGGCAAGGCTGCGTATCTAGCCGGCTGCACGTCTATGTCAACAGAAGCTCAAAATGTTGTGGACTCTCAAAATGTATTCGGTTCGGTTCCTCATTGCTTAATTCAAAATTTTGCTGGCGATACCAGTGCTGCTATGAAAGCATATTCTGAAATGTTTCCAGAAGATAAAATTATTTCTTTGGTTGATTATCACAACAATGTTATACGCGAAGCACTTGATTCATATAAAACAATAGGAAAACACCTGTGAGGCGTAAGAATAGATACTTCAAAAAACATGAAGGACCATATGTTTGACAACGAACCTGACAATCCAGAATTTTATGGAGTCAACCCTGAACAAATTAAGAGATTGAGAATAGCTCTAGACCAAGCTGGTGCTAAACACGTTAAAATTGTTGTATCAAGTGGTTTCAACGCTGAAAAAATCACTAAGTTCGAAGCAGAAAATGCACCAGTAGATGCTTACGGTGTTGGTCAAAGCATTTTTAGACCATATGCTTCATTCTCAGCTGATGCAACTATGTTAAACAATCACAGAGAAGCTAAAGAAGGTCGCGGATATAGAAATAATGATAAATTAATTAAATTCAAAGGACAAAATTAATGATTAATTATCCTAAAGCGCTGATTGTGTGGCTTAGTATAATCGCCTTAAATCTCGCCCTATTGATATTTGGTTACATAATTGGTTCGTTTAATACAGCAATTATCTTAAGCAAAAAATTAAGAAACGATGATGTTAGAAATCACTTTTCGCAAAATGCCGGGGCAACCAATTCATTAAGAACTTATGGCAAAAAATTTGCATTAATTGTTTTTATTATCGACTTTATGAAAGTTTTAATCCCAAGCTTAATTTTCGCGACCCTACAAAACCATCTTTTTCGTGATTTTTCTGCAACACATTGAATGAGTCCGCAGTCAATTGGCTTAGGAGTAATTTTGGGTCACTGCTTCCCAATTTTCTTTAAATTCAAAGGTGGCAAAGGTGTCGCTTGCTCTTCTGCTTTCATCTTAAGTATTAACCCAGTTTTATGATTGATTGCCTTCGTTGTATTTTTTGCAACTGTTATCATTTCTAGAAAAGTTTCATTAGGTTCATTATTGACTGCCGGTATTATTGCTCCATTGGTTTTTATTCCATGATTCAGTCAGGGAATAACTGGTTATTGATTGAATTTTATTAATTTATCAAATTGCATTTCCCCTCAATGTTTACAACCTTATTGATTTGTATCAGCCGTATATTTCCTAATCGCTTCCATCTTAATTATTTATCTTCACAGAAGTAATATAAAAAGACTTATTAGTGGCACTGAATCACAACTTCAATTAAAAAAATAATCAACACTTTAAACATTTTTTTTAGTGTTGATTTTTATTTTTATAAGCAAAAACTGTTTTTATATTAAAATAGATACATATATTTAATAGTAATTAATTAGGAGATAACAATGATTAACGTAAATACATTTAAAGGTGGAATTACATTTGAAGACGAAGGTGAAATCTTTGTCGTTATAGAAGCACAGCATTCAAAACAAGGACGTGGTCAAGCAAACGTTAAAGCAAAAGTCAAAAACTTAAGAACTGGAGCAATTACCATCAAATCTTACACTGGTGGAACAATGATTAAAAAAGCCCATATTGACAAACGTCCAATGAATTACCTATATTCAGACGGGGAAAACTTAATTTTAATGGATAACGAAACATATGAACAAGTAGAAATTCCATTGAGTCACGTTGAGTGAGAAATGAACTTTTTAAAAGAAGGGTCTTCAGTAAAAATTAGAAAATTTGAGGAAGAAATCCTTGACATCGAACTAGAATCATCAGTTACCTTAGAAGTAATTGAGGCACCAGACGCTGTAAAAGGAAATACAACGACAAACCCACAAAAAAGAGTTAAGGTTGAAACAGGTTTTGAATTAGACACTCCAATGTTTATTAAACAAGGCGATTTTATTTCTATCTCAACAGAAACTGGTAAATACCTAGGCAAAGGAAATAAATAATGAATTTTATAACCGTTTCTTTAGGATTAGGGCAAAGTTACTCTGTATCAGAAGAAACATTGCAACAACTAATTCAACAATGTGCTGACGATATAAATTTTTTGAAATTAGACGGGTCTCCAAGAATTATATTCAATAAAGACTTCTCTAATGCTTCTTTTATTATTGACATTAAGATTAAAAGAAACAAAAATTTAGGCGAGATTATTGAACAATTTTCAAAGGAATTTCAAACTCGTTTTGAAAGTTTAATAGATATAAAACCACAAAATCTAAGAGTGTGTTTTACAGGTAATTACTAATTACAACCAACCACTCAATGTGGTTGGCTTTATTTTTAGGGGGATTATGAAAAAAAGAAACAAAGTTATATTGGGAATGTCTGGTGGTGTTGATTCTTCGGTTGCGGCAAAGTTATTACTTGATCAAGGTTACGCTGTTGAAGGTTTATTTATGAGGAATTGAGATTCTTTTGTAAACAATGATTTTTTGGGAAATGAAAATATTTCGAAAGATATATGTCCTCAGGAACAAGATTTTCAAGATGCATTAAAAGTTGCTGATAAACTAGGTATAAAACTGCATAGAGTTGATTTTGTTCGCGAATATTGAGACAATGTGTTCGAAAATTTTATCGAAGAATACAAAAAAGGGCGTACACCAAATCCAGATATTTTATGTAACAAATTTATTAAATTTAAAGCTTTTGCGGACTATGCATTCAATGTACTAAAAGCCGATTTTATTGCGATGGGGCATTATGCAAAGGTTGAAAATGGACATTTATTTAGGGCCAAAGACAAAAATAAAGACCAAACATATTTTTTGGCTCAACTTACTAATCAACAACTATCAAAAGTGTTGATGCCACTAGCCGACTTCGAGAAATTACAAATTCGTGAAATAGCAACCGAACTTGGTTTAGCAACCGCTAATAAAAAAGATTCGACAGGAATATGTTTTATTGGGGAACGAAATTTCACCATGTTCCTTCAAAACTATATACCGGCACAGCCTGGAAATATAGTTGAAATCAAAACTAATAAAGTGGTGGGCAGACATGATGGATGTTATTATTACACACTAGGTCAACGTAAAGGACTAAATCTTGGTGGAATGACCGAACCGCACTATGTATGTGGTCATAATGTTAAAGAAAATATTTTGTATGTGGCTCCAGCCAGTGACATCTCATATTTAGAATCAGATTCACTATTAGCAAGCGGACTTACACTTAACAATGAAGAATATAATCCATTAAATTTAACTGCCAAATTCAGATATAGACAACAAGATATTCCGGTATCTATTGAATTATTACCCAATAAAGAAATAAAAGTTTTTTACCCTTCCAAATCTCAAGCAGTCACCCCTGGTCAACAAGTTGTTATTTATGATGGCGATAAATGTTTGGGTGGAGCAACAATTGAAAAAATTTATTTAAATAATATTGAAAAAAACTACGTATAGGAGAAATCATGAACTCAAAAGAAATAAGACAAAAATGACTAAAATTCTTTGAATCAAAGGATCATTTAATTGTTGAAAGTAAAAGTTTAATACCTGTTAATGACCCTTCGCTTTTATGAATTAACTCAGGAGTAGCTACTCTTAAGGATTATTTTAGCGGTAAAAAAATACCGCCAAAAAAACGTTTAACAAACTCTCAAAAAGCAATCAGAACAAACGACATTGAGAATGTTGGGGTAACATCTAGACATCACACATTTTTTGAAATGCTGGGTAACTTCAGCATTGGAGATTATTTCAAGAAAGAAGCAATTGAATTTGCTTATGAATTTTTAACTAAAGAACTTAAATTATCTTTAGACAATCTATATTTCACATATTTTGAAGAAGATTTAGAAACTAGAGATACATGACTTTCTCTTGGTATTGAACCGTCACACCTAATCAAAGGAACAAGAGATACTAACTTCTGAGATGTTGGATCTGGACCTTGTGGGCCTTGTACCGAAATATTCTATGACCGCGGACCAAAATATGACCAAAGAGGGATTGAATTACTTCAACAAGACATTGAAAATGACAGATATATAGAGATTTGAAATGTTGTTTTCAGTCAATTTAATAATGAGGGAGACAATAAATATACCGAATTAGCACAAAAAAATATCGATACTGGTGCCGGTTTCGAGCGTATTGTTTCAATTATGCAAGATGCACCAACAAACTATGATTCAGATTTATTTTTAAATATCATTCATGAAATAGAAAAATATACAAAATACCGTTATGATATAAACAACTATTTCACAAAAGAACCAGAACAACGCGAAATTAATACATGTTTCAAAATAATTGCTGACCACATTAGAACAGTCGCAAACGCATTAGCTGATGGAGAAAGTGTTTCAAATGTTGGTAGAGGTTATATTATTAGAAGATTAATCAGAAGATCGATCTATAAAGGAATGCAACTAGGCATTAAAGGAATATTTTTAAATAAATTAGTACCCGTTGTACGAGAATCACTGCCTTTTGTTTATGATGTAAATCCAGTAATGAAAGCAATTAAAGATGAAGAAGAAATTTTTGCTAAAACTATTGAAAATGGGAAGTCATTGTTGGAAAATTACATAGAAAAAGGTATAAAAACTTTTGATGGTGGTATCGCTTTTAATTTATTAGAAACATACGGTTTTCCAATTGAATTAACCGTAGAAATACTTGCGAATAAGGGAATTGCTGTTGATATGGATGCTTTTGCCGAGGCAAGAGAAAAACACGCTGAAGCAAGTCGCGGAAGTAAATTAAGTGGTATGGAAAAAGCTATAAATTCACTTTCTCTAATCAAGCAAAAAATATCTGAATTTGTGGGTTATGATTTTACTCAATACAAATCTACTATTGTTGAATTATTAAATTCCGAAAAACGCATTTCAGCAGCTGATGGTGTTTCATACGTTGTTTTAGATAAAACACCATTTTATGCTACTAGCGGCGGACAAAAGCACGATGAAGGATACATGTTACAAGACGGCAATAAAATTAAAATTATTGATGTGTTCAAAGATAAATTTGGTAACCACATCCACGTTGTTGAAGGAAAAATAAATAATACTCAACCATTGGACTGTTTCGTAGATGAATATGTTAGATTAAACTGTGCCCGTAATCACTCAGCAACACACCTAATGTTTTCAGTATTGAGAAAAGTCTTAGGCCCCCAAATTAAACAATTAGGTTCTGATATCACTGAACAAAGATTCACATTCGACTTTCCAGGTGATAATAAACCAACCGATGAACAAATCTCAGAAATTGAAAATCAAATGAAAGTAATCATTAACAGAGATATTAAAAGAGAATATATTATTTCAACAATTGAACAAGCTAAAAATTTACATGCAGTTATGACTATTGAAGAGGATCAATACATGGATCCTAAGTGCGTCAGAATTGTTAAATGAGGCGACGTTACAAGCGACTTATGTGGTGGAACACACTTGTCACATTCTTCCATATTAGAAAACTTTAAGATTACAAATTGTGACAAAAAACAAGCCGGAGTTTATCGTTTTAGAGTAGTAACATCTAATAAATTGGTTAATGAGTGATTAAATGAACAAATATCAGCAACAACTGAAGAATTAAACAATATTATAGCTAAAATAAAAAACCTTGACCAAACATATGAATTTTTAATACCAAACTCAAACAATCTTGAGGATAATCTAAAACAACTAAAGACATGTATTGAACAGGCAAGAGAAGACTATAAACAAATTTCAAAATCGAAGTCTAATATCGAATTCGATTTTGGCTCAATTGAATTCGAAAAAGTTCACGGTTCTGATATTTATTTCAATGAAAATATGGATTCTAGCCAAATTAAAATAATTGCATCAACATTACGTGAAAAATATCCGCAAAACCACATAATTCTTGCCTCTATTGGACCTGAACAGACACTTTTAGCTATCGCTTCAAAAACAAAGGATTCAAATAAAATATTTAAAAATGTAGCAAATAAACTTAACGGACGCGGTGGTGGATCAGCAATTTTAGCAATGGGTAAAATTAATAATTCAAATAATCTAAAAGGCATAATTTTAGAGGAATTTAATGCGTAAAATCGCTTTAGACCTAGGTACTAAAACGTGCGGTTTTGCCATTACTGACTCTTCAGCAATTATTGCCACCAGTTTAGAGACAATTAGGTTTGACGAAAATAATTTCAATATTGTCATTGAAAAAATAAAGGAATTTCTCTCAAAATACGAAGATACCGATTCTATAATTGTCGGTTATCCAATAAGAAGTAATGGCGCCAAAAGCGAGCGAACAATCATGGTTGAGGAATTTGCACTATCTCTGAAATCCATTTTTAACCAAAATATCTTTTTAGTAAATGAATACGGAACAACAATTAAAGCTGAACAAACATTGAAATCTGCAAAAATAAGTATTAAAAAACGAAAAGAAATCAAAGATACATTATCAGCAGTAATTATTTTGCAAGAATTTTTAGATTACGGTGGAAAGAGGTTGTAATGTCAGGAAAGAAAATAATGTTGCCCGATTGAGCAACTTGATTACTATTTGCCTCAATGATTATTGTTGCTATCGCTGGTATAGGAACATGATTTTGATCAAGATGAAAAGTTAAAAAAATTCAAGCCCAACAATCTAATGAGCAAGAAAAACAACGTAAATTAGAAATTTTGCAAAAACGTGGCGACGATCTTGGAACCTTGCCATACGATTTAAAGGATTTTTTCGGTTCACGTGTGCATGATTGAGATTTAGAAAGCTGAATCAACACCATTTTTTTAAATGACTACAAAAATGTACTTATAGTAAACAAAAACACAGAATACGAATTAGCTGTATTAATGTTGAAAACAAAGGCGAATATATTTGAAATTCAAAATAACATTAATATTAATTTGTGAAACAAAGCTGTCTTAAATTTTCCACACTATTTTAACCGGAAATGTGAAATCAAAACAGAAGCTGAACTGCGTAGCCTATCACTGAATTTAGTTTTATCGAATAATAATTCAATAGAGTCATTTGACATATTCAATAATTATTTCAATATGTTAGATAAAAATGGGATGATAATTATTAGACTTGACAATAAAAAAGATAAAAGCTTCAAAAGCCTTTTAAAGAATTTAAAACAATCTTTAATACCTTTTGAAATAACGACCGTGAATTCGAAATTCATCTATATAGTTAAAAAAAATAATTAAATTGAACAAATAGTTAAACAACTTGATAAAATAAAATAACTAATTTGAAGGAGCAAATATGACAAATAAAAAAGAGGAACAAATTTATTTAGCTCAGGAAACGCTTGATAAATATAAATCCGAATATCACGAACTTGTAAACATTAAAAGACCAGAAGTGCAAGCAGCTCTTAAGGAAGCTCGTGCACAAGGCGACCTTTCAGAAAATGCTGAATACGATGCTGCCAGAGAAATGCAGGGTATTGTTGAGGCAAGAATACGCGAATTGGAAGCAATTATTGAAAGAGCTGTTGTTATTACTAATGACGAAAGCAGAAGTTCTTCAAAAATTGGGGTCGGTGCAACTGTTACATACGAAAAATTAGACACCAAAGAAATAAAAACAGTAACAATTATGGGTATTCACGATAGTGACCCTTTAAATGGAAAAATTTCAAATGAATCAGCACTAGCATTGGCGTTAGCTGATGGTAAAGTTGGTCAAATAGTTGAAGTTGATGCAATAAATAAATACAATATAAAAATAATAGATGTGGAATATAAGTAATTTAGGTTACTTTTTTTCATTGAATTTTAGAAAAAATAGGGAGAAAATATGCTAATAGGAATAAGCGGAATGATTGGGAGCGGTAAAAGTGTCCTAACAAAAAAATTGATGACTCACTACAAATCATCAATGTTATTAAAAGAATTTGAAGAGGATGATGAAGTGTTCAATCAATTTTTAGAATGATTGTACAATAAAACACCAAACCTAACAATAGGTTTCCAATCTTATGTTGTTGAAAACCATACATCAAAATTGGCTGATTTATTCGATGAATTCAATAAATTAGACAAAAAACACAACAAAGATCATATATTTTTAGATCGTTTCAGTATTGAACACTATATTTTTGCTAGTGTTAACCTTTCATCGAAAGGACCAAAGTACATGAAGGGTTATGACTCATTATTTACCCATTTAATCACCAAAGATGAAACACCAGATTTGGCTATTTATTTAGATATGACCTTTGAGACATTTAAAAAACGCTTATTCTCGCGTGGTAGAAATGTTGAAACGGATAATTACGCAGCAAATGAAGCATATTTTAGAGAATTACATAGCGTATATCGTCAAACCTTTGAACGTCAAGCTAAAAAATTTAATATGGATTACATAATTCTAGACACAAATAACATGACTGAACAAGAAGTTTTTGAAGCAACTATCAAAATCATAGAAGAATTTGATTTCAGTAAGAAGGAACGTTTTAATAAATAATGGTTATAGGTATTAGCGGAATGATAGGTAGTGGTAAAAGCACTTTAGCAAAAGGGTTAAATAATTACTACAAAAATTCAATATTGCTAGAGGAATTCGAAGAAAATGACCCCGTTTTCAATACATTTCTTAGATGATTTTATGAACAAAAACAAAATATCGATATAGGTTTTCAATCTTTCATTATTGAAAGTTTGTCAGATTCATTTCAAAAATGTGTCAATAAATTCAGTGAAAATAAATTAAACTGAAAAACTGATCATATATTTTTAGATAGGTTTAATTTAGAACATTATATTTTTGCTGTTATGACTCTAAAGACAAAAAAACCTAAATATTTAAAAGGTTTTGATGCAATGTTTAGAAACTTAATCGATCCAAATGAAAATCCCGATTTGGCGATTTATATCGATATCAATTTTGACACTTTTAAAGAAAGAATAACAAAAAGAGGCCGTAAATCAGAAATTGATAACTATGAACAGAATGAAGAATATTTCAAGGAATTACACGCCTTATACAAAGATTTATTTATAAACTTAATGAAGTCGTTTGATATTCCTTTCGCTGTAATAGATTCTAATGGAAAAAATGATATACAAATATTAGGTGAAGCAATTGAAATTATTGAAAAATTCGATTTTAGTAAATCTAAACGTTATAATTACTAATAAGATAGCGAGGAGAAATGGATCAAAGATTTACTAAAATACTGCTAACTAGAGACGAAATTGAATCTAAAATCAAAGAAATAGCCGATTGAGTTAATGAAACTTATAAAGATTCAACTAATTTAATTCTAGTCGGTTTATTAAAGGGTGCGGTACCTTTTTTAGCACAATTAATTAAAGATGTGACTGTAGAGAATGAAGTTGCTTTTATGATTGCGTCTAGTTATGAAGGTGGAAGCGCTTCAACCGGTAATGTTAAAATCATAATGGATTTAGAAACTGACATTGAAGGTAGAGATGTTTTAATCGTTGAAGACATTATAGATTCTGGTATTACACTGCAAAAAATAAGTTCAATGTTAAAAAATAGACGCCCGAAGAGCTACCGTATAATCACTTTATTAGACAAACCCCATAATCGTAAGGTTGATTTAAAACCAGATAAGGCAGCATTTGTTGTTCCGGATGAGTTTTTGGTAGGATATGGACTTGATTTCGAAGAGAAATTCAGAGGAGCTCCTTTTGTTGGTGTTTTTGACCCAAATAAAAAATAATTTCAAGCAACAGTATCATCTTTATGATGCTGTTTTTATTTTTAAATCGAACAAATATATAGCCAGAAAACATTGTTAGTTATAATAACAAAATTTACTTGCATCAGTTTATTATTAGTAATTTCGTCAAATTTATTTAATAAAAAAATTCAACTTACTATATGTATAAATAGAAATATTTTGTTTTTTTATATAATGTAATTATTAAAAAGAGGTGAATATGAAACCATTTGTTAAATGAGCTGGGGGCAAGGCTAAATTAATACCTAAAATAAAGTCCAAAATGCCAACTAAATATAATAAATATATAGAACCATTCGTCGGAGGTGGAGCTCTTTTTTTTCATATTCAACCGAAAGACTTTATTATAAATGACATTAATAGTGAATTAATTGATACATACAAATGCTTCACAAATAAAAGAAATTACAATGGACTTATTAAAATTTTAGAAAATCACGCGCAAAACCATAATGATGAATATTTCTACGAAATAAGAAATCTTGATAGAGATTCTAATTTTTCATTACTCACACGACCAGAAAGAGCAGCCAGACTCATCTACCTTAATAAATCTTGTTTTAATGGTTTATATCGTGTAAATAAAAAAGGTTTTTTTAATGTGCCTTCAGGCAAAAAAAATATTGTTAAGCTTTTTGACAACGGAAATTTCGATTCAATATATAGATTGCTAAACGGAAAAAATAAATATATTTATAACAGCGATTTCGAAAAAGTGCTGAAACTAGCTCAAACTGGTGATTTCGTCTATTTAGACCCACCATATGCAGATTTAAATGAACGTAAATCTTTTACTTCATATACTAAAGACAACTTTTATATTGATGACCAAATTAGACTGAAGAACATTGTTGATTCCTTGACAAAAAAAGATGTAAAAGTCATGATTAGTAACCATGGTTCAGATTTTATTAAGGAATTATTCAAGGATTACAATATAGAAACCATTTACGTGAAAAGATTAATAGGTTCCAACGTTAATACTCGCAAAGATGTAGAAGAAGTTTTAATAACTAACTATTAATTTATGATAAAAAAGTTTTTTCACGCTTATATATTTAAATACACTTAATAATTTTAGAAACAAACAATCGATAAGGAGCAAAATGAAACTTAAATTTGAAGATTGACTAAAAACATTTAAATCTGTATTGTTCACATATGACTATTTTGTTGATTTTCCTAAAGTTCGCAGCAATGCAAATAAGATAAATAATGAATTAAGTATAATGAATTCCTTAATAAGCTCTAAAAACATAGAGGAAGATTTTAGGAAAATAATTCTAAACAATCCAAAATTAGTTGAATTTTTACCAATATTATTAGCAAAAAGAATAAAACATAATGAATGCATAGAAGTGGCAAATGGAAGAAAAATATATTTTAATAAATTTGAAAGTGAAAATCTTCAAAATTATGTTGATTTGATGAATAAAACAGGTTTTTTTAAAATTTTAGAACGTAAAGAAATCACAAATATTAAAGATTATGTTTTTGGTCTTGAAGTGGGTTTGGATAGTAACGCTCGAAAAAATCGAGTTGGAAAATTAATGGAAGAGCTTGTTGAAAACTCATTAATAAATTTTGGTTATGCTATTAATGATAATTTATTTAAACAAACAACTTTGTCAAATCTTGGTGTAGAAATTAATAACAAAAATATACAAAATAAGAAAAAATTTGATTTTATTGTTTTCGACAACGGAATTTACTATGGCATAGAATGTAATTTTTACAGCTCAGGTGGCTCAAAATTAAATGAAACAGCAAGGAGTTATAAAAATATAGCTATTGAAACCGCAAATGAAGAAAAATTCAAATTCGTTTGAATTACTGATGGAGTTGGTTGAAAAACCGCAAAAAATGCTTTAAAAGAAACTTATGAACCTACAGATTCAGTCTTCAATATTGAAGATATCAAACAAAAGCTGCTTATTGCTTATTTTAAAAATAAACAATTGTTAAAAAAATAAAATTCAGACACTGCCTGAATTTTATTTTATTTATTTTTATTTTTTGTAGTTTAATCCTAATGCTTGTAGCATAGGCATTAAGAAAAAGTTAAATGGTTTGTTAAAGTGTGGTAAGAAGAACACGTCTGTTAAAGCAATTTCAGGTAATGTTAAACCTTTTTGAATTGCTAGCGCAAACATATAAACAGTTTCTGCGTGTACTGTGTTTCCTCATGAACCTAATTGAACACCTAATAATTTCATTGTTTCTTTGTCATAAACAATAGTACATGCAACTTTTTCAGCATCGTGCATAAATTCAGGTTTGTCCATGTCTGATCAGTGAACTGAAGCAGCGTTTTCAAAGCCGTTAGCTTTAGCCATTTCTTCAGTGAAACCGGTTCCGGCATAGTGGCAACCAAATACATTAATAGCGTTAGTACCAGCAACACCCGGGAATGGAACATTAACACCCGCCATGTGTAAAGCTGCAACTATACCTGATTTAACAGCGTTTGTAGCCAAGGCAACGTGTCTATTGTCCCCTGTTACAACGTGTTTTAGGGCACATGAATCACCTAATGCATAAATGTTTTCATCTGAAACTGATCTTTGGAATTCATCAACAACAATCGCTCCATTAGCAATCTTTTCAACATCTAACACTTCTGTTCTAGGTTTGAAACCAATGCACATTACTACTAGATCTGCTTTATATTCGCCTTTATCAGTAACTACAGATGAAACGTCTTTACCATTTTTAGACTTAAATTCTACTACCTTTTCGCCTAAAGCTAGTTTAACGCCATCTTTAGCCATATTTTGTTCCATTACCGATGTAAATTCTTGACCGAAGTAATTACATGCGACTCTTGAATTAATGTCAATTAATGTAACTTTTTTTCCTTTAATATGGAATGCTTCAACTAGTTCAACACCGATGTAGCCAGCCCCAACAATAATTACATCCTTAACTTTTGAATCATTTGCATATTCAATAAGCTTTTGTGCGTGTTGATAAAGTTTTGATAAAACAATGTTATTGTAATCAATACCTTTAATTTTTGGTTCGACAGGTCAAGTACCACCAGCAAATACTAATTTGTCGTATTTATCTGTAAATGTCTTTCCATCAGCTAAATTAACAACGGTAACAGTTTTATTTGCCTTATCAATTCCGATAACTTCATGGTTAGTCTTTAAATTAACCCCATAGTCGTTTTTCAAAATTTCAGGCGATGAATAGAATAAACCACCAGGTTCATTAAATTCGCCTGCCACTCATACTGCAATCCCACATCCTAAAAATGATGTGTTTGTGTTTCTGTCATAAGCAGTAATTTCTGCATCTTTATTAACTGTTTTTAATGTTCTAATAAAAGATGTTCCGGCATGGTTAGCTCCAACAATAATAATTTTCATAATTTTCCTTTCATAAATATAAATATTTATACTTAAATTATATAAAACGTTAGAAATTGAAAACATAAAAAAGCAAAAAAATGGTATAGAAAATATATTCTTATTTATAACTGTGGAAAAATATGAAAACCGTATCATTCCATTATTGATGAAGTGCTTTATTCTCATTAGAATTTACTTAAATTAATTTTGATTTTTAAAAATAAAAAAATTAACATTTCATCTATATATAAAAATAATATTTTTTTAATAATGATTAGTAAAAAGGTGCATTACAATCTTGTCTAAGATCATATATTATCTTTTTTTATATATCAATATTTTTTATTAAATTACGTCATTCATCCAAAGTTATCAATGCACTTATCCTCATATTAATCTATACGACTGTGTTCAAGCAAATTTTGAAATACCGACCGAATTTAAGAGAAACTTTATAAGTCTATATATTTTTTAAGTATAAGCTTTTGATAAACTCAAGGCCTAGTTATTTTTTAAAAGAGATGCAAATTACACTTCTGGATATTTCGTTATTTTATTCCCTCTTTTGATGTTTATCTAAGCAACAAAACTCGAGCAACAAAAATTCAAAAAGTTATATTACTACTAATCCACATTAAACTATAATATTAATGTGAATTACATAATAATTTATCTTTTAAATGCAAATTTTGAAAGAACAATAACTCAGTGGTCCCTAACTCACATAATAATCATAATTACTGGTTTTACTATTGCAATAGCCTTTGCTTTATTTATTGATGCAAATCTCAAAAACCAAAGAATAGTAATTACAACAGTGTCTTGGCTTTTTATTATTACAGAAATTTTAAAATGAGTTTGCAAACAAGCATATGTTGAAAATGGGTCTTTAAAATGATACTCCCATCTAAATTATTTTCCATTTTACATATGTTCAATCTTACTATTCTTAGGTGTTATTTACACTGTTATTTGAACAAAGGAATTTCACAATTTTATTATCAAATTTATTGCACCGTTTTATTCTCTTTTTGGGTGGTCAATGATAATCGGTATCGATTCAATTGTGACAAACAACATTTTTACCTTTTGACACAGTATAGTGTACCATTCGTTAATGGGAATTATTGGTTTTTGATTAATTTTGCGCAAAGCAGTAAAATTAAATGTCATAAATATTTTAATTAGTTGTGGTATATGAATGGGGTGAATAATATTAGCTACCTACTTAAATATATTTCAACATATGCTTGAACAAAAAAACTTAATTAGACATACCTGAAATATGTTTGTTTCATCTCCATATGAATCACCATTATTTGGAATAGAAATAATGAACCAATTATTAAAATGAAATTCCAACCCTTGATTTCTAAATCCATTTTGGATTTGAATGGGAATTTCAATTGGTGCTATCATGCTATGATTTTTTACTGCCACACTTAGATTTATGTATGATAAGATAAATAAGGTTGTTTTTAAATTGAATAAAAATCAACATCTCTAGCAACAAGATGTTGATTTTTATTTTGAAAATTATTATATTTTGTGTGGAATTGAAATTCCCAATAATTTCATTGAATTTTCCAATACAATGTTAACTGACTTCACTAGTGCTAGAGCACTTGTTTGGTCTTTTTTATCAATTATTTTTTCGGTATTTGAATATCATGAGTTAAATTCTTTTGCTAATTTGATTGCATACTGAGTTAGCAGGTTCGTAACTAATTTATCAGCAGATTTTTCGATAATTTCGGGAAATTCTAACAATGTTGAAATCAATTTAATGTCTGCTTCCTCATCATATCCTTGAGCAACTAAATTTAGCTCACTGGCATTAGCTTTTTCAAGCAACGCAAATGCTCGAGCATTTGAATATTGTACTAAAAATGAAGGGTTATCATTTGTTTTGGTTGTCGCCAAGTCAATATCGAAATCAAGTTTGGTATTTGTTGTACGATCTAACAAGATAAATCTTGCTGAGTCACTGCCAACCAAATCTATAAATTCACGCAATCAAAAACTGGTTCCTTTACGTTTTGACATCTTAAATTCTTCACCATTTTTGATTAAACGGACGAGTTGCATACATAAAACAATCAATTTGTCTGAATCGTGACCTAAATTTTTCATAGCTGATTCCATTCTTTTGACATAACCTGAGTGATCAGCTCCCCAAACATTTAATATGACAGGATCTTTTCCGTTAGAATTAAATTTAATATTATGGTAAGCAATATCTGGTAAAAAGTAAGTGTATGACCCATCACTTTTAATTAATACTCTATCTTTATCATCACCATCTAAGGTTGTTTTTAACCACAAGGCGCCATCCTTGGTATAGGTGTTTTTCAATTTATTTAATGTGTGTTTAATTAATTGACTATTATTTGTATAAAGTGATTTTTCACTGAAGTATTTGTCAAAATATACATTAAATCTAGCTAAATCATGTCTAATTTGACTTAAAAATAACGTAACACTCTCTTGTTTAAAAATATCTAAAACTTCATTTTCCAATTTAGTGTTCTTATATTTATTACCAAACTGGTTCTTGAATTCATTTGCGGCTCATATAATATCTTCCCCAAAATATGCATCTTCAGGCATCTGAAAATCAGGATTAAATATTTGTTGGTAACGTGCGAAAACACTTTGTGCTAATAAATTAATTTGATTACCAGCATCATTAATATAATATTCTCTAGTTACATTTAGACCGCTGAATTCACAAATATTGGCAATAGTAGAACCTATTGCAGCATTTCTCGCATGTCCAACATGCATAAAACCAGTTGGGTTTGCAGAAACTCACTCAATATTGATATTGCCGTCTCTATTTCCTCTTCCATAATCCTGACCAAGTTCGAGAATTTGATTTACCCCATCAACAAAACTAGATTTTTTAATGAAAAAATTAATAAATCCTGGACCTGCTATTTCAATATTTGATATACCCAGTTCGTTTTTGTGGTCATTTATTTTTTCAACTATTTTTTGCGCTAAATCTAAAGGTTTAATTCCTTTGTTACCCATCGCCATATTAGTTGTCAAATCGCCATGGTCTTTAGGTTCAATTAGAACTACTTCACGGCTAATTTTTAATTCTTTTGCAACTTTGCTCAATTCTGTTAATAATAAATCTTTAATTTGTGTTTTAGTCATAGTTTTCATTATACTTTCTATATTTATAAATTTTAATAAAAAACTCGCAGAAGCGAGTGTTTTTTTGAACTATTTTCTTAAGTTTAGTTCTGTTAATGCTTTGCTGTATAAATCGAAGTCGTCTTTTTTAAGTTTTGCTAATAAAACACGACGTTTTGAAATTTTAGCCAAGAAACCACGACGTGAATGGTTATCTTTAGGGTTGTTTGCAAAGTGTTGTTTTAAATCTTCAATTTCAGCTGTCAAGATAGCAATTTGCACAAATGAACTACCAGTATCTTTAGCATTTTTTCCGTATTTAGCAACTAATTCTGCCTTTTGGTTTTTTGTAATCATAATAATCTCCTTTATTATGTTTTGTCCAAGTGAAAATTCCATGATTTTACCTAGAACAAAATTTATTTAATTTTTACTGTAATATCTTACCACAATATTTAAATTTTGAAATTATTTATAATTTTGCGATTGGAATATAAAATATTCTTTACTGTGCTCAAAATCTTCGGCAATTGATTCTTCAAGAGAATTAGGTAAAAAAGGTCTCAGTAGCATATTGACAGTTATTTTACAATTAAATGTAGATAATGATTTTCAATCAAAATCAATCATCTCGATGGTTCTTGAACCATTATTCTTGACCAACAATAAACAATAATAATACATATTATCCACTTCGATATTCGCGCAATAAACACCAGGTCTCATTTTAATAAGTTTAGAATCAAAGTCTAGCAATAACTCATTATTAATTTTAGTAATCTTCGAATTGAATCCAAATTTAAAAAGATTAAGAAAATTAACTAAGTCTAAATCTCCGGATAAAACACATTCTTTTATAAAAGATGTAGAAATTTTATGCTCGCCATTCAACTTCATTAATTCAACCGCATGAAAGTTATTATTCAATAGACGATCTAGAGTTTTAATATTACCGCTAGCATTAAGTCCAAATCTAAAATCAGCACCAGTTACAATGTCGTAATCAGTTTGGTTTTTTACAATTTTGTCAATAAATTCTTCGGGTGATAATTGACGAATTTCACTGTATTTTAATTGAAGTGCGATATTGAAGCCAATTCCGGCAAAAGCTTGCAGTCTAAATAAATGGTCAGTAAAAACACCTGTATTATTTTTAGGTAAGTTTTCAACATCGACGAAATAAACGATTACAATATCTCTTATCCCCTTACTCAATTCTTTTGCTTTTTCAAAAAGCATATTGTGCCCAGCGTGAAATGATTCAAAAGAGCCAATCATAAAGATTGGCTTATTCAAAGTAGGTAAATTATTTAAATTATATACATGTAATGACATGATTTTATTATATGTTATTTTATTAAATTTAATTCTTTTAATTTTCAATATGCGCCATCAACATTAACACTTTTAGCAACATCTCTCGCAACAAGTTTTAGATATTCATCGGCATCTTCCATTGCTACACCATAAGCTGCATCTTTTAGCATTTCATAATCGTTTGAGCTATCACCAAAAGCTATAACATTATTGTGGTTATTTAGATCCAGATAATTAGCTAATCACTGAATGGTATGAGATTTAGTAACGCCTTTTGGACACACAAACACACCTTTATGTCATGATGAATTAATTTCAAGCGGCATATCGTGTTTTTCGATAATTTCATTAATTGCTTCAATAACCGCATCAGTTCCCTCTTGATTTTCAGTTTGAATAGTAATGATATGAAGGTGATTTTTATCCATGATGTCTCAGTTCATTGGTTTCATTTTTTTGTTATGAGGTCTTAAAAATCATGTGTCTAAATTCATTCCTGGAGTGTGGTAACAATAGTCTAAATCTGTAACTGTTAAACCTTTGTATTCAGGAATTGAAGATAATTCTTCATATAAAGTTTTTAAATCTTCAAAAGCTATTGTTTTTTCGTAAATTATTTTATTAGACTTAAGGTGATAAACAAACATACCATTAGCACCAATAAAAAAGTCTAAATCTTCAGTTTTATCCATTAAGCTTCCAATAGTAACAAATTCTCTCGCTGTGGCCAACGTAGAATAAATGTTGCTTTCTTTTAATTTAGTAAACATTAAGGAAACAGTGTCACTAAATTCTGGCTGTTCATACGGCAATAAAGTACCGTCAATGTCAAATGCTGCTAATTTAATATTTTCTCTAAGTGCTGATTTTGTCATATTTACTCCTTTTTAAACAACCGGTTGCCAAATAATTTTTTCACTTTAGCTTTATTTTGGTTGATTACTATAATCCCTAAAACCATATCTTGTGTGTTTTGAGAAGTGAGTAAATAAGTTCCGTCATCTGCATTGATATCTATTATTTGTCCTTTTGACAGAAGTTCTAATTGGGTATTATTTACTATAATATTTCCCAACTCCACAAGGGGTAGGACATTTATTATAGCAATATAATTGTTTTTCGAAAGTAGATTTTTATGTAATCCTGAAATTTCAATTCGTTCCAGTTCTAGCATAAAAGACACCGTGCCAAACGCTAGACCTAGATCATTTGCAAGTGAACGAATATATGTGCCGTTGCTGACTGATAATTCAACTGTCAATTGTTGTTTTTTCTCATCAAAATCAATCAGTTTGACGTTATTTACTGATATTTTTTGAGACTTTAATTGAAATGCTTTGTTTTTGCGGGCCAAATCATAGCTTCTGACACCATCTACTTTTTTAGCACTAAAGATTGGTGGGATTTGCGTCGTTTGATTACTTAATCAATTTAATAAATCATGAACTTGATTCGATTTAATTTTTACTGTTGAAGTATCAGTAATATCGCCTTCTGAATCATAGGTTGAAGTAGCTTTCCCGAATTGAATTGTGGTTATATATGTTTTGTTTTTGTTGGCTACATATGAAATTAGTTTTGTTTCTTCATCTGTAGCAACTAACAATAAACCACTAGCTAGCGGGTCTAATGTACCGGTATGTCCTATTTTTTTTATCTTGTGTTGACGGGCAAAATCTCTTATGCAACTAAACGATGAAATACCTTTAGGCTTATAAATTAAATAAAACATATTTGACTCCTTAAAAGAAATATCGCCTCCGGCGATATTACTATGCTATAAAATCATTAATACCGGGGAAAATTTGTTCATCATGCCCAGGTAAAACTCAATATTTATTTTTGTAGCGTTTTTTGATTCCTGTTTGACGTTTGATTTCCAATTTGCTTCATATTTTCATTGAAATAAATATCGAAGCATATATTGATGTGACAGAACCAAACAATAAAATCAAGGTAAATGATGGATTAATTGAATTAAAGAAAATTAACATAATAATACATATAGTCATTATCGTAAACGTGCTATACATACTACGTTTCATATTTGCGTTTATTGCTACCTTAGCAATGTTTTCAACATCCTCTTTTTCAATAAAATCGGTGTGATAATTTAACTCGTGTAATTCTTTTGCTTTAGCAGCTAATAGCAATTTGTCTTTAACACTAATGACTATAATCGCAATAAAAGCTGTAATTGTCAATACATTTAATTGAATTCGTGCTAATGCAACAAAAGATAGAGTCAGCAGAATCTCAAATATAATCGAAACCGAAATAGCAATTGCATATGTTCATTTATATCTAATTAAAACGTAAACTGAAATTATAATTCAAGCCGCAAGTAATGCATATGAAGTTGTCGCTATTAATGATAGAGACTGATTTGCGTTGACGCCGTAACTCATTACATCAATACCAGTAAAAGTTTTATGTAAACTATCTGAGATGTTTTTTAATTGAATATTATCAAAAAACTGAGTTGTTTGAATAACCAATTTAAATGATGCATTGTCAGAATTTAGTGAATTAATTTTCAATACATCATTAATATTTTCGATACCAAACTGAGTAGCATTCGTTTGTAAATGAGATGAAATTTGGTCGGCGATTGCTTTATTAATTGAAGAATCAGGGGCAGCTTGAATAGTGATGTTAGTACCACCATGGAAATCAAATGATCTAGAAAATCCCGCGGCAACATCTTTGTTTATTCCCGCAAAAGTTGCATACACAACCATCGAAATAAGGATAAAAGCGAAAGCGGCAATAATAAATCACTTGGCATTTTTTAAGTAATCGAAATTAGCTAACTTATTTTCTTTTTTAATTGACATCTTATTAGGTCTAATGCCTAAAAGTTGAGGTTTATTAATAAACACTTTTGAATTTACCAATAATAAAGCAGCTAGTCTGGTGATTAATAATGTCGCAATTAATACTCCAATTATTGAAAACACCAATGAAATTCCAAAGGTTCTTACGGTTTGAGAACCAAAATAAAACGCCATAAATGAAATTAATAAAGTTAATATCAATGAATCGGAAATAGGTTGAAGAGTTGCTCGTCGAGTGGTGCCTACAGCTTTCCTCATTTTTTCACCTTTATAAACTTCCTGTTTTAATCTCGAATAAGTTATGACACTCATGTCAAAACATATTCCCATTCCGACAATTATAGAACCAAGCGCTATAGGAGAGTATTCTCCACGAAGTACCGAAAATAGAGTCATTGTGATAAAAATATACAATGCCATTGAAATAGTACTTAAAGCTCCTAAAAGTCCATAATTAATCATTAGCATAATTGCAATTAGAGTGAAACATACACCAATTGCAATTAAAGATATTTCATAACCCGAGTTAAAAATATTATGGTCAGAACCGTTGTTTAAATTAATATAGTTGCTTGAAATTACTTTTAATTCGTATTTAGCTGTACCGAAGTTTATTTCTTCAGCTAATTTTTGGGCTGATGATTGTTGTAGTGGTTGTCCCGATGCATTAGAAGGGATTACAAAACTATCTCCGTTAAGCGATCTATTAACTCCGATTTTATTTATTAGATAGCTTTCAGCATTGATTGAATTTAATTTGAGTATGCTACCTTCAGGATTTTCCCCAACATAAACAAAATTGTAAGGATTGCTCATAGCTTTATCTCATTCAGCTGAATAATCTTTTTTTGCTTTTCTTATTAGGTCGCCAATGTTTAATCATGTTAATAGGTAGTTTTTACCTTGACCTTTTTTAGCTAAATACTCGGTGGCTTTAGTCCATTCTATTTCAGCAGCTTTAGAAGCTAGTTGTACTTCAACGCCGAAATAATTATTTTGTCCTGTAAAGGTTGATTTTGCAGATTTAATAGGGGGCACAAAAGTTTTTAATAAATCATCATTATCAAATTCTTTATTTCAATCGATTTTATTATTTACGTTTGGTTCCACAAAAACATTATTTCTGAATAAAGGTTGACCATCAATATCAGTAAAAATCATAGTTGATTTAGTTGTAATTACATTTTCTAACGTCTTGCGATCATTAGCACTCAAATCACCATTTTTTGATAATTTGATTTTGTCCCTTCCCTCTTCTGTTACGGTAGCCCCAAATTCAACTCCACCTCCAATTCTATTTTGCAAAGATTTTGCAATTGATTTTGCAGGCGTGTTTGAATCGTTATTTTCAATTTGAACCAAAAATTCTTGACCGCCTCCATATTCGATTGATTTATTTACATTTTTAGATGTATATAAAACTGACCCGGTTACTACTGTTGTAACAGCAGCGGTAACAATGAAAAACGAAAGAAATCACCTTTTTCAACCTGATAGGGTAAAAAATTTCTTTCACGCAGAGGATTTAAATATACCTTTAAAGAATTCAACTATTTTTTTCATAATTTTATATTATATAATAAGTATTAATTTATATATTAATATTTAAGTCTTTTTATAGATTTATGATTACCTATATTGATAATGATTTTTAACTTTCACGATAAATAAAGAAGAAAAATAGAGTAACTAACACTCTATTATTCTTGTCTATAATTTTTTAAAACGTATTGTGTACCCTTTCGTGTTAATTTTCTACCCCTGGGACTTTTTTCAATTAATTTGAAATACAGTAATAAAGGTTCAATTTCGTAAAGTATATTTTCTTTTTGAAAATTAAGTATTCCAACCAACGAATCAAGCGAAGCTGATGAATCTGGAAATACGTCATTTAAAACTCTCAGGTATTCCAAATGTTCTCTCCCCAAACCAAATTCAAATAATTCTAAATATTTGAAAGTTTGTCGTACAGTTTTGGCTGTTAAAATTTTCTCCTTATTTTTTATTGCAAAATCATAAATTCTTTTTAATAAATTCAGTGCAACTCTTGGCGTTGCTTTTGAATGTTGAGCTATAACCAATAATAATTTTTCATCGCTTTGAATGTCAAAATTATTGCTGATATTCAGTAGTATTCGTAAAATATCTTCGTCTTTATAAGGATTGAGACTGCCCTTAAATCCAAATCTATCTTTTAGTGGCTGACTTAGTAAATTAATTTTCGTCGTCGCTCCAATCAAAGTGAATGGTTTTAGGTTCATTCGCATTACTTTTGAATCGCCTTCTGGTCCAATAATGATGTCTATTTTAAAATCTTCCATAGCAGAATACAATAATTCTTCAACGTTTTTATTGATACTGTGAATTTCATCAATAAAAACTATATCTCCAGAATTAACATGGGCAAAAATACTTAATATATCTGATTTTTTTTCCAATAATGAGCCTTGAAGATAATGAACTTTCGAATTTAATTCATTACCTATAATCGTTGCCAAGGTAGTTTTACCAGTTCCTGGAGGACCATAAAAAAGAATATGGTCCAGAGGCTCATTTCTGTGTTTTGAACCTTGAATCATAGTTTTCAAGGTAGTAATTAATTTTGTTTGTCCTATGAATTCGACAAAATTACTGGGTCGTAAATGTTGAGGTTTCATTTTCAAGTTGTTTTCCTGTTAATTCATACATTGCTTGTTGAATAATAACTTCAACATCATTAGATAAAGGCACATTATTAAGCGCTTGATCAATTTGTTTTTGCTGAAACCCGAGGGTTTTTAGTGTTGTTTTTGCTTCATCTAGCACGTTAGAAGTTTTAGAAATTTCTCGAGCTTTTTTATTATTAATCATTTTAGATCACTTATCACTTAATTCTGCAACGGCTAATCTAGCAACCTTAGGATTTAGGTAAGGTGTTTTTACTAATCCATCAAGATCACCGAGCGAAAGCATACTTGCGATCTTTTCTCACCCAACATTCAACATATTAAAAGCTACTCGGGGCCCTACTCCACTGAGTGAAATTAAGTCAATAAATAATAACCTTTCTTTAAATTCTTTAAAAGCGTATGTTGCATTATAGTAATCATTTTTAATTTCAAACAAATATAATTTAATTTTTTGTTTTGGTTCAATTCTTTCGTGTTGAGGCAATATTAAACTGTAACCAACTCCCCCAGATTCAAAAATAATATTTGAGTTATTTTTATAGATTACTTCCCCAATTCTATATAAAATCATTTTTCTCCTTATTTAATTAAGTGTTGATTCACTTATCTTTTTTATAATAAGTAAATCATTTTGTTAAGACATAAATTCTTAACTGTAACAAAAAAGATTCCATTTTTTTATCCATTTTTTCCTTTCTTTTTTCTTACAATTACATATTACAATGCTTTAATAACTAATTTTTATCAACTTTTTCCATTTATATAATGTGGATAAATTGCTGCACAATCGCCATATTTAACTTAAAATTAGCAATTTAGGGAATAATGATATTACAATCAAATTGCGTGGATAAATTTAAAATAGATAATAAAAAATATCGCGAATGCGATATTTGGTGCTAATACATATGGTGCGCGAGGAGGGACTTGAACCCTCACGCCGTGAAGCACTAGAGCCTAAATCTAGCGTGTCTGCCAATTTCACCACTCGCGCAAAAATGGTGCCGGCTATAGGACTCGAACCTACGACCTACTGATTACAAGTCAGTTGCTCTACCAACTGAGCTAAGCCGGCGTATATTTGTAAATACATTATATACATTTTTTTGTTTTTGCAAATAAAAAAAGTATTTATTTTAATTGTGTTAAATATATATCATTTTTAGTGTTTAAATAAAAAAAGTCAACATTATTTGTTGACTAAAAAATTATTTTTTGTGTTCTAATTTTGCGCTTAATGCAACTCTATTTCAAGCATTCATAGAAATTGCCACCATAATTAATCTAGCGATTTCGTCTTCAGTAAAATATTCTCATAGTTTTGAGTATGTTTCATCTGTAACACCTTGATTTGAAATATGGGCTATTTCTTCAGTCATTAATAAAACCGCTTTTTCTTTATCGCTAAATAGTGGTGATTCTTGTCATGCTGGTAGTGCATATAATCTTCTTGGTGTTTCACCTGCGTCTAAGGCTATTTTGGCGTGAATTTCAATACAGTAAGCACATTTATTGATTTGTGATGTTCTAATTTTAATTAATTCAACTAAAATCAAGTCTAATCCTTTAGTTTTCAAATATTCAGAAACATCATTTAAACCTTCTAATAATTTCGGATCATTTTTTGCAATAATTACTCTTTTTGTCATATTTCTTTTTTCTCCTAAACTTATTTTTACACAAGAACTATAAATTGTAAATAAAAAAACTAGCTAATCTAGTTTGGTGTATTTAAACAAATGGTAGAGAATAAGGGGCTCGAACCCATGACCTACGCCTTGTAAGGGCGCCGCTCTCCCAACTGAGCTAATTCTCCAAATGGCAGTCTGTACGGGGATCGAACCCGTGTATGCATGGATGAAAACCATGTGTGTTAACCGCTTCACCAACAGACCATAATGGCGCCGATTGCGGGGATCGAACCTGCGACCAACTGGTTAACAGCCAGCTGCTCTACCGCTGAGCTAAATCGGCACTGAAAATATGCTTAATTATTATAACTAAAAATAATTTTTACAAAATATTTTTTTAATTTTTTTCACATATTTTCGACTTTATCAAAATAAATTATTAATTTTATTTCTTAGGTGCTTTCGCAAATGGAGCAAACGAGGGGAATCGAACCCCCATTACTAGCATGGCAAGCTAGAATTTTGCCATTAAATTACGTTTGCAATTGCAATAAAATAATAATATATTTATACAAAAAACAAAATAAAAAATTAAAAAAATTATTTTTGATCCCTTTACATGTTATATATCTGACTAAAACTGCAATTTTATAAAAAAATCCGCATCGCGGATAAGGTGTCTAACGACAAATGGCGCGCCCGGCAGGAGTTGAACCCACAACCTCTTGGGCCGTAACCAAGCACTCTGTCCAGTTGAGCTACGGGCGCATAATATGGAGGCACCAACCGGATTCGAACCGGTAATCAAAGTTTTGCAGACTCATGCCTTGGCCATTTGGCTATGGTGCCATATGCGAAAACATTATACAACAAACTTATTAATTAGTGCTGAAAATATTATACATATTTAGAAAAAAAATAAAAATAAATATCATTAACCTTTTTATATAGTATTTTGAACTGTTGTGTAAAATAATAAAAAAAGCAACAATTAAGTTGCTATTTATTCAATTTAAAATAATCCTCTAAATCAAACGAAAAACTTTCATTACCTCTTATTTTAAATAACACATTTGGATTTACAAATCCGTTTCGTTGCTCTTGTTGTTGCATAGGATTTGAAATTCAAATTGGGGGTTCATCAAGTTTTTTTGTTTTATCCTGCTTCGCTGTTAGGTCGTCTGTTTCGTAAACAGCTCCGGCTGGTTTAGCAGTGACTCCGTCTACTCTTATCGATGAAAATGGATTTGAATTAACTTTATATTTCTTCACGCGATCACTTCTTTGCGTCATTTTTGATACAATTCGGTTTTCATTGTAATATTTGTCTTGATCATTGTAAACAGTAATGTGTACGTGAGGCATTCAACCTCCGTTAGTATCGGGTGTTCCTAAAAAACCTATAATTTCACCTTTAGAAACTTTTTTTGGTGTGTCAGGGTATACCCCTTCAACAATATCAAAATCATTTTTGCCATCTTTTGTTAAAGAAACTTTAGAACTTGTTCAACCTAAATCTGAATTATTCATAGTCAAGCCCGCATCCAAATGTATAAAACCAATGTAAATATAACCGCTTTCTAATTCGGATTCGTCTTGGATACCAAAATTAATTTCTAGTTCTCTAGGAGAGTAATTACGTAATTTATTCTTTTCAACTCTTAGCATCAATGATGTCCCCGAGGCATTTGCAATTTCTTTTTGACCATCTTTTAATGATCTAGCAAAAACCCCTACAATTTCTGCGTCAAAAGGGGCAACAATTGGTGTATATTCTGGTGCTAAATAATCTTCACCAACATGTAAGAATATTGGGGTATCTATTCTTGAACCATACACTGATCTTGTTGAATCATATCCCCCTGACAATAATTTTGTCGAATATATATTATAAATTGAAGAATTAACCTTAGGTAAGTCTTCTTTGGTTAAATTATCTATAATAAAGTTAAACGCGTTCAAATTTTCCTTAACAAACTCATTTTTGAATGGATTAGTAAATTCACCAACACCAACCTTTTTAGTTAGTTCGTATTCATGTTCGAAAATTTTTGCTTTTAAATGCAACAAACCGTTTCTGAAGTTAACAGGCATATAATCAATGATTTCATATTTGATATTACTATTCAACGAAGAGATGACAAAATCATTTTTGGTAAGTTTATTAAAATCTGAATTGTAAATATTTGAATCAAAAATTGAATAATGTAAATTTGCTAAAAGCGATTGGTTAATCAACACATCTTGTATTTTTTTGTCATTAACACTTTGATTTAGGTCTATAAACTTTTCTATGTCAAAGCCTATATTGTTTGGTTTAGATTTGTTTAATTCACTTACAACAACTCTAATGGTTACATTAATTTTATGCAAATCATCAAAGCGGGTAAAATCTATATTTTTAACAAAATAATCTAATTTATGAGTGTTATCTACAAAATCAATCTCTTTGGAAAGCTTAACATTAAATATATCATTTAGTTGTTTAGTAGATAAATTTGATATTTCCCACTTATTTAATAATTGCATTTTTTTAGTTAAATTCGAACTATTAATTTCAACTGTGAAAAGAGCGGTTTCGGCCTGCAGTTTTTCAATAATGGAATTAATTGGTTCTACTGATTTTTTATCGCTAGATCTTAACTTCAATCCTTTAAGTTTTAAATTTAATGTGTTTTCAACAAATAATCCTTGAAATGCTACTGATTTATCAATCGGTGTAATAAGTTTTATTGGCATTAATAAATCATTAATATTTGCCGGATCGGGTTGAATGTTATGAAAATCATATTTTCATTTAAGACTGTCAGTAAAATACTTATCCAATTTTACTTCGTCAATAAGAATTTGTTTGAATTCGTCGAAATCAAAATACAATTTATTTGGAATATAGTTGTTTCTAGAAATATCAATGAATTCTATATCAGATAACTTTGTATTCTGGTTTTTAAACTTTAAAACTCTATGTGAAATATCATTATACTTCAGATAATTATTAATTTTTATAGTATTAAGCTCATTATCTGCTGTAATACTGTTTTTATTTTTGTTATTTGAATTTTGCAATGTGCAAGATGCAGCCATTAAAACCGGCGCTGAAAACACTGGCAATAATTTTAGTATTTTATTTTTTTTCATACTTTCTTTCCTTTAAAAATTTAATGTTGAACTAGATATATTTGTTATACCAAAAATAATTAGGGCAAAAATAATCGGTATAGCGAATGTAAATATTAATATAATAGAGAAATTGATTGAACTTCGTTTCAATAAAAACATTGATTCTCTTTTTTGGTCATTAAGTTTTTTTAGTGCTACTATAATAATTAAAATTACGGAAGTAACTAAATTCATAAACGAAAAATATAAATGAAATCCATAAAATCCAAAAAATGCCGATAAATACAGTGTAAATCAAATTACCAATATAGTTATAATCATTTTATCATAACCATTTGTCCCAAAATTTACTTGGCTTATATAACTTAATAATGGAACAGTAGTAACAAACAACGAAATGAAAATAAATTCTTTGATTGTGAATTTAAAAACATTAGAATTACAATCTTCGTTGTTTTGAAATATTCTTAGCAATGAAATATTCTTTGCATCATATTCACTATGATGCTTTATAAAATAATTTCTCATCAAGAAGTGTAGTGGAGTAAATAAAATAAACGCACAAACACCTCCCAAAATTTGAGCACCTATCAAATAGGATACCCCCGAAAATATCGGAGAAATGCTATGATTTTTAATATCAATTCCTTGTAGCATTGCTTGCAATATAACTATTAATGGGTTTGCTAACGGCATTGATGCTTTTGAAGACAAGAAATGACTTCATGATCAAGGAATAACAAACATTAAAAACGTGACAAAAGTCAGGCCAAAAGTCATATATATTTTATTTTTATCTTTTTTAGTTAATTTTGCAATAAACATTCAAATCATAGTGAAGAACACTAGAGTAAATGTAGCTAGAAATTCGTATAAGAATCCTGTGGAACTTCAGTTAGTTGATAAAAGTTGTTTCGGGGTCATAAATCTCCTTTCTTTAATTATTCACTTATTATATACTGGAAAAGGTTTAAAAAAATGACCAAAAAAGTCAAATAAAAAAAATGAACATAAAATTACGTTTTTTAAATAGTATTTTAAAAACATTTTTTTACGTAAGCGATTATAAAATGAGTAAATTCGAAATTATTTTATAAATATGGAATCGTTTTCATATTTATAAAATGATAAAGATTGAAATGCACTTATTTTTAATAAAAAATTATAATTTATCAATAAATTTTAGTAAGTCGTGGTGATCTTCTTTACCGGTTAAAACATCAACAATACTTTGAATAAAAGGAACATATATATCATTATTTTCATCTAAAATCTTATTTAAAATTTTAGCTGTGTTATACCCTTCAACTGTTTTTGTGTTACTATTCAAGGCTGAAAGTAAACCATTTTTAGCAATCTCAATTCCAAAACTAAAATTACGACTTGTCATGTTCAAACAAGTTAGAACTATATCCCCAATTGCTGCTAATTCATAGCCCGATAATGGGTTAGAATCGGGATATAATTTTTTTGCAATAACCGATACCTCTTTTAAACCTATAGATATCAATGCAGGAGCTAAATTTTTAGCAGAATACAAACCAGATGAAATACCGATACCGATAGCTAATACATTTTTTAAAGCTGAATATACTTCGCTTCCTTTTTCGTCTAAATTTATTACTATTTTAAAAGTCTCGTTATTAAATAAATTTGCTATTTCTGATAAAAACGTTTCGTTCTTTCCCACGGCATTGATAATAGTCAAATTATTCTGAAATACCTCAGTTGCAAATGAAGGCCCGATTAATGAACAAATGTTTAATAAATTTTGATCTAATACATCAGAAATTACCTCAGAAAAAAATTTTTTAGACACACCGTCAATACCTTTAGCAACATTTATGACATTAATTTTTTTATCGCCGATTATTTTTTTAATATTATTTAAAACCGAAACGATAACTGTTGTAGGAACAGCAAGTACTAATAAATCAAAATCTTCAAGGGCTTTAGTTAAATCCGCTGTAGCTTGAACATTTTGTGGATTATTAAATTTAGTTTCTCCAAAATATTTTGTATTTAGTCCATTATTTATATCACTAATTTCTTGTTGATCAATACCTCATAATGTTACTTTTTTATTGTTTTTCGATAGAACTGTAGCTAAACCAGAAGCTCAGGCCCCAGAACCTATAAATGTTATTTTTTGCATAATATCACCATGTCTTTCTTTAACTATAAATTTTATCAAATTTAATTTATTTTCTTATAGCAAGTTCAATCAAATTTACAAAATTTATATATCTTATAGTTTTTGTAAGCTTTTTTGCTTTCTGAATCTTGCGCTGCTAACCTGAATGTTTTTTTGAAACTGAATAGTCCTATAAGTTTAATAAAACTGAAAATGTATAGGACTACAGTGATAATAACCGAGAAGCTTAATAAGACTTTATGCCATGTTTCAATTCAACCTAAGAAGAAGAATAGTACAGCAGTGCCAATGTGTATTACTATAGATATTAAAAATAAGAATTCAGTCATTTTAGAGTAGCTTTTAAGTCTGGACTCGATAATTTCAGGATTAGTTTGAAAGGTTTCTAAATCATTTTTATAATCAAATTCACAAATATTCATTTATTCACTCTCCAATTGGTCGTATAATTTTTCAATTTTAAATAGGTCTAATTCTTGAATTCTAGTAAATTCACCTAAATTAAGATTTTTGTACGCCTGTTTTATTTTTTCGTCACTATATTTTGTTTTTAAACTTCATGACAATTTTTTTCGTCTAGAAAGAAAACATAATTTAAAGAAATCCTTAAGCTTATTGAATTTTGAATTATTTTCGTCCTTAAATTCTAATGTAACAATTGCTGAATCAACCTTAGGACTTGGTGAAAATAATGTTTTTTTAACAAATAATTCTTTTTTTACATCAGCAACGTACTGGACAGTTATTGATAATTTTGAATAATCTGGTGTATTTATTTTTGCTACTAATCTGTCTGCAACTTCATTTTGAACCATTAATGTAGCTCTTTTGAAGTTATTACGGTTTTCAATTATTTTAAAAATTATTTCACTAGTGATGTAATATGGAATATTGCCTACAATTTCAAAACCATTAAAATCACTTAAGTCCGCATCAAGAAAATCACCCTTAATAATTTGATTTTCGGACAAAATATTATTTTTAAGCAAGTGATTAATCATATCTTCATCAATTTCGAAGGCAATTAATTTATTTGCCTTCTTGTTTAGTTCTTCGGTTAATGCTCCTAAACCCGGACCAATTTCAATAATTTTCTTACCTAGTGGACTTATTACTTCAATAGTTTTTTTAATTATGTTTTTATCATTCAAAAAATTCTGCCCAAATTTCTTTTTCGCTACTATACTTTTACCTTTTGACATTTAAATTAAAAAACTCCTTCGCATTTTTAACAACTTGTTTGGCAAATTTTTCAGGAGCCATTTTTTTAATTCCGGCTAAAAACATAGTTGTATAGATTACATTTTCAGAAACATTTTCAGTTCCTCTCTTATTAGCGGGCGAAAGATAAGGAGCATCTGTTTCGGTTAATATTCTGTCAATTGGAAGCCAATCAACAACTCCAATAGTTTTTTGTGCATTTTTATAAGTAGAAACACCGCTTATACTGAAATATGTATTGAATTCAGAAAATTTTTTGGCTCAGTAAAGGTCTCCGCTAAATGTGTGTATCATAAATTTAACATCTTGATACTGTTTCAATATTTCATACAATTCTTCATATGAATCACGCATATGAATAACAACGGGTAAGTTATATTTTTGAGCAACTTTTATTTGTGAGTGCAAAGATGAAATTTGGATTTCTCTGGGGACCGAATCTCAAAAGAAATCTAAACCAATTTCACCAATAGCTTTAACATCACCGGTTATTTGTTTTTCAAGGTTTAACCCATCTATCTCGCCTGTGGCATGATTTGGATGAATACCAATTACAGGATATGTAAAATCGTATTTTTTACAGGTGTCGATTACCTCATTATTTTCTTCAAGACTGCAACCGGTAACCATCATAATTTCAACACCCTCATTAAAAGCATTCATTATTGTTTCATCAGGATTTTTATAATATTCTTTCAGTGGATGCGTATGCGCATCAACAAATTTTATTGCCATATTTTCCTCTACTTCCCTAGACAAAAGTTCTTAAACATATCATCCAATAATTCTTCATTGTCTGCTCTACCTGTTATATCGGTTAAATTTTTTCAAGCCTCTGTAATATCAATAATTACCAAGTCAGAATATAGACCCATATTTAATGAATTGATAGCAGATTCAATATTATTCTTAGCTTTTTTAATTAAAGCTAGTTGACGAGCATTCGTCACAAAATCAGCATCATTAATACTCATTGTTTTAAATTTACTAACTAATGTTTCTAATAAGCTATCAATATCATTGTTTTGAGCACTTATAGAAATGAATCCTTTAGGTGCCTTAGCTAGGTCTTTTTTATTTCAAACTGTAATTAATTCTTTGTTATATTTTTTACCTAACTCAATTACTCTCGTGTCGAATTCGTCATTTTGTTGTTGTGTATCACAGACATGAATAACAACATCGGCATTTTTTATTTGCTCAAAAGACTTTTCGATTCCTATTTGTTCAGCCTTAGCATTTGCATGTCTGATTCCGGCGGTATCAATAAGTTTAAATAGAATACCTTTATACTGTCAAGAAGCTTCGACTAAATCTCTAGTAGTACCAGCTTCATCGGTAACGATAGCTTTTTCCTCACCAAGCAAACAATTTAATAATGAACTTTTTCCAACATTGGGCTTTCCAATTATTGCGACTTTAATTCCTTCGAAAAGCAGTCTGGAATTCTCACTTTGTATAACTAAATTACTTATTTTAGTATTTAAATCGGATAACTCTTTAAGTAATCCGTTGTCAAGAATTTTCTCTACATCATCATATTCAGGATAGTCGATATTAACTTCTATTTTTCCAATTAAATACATTAATTTTGATTTCAAATCTTCAATTAATTTACTCGTACGTCCATCAAATTTTTGAACAGCTAATTCAGTTTGAATCATTGATTGAGCATGTATTAAATCATTTATTGCTTCCGCTTTGATTAAATCCATTTTGCCATTCAAGAAGCTTCTGCGAGTAAATTCACCCGGTGTGGCTAATCGAGCCCCGTTAGCTAAAAGCAATTCTAAAATACGGTTAGTTATTACAACACCACCGTGACAATTTATTTCAACTGTATCCTCACCGGTGAATGTTTTTTCACCTATAAACCACATAACTAATACTTCATCAATTATTTTGTTTCCATTTAAGTTATCAATAATATTACCGTAAGTTATCGTGTGATTTTTTCCTATTTTTCCAGAGAAAATTTTCGAGACTATTTGAGTACTTTCACTACCACTAACTCTAATTATTGAGATGGCTTGATTTATTTTTCCACCTGAAGAAATTGCTGCTATTGTGTCATTTATCATATTATCTATTTTACCTTATTATTAATTTATATTAAAAAAAGCAGATAACTGCTTTCGGTGTTATTTAAACAAATGGAGCGGATGACGGGAATCGAACCCGCATAATCAGCTTGGAAGGCTGGAGTTCTACCATTGAACTACATCCGCATAATTTCTTATTTATTATAATAAAAAAACAAAATGAAAAAAACAAAAAAATATTTTTTTCATTAGATGATCAAATATTAAACAAATATAATAAATAAAAGCAGGGTAAGAAGGAAAACTTAGATTTTAAAGAACTATAAAGCTATTAAAACAACATTAATAAGATTGATTTAAAAATTCTAATTTTTCTTTTATAATTTTTGTCAAATTAACTGAATAAATCACCTAAGTTGGCGAAGTTATTAATATCAAAAATCAACGACAAAAAAGCTACTGAAGAAAATAATGCTAGTGTGATGAATTATCAATTGTTGAATTAGGACGCATGTCACATCATATTTTTACAATTGCTACACATACTAATATTAATTTGGCAAAATTGGTTATAGTCAAAGATGTCGGTGCAGCAACGTGCAATAAACTTAAAGTAATACATTGAATCAATAAATAAAATCACCAAATTATGCGTTGGTGATTTTATTTTTTCACATCTTATCTACAAAAAATAAATCATTAACCTTCACAAAAGAATTTTAGACGTCTAAACGCCTTAAGTCAACGTTAGAAAAGGTCTTTTGCCAAAACTTTTTGATTATCCTTTAAATAATCTTATTTAGCAGTAGCTTAAAATAAAAAAACAAGGATAATGCCCTTGTTTAAGATTTTTATTTTGTTGCGTCAATTAACAATTTCATTGCTTTAGTATCAGCAGCATTTAGGAAAGTTTCATATGCTTTCATCATATCACTTAAATTGAATTCGTGAGTAATTAGTTTTTCGACTGGCAATTTACCTGTTGACACACCATTAATTAATAATGGAGTCGTATTTGTATTAACTAAACCGGTTGTAATTGTCAAGTTTTTAATTCATAGATTTTGAACATCAAAATCAACTTTTTTACCGTGAACACCAACAACAGCAATGTGTCCTCCGGCTTTAACGATTTCTTGACATGTTTGTCATGTTTGTGGAACACCAACAGCTTCGATAGCAACATCAACACCATCTGCACCAACAATTTTTTGAACATCTGCTAAAAGATTTGCTGATGGAACAATTGTGTGAGTTGCACCTAATTTTTTAGCCATTTCCAATCTGTTTGGGTCAAGGTCAATAACGATGATGTTGGCAGGTGAGTATAGTTGTGAAGTTAATAATACACCCATACCAACCGGACCAGCACCTACAATGGCAATAGAATCTCCAGGTTTAACATTACCATATTTAACACCAATTTCGTGTCCTGTAGGAAGCGCGTCAGACAACATAACTGCTATATTATCAGAAATTGTTTCTGGATATTTATATAAACTGTTATCCGCGAATGGAACACGTACATATTCTGCTTGGGTACCATTAATCATGTATCCAAATTTTCATCCACCTTCGTCTTCACGACAGTGTGAGTAAAGTTGTTTTCTACAGTTGTCGCATTTGCCACAAGGTGTAACACAAGAAATAAGAACTTTATCTCCTACTTTAACGTTTGTAACACCTTCACCAACTTGTTCTACAACACCAATTCCTTCGTGTCCTAGAATTCTTCCTGAAGCTACTTCAGGGTTTTTGCCTTTGTAAATACCTAAGTCAGTACCACAGATTGTTGTTTTCGTGACTTTAACAATTGCATCTGTAGGTTTTTGAATAACTGGTTTATCAACTAGATCTAAAGAAATCTTGTGATCTCCATGATAAACTAATGCTTTCATTTTCATATATTTTGTTCTCCTATAAAGTGATTTTTTATAATATTGCGTTTTCACACAATATTAATATTAATATATCAAATTTATATTCTCTATTAAATATTTTTTTATTTTTTTTAATTTTAGTACTTGTAGATAGAACACCAAAAACCAATATATATAGGTATTTTGGGAACAAACATTTAAAAATATATAGTGTAGACTACACGTATATTTTTATAAAAAGACTATATTTTACGCAAAAAACAGCATTTTTAGTGGTTTTTGGTATATTTATGTTTTTAGTTGAGTATGATTCATCATATATATTGTTTTAGAAATATCAAATTAGAGGTTATGAAATTGTTTCCAAATTTTCCACATTATCACATAATTAGTTAATTTTAGTTGAATTTAAATAATTAAATTCAACAGGTTATTTTTATTACCTTTTTGATTATTTTTGTTCTAAAAATCAATAAAAAAAACTCCATCCGGAGCATTATTCTCTGAAAACTGAATAGTAATTTAAAACTCATTGAAATGTATAAAATACACATTACTTTTAAACCTATTGATTTATTAGTACTGGTCAGCTCAACATATCGCTATGCTTACACATCCAGCCTATCAACCTCGTAGTCTACAAGGAATCTCAAGGGAATACTAATCTTTGAGGAGGCTTCCCACTTAGATGCTTTCAGCGGTTATCCTTTCCGTACTTAGCTACCCAGCTATGCTCCTGGCGGAACAACTGGAACACCAGTGGTACGTCCGTTTCGGTCCTCTCGTACTAAAAAC
>NZ_JAHMHK010000020.1 GCF_018913985.1 Mycoplasma zalophidermidis
CGTCTAGAATACGAGTTTAGGACTAAGACTAGATTTATTACACATAAACATTTTAGAATCGCCAGAAGGCTTAAAAACACTGAATTACATTAGGTGGTGAGTTTGAGTTAAATATTACAATGTATGAGTTTAGTGATAAAGGTGTGATGAAAAGAGAATTATATTATCACGATAAAATTTTAAAAAACTTAGCCATTTGTAAATATGATTTTGAGCTGGTGAAAGCTTGCATATTAGCAGACCTTAATAATACAAAATTACCAACTGAAGTAGTGGCAAAACAACCATCGAAACAACATCTGTTTTATCTTAAAAAACGCTTTAAAATTGACGAACAAATTAGGGCAAAAAATAAACTAGAAATTAGTAAAAATGAAGCTATTTTAGCAGGTCAAAAAAACAGCAAAATTCATTTAGAAATTGATGATTTATTTATCAATTTTCAAGGCCGTAAATATGGCGAAAAATTAAGGTGTCGTGAAGCTATTATTCATAGTAATTTTATAGGTGGAAATAGGTCTAATAAAAGGAAGAAAAATAGGTCAGCTATTTGCTTATTTTTCTTAAAAAAACTTAGTGCTAAAAGCGATCAAAATAATGATTTAAACTACTTTTCAAATCGATTAAATGATTATATTGAAAAGTTAAATTTAAACAAAAATAGCATAATTTTTAAGGGCGATGGAGCCAGATGAATGAAGTCTATTTCACAAAAAATAGGGGTCAAATATGTGCTTGATTATTTTCATTTAGTTAAAAAAATTAATGAAACTTTTGG
>NZ_JAHMHK010000021.1 GCF_018913985.1 Mycoplasma zalophidermidis
TCCTGCAATTCATAATAACTTCATTCTCTTTTCTTTTCTTCAAAGTTTGAATAAAACCAATATTTATTAGCAATTGAATTTTCAAACAATTGATCATCATTATCAACAAAATAATTAGGATTAGGATTTCTTTTTATTCTTCCCAATGTTTGAATATTTAGGTTTTCAGACGAAACATTTCTTAATTGAACAAGCATACACGCTCTTGGAATATTTCAACCAGTGGCTGGACCTACTTTAAAAATAATGCAATCAACACCAGAATTATTTCTAGATATCTTTTTTAGAGAAACTTCTTCCTTAATACTACTGGTATTTTGATCTACTTTATCCCCGCTGAAATATTTAACCCAAGTTAAATTATTTTGTTCAAGTATTTTGATAATTTCTTTTATGTTTTGCTCAAAATTTTCGTCTTTTTCTGTTTTGTCTTTTACTTGAATTAGCATTGCTGGATGAATATTAATTAATGATGGTTCTAACTCAGCATTGCCATATGCTTTTTTGATTTCTTTGAATTTTTCACATGCTTTTTGCAATAAATCAAAGTCGCTAATTTCTTCTAAGAATTTATCAACTTTAAAATCATTTCTTTTTGCTTCTGTTTTAATTAATTTAATTGAATCTGTTTGTAATTC
>NZ_JAHMHK010000022.1 GCF_018913985.1 Mycoplasma zalophidermidis
TGAGGAGGCTTCCCACTTAGATGCTTTCAGCGGTTATCCTTTCCGTACTTAGCTACCCAGCTATGCTCCTGGCGGAACAACTGGAACACCAGTGGTACGTCCGTTTCGGTCCTCTCGTACTAAAAACGGCTCTCATCAATATTCCAACGCCCACATCAGATAGGGACCGAACTGTCTCACGACGTTCTGAACCCAGCTCGCGTACCGCTTTAATGGGCGAACAGCCCAACCCTTGGAACCGACTCCAGCTCCAGGATGCGATGAGCCGACATCGAGGTGCCAAACCTTGCCGTCGATGTGATCTCTTGGGCAAGATAAGCCTGTTATCCCCAGGGTAACTTTTATCCGTTGAGCGACTGCCATTCCACAATGTACAGCCGGATCACTAAGTCCTGCTTTCGCACCTGCTCGACTTGTAAGTCTCACAGTCAAGCACACTTCTACCTTTGCGCTCTGCATACGGTTTCTGACCGTATTGAGTGTACCTTTGAACGCCTCCGTTACTCTTTAGGAGGCGACCGCCCCAGTCAAACTACCC
>NZ_JAHMHK010000023.1 GCF_018913985.1 Mycoplasma zalophidermidis
ATAAAAGAATCTCTTAACTCCATATTCATCGATGTAATTTAGATAGATTGTTGGGTCAATAGCGTCATATAGAGCATCATTAAATGAACTAATAAAACTCTTAAATCCTTGTTTATAGTCGTTTATTCAATAAAATTGTTGTAATTCTTTGTTTTCTTTATCGTCTAATAGCTCAAGAAATGCTTTTAAAGGGCGTTGTGAGAGCAAAGTAAGAATCTGTTTGAATTGAATATAGTGTTTTAAAACTATTAAGTGTTTAGACGTTATATTTGAGTTCTGAATTGGTTTAAAAGGTGCTAAAATGAGTGGACTATTGTAAAACAATTGTGGTTCTCATAGTCTTTTGTCGAATGGTAGTCATTCATAATAGTTTTTTGGATATACACCAATAAAATCACTATCAT
>NZ_JAHMHK010000024.1 GCF_018913985.1 Mycoplasma zalophidermidis
ATAAAAGAATCTCTTAACTCCATATTCATCGATGTAATTTAGATAGATTGTTGGGTCAATAGCGTCATATAGAGCATCATTAAATGAACTAATAAAACTCTTAAATCCTTGTTTATAGTCGTTTATTTTATAAAATTGTTGTAATTCTTTGTTTTCTTTATCGTCTAATAGCTCAAGAAATGCTTTTAAAGGGCGTTGTGAGAGCAAAGTAAGGATATGTTTGAATTGAATATAGTGTTTTAAAACTATTAAGTGTTTAGACGTTATATTTGAGTTTTGAATTGGTTTAAAAGGTGCTAAAATGAGTGGACTATTGTAAAACAATTGTGGTTCTCATAGTCTTTTGTCGAATGGTAGTCATTCATAATAGTTTTTTGGATATACACCAATAAAATCACTATCAT
>NZ_JAHMHK010000025.1 GCF_018913985.1 Mycoplasma zalophidermidis
ATGACATCAAACATATCCTTAAAAAGATTTTCTATAGCATGTCCTTTTTTGTCAAATGTGCCATCATTAATTTTGTCATTGAATAACTCATTTGTGCTTGCACCTTCAAAAGTTATTTCCATTTTTCCACTTTTTTTGTTTTGAGAATCTTCTTTTTTAACCTTGCAAACCAATAAAGTCAAAGGCAATAAGACGAAACTATTGTCCATTTGGTCATCAATATAAGAACGATAAGCTTCTATAATTTTTTTAGTCTTCTCTTTATCATAGTCTTTAGTTGCGTCTTTAACTTCTATAATAATTTGATGTTTGCCATATTTAATTACAATATCCGGGAATGAGTTTTTAATATCATAATCTTTACTATAGTATTCATAATTTACGCCGT
>NZ_JAHMHK010000026.1 GCF_018913985.1 Mycoplasma zalophidermidis
GGTGAAATTATGGTCCCAGTGAAAACGCTGGGTACCCGCATCAAGACGAAAAGACCCCATGGAGCTTTACTACAACTTCGTATTGAAATTTGGTCTAACATGTGTAGGATAGGTGGGAGACGTTGAAGCTAGAACGCCAGTTCTAGTGGAGTCAACCTTGAAATACCACCCTTGTTATATTGAGTTTCTAACTTGCCATCATAATCGGGTGGGAGGACAGTGCGTGGTGGGTAGTTTGACTGGGGCGGTCGCCTCCTAAAGAGTAACGGAGGCGTTCAAAGGTACACTCAATACGGTCAGAAACCGTATGCAGAGCGCAAAGGTAGAAGTGTGCTTGACTGTGAGACTTACAAGT
>NZ_JAHMHK010000027.1 GCF_018913985.1 Mycoplasma zalophidermidis
GGTGAAATTATGGTCCCAGTGAAAACGCTGGGTACCCGCATCAAGACGAAAAGACCCCATGGAGCTTTACTACAACTTCGTATTGAAATTTGGTCTAACATGTGTAGGATAGGTGGGAGACGTTGAAACTAGAACGCCAGTTCTAGTGGAGTCAACCTTGAAATACCACCCTTGTTATATTGAGTTTCTAACTTGCCATCATAATCGGGTGGGAGGACAGTGCGTGGCGGGTAGTTTGACTGGGGCGGTCGCCTCCTAAAGAGTAACGGAGGCGTTCAAAGGTACACTCAATACGGTCAGAAACCGTATGCAGAGCGCAAAGGTAGAAGTGTGCTTGACTGTGAGACTTACAAGT
>NZ_JAHMHK010000028.1 GCF_018913985.1 Mycoplasma zalophidermidis
AACATATCATTAATAAATGATTTTTCATTATCTTTTTTAAGTAAAGCTAAAGCTGTGTTTTTGCAAGCTGGTGCTTCATCGAAAACAAAACCAATTTTTACTCTTTTAATTAAAAATTGATATACATCTTGTAAATCTTTTTCATCTGTTCTTTTTAAGATATTAATTATTAGATCTTTTTGGTCTTGATTAATATCGTGTTTTGATATTTCATTTATTTTATTAATATAATCATTTAAGATTAATTCTTTGTTCATATTTTCTCCTTATTAATACATCAGCTATTTTTTAGCTAATTAAAATTATATTAAAATGAGTGCACTTTGGGAATATATTTTAATTAG
>NZ_JAHMHK010000029.1 GCF_018913985.1 Mycoplasma zalophidermidis
TCGTTTTTCAATAATTCCGCTTTGGGAGCTAAATAATGATATTCCCTAAAATGCTGTTGAAGTGCATTACATTCTTCAAGGATTTCTTTTTTGGATAAAACACCAATAAGTTCATCATTATATGCATTAGTATTCGATACCTTTTTTAATAAATTTTTATTTATACTTCCTTTATAAAATGAAGTTAAGCCATTATAATCTTGCTTTCATTTCTCCTGCAATTCATAATAACTTCATTCTCTTTTCTTTTCTTCAAAGTTTGAATAAAACCAATATTTATTAGCAATTGAATTTTCAAACAATTGATCATCATTATCAACAAAATAATTAGGATTAGGAT
>NZ_JAHMHK010000003.1 GCF_018913985.1 Mycoplasma zalophidermidis
CTTTTATAATACTGCATAGCACTTTCATAATTTAAAGCTACAATATCTTCATCTTTTAAATTATGTTTTATTTTTAAATAGTTAAAGAACTTTATTCCTTGTTTTGTTTTTCAAAGAGGTCTAATCTGTTTAGAATCCAAAACAACATTTTCCGTAAAATAGCTTTGTGGATTTGAATTTTCTTTTATTAAAACCAGTTTAAAATTACTAATTGACTTTTCAGCATTTGAAGCAAATAACCAAATCCCTGAATTAGAAAAATATGTATTATCAGAAGTCTTTATAACCTCTTCATTATAAAATTTATTATTATCTTGTTTTACAAACCACAAATAATTATCGTTTTGTTCTAATTTATATAATGTAAATTTTTCTGTCTTACCAATAAGTTGTTTTAATCCTCCTTTACCAAGTACAATAGCTTCAACAATTAAACCTTTATCTAAACTATTATTATCGTGAGGTGCAAAAAGTGTTTTAGTGTTAAATGGTAGCTTAGTTAATTTATAATATTCTCTATCTTTTTCATCATTGTAATATATATCAAAATTATTTAAAGCTTCATTTTTTAGCTGACTTTTACTATCAAAGATACCAAAATCAAACCAAACTAGTTGTTTTTTCGTCCCTGTTTCTGGATCTATACTCGGATCATATTTAGGGTTTTTAATGCTATTTCCCTTATCATCTCTTAATAAATTTCCCTCACTATCTTTTATAAATTCCTCAATTAATTCTTTTTGTTGTGGATTATTTTCAGGTTCTCAGGCATATCACTTAAAATCAACTTGTGCTGATTTTGAATCTATAAATAATACTTTTGTATAATGCATTTCTAAATCAGCATCTAAATTACCTGGACGAGAATATTTATAAATATCAATTTTATATTCATTTTTTAGATGTGAATTTTCTTGTGTTTTTTGTGTATCATCATTAACGACAACACCATAATCAAACACTCTTTCATCATCACCAGCATTACTCCGATTATCTTGTAAAAATTCTTCAAATGTTCTATCTAATACCTCTATTCTTTTACCATTAATTTTTAAAACTTCATTCTCACTTAACGTTGTATTAAATATTACTTTTAAAGGTGTATGAGCTTTCCATCTACCTGCTCAATATTTCTTTTCTCTCTGTTTAACGCCTATACTCTTAGTATCTTTTGGATCTCTAATTAAAACATCATCAACTAAACGAGTTGTTTTTGCATCAAAATCTACTCACTTACCTAATTCAATTTTTAATCTTTCATCTATTTGCAAACCTTCAAAATTAGAATTAGGTTTAAATTTAACTTTAACATTATCTGCTAATAATTTCTTTTCGCCATTTCAAATAACATAAAGATTTATTTTATCGCTAGAAGCTTGCTTATAAACTAATCGCATATTGATTTTTGCAGAGGTTATATTTTCATTTAATTTTTTAATATAATCATCAAGAAATTTTTTATTAGACTTAAACCCTGATTTAGGTTTAGTATTTAAATTACCACCACTATCAGAGCTAATCATAAATTCTGTTTTATTTTCTAAAATTTCATTTTGAATTTTGTATCAACCAGTTTTTAATTCCTCATAATTATCGTGTGCTTTTTCATACTCGCCACTAATATTAATAATCAGTCTTTTTGCCTGGTCTTGTGTATTTATATCAATTAAACGACCATTTACCCATTCTCATCTGTCATATTCTATTTCTTCAAATGAGTCATAGCTAATATATTGATAATCATCGTTTTGTAATTTTATCTCAACTCTCTTACCTTTTATTAATCCTAATTTAGCATTTTCTCACTGACTTTTAATTTCATTTTTAACACTTACATCAAGAGAACTATTTCTCATTATCTTTTGATACATAGCTTCAAAACGATTAAAATCAATTGTTGTCGATATTTCATAACCTACATGTTTTCCTCAATTATTAATGTCTTCTAAATCTTTTAAATATTTATTAAACTCTTGATCAGATACTCTTTGGCCATCCGATCTAAATTGTCAAGTTAAATTTTCGTTTAAAAATATATCATCAGCACTTATTCTTCATTCACTTTCATAAAAATCTTCTCAATAAGGTGATTTCATAAATGCTTTGTTAGAATCCACCGAAAATGATTTACTTAATTGCTGACTCCTTACATTCCTACCCCATTCTCTAGGCAAAGAGTAATAAGTGGTAGTACTATTAGCGTCAGTTTTAAAACTAGTAGAAACAAAACATAATGGCACAGCAAATGGAGCACTTACCAGCCCAAAATTTAAAATCTTTTTTAGTTTATTTCTCATAAATTATTTACCTAAATCAAAATACTCTGCCAAAATCTCGGGATCTGTATCATTATTAAACTCATAATTTTCATATATTTCTTCACGTTTTTTAACTTTTGCCACTTTCTCATTTGTTTTTAAGCCTTTTTCATCATTTTCAATATTTAAAATCTGACGAATTTGCTCAAAATATTTCGGCTCAACTAACAATTCCGAACCAGGATTATCAATTATCTCTTTCGAAACATCGCCGCCAGCCAATGCATTTAGTAATAAATCCAGTTTTTTATTAATAATATTATTCTCAACTCTAACTTTTAAAATTTGATTAATAATATTTGCAGTATAAGGCGATAAAGACGCATAAAATGCCTTTCTAAACGCATAAAATAAATCAACCTTCAACGATGACATTACTTTTCTTTTATCTTTTTCATCTAAAAATGAAACTACAATATCAGATAAAGCATTCGATAAAGACTGTCCTTTACCTTCAACTGTTTTACGAAATGATTTAAATTTTAAAATATCGTTTTCATCATATAACCTAAAACTTAATTGCACCCCATTATCTTGTTTTGGAGCTTCATCTTTTGCTTTCTTTTTCGGTTTTCGACCTCGTTTTTTAGGTTTTACTTCTTTTTCTTCGCTTGCTTTATCATCTTTATATTCTATTTGTTGTGTTAATTCTTTTTCCTGCAATTCTGCTTGTTGGTTCATTAACTCGTTTTTTAAAGCTATATTTTCATATTGTTTTAACAACAATTCTTTACTCATATCTAGTTTTTCTTTATCCATAATACTCCTATAGTTCTTGTTTTCTAAAATCGCCTTGTTTAAAGTACAATCCTTTTTCATATTCGTTATATCAAACATCAATCTTAATTTTTGAGTTTAAATTCAGTGAAATCATATTATTACCAATTACTCCAGCACTTAAAAATGAAGTCATCGATTTATTTAAACCACCGGTATATTCATACATCTGCTCGACTGCTTTCAAGTCTTTTTCCTTAAGCCCAAAAATTGTAGAGTACTGACAATTCTGCACTATCGACTCAGCTTTAGCAGAAACTAATAAATCTGATGGCGACTGTGTTGTTAAATCTAAACCAAATAAATATTTACGTCCTGTCTTAGTTAATTTTCAAACGAAATTTAACATTATTGGACGAGAATTATCGACATACTGATGAATCTCATCGATAAATAAGACCGTATGTTTATTAGGATTTTTAACCACATTTTGATAAACCAAATCTTGTATTAAACTCAGTAAGACATAACTACCTAAATTTGAATCATCTTTCCCTAACGACATTAATTCTTTTGTGTTAAAAATAATAAATTCATTATCTAAATCAATCTTGGTTTCAGCATTATATAAGTTTTGATATTTACCATTATTCTCAAATAAAAATTTAAACGAATCAGCAATATTAGCTACCATTTCACGTTTTCTTTGTTTTTCAAATTCATCAACATATTTATAGTTTTCTAATTCCACAATTAAATCTGACATAATCGGTCATTTTTTAATCATTTTAAATTCTTCAACGCTTCTAATATCATAAACTCCGGTTTGCTCATAAAGTCTTTTCAAACACGATAAAATAACCATAATATGTTCATCTCTAAAATTTACATTTACTAATTTAAAAAACCCTTCTAATCATTCCAAATGTTTTAAAACGATACCTTCGACGCTAACCTCTTTTTTATTATCATCTTCATTATCTCAAATCGATACCCTAATCTCCAAAGGATTTAAAGTGGTTTTACCACTATTACCAATATTGAAAATTGTTCCACCGAATTTTTTTGCTAAATATTTATACTCATTCTCTAAATCGATAACATAAACATTTCTATTTTGTGCTAACTCATCAACTATCGATTTTGATTTTGATGATGATTTTCCTGTTCCACTAGTCCCAACAGTCATCCAGTTATAATTAGTTCTCTTTGCGTCTTTTTTATAAAATCTATCAACTATAATCGGCTCACCCGTAGATATAGTTGTCCCTAAAATACTAATATTACCGTCATTATGAAACTCATTTTCGAAGCTTCAACCATATGCAGCATTAAATGATGATATCTGTACTGCTTCTTTTAAATTATTTGTGGTTATCAAACAACTTTGAGCATAAGCTTCAAACTGTCTAAATGGTAATGAAGTTAAATAAATTCTAGCTTTAACAGCTGCATGATAATTTTTACTCTCAATCATCTTTAATTCTTTTAATGAACTTGCTTTATTAATAATCATAAAATGTGAATCAAATAAATTATTACCATCAATTAATAGCTGGTCTTGTAAATATTCCATAGCTTCTAATTGTAAATTATTAGACTTTCTTTGAAATTTTGAATTAATAACAGCTGAGTTATCAATATTCTTTTTAGCCACACTATCTAATAAATGTGCTTGTGCTTCTGTTGAAATTGCACCTAAATTTCACACAATAACAGAATCATTATTCAATAACTCGCTATTTCATCCATCCTGTAATCTCAATGGCAGTTCATTAACTGTCTGAATTGAATAATATAACATGTCTTTAATAAAGTAATTAGCTTTAAAAACGACATTTTCTGCTCTTAATAACTCATCTAAACTAATCAATTTTGTTTTTGAAGAAGAGCTATCATTTTTATGTTTTTTCGATTTTGATAATAATCATTTTTTAAATCTCAAAATTCAATCATTACTTAAAATTTCTTCTTCATCACGATAATTTCGTCTCAACCCATTAGTTTTTAATTGTTGCTGATCTATATATTTTTTAAGTAATTCCTCATCTAATTCTTTATCGTTTAATCTAGCCAAAAATCTCACTAAATCAGCAGACTTTAATAAACGAGGTTCTAATTCCATCGAGTTCATATACTGATAAACCATATCAATATTTTTTTGTAGTTCTGATATTCTACGCTCATACAGTACAACATAATATGTATCAAGCATTATTTCTTTATCTAATGTTTCAAAGTCTAAAAACTTTTCTTCATATAAATTTGTGTAATTTTCAATCACTTCAGCACTTGCATTATTTAGCTTTAAATATTGCATTTTTTGGTCTAAATTAGTTTTTAAAGCTTCAAAGTTTTTTGAATAATCAATTAATTCCTTTTGTCTAACAAAACTAATCTGTATTTTTGTATTATCTAATACATCAATAAATTTTGCTAAAAACGACTCTCTATCGCTTTCTTCTTCACTTCAAGGAGTCTTACCTTTAAATTTTAATACGCTAAAATATTTAACTCCACCACGCAACATTTTTGTTTTAATATATCTATCTTCGAGCATTTCGGCATATGGTATTAAATTTTTCGTGCTGTTTCTCTTATTATATTTTTTAGTTTTAAAAATATAACAAATCATCCTAATCAGCAATCTATATAATCTAACATCATATTTTCTAATTTTTATTAAAAGCACACTAAATACACCGAATGTTAAAAATCAAATTAATATTTTGAAATAAGGATTCATTTTCTTAGGCAACACTGATTGCGTTAAGAAAATCGAACTAATAACACAAGCTAATAACACTACAAAATCAATTCAGTCAAAATTCTTAAACACTTTTAACTTAGTTTTCTTTATATTTTTTGGTTGTAGCATTCTCATTAACCTTTCTTAATATTTTCTTTACTTTTTACTATACTTTTTGCTCGTTTTTTGTTTGCAGCTTCTCTTGCATCAGCACTTTTTATTCGACCATCTATAAATGATGAAATCAACTTGTTATCTTTATTAGCTTCACGTTCTTTAATTAGTTTTTGTTTTTCTAATTCAGCAGCTGAAACAATATTTTTCGATGCAACTCCACGTTTTGAGTTTTGAGCCATCAATCTTGATTTTTGGTCATTAATATTTAATTCTTTTCTCGAACTACGCTGTGTTCTCGCATCAATTAAACTTCCTAACGCTTCATGTCTTTGTGCTAATTCTTTATATTTCTCCGAATTAACTCCACCTTCCTGAGCAGCTAGTTTTTCCATTTCTTTCAAGGTTTGATTTTCTTGTTTAATTAATTTATTATCACTAGCTCTTAAATCAGATTTTTTATAAGCACTATTTCCTGAAGCTAATTCTTTTCTAATCATTGCTCTTTCAGCTTTACTTTCCAACTTATCATTTGCTATAGCCATTCTTTGGTCTTCTGAACGCATATTTAAGCTTTGCATTTCTTTAGCATATCCAGCTTTTGATAACTCGCCTGATTTCAATTTATTTTTTAAATCTCTCTTAGCTTCTAATTTTTGTAATCCTGCCTTACCACGAGTTAAACCCACACCAGCAGTTTTTAATGCTTTACCACCAGCTTTCGTTGCCTTACCAAGTGCTTTAAACGCACCACCAATACCAGCACCTAATGCCATTCCACTAGCCAATAAACCTTTAGTTTCCGACATAGTCTCTCTCACTGATGCAGATTCTCCAACAAATGCTGCAATCTCGCCAGATAATCCCGTGCTAGCGACAGCCCCACCAATCGCTAAACCAACAATTAATAATATTTTCGTAAATCAGTTAGTATCTAAATTATTCGCTCAATCAGTACTTCTTTGTAAAAAAACAGCATATATCTGTATTCCGACAACAAAACCCAAAATCGCAAATGATTTTGCCATATACATTTCTTGTCATTGTTTCATTCGCTTACCATCATCTGCAATCGATGATGCTGCCACAAATGGCGAAATAACGAATAAAAACAACTGTTGAAATATTTTCGTCACCAAAGTTATTAAACCTAATGTCAGAGGTACTAATGTACCAATCGACATCAATGCACCCAAAAATACCAATCTAGGTCCTTGACCTCATGCTAAATGTTCATAATCATCATATGTGATATTAAAGTAATTATCGCCTATTTCATTTCATCTTTTAAAACTAATACCATCTAACTGGTCCTCTGCTCAAATACTTCTAAAAAGTGTTTTATCTAAAGTTAAACTATTAGACCCTAAAACTAAATTCAACATCAAGCCAATAATCAAATTAAATAAATAAACACACACCGGCAGACCAATTAACCACACCGTTCCCACAAGCGAGTTTTTTAACGCAACTCGCACCGGATTTACTCCATCATCACCTTTATACGCTCACATTCTCAAAGCACTAAAAGCAAATAACAAAACATAAACTAAACTCGATATAATAGCTAATCGTTTAAACATATCAGGTAGCACGGCGAACTCAAATTTTTGCGATAAACTCAAACCAAATAATAAATATTGTGGTAGCCCAACAGCAACTAACTCAAACAGCACCACAATAGCATTAATTAATAGCAATGGCAAAATTACAAACGGGCCATAACCAATCATAAAAGCACCATAACTAATCTTATTTATAACTCCTTCGAACAACACTTTTATGCTCCGATCGCAGACTTAATAATCGAAGTAATTATCGGACTAAGAGCTCATAACACAACTACAGCAATAAGAAAAATTCCTAATCATTTAATTCTTCTCATTTGACCTTGTCTTTCTTCTTCTGATTCTGTCTTACCTGCTTTAAAAAATGCAATAGCTGCAATAATCACAATTACTATTGTTAAAACCCCTGCAAACGCTCCTAATACTATATTAATGTAATATTGTATTTGTGTTGCAATCGCATCAAAACTTTCTTTAATTCCTTGATTACCACCGGTACTTGTACTACCGTCTAATACTTTATTTAATAAATTCATAATATCTCCTATCTAATAATTAAATCTTCTAAATAGTCTTCCTGACTATTTTCTTTCTCATTCTCATCATTTGTTTTTTCTTCATCAACAACATAATTATTTGTTTTATTTTTTAGTGCTTTCGTAGAATAAATAACACTATTCCCAATAACCTCTAAACGATATTCCTTAACTCCTTCACTATTAATAAAACTATTCTTTTTTAATGTGCCAACAACCTCTACTAAATCACCTTGTTTCACATATTTTTTAAAATTTAATGCATTATTTTGAAAAATAACAACATCAATAAACTCACTTTCATTATTAATCTCATTTGTAGCTATACTAAACTTTAAAATATTTGCTTTACTAGTATTCATTTCTCAAAAACTCTCATTAGCAACTCTTCCTGTCAGTAATACTTTATTCATATTCTTCCTTTCTTATTTCATAATAAAATACGTCACCATTGTTCATATTCCTAAAACATTCACAACAACGCCAGACACTAAATACTTTCATTCCTTTTGATTAGACCGTGCTTTTTGTCTTAACTTCTTATCACGAGCAAAACACTCTTTATAACCTCTAACCAGCACCACTATCATCAAAATTAAAACAATCGCCAAAAATTCAATGCCAGCAATGACAAACGATCCTTCCATATACCTCCTTTAATCAAAAAAACGCCAACAAACAATCTAAGCAACTTAGATCGTAAATTGGCGTTTAACTTTACGTATTTTTATTTTGATTTTATTTTTGCATGAACTTTCTCAATTAGATCATCATATAGTTTTTTAGCTTCGGGACTAAAATCATCTAATAAATTAAATTCTTCCATCGATAAACCATAATCTCTGGCGATGTCCTCTTTCAAACATCTCATATATTCTTCGTGGTCATAAACCACATGCTTTTTCTCTGGCATCCTACTCCTATCTTTTATATTTTCAACCAAATTTATCATTAAATAAATTAATAATCTTACCTAATCTTTCTCGTGCTAACTCAATCGTAATTAATTGTGGTCTTTCAACTCCATCAACTTCTTTAATATCTGCTCAAATTAATTTATATTTCTCAATTGTTTGAGGATTATTAAATCGTTTATTATATGATGATGATGATGATGCTCAGGTCGCATTACCTAAACCAACTTTTAACGGCAACACAAACTCTTCATATTGCTTTTTAGCTCATTTATAAGTGTCTCTATAATCGACCTTATAACCATAATTAGTTCCACCACCAAAAAGTTGTAAATTAGGATTATGGTCCTCACGACCCATAAATCCCATTGCGTGTTCCAACGCTAAATAATCTAATAATGCTTTTTCATACTCTTCAATTAAAGCGTAAGTTCCACTATCTAATATATTTAATTCTAAATTCTTACTTTTATCTACAATTGAGCCATTTTCCTTAATTTTTTTCGCATTCTCTGCTTCATCATCCACAGCAACAAAATTAATACTATCAGTTAGTTTTTTCATTAATCTTAAATATGCAACTAATAACCTATATTGTGGTACCTGCATTGCCAACACACTGGAATCATTCAAATACAATCAATCAATCCAGTCGTTATTAATGATTTCATTCTCAGCTAATGTTTTCTCATAAAATGCTCTTGATAAAAACATCTCATTATCAAACATATTTCTCAAATAAATATCACGATTTAATTTTCAAACAGCCGAAGGAACTTTCTTTTTCTTACCATTAATGTTTTTGACTTTAGCGTCTTCATCTTTAGCCGATATTTCATATCAATAAGGGTCACCAAACTCGATTTTTTTCCGGCCAAATGAAACATTATCACCCATAATATTTAATCAATCATTATAATGTTTTGAAAACAAACTTGCTCTATCAGTAATTAATCAATCATTAAGAATACCAATTGCATCATCTTTATTTAAAACATAACTAATTTTTTGTTCTCTATTTTCTTCTTTTTTAAAATCAAAGTCCCCACTAACATCAAGTATTTCCAACAATTTCGTAATTAAAGCATTATATTCTTTCGCACTAATATTTCGCTCATCAGCACTAGAATATTTAATTCCATCACCTTTCTTCACCACCAAGCTTCGCACATAACGACTAACATCAACCAGAGTCGGAAAATCATACTCGTTTAAATTAGTAATTCAATAATCACCATAGCTATTTAAAAACTTCTTAAACTCACTCGCATCATTTTCTAAAACCATATCAGCATAATATCTCTTATTAGCATCATATGTATCTTCTGGTGCAACATTAAATGTCATTCCGTTATAACTAAATTGTCTAACATCTCTGACTTCAACTTCGTTATGTTTTTCATCAGCATCATCTTTGTTTTTTTCTCTTATCGCAATTGTCTGCGTTTTTTTCGACTCATCAGGTTTTGGAATTGGTTCATCATAATGACTTCAAATGCACGAACTAGTCATCACCGGTACCGCGCTAAGTCCAGCACCACTTAATAATCATTTAATCTTTTTTTTCATCATCTCTAACTACCTTCACAACTTTAATCACTTTTGTTTGCTCTACTATAATTTTATCTCAATGTCCTCTTTTTTGCTCATAATCAATGACTTCTAATACCTTTTTTCATACCTTGCAGCGATTAATTGATTTAGAATAATTATTTTTCGAACCCCGAAGTCGATAATAAACAACGCCATATTTACTTTTTGCCATAACTATCCTTTCTCAACTCTTCGCACACGTGTATGCATAATGCGCGCTCACACGCGAGCATTAATCATTATTTGAGCTTTTTCGTAAATCATGAATATTAACAAACCTATAACTATTATGAAGAATAATAAATGTCATAACTATTAAACTTAATATCCATATAGAACTAAAAATCAAAAGTAATATTCCAGAAACTAATAAGCTAATATTCGTATTTTCTATTAATACTATTCCAATTCCAAAACTACAACAAATAACAGGAATCGTAATTATTGAAAGCCATATTAAAATGACTTTTTTAAGTTTATTTTTGCCATAACTATCCTTTCTCAACTCTTCACACACGTGTACGCATTATGCGCGCTCACACGCGAGCATTAATCATTATTCGAGCTTTTACGTAATCGCCCTAATTCTCGAATATATTTTTTATAAACAACATAAAATTTAGCAATCTGCTCCATATCAATTTCCTGCGAATCTATGGTTTCTCACTTCTCTGATATGACGTTTTTTTCTTGTTTAAAAACATTAACTTTAAAATCAGAATAATATGAAATCTCTCAATTTCCATTTTTTAATTTTCTACTCATTTTCTTAGGATAGAAAAACTTATAACCTTCTCACTGATAACGATATTCTGGTAAATGCTCTTCCAGCATCTGTGGTAAAACCACTAAAATGGATTTTTCATTTTCAAAAACAACACTATTAATCCCACTAATAACTCTTTTTTCACCTCTACCTGCATTTTTATTCATCTCTTACCTCTACAAACTTAGCTTATTTTTCAAATTCTTTTTGCTTTTATTTTTGTCTTGATAAACATCGCCATTAGCTAAAAAATTGCTCTCAATTTCGCTGAAAATAGCCTTAGAAACTTCATTAACTTCGGTTAATAAATTTTGTTTTTCTTTTATGCTTGCACCCTTCGATCAACTTCGCATATATTTAAAACTATGGTCCTTAGTATCTATTCCTAATTCCTTACCTACCACATACGCTGTCATCTCAGCTTGCAATTCGCAACTAGGTCTTTCTAAATCTCTTAAACTATGTTTTAACTTCACATGAGCATATTCATGCAATAAAGTTTTTAAATTTTGTAAATCAGAGTTTAACTCATTCAAATATATTTTTACATTATCTTTATCATCTAAAGACGACATTCCCTTAACCTGACCTAAAGTCTCATTTTCTCTTATCACAGCATCATTATTTTTGATAATTGTCTCTTTTACTAATTCAAATAACTTTTTACTATCTTCACTCTCATCAGTGATAAAAGCATTAAAGTATTTTTTAGGATAATTTTCCTTAGGCATTGTAGTTTGTGCTATATCAAAAACATTTGCAATTCTAAACCCTACAATCTCGTTTTTTCACTTAACTTTTCCTTCGTGATATTTTTTAACTGTTTCTTTTTTTGCTTTTTTAATCGGCACTCATCTAATATTTCCCTGCTCGTCAATTTCTTCCAGCATAACTATTTCATTAGGTGCTAATATTTTCAAACCTTTCTGGCCAGCTTTAATCGATACACCTTCTTTTTTTCACTCAGTAAATGATTTAACAATTGCTGCGCCTTCCATTTGTGATTTAATCAAGTTCATATTTTTGAAACTATATTTATTAGCAAAACCAGATATAAAATCTAAATATTCTTTCATTTTCTCTTCACTATTAAAATACTCATCTAATTCTGCACTCGATTTTTCAATCAGTAAATCAATTGATGATTTATCTTGTTTATCTTCATCAGGTTTTTTTAATTCCATATCTTCTTTTTTACTTTGTTGCTGCTCAACTTTATCATCTTTCTCTTCTTCAATGCCTTTATAAAACACTTCTGCCTTTTCAAAATGATCTTGCATATTAATTGTTTTCAGCCTTTCTCGCAATATCTACATATAATTGCTCAACTTCACCTAACTCAGCATCATTTAATGAATCAGCATATTTTTGATCTTCATTATATTTTTTATAAAATTCTCAAAAACCATTTTTAATATCAACTAATTTTTGAATTGCTTTTCAATAAAGTACATCAGCATCTTTATTAACTTTTGAACCATGATAAAGTTCTTGCTTAACTTCATTTTTTGCATAATCCATTCAGGTATCTAACAAACCAAGAATTTTCTTAGCTTTATCTTCTCCTAAACTTTTAATAAATTTATATTCATTATATTGTGTCATTTTGACCCCCTTAATTTTAGTTTTCTTCACTATTTGCATTCGAGCACAAAATATTTAAATTTTTTCTCTGTTCTATCAGTTTATTTAAATCTTCATCATATATTTTTTCAACGCTACCTCCACCATCAATATTAATTTCGGTCATTTTTTCAAAATCTCACAAAATACCATCATTTCTATCAGCAACAATCTCTCTATGCTCATAATTCGGTTTATCCATATAATCAAATAAAAACATTGGTTTAATCGCTATCGGTTTATACCCACCAGCTAACACAATCGCCAACTCCTTAGATTTGTATTTCAAATCGCCAACATCCATCACAAATTCTTTATTTAATGATGATGAAACTGATTTTGTTTTGCCATTATATGAAGTCGATTTTCTCTCTTTTTCATACTTACCTAACACCTCAGCATACGCTTTTAGCGTTTCCTCATTATTAGTTTCTAAAAACACTGTTAATCTTGCCTGCGATTTAATTAATTTATGCTCTGATTTACCACTGTTATATTTATCTAATTGTGTATAGTCCTGCAATACCAAAAGGAAAAATATTTTTCTCGACCTTGATATCGACATTCAATCACCTAAATTTGGTATTTTTTCAATTGAGTTAAACTCTTCCATAATAAATAGCAAACTTCTATTCAATTTTTTACCTGGTAAAGAATTTGCCTTCGAAATCGCACTTTTATAAATTTGACTAATTAAAATCGGAATTAGAAATGATGATGATTTTTTATGGTCTGGAAAACTGATAAATATCGCAAATGGTCTATCATTACCAATCATTTGTTCAAAATCAACATTATTTTTCGATGTAATTTCTTCAGTTTTTAAATCATTAGAAAATTGAATTAGAGCCTTCGTAGCATTAATCAAAATACCAGTTAATGTCTCAGGCACTGTCGTAATTAGTGCATCCATCTCACGTTTTAATTTTTCTCAATAAATTGATTTATATCTATTTTCATTTACAATCTTGGTTCATTCACCCATCGTAAAAGTATCTAAATTTAAAAACGCAACAACATTTGACAATGTAAAGTAATTTAAACTAAACTTTTTATTTTCTAACGAGTAAAGAACCATAAATTTTAATATTGTCATCACGACATTTTTCGCTTGTGCTACTCAAATCCCGTCGTCTTGTCTATCGCCTCATTTTAATTCTTCAACCACTTCACGCAGTGCATCAAAACCTTCCGAATAATCTAAATTACTTAATTCTTTATACTCTTTTGAATGAAAGTAATCTCAAGCTAACTTCAATGGATTTCAGCGTACGGAGTTATTAGGATTATCTAAATCAAACAGCTTCACGTCATAACCTTGTTTTTTTAAAATACCACCCGTTGCTTCTAATAATTCTTGTTTTGGATCGATTATTACCATATTTGCTTTTTTATCATCAGACAAACTTGCATTACGGACGATATTTTGAAAAAGTATTCTTCAAGTTTTACCCGAACCAGCAATCCCTAATAAAATCATATGAGAGTCAGAGTGATTAACCATATCGCCGTATTTTTTAATATACCTATTACAAACCCAGATTCATTATTATTCGCAAATTCCTTTTTAAATTTTTTTAAATTACCCTCACCACTTTCCTGGTTATATAAAAATGGTGAATTATCATTTGCTTGTGATCTAGATATATTTTTTAATCAGTCCTTATAATTCAAAACAACCAAACATATAAAACTGACAACTAAAATCAAAACTAAACCATAAAGCCGATATTTATTCTCGAGCACATAGAAATTAACTATATCGCCCCAGACATCTCTTTCACCCTTAAATCACCCCTTAATTGCCTTATCACGACTAATTAATACCGTTCCGACAATACCAACTAATACAAAACAAATAAAAGGCACAATAACTAAACTAAAAAAATATTTTAAAAATCTAAAAAACTTAGAATCAAAGAATTTTTTGTGCTTCATATTTAATACCTTGCCTTAACATTTTTGCGATAACTTCGTAAAGCTTCCAATTTATGTCTAAAATGCACTCCGTTTGCTTCTCAATTTCAACCATCAATTATTCATTTTAAATTCAGGTTTCGTTTAGCTTCACTTTTGCGTCTTGCTGATTTTTGAATAAATATTTTTTGAACACTATTTAAACCCTTAAATCAATCTGACCTTTCGCTCATCTCATCTTCATTCAAACATAACTTAATAATCAAATTACCGATTTGTTTTTCAAACTCATCTTTTTCTTTATCAATAAAATTGTTTTTTAATTTTTCGTTAAATAGTGATGCTAACTTTTCGCCTTTTAACTTTTCTAACTCTGACATGTAATTTTGATATTGCATTTTAATGTCGTCATTATTACTTTGCACATAATCAAAAATATTTCAAATTGCTTCTTTAATATCTTCATCAGCTTTAACATATGTTTTATTTTTGCGATTAAGCATATAATCGCGCACTTTAAATACATCATCATAAATTTCTTCATTTCGCACATCATCCAGCGTCGTAATCGCTTTTATATGCTTTCTAATATCTCAGGTTTTAGCTTTGGTTTCATTTAACTTGCGATATTCTTTTTGATAAATAACCTCCGAAGATAAAACATTATTAAAATTTTGTACAGATTTTTTACTAAATCAACCTTTTTGTTTAAAAACCAATCCCTCTTTTTTAGTCTGTGTATTAGGATTTATTTCTCAAAAACTTAAATGCACATGAGGAAAATCTGTATTAGAATGCATAACTCAATGACCTCTTATATTCTCAGGATCTAAATGATTTGCCTTCAAAAGTTTTCGCATATGCACATTTAATAAATCTGCTCACTCATTTTTATCTAACATAAAATTATCAACTCCAAATTGTCCTGGATTAATAATCATTTCTCAAACAATTTGTTTTTGCAAAATCTTATTCAATAATTCAATTTCATCATTAACATTAATATCTTTGGGATTTTCAAACAAACGATAAACTCCAGATTTTGCACTATCTTTTTTAACTCTGGTTTGTAAATTCATCCACGATTTAAAATCTAAACCTGATTTTTTAAATTCACTTTCTAAATCAAACTTGGTTTTATCATCATCTTGAACATAAACAGCATCAACACGAGCTATATAACGCAAATGTCTTCCTGAAGAATAAAACTCCCAGTCATGAACCTGGTCTTGACCTTTTTGTATTTTTTTCTCCAAACCATATTTAGCAAACTCGATATTAGAATATATCCTTTGTCTATTCATTAATCTCCCACGTCATATATATAACATATACATGACTAATATATTTATGTTCCAGATTTTGTCCAAACCAAAATTTCCCACTCTCAAAATCTTCGTTTTTCCCATCATCGCTATGCTAAAGAACACCACCGACATCGATAGTTCTCCATTTTTTAAAAATATCTAATTTCGTTTTAATCAGAATCATGTTTGATTTTCAGCGGACTATCTGGACTCGAACCAGAATACGTATCATAAATCGTGTTTTACATTAAACTACACGTCCATATACATGACTCTCTTTTATCTAATTAAAACTTCATAATTAAATATCTTTCACACTTAAACTCATAACCGACAAACTTTCTAAAAACTTGTCCTAGTTTATTTTTTAAGCAAATAAATTTTTTCTCTACACCTCTCACAACTTGATAAATTTGTTTAACTCCAAACCCTAACATCTCAGCAAAAGCATTATGCATTCTAAAAACACCACTACGGCTCATATCATCATAAAAACCATTTTGCAGCATAACTTTTTTATCACCCTTACGCATGATAAATTTTTTGCCTGCTAAAGCTTTAGATTTATATTTTTCAACTACAAAATATCACGCTGCTTTCAAACCATTTAAAAGCAAAATTTTCATCGCATTTTCACCTCTAATCACAACGTAATTTTCACCCTTATTTCTCAGGTTTATTTTTTTCAATTTCAAGACATTTTTTTCTCTTAAAATTTCGCCATCCACAAGGTTTAAATCAACAAGTTTTTTAATGGCTAAATTCAGCGTCGTTTTCTTAAAACCAAGTTGCGAAACTAAATCATTTTTACTTATCTCACAATTTAGTTTTTTATACATTCTAATAGTCATAAAAACTTTAACCAAAACTTCATTACCAGCTAATTTATTTTTTCAACTTCGTGAAATAACCAACTTCGCATTTTTAATGAATTTTCAAACATGCTCAAAGTTTTGTTTATCATAAACTTTGCGATCATATTTTTTTACAAAATTTACATTGCTGTAAAAATTTCTAATTTCTTCTTGCTGACCTTCTTTCTCCATCAAATCTAAATTGCTTCAAACACTCATAATAACTCCTAAAAAAATTTTTGTTTTTTTAGAAAATGAAAAGTTGGGAACAACATTTTTGTGGTATAATATATTCAGTTGTCAGGGGGGGGTTGTTCCCTCCTTTTCATTTACTAATTTTTTTTAAAATCAAAAAAGCTGCAAGTAGGTTGCAGCTTTTTTACACACTAATTTTTTACGCATTCTTAAAAACATTTAAATTTTCACGATAAGGTTCGTTTTTCTTTAACCAATCAAATGTTTCGCCTTTTGTTCCTTTACCGTTATTTATTCTATAAAGTCTTTCATACGTGATTTCATCGGCAATATTATTTTCATTATTTGTCACTAATGTAAAAGTTCTATTTCCGCCATCTTCTCTATTTAGTTCCATAACAGCATGACCTGTTGTACCTGAACCTGCAAAGAAATCAAGAATGCGAGCGTTTTTATTTTGACACAAATTTAATAAATACTTTATCAGTTCGATTGATTTCGGATAATTAAAAACTCTATTGTTGAATATTTGTTTGATTTCATACATTCCATTATATGATTTATCATTTATTAAATCTGAATAGGGTATACTTTTATCGTTAGCGTCAAAATATTTTTTATATGCAACTCTTCATTGATTATTAACTTTATATCATTCAATTAATCCATTATCGTTTCTATTTTTATATTCTTTTTTTGAAAGAGTTCAACACCAATCTCTTTCAATATTTTTATTTTTTTGTCTATCTAATCATTTTTCTTTGGAATTACCAGGATAAATTTTAGACCCATCAGGTGCTATGATTTCATAATCTAATGATGGGCTATATCTTAAGCCTTGTCTATCAAATGAGTTTCTTGAGTAAAAACCATTATTATCCTTATATTTATAATTTTCTATATTACTTGATTTTTTATTAGCTATAAATAAATTGGTTTTTTGATAACATAAAACATATTCTTTTTTAATAGCAATATTTTTCGAGTCAGATCTTCCTGCACCCGTTTTGTTTATCATATTTGCAACAAAATTCTCTTCCCCAAAAATTTCGTCCATTAATACTTTTAAATAAGCTTGTTCGTTGTCATCAATCGAAACAAAAATAACCCCATCTTCTTTTAATAGGTCTTTTGCCATTCTTAGTCTTTCATTTATCATGTTTAACCAACCGTTACGGCTGTATTTATCCCGATAGATAAATTTGTTGGAATCAACGAACTCTTTGTCGTTTGCAACGCTGTTGCCGTCATTTTTTGATGCTTCGGTATTATAAGGAGGATCGATATAAATTACATCATAATTAAATTCAAGCCCCGCTCTCTCTCTCTCACTAATAGATTCTTTAATGCATCATAGTTTTCACCAATTATTAGCGTGTTATCATTTCCGCCTAATTTATTGATAAATGATTTATGTTCATCGTATTTTAAAATCGCTACTGAACCCGAATCTACTGTTGGCGCGATGTCAAAAATAAAACCAGTCTTAACTCTTTGGGTTAAGAACTGAAATACATTTGGCAAATCTCTTTCATCTTCTACTTTTTGGAGCAGCTTTTTACATAATATCTTTTGATCTATATTAAACTCCGTATTAGGTAATTCATCAAGTTTTATTAAATATTCTTCCAATAATTTATTCATTTTAGTCTCCTTATAAAAAATAGTAAAGTGCTATTTTTATTATTATATTAAAGTTATAAATAATATTTAAAGAATCTATTTAATTATCTTGGTTTAGTAATATGATCGAAAAAAATATAGTACAGTAAAAAATATTAATTCGATTATACTATCGGAATATAAATGATTAAAATAAGACGAAATGGACTTATTTTGGCTTAGAAACAGCTAATATTCGATTAAAAGACGCGTTCATAAAACAAAATTAATTTCAATAAAATTGAAATAATTAGCTTAATCTTTTTTTGATTTTGAAAAGTGAATAATTATCTAAAATAATTAATCAAGAAACGTTCAAAACCAATTTCAGGATCAGTTTGCCCTGATTTAATTTCACGATCTAATTTAGCTAAATGCTTAATCATTGATTGAATACGTTTAATGCCTAAAATTGTGAGTAGTGAATAAACTTTTTTAACACGATAAAAATTTAATTTAAAGTCATCGGCTAAGTCGCTTAAATTCTTCTTAGCTAAAGAGTAACAGTATATTTCATTAGCTAAAATAAATAACTGACTTGCTTGAGCTATTAGCAATGATATATCAACGCCTTCGTTGATTTTTTCCTTATATTTAATTCAAATAAGATTAAAATTATTTGATTCAAAACTATTAGAAAAGCCAAACACATCCTCATTGAATGTTTCACCGATTGTTTTTTCAATCATATCAACTGTTATTATTTTATTTAAATTAACAAGTTTGATTAATTCTAAATTTATTAAATATAAGTCATTTGGAACTTTTCTTAATAAAGCATTGATTGAAATGTTATCTATTTGTCCGCCTAAATCATGTACAATTTGATTTATTTTTTTTGTTAAATCTGAACCTGTCAGTGTATTCGCGAACAGTAATTTGGGATTAAATTTCATTAAATATTTCGTAAAAATATTATTAGCAATTTTTTCCTGTTTTACTATGTTGGTATTTACGAAAACCACTGTATCTTGAGTATTTTTTTCAATAATCTTAGCTAATTCTTCAGCTAAAATTGCTTCCTCTTTTGAAATTTTATTTTCAAAATAAGGGCAGTCATATACTACAATGATTCGAGATTCTTGAAATAATGAATTTAAACCAATTAAATTAGTTAATTCAACTGTTTTATTTTCGTCTGCGTAATAAAAATTGACTAATTCAAAATTATTATTTGCTTTAATTATTTGTTGTATATACTCATTAACAAAATACTTTTCTTGACCATAAATTAAATACATATTTTAATTATATATAACAATTCATTAATTAAATGAAAGTACTGCAAAATCAGTAAATGTATATTTATTAAAATTTTTTTGATTTATCTATGTTGGTTATACTTAAAGTGAATTCAAATATTAGGATGTGCATTAAATTTTAAATAATTCTATAATAAAAAAATGCTATCAACATTTGTTGTTAGCAGTAATAATATAAATGCTACGATTAGCGTTTTTAAAATATCATAATTGTTAAAAAATACTAATTAATTCGGAATTCTATTTTATTATTTGATGGTGTGAAATCATAAACAACATTCACTATTTCTTCATTATTGATATTCATTAACTTATCACTATTTTCAAACATGAAACGTGAAAATGGGTCTACGAATAAAGTTTCTAGTTGAGCGACTAAACCACGACCCCCTAATTCTGAATTAAATGTTTTATGGATAGAAGTAAATAATTCTGATTTTTTTTCTTCCATGATAGGTTTGATAAATATATTTTTTTTGTTTTTAATATTGTCGATGATTCTTGATAGTTTATGTTCTAAGATTCTGAAAGCTATCTCCTTATCTTTAATAGGGTTAAACGGGATGATGTTTTTAGTACCTATTCTATTGAGTAATTCGGGTCTACCTAATTCATTTTTAAAATAATTAACTACAGAATCAAAGAAATGTTTTCTGATATTTTCTTTAGTTTGACTGTAATTACATTCCTTTGCTCCTATATTTGATGTAAATACTATAAATGTTTCACTAAAGTCTACAAGTTCCCCTTTAGAAGATGTTAAACGCCCATCTTCAAGGATTTGTAAAAATTTATCTAAAACTTTACCATTTGCTTTTTCTATTTCATCAAACAAAAGGATCGAGAATGGGTTTTCCATAACAGCGTTTGTTAGCTGTCCACCAGCTTCATAACCTACATAACCAGGAGCTGAACCTATTAATTTTTGGTCTGATTCAGCATGATTATATTCAGACATATCGAAACGAATTATTTTACTTTGGTCACCAAAAACAAGTTCACTGAGTCCTTTGACAATTTCAGTCTTACCAGTACCAGTAGGCCCAGCTAAAAATAAGATTCCTCTAGGTTTGTTATTGTCTTCAATTGATGATTGAGCGATGCCTTGAAGACCAACATATGAACGTATTAATGTATTTTTTATCGCTGAAATTGCTTCATCTTGACCTTGAACTCTTTTTGCGAAAGTTTCATCGCATTTTTGAATTGTTTCTTTACTTAATTTCTCTCATTGTGAATCTTTGGCTTCAAATTTAAATAATCTGTATAGTTCTTTAAAACTTTTAACATCAATTTTTTGATTGTACTTAACAACTTTTAACATTTGAAGTATTTCTCGATATGTTAAAGAATCAGTTGAAGTTACTGCTTTCTCAATTTCATCGTCTGAATTAACTATCTGATTATTTGTATAGTATTTGAATGAAGGTAAAAACGCTTTGAAAAACAATCTTCTTTCATTGGCATCAGGATGTTTAATAATTAATGTGTCGCATTCTGTTGATTTTGAAAAATATATTGAAGAAAACAACTCTTGGTTATTGGCTATAAGAATTAATTTAAATTTTTCGTTTATATAATTACCATATTTTTTATTTAAGTAGTCTGTGAACGATGACATTAATCTTTGAATATCTTTAATATTGATTTCAGTATTTTTATCAGAAAAAATAAATTCAGCTAAATCAACAATGTACACAGTATTTTTATCTGAATCGTGATTCTTAAATTCTCTTTCAATGTTATTTATTAACTCTATAAATTGACTGCCTGCTGGCATTTGGGTTCTAGCCTCCAGATCATCATTATCAGTAATTTGGTTGCTGAAATTATCTTCAAATTCAGATTCTGATTGATCGTAATTGGCTGAATCAAAATCTAAAATACCTTCTTCAGCTATTTTAATCCCGTATGTTGGCGAAAAATAGTGAATATTTTTATAATCGTTATCAAACAAAAACCTTGATAAATATTCAATGAATGAAAGCATACCTGTTTCTTCGCTTTGATTTAGATGTTCACGTTCAAAATTGATATCTAACATTTTATGAAATACAAAATCCGTAACATTACCTTTTATTACAAGTATATTTTTTGAACTTAATCTTAATTTAAGTTGCTCTGTGATTGATTTTTTAAATGACATTAGTTATCTCCTATATATTTGATTTTTTCTTTTGCTTTATATGTTGACCTTTGAGCATTGTGGTTTCTGGTGATTTTTTTGTCTTTGATTTCGATTCCTTTTTGTTCAATAGCTTTGAAAATAAGGTTCGTTGTTTTTTCGCAACAGTGTCCTTTGTAATCCCCATATTTTCAATCGATTGCTAGAATATCGTTTATTTCAATGTCAAAATCATCTCCTAAATCATTAACCAACGTATATTTCATATATATTCTTTGTCTATGATCTAAGTCCGTTTTAATATTGCTGATTTTATATCTATTTTCTTTTGCAACTGTTTCAAGTATAGGATTAATTACTGCAATCATATTCTTAATTGCAATGTCTTTTGAATTAAGATAAACAATATAATCATTCATTTCCTGCAAATTTTTTGTATCCCGTGCCAAAAAGAATAATTTGTTCTGCAGTGATGGATGTTTGCTGTATTTTCTTTTCAATATATCTTTTACATTATTCAAGAAAATATTTTTTTGTTGCTCATCTGCCTGACTTTGTAAAAGTTTGTCAATTACGTTCGATAGATTCTGTTCATCAAATTCTATTAAATTATTTTTTAGATATTCGGCAGCGTAATATGCGATTTCTCCATATTTAGCAACATAACTTTTAAAATCAGTTTGCTTCTCCGAGAATTTTTTGCAATAGAGTCAAGATTATTAATGAATCGACTATTTAAGGTTGATATTTGGTTAGATATTATTTTAATTAGTTGATCCTGAAATTCTTGAATCGAGATATCTTGCGAATAAGTTTTAATAATTTCAATTCTTTCGATTTCTGTCTTGACAAATTCTCTTAATTCACCAACTGTTTCTTCAATTGTATAATTTATCTCCTTATCATTTATAGCTTTACCTGTTTGTATTAATTCGTTAATTTGTTCTTCGCAAAATTGTTGCAATTCTAATTTTTGTTTGTTGTTTAGCGAACACGTTACAGTTACTGAATGCGACATATTTTTTCTTTTCCTTTCATTTTAATTTCTTTTTTGAGCCTTATGCATTTTTTCAATTTCATCATTAAATTCTTTTATAAATGAATTATCTTTTTCAAGGTCTGTTAATTTCTTATCAAGTTCAGAGATTTTATTTATCTTAATTTTGTTCATTAATTCTTCGAATGTTGGTGTGTGGATTATTTGATGCAGTAATTTATTTTTTTGTTAAATAGGAAGTTTACTCATTTCTTTCTTTATATCGTCATTTATCGCATCAGAAGTTTTATTTCTTAATTTAACAGCTCTAGATTGTAAATTATTGTAACAAATATCTTTATCGGATTTTTTTCTAGTTTCGAAAGCTTCTTTTAATTCATTAAAATTGACAGATACGCAAAAATGTTTACTTTTTTTATTAAATTTTTCGACATCTTTTTCAATTTTTTCGTAATCTTTGGTAATGTCTCCATTAATATATTCGTTTGTTTTTAAATCATTTATTTTTTTATTTAATAAGACACATTTTTTATCTAAATCATTAAGGTCATCATAAATAAATTTTAATTTTGTTTTGAATTTTTTTTCTGAAGATACTTGATTAAATGAATATTTATCGAGTAAGTCATCAAATAGTCTATTATCATTTTCATAAAGATATTTTCAGATTGGAGAAGCAATATTTAAATTGTTATTTGATGGTATTAATGATAAAACTATATCTTTAGACTTGGTGAATATATCAATATCAGATATTAATTCTTCAAATTCTTTAATATTTAAAATCTCCGAGTAGTTGATTTCATCAGAGTACATTTTTAGAAGCTTAACCGCATTTTGGAAATTCGTGGAATTTTTATATAAATCTTTATCTTTTGAAATTTTTGTTTCAATAAATGATTGAACTTTATCTTTTCAATCATAAGTTTTAAAATCCCCAAACTTTTGGAAATTATCATTTTTATAGATGTCTTCTAAAAAAACATTAATATCTGCTTCTTGTAGCCCGATTAACTTAAAATCAATCTTTGTATCACCAATTTTAAATGGGCAGATAACATTAACGAAATGGTAAATACCTTTTTCATCAAAAGTATATTGATGTCCGTCAAAACAAAGACGTTTTCTATTTATTAAGTCTTGAATATTTTTTCATTTATCGACAAGTCGTCTAAAGCATAATACATCTTTCGATTTATTTTTAGTTGTTATCTCAAGCGAAAATGTATTGTGAATGTATTCACTGAACTGCTTTTCAAGATAAACTGGGTAATATTCGGATAATGACATATAAATCTTAGAATTCGATTCAACTAAAATACCATCTTGATTAAACCGTAAATCTACTGGTAGTATAATTTCATTGTAATACATGCCATCTACGATAGAGGCATTTTTTTCAACTATGAAGGAATGAGAATTTATTCTTTTATAATCTTCTTCTAATTTTATTTCACATTGTTGTCTGAATATTTTTTCATCAATGGTGTATGATGAGTCACTGATAATTTCACTTTCAGGCCTTTCACCCTTTTGAAATTTTTTTTGTTTATTATTGATTATTGAAGAGTCACATGGTAATTTCGTAAAATAATTTCCAAAATATTCCTCTTGATCTAGTTTTTTATTAACCTTAAGCTTATAAAATTCATTTTTGTTTATTCATTCAACAATTTCATTTCGTATTTCTAAATCACAACAAAGCATATCTGTTATTTTTTGAACATTATCGAATTTTTCTTTATTTTTAAATGTCTCTTCTAATACTAAATTACGAAGTCCTTTTTCAACAAAATCTTTATATTTTTCGTTTCAGCTATAATGTTTAACTGCAACATCCCAATATTTTTCTAAATTGTCATTGGTGTGTTCTGAAAATAATAAAGGCAGAAGTAGACAAAAGTCATTGCTTGTTAGGTTTTGTCTGGTACTGGTTTTGAATTCGATTACGCATTTTGAATACGGTATTTTTATTTTTAAATTAATCTTTGTGTTTTCCATAAATAGCACTTCCGTCAGTTCATTTTGATTCATTTTGTTCTTCTTCACCGTAATTTGAATACTTCTTAAGCAGAAAATCAGAATTTATTGTTTTGTAATATTTGAACGCACCCACCATAAATAAAACATTTTTTGATCTCGAGGCTGCAACATTATTTCTTTCGTCATTTGTTAAAAATTCAACATCTCTTCGTTTTGTAACAACGATTTTATTTTCCGATACTTCATGAAATATGCAGTAGTCCTTATTTCTGACAAAATCAACAATAATTATTTCTTTTTCTCTTCCTTGGAAGTTGTCAATAGTGTTGGTGTCGATTTTCAGTCCTTTTAATTCTTGACATTGCCCAATTAATAATCTAATTAAATTAGTTTGAGTCCTAGTCATTGAAATGACTCCAATTTTTTTCTTTAATTTATCGAAACTATTATTATTTCTAAGCTCAATTAAGATATTAATAACTACTAAAGCGTTGTAAAGATTATATGTTGATTGAGTTTCAATTTTTTTAAACAATTCATTTTCGAACACTCCTATTCTTGGAATTTCGCCTTTAAAATCCAATGATTTTGATTCTGTTTTTTTTACATATTTGGTTATAAAACTTTCTGGTTGAATTGTGGTGTCGATAAAATGTAATTTATTCGATGCGTTATTAAATTTAATAATTTCGTTGAGATTGTTATGAACTTGAGGCATTCTAAGTTTTTCATCATTATCATAAAAACAATTAATCAGTTTCATAATAACTTCATTAGTTCTATGTTGTTCAGTAAAGAACCCATACACTGGTTCGTTATTAGATGAATATTTTTTATTTTTAATTTCTAATATTTGGTTTTTAAAAATAGGCGCGTTGATGAAATCTTTTAGTTGTTTATACCAATTGTTTTTATTTTGTTCTCAATCATTATTAGATATGACTTCTTTTCTTTTCAATAATCTATGAATGAGGTGTCTCGGTTTATTATCATCGATTTCCTTAGTTCTAAGCTCATTATTAATTTTGTCAAAACTATTTTTTAATACTTTTTTTATGTCATCCTCAGGGATGTACTCACTAGGTGGCAATTGTTTATAATCCCCGCACATAATAAATTTATCTGATACCAGTAAACGTGTAAGTATTTCCGGCGTAGAAGATTTAGAAACTTCATCCATTATTGTTACGTCGATAGGATAATCTAATAATATATCTTTATTATTTGATTCATCTAAGTCTAGTGTTGTTCTAGAAGTTGTTGTTAGGCCAATTAGATTAATCAAATTATTTTCATTAGCGTAATTTATAAATTCAAAACTTCACTTTGAATCATCCATATATAATAAATCATCTTGATTATTGCTATCAAAATTTAGAAACTCATTCGTATTTTCATCCTGATTGTTTCTATTTTTTTCATCTTCATTTTTTTTGAATTCAATGAAGTTTTTTAATATTTTTACTTTAGGATTTGATTTGTTTTTAATTGATAATTTTGATTTTAAATATTTTGAAAGAGAATCTGTACTTAAAAATAATTTTTTTTCATTTTCTGCCATATCTTTCAAAAAGGTGGAGAGATTTTTATATTTTTTGATTTCTTCAACAATTTTACGACCATTTTCTAATTTATTTTCCTGCAAAAAAAATGGTGAAGTTATATTACCGATTAGTAAATCATCTCGTAAGAAAGGATATTTTTTCTGATATTCGGAATAGTTTTCAACAAAAGAGGAACATTTTTTATTTTCATGCTCTTTAACAAACTTTTCTTCTGCCTGATCACTAAAAAGTCACATTAGCAATTTTAAATCGTGATTTTCGTTTTTGAGTGTTTTTGTTAATTGGTCTAAATCTTCCGATATCTCTTTATATCTATTTATTTCGTCATTTTTTTCTTTTGTTTCTCCATTTTCTTGTAGAAAATTATTAAAGCTTTTAATTATGAAATTATGAAATAGACTTTGTGCAGAATATTTGTTTGGTCTGATATCTGTTTTTCTTTGCTTTTTATATATTATAAAATTAGGGTCACTTTGATTATTTTTATCCACTTCATCCAAGCAGTTAACTATAGCTTCGTGTGTTGATGATGTTATAAGAACGTTTTGCAACTCATTTTTAATTAGATGTTCGCACATAGCTGATATAACTCTGGTCTTACCAGTCCCTGGGGGTCCTTGTAAATAATAAATACTATTGGTTAATAGCATTTTTCTTATATTTTTTTCTTGTTCATTATTCAAACTATATTTCTTGATTATTTTACTTAATAAGTTTAATGAATTAGACTCGCTAAGAATTGATTTAGGAATTACGGGAGGATTTATTAAACCGTATATGGAATATGGATTTTTATAGTAACCTTCAACTGAATTTTTTATGGCGTTATAATATCGATCGACAATCATTTTTGTACCGATATTGATATTCGTTATATTTAAACAGGTATTAGGATCTTTAAAATTTGATGGTATTTTTAGTGGTGTTTTATTTTCTTTTTTATTTTCCTGCGACTGTGGTTTTGATCTCTTTAATTCAATAAAATAGAGATGTTGTTTGTTTTTTGTTCACTCGTCGAATTTTTCGATTGTTTCTTTAATTTGATTTTTTAAAATTTCAGTTTCATTTTCTTTATTTTCTATTGAATCGTTATGAAAAGAATTCTCTTTCTTTTTTGTATTTATGTTTTTTTCAATTATATTTATATCTTTGTTTACATCGGGCATCGATTCATATTTTTCTTTAATTGGACTAATATTGTCTTTAACCGCTTCAATACATTTTTCTATGAATTTTTTTCGATTTTGAACTAAACTTTTTTGCAACTTTTTCTTGTATGAATCTAGGACATCAAGATTTTTTTTGATTTTCTCATTTTCTGATTCATTTTGTTTTATATTTTTTGTAATTTCTACATTTTTTTCTGCAATAGCATTTGGTTTCCGTGCTTCTTTTTTAAGATTATTAATTTTATTTTTTAGTGACTCAAATTTCATTTTCTCCGTAGCAATCGTGTCGTCTAATTTCTTAGATTTATCCTCAAGTTCTTTAATTGTTTTATTGTTTTCTGTTTCAAAATTTTCTAATTCTAGGCTATTTCAGTTATCTTGTTTTTTTATAAATTGTAATATTTCTTTTATTTTATTATCTATATTTATATCTTCGAAATCTAATTTTTGTAAATCCATATCTAAATATTTATTAGACTCATTAATCTGTTTACAATTGTTCTTTCAATATTCTTCTTTTACTTGTTTTTTCTCATTTAATTCTTTTAACTCTTTGTTCTGGTTACTTATTTCTTTATTGTTTTTTTCTATAGTGCTTCGTATAATATCTATTTCACTAATCAATTTTTTAATTTTGTCATCTAAAACCGTGGTGAGTTTTTTAGGATTTTCAATTTTATCTTTTATTGTTATATCGATGTTTCAGTCGTCACTGGTATCGGAATGGTCAAATAGAGTTAAATTTCTTATTTTGTCACCGATTTTCTTTTCAATATTCGTTTTCAAGACAAAATAAGAATATTTACTCAAATTCGAAGCAATTTCATCTTTTTTTGTTTTTAGTTCCTCGATAAAGTCTTTAATACCATAGTTAAACAATGTGTCATAATTATTTGAGAAATCATCTTGTTGATTATAATTGTTTGATTTTCCTAAAGATAATGAATTGCTATAAAAATTCCTTAAACTATTAAATATTTCTCTAAATAAATAAAAATCAATTTTATTAGAGTTATTGGTTTCCTCATTGGGTAAAATATTCTCTTTTAAATTACTTAGTAATGTTAAAGATGTTTTTTGTTTTTCTTCATAATCATCAGAAACAAAGACATTATCTAGGTTATAAAATTTAGTTTTATCATCTGTGTTAGGTTCTAAGTACTGGAAATTATTAAACTCTAATCTGGTTAATTCCCACCCGCTATCATTTTTTACCGTGAAGAATAAAGATACCGAATTTTTTCTCCATTTTTCTTTAAATTTTTGTTTATAAATATCTTTTACTTTAGCAACAATTACTACATTTTTAATTTGTTTTGGAACTGGTAAACTATTTTTGTCTAGTTGTTTTTGGTTTAAATAAATGAATGGGTCTTTATATTTTCTTTCGGAAGCTATAAACATTTGATAATCAAATTCAAAGTCAGATTTATCATCTTCGATAAAACCGAAATCTTTAAGGAATATTCTAAATAAGCTATGGTCTTTCAGAGATTTTTCAAGACCTTTATATTCTTTTTTAATGTTGTTTGAAAATAAGAATCCATAATTTTTTCTAGAATATTTATTTGAGTTTCGCGTCATTGTTATGGACAAATCAGCTCAACTTTCAACATTTTTACCTCAATTATCAGTTCTTGCTTCTATATCATTCACTCAAAATCCATTAATATATAAATTTGCCATATGAGCCCCCCCCCTTTTTTTTTTATTGAATATGAATTAATAAGAAAACAAAATAAACATTAAAATATAAAATTTTAAGGTATAAATTTGTTAAATTGTATAGAAAATTAAATAACCTTAGTTATTATGATAATTTGAAATAATTGTATTGTTTTTCTTTGATAATCGAACCATCTTTGTTTTTGTATTCTAATGGTTCAACTTTTTTGACTTGTCATATTGAATCATCTTCCTCAATCCATGTGCTTTGATTAGCTTTTATTTCGTTAGATCTAAGGTTAATAGGGCAGCAATTACCATAAGTGGTTTTTCCGCCTTTAGATAAAGGAATTTTGTGATCTATATTTCAACCATACAAACTATTTCTATCGTTGTAAGCACTTTTAACAATTTTACGACCAGCATAATCTGAAACGGTAGTCTTAGTACCGTAATAAAAATGTCATATTTGTAGTGCTATGTCTTTATTTATATTATTATTCATGTTTGCCTCTAATAGATACTAATTTATAGTGCGGGATGACCGACTATTTGAGAACTCGAATAGTAAATTATAAATTAGCATCGTTCCATTTTTGTTCTCAATTCCATTTTAAATCGCCCTAAAAAAAAAAAAAAATGGGTTGCCGGAGACCATTTAATGTTAATTTTCAATTATTTTCCACATTTTTTCCATTTATCCTGATAATTCTTGTTTAATTTTAAAATAATAAAAAAATCACTACCGAGGTAATGATTTATGAAATATTTTACTAATTATTTTTATATTTTTTTACAATCTCGCGAAGTTTTATCAATCAATGATTTAAACCGCTCTTAGATATTTTTATTTCTGATTCGTCTAACAGAATTTCACTGATTTTTGAAAGACTTTCATCTGGGTTGTTTTTAAGAATAGTAAAAAATTCTAATTGTTTTTCAGTAAAACATGATTCCAAATTATTGTGATAAATATAATCAATGTTTTTTAGATGTTGTTGGTTTGATTTAACTATTCTTTTTAGATTTGCTAAATCAATGTTGTTGATTCTATTAAATGTATTATCAAAGTCTCTTTTTATACGAGAATCCTCTAATTTGAACATTGAGTCGATAACATTAATAGCTTTTAAAAAGTCCGAAATTTTTTCGTGTTTTTTGATATAAATCAGAAATTTTTTTCTATGAAAAATTTTTTGGAATCCAAAATCATATTCATTCAATTTATTCATGAATATATCAATGAATTTTTCATAGTTTGAACTTAGTTGCAAATGATAAGATGATTTATTCAAATCTGAAATAGTGCCCCCTCCTACGAAAGCCCCGGCAAAAAAACTTGCAGGATCTTTAAAATTAACTTCTAAGTTAAAATCGTTTTTATTTATACATATTTGATTTTTGTCAAGAGAATAATTAATGTTTATAAAATTCAATAAAATCAAGATATAATCAAGAGTTTCATTGGACGTTATTTTTAACGTTATGAATTCATTTTGTGTGCAATTAGCAAAAATGAAACCCCTCAAAAATTCTGAGATTTCATCTTTATTTCTTTTCTTCGAAAAAATTTCGTTCTTGATTTTTTGAGTAAAGTTTGTTTTGTCCATTTTTGCCTTATCGTGGGTATATTTCTTCTAATGCCCCGTCCACGCTATATATGCCTAAACGTTTTTAGCGAGCAAATTCTTCAGAGGAATTTAATTGAGCTATATAGGCAGAATTAGGATTGTAATATTTACTTGATTTTGAAGAAGAAATGTAATGTTTTCGGCCGTAACCTAGGCGCACTATTTCGGAATTTAAGTTGTATCAGTTATTGTTATATTTAACATAAACAATGCCGACAATACGACCATAATGATCTGATATGTTTGTTTTTCCACCCTTGGTTGGCTGAGGAATTATGTAAATTTCGCCTCCGACTATTGTCAGTACACTGGTTGTAAATTTAGTGGCTAACATGCCGTATTCATATTGTTTACCGGTCGTTTTTTCTCAGTCGTCATTATCTGTTTTGTGCATTTTTTCTGGCGTATCAACCCCAGAAAAACGAACATTGTAGAGAACGTTTTTATGTTTAAATCTAAATGTATCACCATCCTTAATAAAATCCAAACTGACTCTAGTTGCTTTGTTTGGGGCTAATTCATCGGAAAAATCATATAATAATATGTCGCTTTTTAAATCAAAGATGTTGAGGTTGTTTGATTTATCGTGCGCTGAATTATTATTGTTGTTGTTTTGTTTCTTTAAATTTATTTCTTCATTTAAATTATTGTCTTTGGCATTATTGTTTTCATTATATGTGTTTTTGTTAATATTTAAAACACAGGCTGAGGAAAAACTTGTCGTAGTGATAATTGAGCCGAAAGTTAATGATAGAAAAAATTTATGTTTCATAGTTATTATTTAGTTTTTAGTTCTAATTTTTCGTTAACCAACGTTAGATATTTATCGCCATTAGCAATTTCTAATTGGTTTAGAACATTGTTTAAATCAGTTGGTTTTTGTGTTAATTCGTTAAATAATTTTGCTGTATTTGTAACGATTTTAACACCGGATGTTAAACCAAAACTTGTTGCTAATTTGTCATTATCTAAAACACCGATTATCATTGTATTCAATCTGAATTGTGAAAGTTTACGTAATAGTGAAGCATCTTTAGTTGCAACAATAGTGAATTTAGGATTGTTTTGTAAAACAGAGTTTACAATATTTTTAACTAAATCATCTTTTTTGTCTAGTTTGCTTAATAATGAATTGATTCAGTTCGTGTATGAAGGTGTATTGTAATAATCGTTTTCTGCTTTTTTGTTGATTGTTCTCATTACTTGAACAGCAGTTACTGGGTATTTACCAGCAGCAGTTTCGTTTGAAAGCATTGTTGAATCAGCACCATATGATGTTGCTCAATACACATCACTAACTTCTGCTCTTGTAGGTTGTGGGTTATTTTCCAATGAGTCAAGCATTTGTGTCGCAACAACAACTACTTTACCCGCTTTGCGGCATTTATCAATAATTTGCATTTGTCAGTATGGAACTTCGTAATAAGGGATTTCTAGTCCTAAATCTCCACGAGCCACCATGATACCATCGCTTGCTTCAATTATTTCATCAATATTGTTAATGCCAATTTGGCTTTCAATTTTAGAAATAATTTGGATTTGTGATCCACCATTTTCAACTAATAGTTTTCTTAGGTCATTAACATTTTTTGCACTGTTAACAAATGATGCGGCAACATAGTCTACACCATATTTAGCGCCAAATGTAACGTCTTGTATGTCTTTTTCACTTAGGAATGGAAGTGAAAAATCGACGTTTGGTAGGTTAATTCTTTTATTTGTTTTTAAAACATGAGCATTTGCTGTAACAACAGTAATTTCACCTGGTACAACTTTAGTAACGGTTGATGTTAGTTTACCGTCATCAAATAGAACTTTATCCCCAACTTTTAAATCTTTACTCATATCGTATGGTACGGTTACTTGTTTATAGTCACCAATGACATTAGCAAAAGCTTCAGGAGTGGTAAGAATTTTTAGCTCTTGTCCTTGAACAATCGGACATGCTCCATCCTTCATCTTTCCAACTCTAACCTCAGGTCCTTTAGTGTCTAACATCAGTGAAATATTAACACCTAATTCTTTGGCTGCTTTTTTAGCAGTTTCGAATTTCATGTTTTGTTCTTCTAGTGTGCCGTGGCTAAAGTTAGCTCTAATACATGTAGCACCCGCTTCAATAATTTGTTTAACTATTTCTAGGCTTGAACTCGCTGGGCCAGCTGTAATAGTAAGTTTTTCTTTGTGATTATTTAATTTCATCGCGTCTCCTTTTAATATTTATATTAATTTATATTATAAATTTATATTAGATAATTAATGCTTATTTTTAAAAAATGTCGTAAATATCGTGGAATATATTCCCTAATAAAAAAAACGCCCGATTTAAAGCAGGCATTATTTAAATATATTATTTACTCATTTTTTTAAAACCAGTTAATTCATAAGGTCAGTAATAAGTATTGATTCCGTTTGAAGAAGATATTTTGTCAGAACTTAAACCTAATGCAAATATGATTTTATCATCTTCTTGTTTACCAACGAATGGGGTATCGGAAATACTTTGAGTTCCATTTTTTGCATTGGGTTTATAGTAGTTATCTGTCACAAATTTCAATGAATAATTATTCAATGATTTTTCCGAATCAGATAAATTTTCATGGTTTGGTAACGTGTTAAAATCTAAATCTTCTTTAAATTTTAAATCCAGTTGGTCAAAATATCCGCCGCTAGAATTATTAGCATTATAGTTCGAATTACGGTAGAACGAAAGAGCACTTGATCCTTCTTGTGAATATTCTCCTAGATTAACTTTTTCTTTACCAGAAATTACTGCGTTTTGTGCTAGATTCTTAAGGTGGTAATAATTAAAGTAAACAACCTGTGTTTGTTCCGTTTCAACCGCGATTTGAGTATTTTTGGTCAAATTTGATTCTGATGCAGAAGGGATATTTCTTAGAACATAATAATGTAATAACAATTTATCTGGGTTATCTGTTTTAGTAAATCACATTGGCTTAGAATTATCAATTTCGAACAATTTATTGTTGTAATTAGTTCGTGAAATGTTTAAATATTTATTAACTTTTTCATTATTTTCTTTAATATTTTTTTCATCGGTCGCTTTCGATGAAGGTAACACATTTTTATCTAATAGGTCACTTACTTTCGAAATTTGTGCTTCGGTGTTGTCTAGAGTATTTTTATACTCGCCTTTGTTTAATAATTCTCTTAAAGAAGCGCTTTCAAGAATGCTGAATCCACTAAGCAATGATGTTTGTGTGGTTGAATTCATAGTTAGTTCAGACATCGAATTAATATCCATCTTTTTAAATCCAGTTATTTTAAAAGTTTTGATTTTTCATTTGTCAATTCTTGCAGAATCACTAGTTGATTTATCCAAAATCGCTTTATCGCTGTTTTTGTCCTCTAACAGAACGCTCAAATAAAGTGTTCCGTCTAAATCATTCGCATAAGAATGGTAATAAATATTGTGTGTTTGTTTTAACACATCAATTGGAGCACCTGTTTTAATATTTTTTAATATGAAAAGCTTATTTAATTGTCTTTGTTTATAGTCTTCAACTGGAGATTTTTCGTAGTCGTAACCAATTTCTAACTGATAAGGTCAATAATGGTTGTCGGCGGTAGATGTGTTTTTTAATTTAGGTTGAAAAAGAAATTGAGAACTTGAGTATGATGTTCTTGAGTCGTAGTATGAGGCATAAGCAAAGTCGCTAGCATAATAGTTTTCAAGTTTGTTATGTTCATTGAAACCTGAGCCTAATATGAAAGAATAACTTGCTATTAATTTTGTTGCAGACTTTTTAGCGTGATTGAAGTTTGCAAAAACTGCTGTTAATACAACACCTGCGGTAGCACAACTAAGCGCTATTGAACTACCAATTATAAATTTACGATTTTTTTTCATTTTACCTCACTTTATTTACTCATCGGTCTCGAAGTCTGGATACAATATTGACTCAATTTCTAAGACTAATTCATCTAAATTTAATTTCTTTTCCGCTGAAACTCAATGTGTATTTAAATATGAATTTAATAGTTTTTTTTCAATTAATGAGTCATGTTTTTTAATTAATGTTGAGCGATCTTTTTGATTTAATTTGTCTATTTTTGTGTATATTATGGAAATATCTCAAGGAAGTTTTTGGAGTCAAGATAACGTTTCAAAATCAATTTTTGTAATGCCGGTTCTTGAATCTATTAATAAAAATATATGTTTTGGATTTTTATCAAGAGTCAAATAGTCTTTAATACATTTCAACATATGCTCTTGCTTTGTTTTACTCATTTCGGCATATCCATAACCTGGTAAATCCACGATATATTTATCATTATTGTCGGCAAAAAAGTTTATTAATTGAGTTCGTCCTGGTTTTTTTGAAACAAAAGAAACTTTTTGGCCTGTTAAAGCATTCAGTAATGATGATTTACCAACATTTGAACGACCTCAAAAAACAACTTGGTTGTTGCCATTAGTGTTATGTCACGATTGTTTTTCGAGTGAACTTGTTATGAATCTTCACATAATTAATTACCTTCCTTTTCCAAAGCCTTAATATGTCTTATTAAAGTTGAGCTTATACCTATCATTTCATAATCAGGAATTATCAATATAGTTTCAAGCTCAGGATTTACAGTGTGATTTCCTGCGGCTATATCAAGTTCAGTTTGATAATCAGCATCGTTGCGGGCAGATCTTATTAGCAAATTAATTTTGTAACGTTTAGCAATATTTCCAATTAATTCATTTTTGTTGAAAATAACTTCGACACTTTCATTATTTTTAAAATAGTTTTTTACATATTCAAATCTCTCTAAAAGATTATCTATATTATTTTTATCGGGATTGTTCGAGACCACTAACAATAATTTGTCAACGAATTTTAAAGCTTTATTTACTACGGCTATGTGACCAGTATGAAGCGGGTCAAATGAACCTGCATAAATTGCTTTTGTTTTCATTAATTAAACAATTTTATTGCGTTTTTAGCTATTAGTAATTCTTCGTTTGTTCTGATTACATAAACTTTGACGGCGCTGTCAGGAGTAGAAATTAAAGCAAATTCACCAATTTTAGAAGTATTGATTGAATGGTCTAGTTTAATATTTGCAAAATTGATTTTATCAATTACGCTTTGACGTAGTTCTGGAGAGTTTTCGCCGACGCCGGCTGTAAATACTATTGCGTCTAATGAACCGACTTTATTAGCATAGTTTGCGATAAAGTCAACAATTTTTTGTACATATAAATCTCAGGTGAAAATAGCACGTGGATTTTTTTCTTCAATAGCTTTTTCAATATCGCGCATATCTGAAGAAATTCCTGAAACGCCTAATAAACCTGATTTTTTGTTTAAAGCAGATGTTACCTCATCAACACTTTGGTTTAAATGGTGGCATAAGAATTCTACAAGCGCAGGATCGACATCACCAGATCTAGTTCCCATCATAACACCAGCCAAAGGCGTAAGACCCATAGTTGTATCAAATGATTTTGAGTTTTTGATTGCACAAATACTTGCACCATTACCAATGTGCGCATTAATGATATTTACTGAATCTTTATTCAATATTTCACTCATTTTTTCGGTTATGAATTGGTGCGAAATTCCGTGGAAACCAAATCTACGAATGCCGAATTTTTCACTTCATTCATATGGGATTGGATAAATGGCGTTAACATCGGGAATTGTTGTGTGGAATGATGTATCAAATTCTGCAGCTAGTTTTGCGTGAGGCATTACATCTCTAAAAGCATTAATTGCTTGTAAAGCCCCTGGGTTATGCAATGGTGCATAATCAGTACATTTTTCAATAACTGAAACAACTTCATCAGTAATTTCAGCTGTTTTTGAGAAAAATGTTCCTCCGTGAACAACTCTGAATCCTATAATTTCAATCTCTTTAATATCTTCGATTAATTTTGCTTCCGACATTAAAGATAGTATATTTTGCGCCGCAACCGTGTGGTTAGGCATATCGACATTTTTAATAAATTTATCAGTGTCGGTTTTGATTGTTATTATACCTTGTTGCAAGGTAATTCTTTCAGCAAGTCCACTTGCAACCACTTTTAATGAATCTTTTTCAAGTAATTGAAGTTTTATTGAGCTTGATCCTGCATTAATTACTAAAACTTTGTTTTGCATATTATTTTTCTCCTTCGCTTTGAATCATTGTAATTAAAACTGTGTTAACAACATCATTAACTTTAGCTCCTCTTGATAAGTCGTTAACTGGTTTTTTAGTACCAACAATAATAGGGCCAATAGCCCCGTAGCCAGCTAAACGTTGTACTAATTTATAACCAATATTTCCAGCTTCAAGATTTGGGAAGATTAGTGTATTCGCTGGTTCGTTAAAAGAGTCCAAAGTATATTTAGATTTTCTAACCCCCATATCTAAAGCAGCATCAAGTTGGATTTCACCAATTGCCGGTGTGCCTTGGTATTTATTATTGAAGTCTATTGTTGCGTTGTGAACCATTTCTGTTTCTGGTGTTTTTGCACTGTAGTTTGTAGAAAAACTTAAAAACGCAACTTTAGGGTCGATGCTAAAACTTTTAACAAAATTGGCGGCATTAATACCAATATCTGTTAGTCCTGCTTGATCGGGTTTTGGGTTTACTGAGATATCGCTAAAGAACAATGTTTGTTCTTCTTTGTGCATTACCATAACTGAACTTATAGTCTTAATTCCTTTAGCAGTACCGATTACTTTAAAAGCTGCTCTTAGCATGTCTGCGGTTGAATAAATTAAACCGCCAACAACACCATCAACCTCTCCAAGTTGCAACATCATCATTGCATAAAAAGGTCTTTGTGACATTGCTTTTTGACAAACTTCTAATGTGTCTTTATTCTCTTTGCTCTTAGCATCAGCAGCTGCTTGACGTTGTTTAAACATTTCGTTAGCTAAATGTTGTTGTTTTGCTAAGTCTGAATTAATGTTTATTACTTGTGCTTTAGTGTTTATATTAATGTCTTTTTCGACTAATAAAACAACTTCTAAATTTGAGTATTGTTCTAAAATTTGAGCTGCTTCTTGAGCTCTAATATCATCACCATCAACGATGATGATTCTTTTTTTATTCTTAATTTTTTCAATGTTGTGTTGAATTAAAGATGTAAATTTCATTTCTCTCCTTATATAAATATTTCTTTATTTTACCTTAAAACTAATATTTAATATAAATAATTAAATACAAATATTAATTCATATGACTAATATAAGTTATTATTTATACAATTATGGAATAATTGCCATTAATGCTGTTTGTGCACATGATTCGTTACAACTACAAAAAACTCGAATCTGAGTGATTCGAGTGTATTTTAAAGATTACTATTAAATGTTGTGATTATTTTTTAAAGCGTTTAATAAGTTTTGGAATAGACAAATTACTGTCAACGGTCCAACACCGCCCGGGGTAGGTGCTAGCGCTGATATATGTTCAGCTAAACCTTCTTGGTTAACATCTCCACAAAGAACTCTTTTATTATCTTTTTCGATTCAAGTAGTACCAACATCAATAACAACAGCACCCTCTTTAATATGTTTTTTGCAAATCAAGTTTGGCACCCCAGTCGCAACGACCAAGATATCAGCATTCTCAACTCCTTTAATTCCAGATTCACGGTTGTGAGTTGAAACGGCAGCGTTTCTGTTTTTAAATAATGCTGCTGTTGGTTTTCCGACTAAATTGCTTCTACCAATAACGGCAACTCTTTTGTCTGAGACTTCGATATTATAGTAATCTATTAATGTCATTATTGCTTGAGCGGTGGCTGGTGTAAAACTAAAATCATCAGTTTTGTTATAAAAGTTAAATGTGTTTCTAGTGCTTAGACCATCAACATCCTTTTCTCATCTTACAGCATCCAATATTGGTTGTGTGTAAGTACTCAATGATTCAGGCAATGGTAACTGTACAATAACTCCGTCTGCCTCATCGTTTATGTCATCTAGTTTTTTTAATAACGATTTATATCTGATCTTGTCAGGAAATCTATAAACTCTTGCATCGACGCCCAACTCTTGAGCTTTAGCTATTTTTTTCTCAATATATTTATCAGATGATGGATTTTCACCAACCTGGATTATTGCTAAAATTGGCTTTCTTTGTATTTGTTTGGTTATTTTTTCGAATTCATTTTTTAATTCTGCAGCCCTTTGTTCTGCTACGATTTTTCCGTCTAAGATTTTCATTTTAATTCCTCTCTATATTGCTCAATTTCTTTATTGAATTTAGCAAGTTTGTCTCTTTCCTCTTGAATTTTATTGGCAGGTGCTTTGGCAACGAAATTAGCATTATTTAACATTTGACTAGCTCGTTTTATTTCGCTTTCTAAAACGAGTATTTTTTGTTTAAGTTCACTAATATATATTTGTTTTCTTTCTTCACTTTCCTCAATATTGACGATTAAATCTCCGTCGACAAAAACAGTGTCTTTATTTTCTTTAATTGTGGCATTGGCAAGTTTATATATAGAATCTATAATGAATGAATTTTTGACAAAATTTATATCATATTTGATAGTTTCTTTTTTACTAATTCCGTTGTCTTCTCTGTATTTACGCAAAATTGAAACTGTTTTAATAATTAAATCTACTTCATTAACCATATTAGATTTTGAAAGTTTAAGACTTAGAGGCTCAGATTCCAAAATTTCCTCATTATAAAGAGTTTTATATAAGTAATCAGTTATAAATGGAAGTAGTGGGTGAAGGATTATCAACATTTTTTTAAAGTTGGCAAGAGCTGCTTTTTTATTAGGCATAATTTTAAGCATTTCAACATATCATGAAGAGAAATCATTGTAAATAAATTTGTTAAGTTCATAGCCTATAATTGTTAATTCATATTTTTCAAAAGCGTTATCAATTGTTTTATTTAATTTAACAAGTTTGTTATTAATTCAATGGTCTGCTTGTGATGGTTTTTTGTTATTATCTTCGGGCAGGTTTTGAATATATCTTGCTATATTTCAGATTTTGTTACATAATCCTCATGCGGATTTAATTTTTTCTGTTGAGTATCTAATGTCCAATCCCGGTGTTGTATTAGTTGTTAAAAATCATCTTAAAGCATCAGCTCCATATTCTTCAACTACTTCCATTGGGTCAATACCATTGCCTAGCGATTTGGACATTTTACGTCCTTGTTCGTCTCTAACCAAACCTGTTAATAGTAAATGCTCAAAAGGTTTATTGTTTTTGAATGCTAATGAGAAAAAGTACATTCTAGCAACTCAGAAGAAAATTATGTCATAGCCGGTAACCAATAGGGAAGTTGGAAAGTAGCGATTTAGCATATTCTCTGATTTTTTAAGCGGTCATCCAAGAAATGAAAATGGTGCAAGTCCAGAAGAGAATCAAGTATCGAGAACATCACTGTCCTGTACTCAGCCTTCGCCAGGACATGATTCTTGAACTTTTATATTTTCACCATTGTATCATGCTGGAATACGGTGCCCTCATCAAAGTTGCCGTGAAATGGTTCAGTCATAAGCGTTTTCCATTCATGTTTTTAAAGTATCTTTAAAACGTTTTGGGAAAAATTTAACAGAATCACATTTTTTTAAATGACTCAAAATTAATTTATTCAATTCTTCCATTTTAACAAATCATTGTGGCATAACCAATATTTCAACAGGTTCGCCGCTTCGTTCAGAGTAGCCAACGTTAGAAGTTGTTTTTTCAATCTTGACAATTAGGTCGTTATCAATTAAATATTGTTCAATTTTTTTACGAGCTTCAAAACGTTCAAGACCGTGAAAAATTGAGTCAGGAGCATTTATGAAACCGTCTTGATTAATCGTTTCAATAACATCTAAATCATGTTTTTTAATAATATCAATATCAACTTCAGCATGTGCAGATAATTTCATTAATCCGCTACCAAATTCAATTTCTGTATACTCATCAGCAATGAAAGGAATAATTTTTTTAGTTAATGGGTGGATTATTTCAATGTTTTTTAATTTGTTGTAACGTTTATCATTTGGGTTGTAAATAACCGCTACATCCGAAAGCATAGTTTCGGGTCTTACTGTGGCGATAGTTAAAAATTCATTTGAATTTGCAATTGGGTATTTGATATATAACATGTTTTGCTCAGTGGCTTTAGGCAGCACCTCAATGTTTGATAAAGCTGTTTTTAATTTAGGGTCTCAATTAATGGCTTTTGTGCCTCTGTAAATCAAACCTCTTTTGTAAAAATCTATAAAAGCTTTGTTAACGGCTTTGTTTGATTCTTTATCTAAAGTGAAACGTTCACGCTTATAATCAAGTCCTAATCCCAATGTTTCTCATTGTTTTCTAATTGAATCTGAGTATTTGTGTTTTCAGTCTCAAATTTTATTTACAAATTCATCTCGTCCAAAATCGTGTCTAGATTTTCCGGTTAATTTGTAAATATTACTTTCAACTTTACTTTGAGTAGCAATACCAGCATGATCCATTCCTGCAACATAAAAAACATCATAACCTTTCAGTTTCTTATATCTGATTATCGTGTCTTGAAGCGCTGTATTTAGCGCGTGCCCAATGTGCAATTTACCCGTGACATTCGGTGGAGGTAAAATTATAGTGAAAGGTCTTTTAGTTAAATCATGTTTGCTAAAAAAACCTTTCTGTTTTCATTTTTTTGAAATTTTTGATTCAAATTTATTCGGTTCATAAATCTTATTTAGTTTCATAATTCCACCTTCATTGTTAATATGTATAATTAATATATATTATTATATCAAAATAAGGGCTTTGTGCCCTTATATTGAGTTAAAATTTAGTTTTTTAAATATGGATTAAAATTATAAGTTTTTATGTGTTGTTTTTCCAAATTACGTGTTTTATAGTTGTGTTAGTATTTTGTCTAATTAGTAGGCATCTTCATTTTCTGTTAAATTAATTTCAAATGATGAGACATCTAGATTTTCATTATAAATCATGAATTCCTTGGTTATATTTTGTGTATCTATATCGATTTTGTTTAAATTTGTGGTATCTAAATTTACAATCATCGTGTCTGTTGAATCGGTATATGATTCTAAATCATTGATAGTTGTTAAATCTTGCTCTTGAGTTTCAATCATTGGTTGAATTTGATGTAATTCATCAGCTGATAATCGCTTAATTATTGAATTAGGAGCAACAATAAAATGGTCGTTGCTAAACTCGAATAAATCGCTAAAAGCATAATTTTCTATATCTTCTTTAGTTTGCTTTTTAAATGGAATATTATCTAATCAGCGTCTGAAAACAGGGTGAAGTGGTTGTTTGAATAAGTCTTTGGTTTTACCATATTCAATTAATTTATTGTCGTAGAAGACAAAAAGATTTTCAAAATCATTATCCAAAATTAAATCTCTGTTATTGGTAATAAATGTGTAAGTAATGCCAGATTTCGCGCAGAATTCTTTATTTATTCTTAAAAATTCGTTTTTCAAACGATAATCACTGTTTGTAATATCGTCAGCGATAAATAGAGTTGTTGCTCCATTCATAAGTTCAGATAAAAGACCCATTTTTAGGCGAGAAATTGGCGAAATGTTTGTTATAGGTTTGGTTAAACTTGCAGTTGAAAAAGAAACAGAGTTTAGAATTTCAATTAATCTGGCAAATAAATCGATATGTTTAATATTTTTAACCGATAAATCAAACTTATCAAAAATTAAATAACGAATTAATTCTAAATAATCAAACATGAAATTGATTGAAGAGTAAATTTTGTTTAAGTTATAAGTTGATTCGCGAATTTGATGCAATGCATCAATTTCAAATTTGTTGTTTTTGTTTGTTTTTTCAATATATTCGTCAAATTTAATAGTTCATTGTGTGTTAATGTATAAAAGATTTTGATGGATCTTAATTACTTGGTTACAGTTGTTATTTAACATAGTGTTATTTAAAATTGTATTTTTATATTCGCTACGATCAATTTCTTTTTTTCATTCTATTTTTGCTGAACTCAAGTCAATTTCAGTCTTTAAATAATTAATTTCTTCGTCAAAATTTTCAATACCAAAGACATTCATTTTTTTGTGTTTAACTCGTCTTTTTTTATTTTGAAGTGATTTTATTTCCTCGTGGTACATTGATTCATTGCTTAAACTTGTTTCTACGTACTGGTTCAAATCTAAATAGAATTCTTTTTTAATTATGCTGTTTATTTTTTTTGTTGAAAATTTATGTTGACTGATTGTTGTATTAGATAAGTTATTTGCAATAAAAAGTGACATTCTCGAGTCTAAATAAGTCTTTAATTCATCAAAATTAGATTCAGTTAAATATTTAATTCCTCTTTTGTTGTTTTTTAAGGTTTTGATAATATATTTTTTAACAGCTATTTGTTTCGCTAAATATCGATATTGTTGAGAGTTTTTTTGAAAATATAGCACCTTATTTCTTTGCAATTTAATTGCTTTCTTATATCAGGAAATAATGTTTTTTATTCTTTTTTGCGCAGTTTTGTATACTTCTGATCTGGTTTTTTTAAGTATAGATATTTCATTTTTGATATCGTTCAGAAATAATGTTCTTTTAACCATTTCTCTTGAAGTTTTATGCATTTTTCTCAGTAGTTCGAATCTTTTAATTAATGATTCTAAATGTGCCCTTCCCAAGTAATCATTGCTGCTGTAATACATATCAATAACTTCTTTGCAAGTGTGGTAAATTTCTCGATAAACATCTAGGAAGTTACCGATAGTTTGGTCAATAAAGTGTTCAAAAATGTCGTTATGCTTATATGAACTTCCTAATGCTTCAGAAATATTATTATCTTTAATTTGATTCATTGTTTCTTTTAATAAAAATTCATGTTCACGTTTAAAATTACTAATCTCAGATGCAATCGTGTTAATTTTAGTTTTAATTGTATTCAACAAAATATTTCTTATTTCATATTCTTTTACGCTCATAACAGATCTAAGGAGGTCTAATCTTGAATTAGTTATTTGATAGTTTTCTTTAATCCGTTGATATTCATGAACAATAGGGATCGAATTGGAATCCAATCTTAATGAATCAAGATTAAAAAAGGAAATATTATTTAAAATTTCTTTATTGTTTCAAACCTCTGTGGGTATTGAATGGTTATTATAAATTTTTAAAGTTTTAATATTTTTGTTAGACATCAATATTCTGACAAATCCTTTACCAAACAGTTTTGATTCATGATCCAAAACTAAAAAAGCATTAGAAGAATTTTTGTCTAATGCAATCAACGGGATGTCAGTAAAGTTGTCTTTTGTTCTATTAGGTTTAAAATGTAATTCGAGTGTAAATATTTTTTTTGATTGCTCCATAATATATATATTTTATCTCAATAATTTAATATGGATACTATTTATAAAATTATGAATCAAAAAAATAATGGATTTTATTATGTTTTTTGATGAATTGATTGATTTTTCTATAATTTTGGTAAAACAAAAAATGGCATTAGCCATTTTCGTTGATTAGTAATTAAAGTTATTTGAATGTTAGACTAATTCAATAATAGCCATAGGGGCTGAGTCACCTTGACGAGAAACTAATTTGTAAATACGTGTGTATCCACCATTTCTTTCTGCGTATTTAGGTGCGATTGTGTCGAATAAGTGTTTTAGGACGTCTTTGCTACCTTCTACTAAGGTTGGACGTAGGAATGAGGCAACAGCACGACGGTTTGCAAGAGTTGGGTTTTTAGCTTTTGTGATCATTTTTTCTGCGTGACGACGCAATTCTTTTGCACGTGTTAAAGTTGTTGTAATACGACCGTGTTTGAATAATTCACTCACAAGTGTACGCATTACACCTTTTCTTCATTTAGTATCACGGCTGTAAATTTGTTTTGGATTAGCCATTATTCTTCTCCTTTAGTTAATTCATAATCGAATTCTTGTAGTTTTGAAATAATTTCTTCAAGAGATTTTTTACCCAAGTTTTTAGTATTTTCAAGTTCTTCGTATGTCATAGCAGCAATTTGTGATAATGATGTTTTTCCAATTTTTCTTAGTGCGTTTAGTGAACGAACAGAAAGGTTTAATTGAGAAATATCTAAATCATTTTCTTCTTTTTCAACTTCTTTTTCAACTTCTTCTTTTTTAAAAATAGAATCAATAACCATATCTTCAACTTTGCCAATAACACTAAAGTGAGCAACTAAAATTTCACAAGCTTGTTTTAAAGCTTCTTTAGCGCCGACGGTACCGTCGGTTGTTATATTAAATTCTAGTCTTTCTTCAATGTTGTTTGAAGCTGAGTTTAATTCACTAACTTTATAGTTAACATTTTCAATTGGACTAAAGTTTGAGTCGGTAGCAATTAAGATACCTTTTTTAATATTTGATTGAATTTGACTTAAAAAATTTACAGATGAAATAAGCTTTTTATTTTCTTCGCTTGAAGTATAGCCACGTCCAGCACGTAGATACATTTCTAAGTGCAGACTTCCTTTGGCACTAATTGTAGCTAAGTCAACTGATTTTGAGGTAATTTCAATATTTGAATTAACAACTTCAAGATTTCTTGAGGTTACTAAACCCGGTTTATCAGCATTTAATACAACTTTGATAACTTCGTCATCACTTACTAAATCTGGGTCATATTGGAATTTAACTTTACGTAAATTCATTATTAATGATGTAACATCTTCAACTACACCTTGCATAACTTCAAATTCATGCTCAACACCTTCAATCTTAACTGCACATAATGCTAATGAAGTTATGTTTGATAACAGAACTCTTCTTAAAGCAACTGCAACAGTTTGACCAAAACCTCTTTCAAGTGGTTGAATTGCAAAAGTCGTTGTGTTAACTTCTTTTGCGTTTGAATTGATGGTCTCGACTTGTGTGTAGTCTAATTTTGCCATTTTTTCCATATTTACTCCTTCTTGATATTATTTCTATCTCATTTTTTCACGTTTAAGAACACGTTTAGGAGGTCTTGTACCGTTGTGTGGTACAGGTGTAACATCCTTGATTTCTGTGACAGTTATTCCTGATACTTCAATTTGTTTACGAGCAGCATCTTTACCAGCTCCTAAACCTTTTAATTCAACTCTAACAGTTTTCATACCACGTTCTTTAGCTAATTCTGTAGCAGCTTGAGCTGCTAAACCAGCTGCATAAGGTGTTTTTTTCTTAGAACCTTTGTAGCCGATTGCACCAGAAGAAGATCATGCAACTACGTTACCTTGCTCATCAGCAAAAGTAACAATTGTGTTTTGGTTAGTTGAGTGGATGTGCGCAACACCGCTAACAACTAATCTTTTTTTAGTTTTTTTAGTAGTTTTTGTAGCCATTATAATCTCCTATTATTTCTTCTTACCAGCAACAGTTTTTCTAGGACCTTTACGTGTACGAGCATTACTTTTTGTAGATTGCCCTCTAACTGGAAGTCCTTTTCTGTGTCTCATTCCACGGTAGCATTTGATTTCCATTAAACGTTTGATGTTCAATGAAACTTCACGGTGTAAATCACCTTCAGTTTGGTATCCTCTTGCTACTTCACGGATTGCTGATAGTTGTTCTTCTGATAAATCTTTAACTCTTACGTTTTCATCGATATTTGCTTTTGCACAAATTTCTTTTGCTCTTGTTGGGCCAATTCCAAAAATGTATGTTAATGAAACAACAACACGTTTGTTATTTGGTATTTCAATGTTTAAAATTCTAGCCATTTAATTTCCTATCCTTGTCTTTGTTTGTGTTTTGGTAGGGCACAGATTATTCTGATAATGCCTCTACGTTTAATAACACGACAATCCTTACACATTTTTTTAACACTAGCTCTAACTTTCATTTTGTCTCCTTATCTGTGACGGTAGATAATTCTGCCCAAGTTTAAGTTATATGGGCTGATTTCTACGTCTACTGAATCGCCAGGCAAGATACGAATATGGTTAACACGCATCTTTCCTGAAATATGAGCTTTAATTACTAAACCGTTTTCAAGTTCAACCTCATACTCGTCGGTAGAGAAGGCTTGCTTTACAACGGCTTTAAATTTAATAGCATCTTTTGCCATTTAAATTCCTTTCGTCAATATAACACCCTTGCCATCCTTAATTAGGACTGTGTGCTCATAGTGTGCATTGTTTAAACCGCTAGCGCTAACAACGGTTCATCCATCACTTTTAATTTTTATACGAGCATTTTTTTGCATAATCATTGGTTCAATACAAATGACCATTCCATCAACTAATTTAGGACCTGTCCCTGGTTTTCCGTCATTGTGGACGTTAGGGTCTTCATGAACATCTCGACCGATGCCATGACCGCAATAATCCGATGGGGTATAAAGTTTGTTTTTTTTGATTACTTGACCAATAGCGTAACTAATATCTCCGATTCTGGCGCCCGGCTTAATAGCGTCAACACCTGCTTGGAAAGCTAATTTAGCTACTTTAATTAATTTTTGGTCAGTGGGAGTGATTTTGCCCACGCCTTTTGTGAAAGCACTATCACTGTTCATTCCGTTATAGGTGCAACCCATGTCGCAAGAGATTAAATCACCATCTTTTAACACATAGTCGCTAGGAATGCCATGGATCAATTCTTCGTTTACTGAGATGCACATTGTATTGGGGAAACCATACAATCCTAGGAAGGCAGGTCTAGCACCTCGTTTTATTGTTTCATTAAAAGCGATTGAATCCAGTTCTTTTAATGAGACCCCTGGTCTTATGGCGTCATAAACAACCTGTTTGACTTCAGCCAGGATTTGACAACATTTTGTTATATCTTCAATTTGCTTTTGCGTTTTGATTAGTATCATGTTGCTCTTCCTTAATTAGTTATTAACAAATAACTTTTTAAATTTTAACATAAATATATATATTTAGTAATAAATATTTTATTTTATTACATTATATAATTCTTCCTTTTACCTATTTTATTGGTTTAAATTAAGCGTATTAATAATAAAAAAAGACCTATTTTTGGAGTCTTTTTATAATATTATTTGCGATATCATCAGCGTTTCCGGATGCGTCGAAATCAATCATTTTTCCACTGGTTTCGTAAAAATCTAGTAGTGGTTTTGTTTCGTCATGATAGACTTTTTGTCTAACTTTAATTGCATCAATTGCGTCATCAGAACGAGTAATTAATAAACTTTGACATTTTTCACATCTATCACCAAGTTTCGATGGCATGTATTCAACGTGGTAACCCGTGTTGCATGTAGGACAAAATCTACGTCCTGATAATCTCTTTAGAATTAATTCTTCAGGTGCATATAGTGAAATAACAACATATTCAAAACCTTTGATAGTGTCTAAAAATTGTCCTTGGTGTAAGGTTCTAGGGTAGCCATCAAGAATTACTGTTTTGTTTTCTTTTTGTAGTTGAGTTAATTTATTTTTAACGATTTCATTTGTTATTTCATCAGGAACGTATTTACCTGATTTTACAATTTCAGATACTTTTAAACCTAGTTCACTTTTTTTAGTAATTTCTTCACGAAATATGCTGCCAGTTGATAAGTGAATAAATCCGTATTGTTTTGCGATTACGGAAGCAACTGTTCCTTTTCCCACACCAGGAGGGCCCATAAAGACCATGTTTAATTTTGCGTTTTTGCCGTCTATCATAATAATCCATCTCCGTTTGCTTTAATGTTTTTAGATTTTTTATCAGGAGCGTGTTCACCGTAAGTATTTTCGTAGGCGATTTGGTCACTAATTTTACGTGATAATTGTTTTTGTTTTGCAAGATGTGTTGTTTTTAATCTTGCTTTAAATTGTCCAATGGTTTCTAATGCTACTGATACTAAAATCATAATACTTGTACCGCCGAATGAAATAATCGGGGGTCAATTAATTAGCAGTATTTGAAGATATTGAAATGAAGCTAATAAAACCAAATAAAATGCACTAAATGTCGAAAGTCTTAAAACTGTTGAAAATAAATAATCTTCGGTTTCCTCGCCTGGTTGTATACCAGGTATAAAAGTTGAATTTTTAGCAAAATCTTCACTGATTTTATCAATTTTTGATTGTTGTATTCCCATTAAATAACTGAAGAAAAAGGTAATTACAACTAATAATGATAGTCCAAGTGGAGATGTAAATTTTAAGTATTCTTCTATTCATGCCTTACCTGCATTACCGGTTGGCAAAATACGAGCAATCATAATTGGAAATGAAATTACCATTGTAGAGAAAATAATTGGCATAATACCACCAGGATTTAATTTGATTGGTAATTTTCCCATTTCTTTCACATTGCGCGAACGACCAGCACCTGTTTGTTGAATTGGAATATGACGTTCCGAGTTATAAATTAACCCTACAACGAATAAAGTTAAAGCAAATATAAATAAGTATCCTAAAAAGTTTAGTGCTCCAACAAATAATGATGAAGAAGAGCCAGTACCTACAAAGTAGTTAACAGCTTGTTTAAATTGGTTGGGTAATGCGAAAGCCATACCTGTAAAAATAATCAATGAAGTACCGTTGCCAATACCCTTATCTGTAATTTGTTCGGCAATAAATAATGAAAACAATGAGCCACCGATTAAGATCATGGGCACAATAAAGTATGTTGTGACGTTTAATGAACCCGAACCATATGCAGGAATAATTTCAATAAATGGATTGTCTCCCGAACCTAGGGATTTCGATAGTAATATTGCTTGTGGAAAGGCTATAAATAGAGTCAAGATTCTTGTCATGACATTTAGCTTCCTACGACCATGTGGACCTGATTGACTTAATTTTTGAATGGAAGGGAATAAACGTGTCTGTAACAGTGACATAATTAATGAAGCGTTAATAAACGGACTAATACCGAGCGCAACTAATGAAAAGTTTTTTAGTCCACCACCACCGATTAGGTTTAATGTATTAAAAAACGTATCTTGATTTAGAACATCCTGTGTTTTAATTTTTACAAACGGTGCTCCAATTGTAGTCATAATGACATAAATTGCTAAAAAACTTAGTGTAAATAAAAGTTTTTTTGTTACATCTTTATTCTCTCAAAAGTTTTTTGACCAATGAGACAGTCGATATCAAAGTTTGGAAATGTTATAACCGAGGTTTCCGAAAAATCTTTTCATATAGTCCTTTCGCACTGAATTTATAAATAATATTTATCATTATACTAAATAATAATAATTTTCGTCCATTTTTTGACTTTGTTTTTTTCAATTTAAAAATAGAAAATATAGCTAGCTAAGTTTAAGGAGTTTTAATGCCCGCGAAATAATATTTTGAATATTAAAACCATTCATTTCATAAACTGTTTTAGCATCTGCTGAGGCACCAAAACTATTGGCTAAAACAACATCAAAATCATTGTATTGGGCAAATTTATATCACATACAATCATTTGATGCTTCGATTGCCAGAACTGGATACTTATCAATATCTAATTTCCGGATTATTTCTCTTTCTTCAGTTAGTTCTTGAAGAAGTGGTACTGAAAAAACTCTGACATTTATACCTAAATCACTATTTAATTTTTCAGCAGTCTTGTTTGCCAACATAACTTCAGATCCAGAAGCTAGTAATGTTAAAAAGTGTTTTGATTGACCTTGGAAAGCATTGATTAACCTTACACAATTGGTTGTATTTAATGTATTAATATCACTGTTAAATGATTCTAAATTTTGACGAGATGTTATGATGCTGATTTGATGGTCATTTTGGTTCATGGCGTAATTAAAAGCTCAAGTTATTTCATTTTCATCACAAGGTCTTAAAACTTTCATATTAGGTATTGCTCTTAGCATCGTGAGTTGCTCAATTGGTTGGTGGGAAGGACCGTCAGAACCTATTGCGTAAGAATCGTGAGAGTAAATATTTATTGCTGGTAATTTCATTAACGAAGCCATTCTTAAAGCCCCTTTTGCGTAATCACTAAAAGCTAGAAAGGTAGAAGCAAATGTTTTAAGGTTTGTTGTTAAATTTATACCGTTATTTATAGCGGTCATTGCATGTTCGCGAATTCCATATCTTAAATTATGGCCGCCATGTGTGAAGTCTTTCTTAAATCCTACATTTGTTGAAGAGGTTAAATCTGCAGAACCTCCAATATAACTTCAATAATTTTGTTCAATAAAGTTCAAAATTTGCTTTGTGTATTCGCGTGTTGATAAATTGGATTTTGTGTAATTTATTTTGCTGAAATCGTATTGAATTTTATTCTTCAGTAATTTGTCTAATTCGATTGATAATTTGGGATATTTAGTATTATAGTTTTCAAACATTTTGATTCAATTTTTGTATCTTAGATTTTTGTTATTTCAAAACGATTGTGCATATTCGTAATTTGAAATATTATATTTGAATGGTTCAGTAAAATTAAGTTTCAATTTGTTTTTAATTTCAATTGTTGTTTGCTCATCGAATACACCCGAGTGTCCTTTAACAGTACCTTCATTCGGTGTGTGTTGGGCAATTTTTGTGTGAATTTGAATATATATTGGGCCATTTATTTTTTTGATTTTATTAAATATGTTGTCAATATTTTCAGTATTTGAGTCAATTTTAAAAACATTAAAATTCATGGCTTCAAAATATTTCATTAAATCAGTATTATTAACGATTTTTACTTCTGAATCAAGCTGAATCTTGTTGAAATCATGAATTACAACGAATTTGTTTAATTGTAAAGTACCTGCTAACTGAATAGCTTCGTGAGCAATCCCTTCTTGTAAACAACCATCACCATGAAGAACATATACTGAGTGGTCGAATAGATTAAAATCCGGCTTATTGAACTTATTTGCAAGAAAATCTCTAGCAATTGCCATACCAACACCCATTGCGATACCCTGCCCAAGAGAACCAGTTGATGCATCAATGTATTCAAATGCATCAGTCTCAGGGTGAGCCGTTGTTTTTGAATTTAAATTTCTATAATTTTTCATATCCTCAAGAGTTAATAAACCCATAAAGTGCATGATTGTGTAAATTGACACAGATCCGTGACCTGCCGAAAGTAAAAATTTATCTCTATTTACTCACTTGGGGTTTAGGTTAGTAATGTTTAAATGCTTGGTAAATAGCGTTTCTGTTATTTCGGCTGCACCAAGCGCCATTCCAGAATGCCCTCCTTTTGCTTTGTTAATAGTGTCCAAAGCCAATCCCTGCATTGCTGAAACTAGTAATTTATCCTTATTCATATGACCACCTTTAATATTTATATTTTAGAGTATAAATTTTAGCATTTAATACAATAAACTGGTATTTATTATTAAATATTAATCTGTTAAATCGAAAACCAAAGTTACTCAGATAATAATTTAACTATATTTAGAAATGTCGCAAATAGGATATTAATGTAAGATATTAATTATTAAAAAACTAATATTTTATATATAAGTTTAAATATTATATGGTTGTAGGTTATAATAAACTATTATGATTAAAGTTAAAGATTTAGTATTTAAATACCCTGACGCTAACCGCAATGCAATTGACGGTATTAGTTTTGAAATTCCTGACGGTAAATACGTTGCCATTTTAGGTCATAATGGTTCCGGTAAATCTACATTTTCAAAATTGTTGGTAGCACTTTATAAACCTGCTGGTGGTTCAATTGAAATAAATGGTGTAGTTATTAGTGCACAAACACTTCGCGAAATAAGAAAACAAATAGGAATTATTTTTCAAAATCCAGATAATCAATTTGTTGGTGCTTCTGTTGAAGATGACATTGCATTTGGTTTGGAAAACAAATGCTTAAAACGTGAGGAAATGAAGCCAATTATTGATGAATTAGCTAATAGAGTTGGTATGAAAAATTATTTAACTCGCGAACCGCATCTACTTTCTGGTGGGCAAAAACAAAGAGTTGCGATTGCCTCAGTTTTAGCCTTAGATCCTAATGTGATAATTTTTGACGAAGTTACATCAATGCTGGACCCGGTCGGTAAAAATCAAGTTTTAAATATTATTCGTGAAATTCAGTCAAAAAGAGAAAAAACACTTATTTCAATTACTCACGATATGGACGAAGCTATTATGGCTGACTATTGTTTAGTATTCTCCCAAGGTAAAATAATTGCTCAAGGCGCTCCAAAGGATATATTAAATAATAAAGAAATAGTCGAAACTGCCAAAATTGACTCACCTTTTATTTATAAATTAAGCGACAAAATTAAGGGTGTAGAACCAACATACAATGAATATGAACTATTGGAGCAACTATGCAAATTAAAATAACTAAATTAAGCCACATTTATAGTCGTGGAACAAGAATGGAATTTACAGCTCTTCGAGATATTAACTTTAATTTAAAGCAAGGCGAATTTGTTGGTGTTATTGGTCAAACAGGCTGTGGTAAGTCAACATTTGTTGAACATTTAAATGGTTTACTTTTGCCTTCAAAAGGCGAAATAGAGTGGAATTTTTCTAATTTTAAAAAAGACAAAAAAACTGGACAAATAATACATTTTCAAGACGATTTCAAATTGAGGGCTTCTTGACTTAAACTAGTAAATCATAAGAATGGTCAAAAATCAATCAAATTAATCTCGAAAAACTTAAGAAAAGTTAAAAGAGCAAAAGACATTCGTAGAAGAGTAGCAATCGCATTTCAATTTGCTGAATACCAGCTTTTCGAAGAAACAATTGAAAAAGACATTATGTTTGGCCCTTTGTCATTTGGTGTAGATAAAGAAGAAGCCAAAATGCGAGCTAAAAAATATTTGAATCTTTGCGGACTTGATGATTCTTATCTTCAAAAGTCGCCATTTGGTTTATCAGGCGGTCAAAAACGTAGAGTTGCTTTGGCGGGTATTTTAGCAATTGAACCTGATATTATTGTTGCTGACGAACCAACCGCTGGTTTAGATCCGGTTGGTGTTGAAGAAATTCTATCAATTTTTACCAGATTACATAAAATGGGCAAAACAATAGTCATTGTTACACATGATTTGGATAATGTGTTGGAAGTAACCGAAAGAGTTGTGATGATGAAAAAAGGTACCATTATAAAAGACGGTCCAACTTATGACGTGCTAAAAGATACTGAGTTTTTATTAAAAAATAACATGCAACCACCAAAATTATTAGCTTTTATTTCTAAATTAGAATCACTGGGCTGAAATGTACCAAAAACAAAATCTATTGATGAGTTAGCAAATTTCATCAGTAAAAAAATTAATAAAGGAGGTCAATAATGTCTGCTACATCTCCAGTTGGATCATATGTTTATGATGATACGTTTGTTCATCGTCTTGATCCAAGAATTAAGTTAATTTGTAATATAGTTTACATTGTTTTAACGTTTATATCATTTCATTTTATAACGTTAGCTATTTTATTAGTGCCACTATTAATTGTTTATTTGATAGGTACAAAAAATTTAAAAGGTATATTCTCATTACTAAAAATGCCTTTAATAATTGGCGTAATAATACTATTTGTGAATGTGTATACAATGAAAATTAATGACCAAACCAGAGATATCTATCATGTGTATTTTTTTATAGGAACTTCCCAAACTTTTGCATTCAGTTATGGTGTAGTTGCTCGGACATTATCCTTGATATTTAGGATTTATATTATGATAATGGTTACTACTTTATTTGTGACAACAACTAAGCCAATACTTTTAACGAAAGCACTCGAAGATCTACTGATTCCGTTAAAATTACTATTCATCCCCACACACATTATTGCTATGGTTATTTCTATTGCTTTACGCTTCATCCCAACCTTGATGATTGAAGCCAAAAGAATTATGAAAGCACAGGCTAGCCGCGGTGTTGATTTCGCAAACGGAAAAATTAAAGATAAGGCAAAAGCTTTTACAACATTAATTATTCCTTTGTTTTCTACATCATTCGCTAAAGCTGAAGATCTTTCTAACGCCATGGAAACTAGAGGCTATGATCCTTACGGAAAAAGGACTCGTTACCGTCTACTTATTCCCACATGACGTGATGTGATTGTTTTTATCATTATGGCTGGATTAGTTGTATTGTGTGCGCTTATTAAAAATAATATTTTACAAATCCCAAACTGATATGAATTAACCAGCTTTGCACAATTTTAAAATCGTTTTGGCGATTTTTTATTTGTCCGAAACGATTTTATTGATTATATTAAAAGTATCCTTAAAGTTTTCTAACCACATTGAGTGTCCCGAATTTTTAATTAAATATGATTCAACATTTTTGTTGAGTTTTTTAAAATGTTTTATTGTTAATTTAACCGGCATTATCCCGTCTTGGGTACCATTAATTAGGTAAATTGGGTAATCAGCAACTGAAATTGCTCGGTCTATTTTAGCAAAATATTTTTCGTTGTTCAGTGTTAATCCAAAAGGATATAGAACATTAAATGTTTCTTGTTTATTATTAAAATAATATTTGACAGAATTCATAAATTTGTTATTTTTGAGAAAATTTTCTGGTTTTGCAAATATTATTTGAGCTAAGTTTTTATATTGATTTATATTGCGAGGATAAAAATATTCAAATTTATCTTCATAAACTAATTGCGTTCTATTCATCGGTGCTAACAAAATAACTCTATCAACGAGATGTGGAATTTTTTCAGCGCATAAAAGCGCCAAAGCGCCGCCCATTGAGTGTCCTAGTAAGGTAATATTATTCAGTTTCAGTCTCTGAATAAATTCTAATATGATATTACGAAAAACTTTAAAATCCATTCACTCAGGCTCATAATCGCTTTCTCCATGAGCGGGTAAATTTAAGGCGTAAATGTTAAATTTATCATTCAAATTTTCATATATGGATTTCATATGTTTAAAATTGGAAGCGAATCCATGAAGAATTAATAAATTTTGTTCACAATTGTTGTTTTTGGTTAAACATTCAAGCAAACTGCTGCCGTCATATTCGAATCATTTACTCATTTTCACCCCATAAAATTAATAAATAGTTGTACTATTTAAATTATATATATAAATTTGCTATATTATTACTATATAAATTAGGCGGAGATAATTATGAAAAGAAGAATACAAGAATTAACAACATTAATTAATAAGTGAAATCAAGAATATTTTATTGATAATAACCCTAGTGTTTCTGATTTGGAATATGATAAAGCATTGAAGGAATTGGAACAACTAGAACTGCAATATCCTGAATTAAAACATCCTCAATCTCCAACTAACCACGTTGGTAGCGGGATGAATATTTATAATTCTAAATTCACCAAGGTTACCCATAAACAACCTATGTTGTCTCTTTCTAAAGCCTATAATTATGATGAGATAATTAAATATATAAACAACATCGAAAAAAATGTACCATTTGAATATATCAATTTTAGTGTTGAACCTAAAATTGATGGTTTATCTATTTCATTGCATTATAAAAATGGTTATCTAGTTCAAGCTTTAACTAGAGGGAATGGTATTGAAGGGGAAGATGTTACAGAAAATATAATGCAAATTAAATCAATTCCACATATTATTAATTATAAAAAAGATTTAGAGGTTCGCGGTGAAGTGTTTCTACCGAAAACTAAATTTGTTGAATTGAATAGCAAAATGAGTATTTTGGGAGAAAAAACATTCGCGAATCCTCGCAACGCAGCCAGCGGCACATTGCGACAATTGGATTCTGATATAGTTGCTCAAAGAGGACTACAATCATTTTTATATGAACTTGTACAACCTGAATTGCACGGAGTAAATACTCAACAAGAAGCATTAGAATTTATGAACGGTTTAAACATCCCTACTAATCCATTATCCAAGGTTGTTGAAACAGAAGAATTAGAAGAAGAAATAGAGCAATTTGCTGAAATCAAAAACAAATTAGATTATGATGCGGATGGACTTGTAATAAAACTTAATAATTTAAAATACTGAGTGAAACTTGGTAAAACTGCAAAATTCCCGAAACATTCCATAGCGTTCAAATATGAAGTTGAAAGTGCTACCAGCATTATTACAAATATAGTGGGTACCGTTGGCAGAACTGGAAAAATTACATATGTTGCTAATTTAGAACCAGTGGTATTGAATCAAACTACTGTCCAAAATGCCACGATGCACAATTATAATTTTATACAAGACATGAATGTAGATATCGGCGATGAAGTTACTATTGTAAAAGCTGGAGAAATAATTCCTAAAGTAATTGATATTGTTTCTAAAAATTCATTAAATGTATTTCCTAAAATTTTGAATTGTCCATCGTGTAATTCAATGTTGGTTGAACATGATGATATAGTAGATCAATTTTGCCCTAATGAGGAATGTCCGGATGTAAATATCAATAAAATTTATCATTTTTCTGCTCGCGAAAGCTTGAATATCAAAGGGTTAGGTTTATCCACCGTTAAAGATTTTTATAAAAACGGAATCATTAAATGTATTGAAGATATTTTCAAATTAGAAACCAAAGTAGATCAAATTTTAGAATTACCGCGCTACGGCTCAACAAAAGTCAATAACTTACTGAACAGTATTCAAAAAAGTCTTAATAGTGATTTTGATAAGGTTTTGTTCGCGCTTGGGATAAAACATGTTGGAGCTAGAGCAGCAAAACTAATTTCGAATAAATACAATAACTTCTCAGAATTAATTGATGATAAAGAACTTTTGGGATTGACATATGTTGAAAATATTGGTCCAAAAATCATCGAATCAATTATCGAATACCTTAAAAGTGGAAAAAATGTGGAACTTTTAAGGTATTTAGACTCGGTATTTAATTACAAAAAACAATCAAAAATAATATCAACTAAGCTAAGTAATTTAACATTTGTTATTACTGGCAAATTATCAGAAAATAGAGATTTTTACAGTAAAATCATAGAAAACAATGGTGGAAACGTTTCTTCGAGCGTTTCGTCGAAGACTTCATATTTATTGTGCGGTGATGATGCGGGTAGCAAAAAAGATAAGGCAATTCAACTCGGTATTACTATTTTAAATGAACAAGATTTCAATAATCTATTAAAATAATCAGTATATTTGATAAATCAATTAAGGAGAACTAATGAATAAAATTGTTATCGCGAATTGAAAAATGAATAAAACATTTAACGAGAGTGCTCAATGATTAACAGAATTCAATAGAAAGTATAAGAAAAGATGTCGTGATAGTCGTTATCGGGATGCTACTTTAGCTAACGAATTTGGCATTGCTATGCCACCTATTAATTTGGCAGCGCATGTAGGATTTAATAAGGTAAAACAATTAATGTTAGTTGCTCAAGATGTTTCAGCATTTCCTTGCGGTCCATATACGGGAGATGTTTCAGCTGAAATGTTGAGTGAATTCGATATTAAATATGTAATTGTTGGTCACTCTGAAAGAAGAAGATATCATTATGAAACATGTGAGGATGTTAACGCTAAAGCTCGTGCCGCTCTTGAATATGGAATTACACCGCTAATTTGTTTCGGTGAAACCTTAGAAGAATTTGAAAAAGGATTATCTAAAGAAGTTGTTAAGAAAAAAATTGAGGATTCTTCAAGGGGTTTGGATTTTAGTAAAGTAATAATTTCTTACGAACCGATTTGGGCTATGGGAACCGGAAAATGCGCTACACCTGAATTTGTTCACGATATGGCAGTATTTATTCGTTCAATTACTTCGCCAGATGCTAAGATAATATATGGTGGATCGGTAAATGCTGAAAATATAATCGGTCTATCTAAAATTCATGATATTAATGGATTTTTAATTGGGAATGCCACCCTTGATTTAGACACCTTCCTTGAAGTTATAGCGGTTGAATAATACTCTAAATCACTTTGGTGATTTTTTGTTCGCCATTTATTTTCGGTGTCATTCGTAAATTCTGTAAATTATTTTTTATGGTAATAATAACATAGAAAATACAATTATTACTATATTAATGCTAAGTATTTTATATAATAAAATTATTAAAAATTAGGAGTGAAAATGAAAAAAACTATTAGAGATGTTGAACTAAAAAATAAAAATGTTGTTGTTAGAGTTGACTTTAATGTTCCTATTAAAAATGGGATTATTCAATCAAACGAAAGAATTGTTGCGGCATTAGAAACAATCAATTACGCAATTAAATCGAATGCAAAGGTGATTTTACTATCACACTTAAGCAGAATTAAAACTGAAGATGATAAACTTAAAAAATCTTTATTTCCAATTGCACAAGAATTATCTAAACTATTAAATAAGAAAGTTTTCTTTGTGCCTGAAACTAGAGGTGAATTACTTAAAAAAGCCGTTCAAAAACTTGAACCTGGACAAGTTATGCTTGTCGAAAACACGCGCTTTGAAGACTTAAACGATAAAGCTGAAAGTAAAAATAATCCTGAATTAGGACAAGAATGAGCGGCTATTGCTGATGTATTTATTAACGATGCTTTTGCCACAGCACACCGTTCACATGCATCAAATGTTGGTATTTCAACACGTGTTCCGGTTTCGGCAGTTGGATTACTAGTTGAGAAGGAACTTAATGCTTTTGATACAGCATTTGCCGGTGATACACACCCATTCGTTGCTGTTGTTGGTGGTGCAAAAGTTAAGGATAAGATTTCATATTTAACTAAATTAACCCAAAAAGCTGACAAAGTTTTAATTGGCGGTGCTATGGCTTACACATTCTTAAAAGCTAAAGGTTTCGAAATTGCCAATTCATTAGTAGAAGATGATCAAATTGATTTTGCTCGTGATTTAATGGCAAATTGCAGATGTGAATTTATTCTTCCGTTAGATAATGCTATGGTAACTTCTTTTGAAGAAGGCAAAGTAAGTTATTCTAAAAATCAAAATGTAACCAAAGGTCACATGGGTATTGACATTGGTCCAAAAACTATCAAAGAATATGAGAAACATTTAGCAAACGCTAAATTAGTATATTGAAACGGACCATTAGGTGTGTTTGAATTACCATTTGGTGAAGCAGGGACTTCTGCAATCGCTAATGCAATGGTAAATTCAAATGCTTACACCATTATCGGCGGTGGTGACACAATTTCAGCTAGTGAAAAATTTGGATTTAAAGACAAAATTAATCATGTTTCAACCGGTGGTGGAGCTAGTCAACAATACTTATTAGATCATGAATTACCAGCGATAAACGCAATTCAAGATTTATAATTATTTAACACGGTTAAACCGTGTTTTTTACTTAAATTTAATCTTTTTGTAAAACGTGTATTTTGGTTTTATCGCTGATGTGAAAGAGAAAGCTAAATAAAATTGAAACGAAAATTTGAGTTGAAGATATTATCTAATAATGGCTTGTTTATATGTTATTATTTAATATATATATTTAATTCCTATAGGAGAACCGATGTTAAAAGTTATTGAACACCCTTTAATTTCAATCAAATTAACCAACATGAGAGATAAGAATGCAGACCACTCAGTGTTTAGACAAAATTTAAATGAAATAGCTTCGTTAATGGTTTATGAAGTGTTAAGAGATTATGAAACCAAACCTAAAAAAATTACAACCTCTTCAAATAAGGAATTCTCAGGCCAGACTTATGATAAAGATGTTGTTTTTGTTCCTATTTTAAGAGCTGGACTTGGAATGATAGAAGGTTTATTACAACTAGTACCAAAAGCTCGAGTTGGACACATTGGAATGTATAGAGATCATTTAACTTTACAACCAAGTACGTATTTTTATAAAATGCCTGAAATAGATAAAGACAGTTATGTCTTTGTTGTAGATCCAATGTTAGCTACTGGTGGTTCAGCAGTTGATGCTATCAATAAACTTCACAGTGATGGTTTTACGAACGTGAATTTAATTTGTTTAGTTGGGTGTCAAGAAGGAGTCGATAAAGTAATTAGCGCTTTTGGTTCTGATTTCAATATTTATTTAGCAGCATTGGACCCAATATTAAATAGAGAAAAATACATCGAGCCTGGTTTGGGCGATGCGGGAGATAGAATATTTGGAACTAAATAATGTATTGAAATAACCGAGTTACAATCAAAATCACATTAGCAGCATTGATGCTTGCGTTAGCTATTGTTTGTGATTTGATTGGACAATTTATGCCTTTTAACGGGTTTCTAAAATTTAATTTATCACTAATTTTTACACTCGCATCTTTTAGATTTATTGGAATATGGTGAGGAATATTAGTATTATTAATAATGATGTTTATAGGCCCTTCATACTCTACTTTTGGTTACGATGTTCTTGGTTTATTAGGCCACGGAATGCTAATCTTATCTCAAGCAATATTTATTTTGTTTTACTTAATTTTTTATAATTATTCGACAAAATTACTTAAAAATAAAAAAGCTTTTAAAGCGGAATTAATAGCGAATTTAGCCAGCCTATCATTAGCAAATGTTTGTGCTACGATAGTATTAATAATTATTAATATTTTTATCGTGACTCCGCTATATTTCTATCTTTTTAAGGTAATTAAAATTCCTACTTTTACAGTAATGATGAATTCATACAATACGGTTAAAGGATTATTTTTTTACATACCTAATTACTTATTAGCTGGCGTTATTGTTTATGGAACATTCAACTTAGCTAATTTCGCAATAAATTCAATATTATTAACATCAATATTAAATTTCAATTTGAAACTCAGTTTTACAAAATATTTACAAAATAACAATAAAAAAAATTAAAAAGGAGTCTTTATGTCAAACTTCAAATACAACCAAAATGATATAGAATTAAAATGACAAAAATACTGAGATGAAAACAATTATTCTATTCCATCACAAGACCATAATTTACCTAAAAAATATATTTTAAGTATGTTCCCTTATCCATCTGGAAATATCCATATGGGACACGTAAGAAATTATTCAATTTCGGACGTTATGGCTCGTTATTATCGTCGTAAAGGATTTAATGTCTTACATCCATTTGGATGAGATGCTTTTGGTTTGCCTGCTGAAAACGCTGCCGTAAAAAACGGTATTCACCCAAAAACCTGAACTTATCAAAATATCGCTAAAATGAATCCTCAATTAAAAAGATTAGGGATTTCGTTTGCTTGAGGTGATTATGAATGTATTACTAGCGATGAAGAATACACAAAATGAGAACAAATGTTGTTTATAAAAATGTGAGAAAAAGGCTTAGTTTACCGTAAAAAATCTCCATTGAATTGATGTGCGAAAGACCAAACTGTTTTAGCTAATGAGCAAGTTATTGATGGTCTTTGCTGACGATGCGACGAAGTTGTAGTTCAAAAGGAAATGGAACAATATTATTTAAAAATAAGAGACTATGCAGACGAATTACAAAGTGATCTAGACACTTTAACGGGCCATTGACCAGAAAAAGTATTAACGATGCAAAAGCGTTGAATAGGTTACGAACACGGTTATAATGTTAATTTTGAAATTCTAAAAGATGATTTAAAAATTACTGATTTAGGTGTTTTTGTTAGAAATGCGGATGAATTAAAAACATTTGATTTCTTGGCTGTTAGTGCTTCTCATTCACTGATTAAAAAGATGCAAGAATTAAATTATATTACCGCAGAACAAATTAACGAAATTAACGAAATTAAAGCTAAAGCCACTGCCAAAGATTTCTCTTCGCAAATGTGCATAAAACTTAATTTAAGAGCCAAGGCTTCATTCAATGAACATTTATATTCGATTGTTGTTAGCGATTTTGCTTCAATTGGTTCCAATGATAAAGTTGTGTTAGTTGATAGTTCAAAATTAAAAAGCCATAAAGATTATGCATTAAAAAATAATTTAGAAATTGGTATCAATAATTTTGACGTAAATACTGATAAATTAACTAGTGATGTACAAATGAATCTTCAAGACTGAGGTATCTCTCGCCAAAGATATTGGGGCGCTCCAATCCCTATGATTCATTGTCAAAAATGTGGCATAGTGCCTGAAAAGATTAAGAATTTACCAGTCGCTTTACCTGAAAAAGTTGATTTCTCTGGAATGGGCAATCCTTTATTAACTAATAGCGAGTGATTGCGAACAACTTGTCCAAATTGTGGTCAAACAGCTCGTAGAGAAACTGATACTTTTGATACATTCTTTGAATCGAGCTGATATTTCTTAAGATACACAGTTCCGCCTGTAAAGCGTAACGAACTTGCAATCGATAAAGAAAATGTAGCATACTGAAATCAAGTTGATGAGTATATCGGTGGTGTTGAACACGCGATTTTACACCTTCTGTACGCCCGTTTCTTCACTAAAGTATTATCTGACCTAGGATTCGTTGATTTTAGAGAACCATTTGCTAATTTATTGACTCAAGGAATGGTATTAAAAGATGGATCGAAAATGTCAAAATCAAAAGGTAATACAGTAAGTCCAAACGACGCTGTTAAAGAATATAATGCGGATACCTTAAGATTATTTATTCTTTTTGCCGCTCCGCCAGAAAAAGAACTTGAATGATCTACATCTGGAATCGAAGGTAGTCACAAATTTATTCAAAGATTGATCGAGAAGGCAAGCAATTTAAATCTAGATACCAATTTCAGAAATATTGATGTATCTAAGTTAAATAATGATGAAAAACTCGCTCGTCGAAAACTTCATTTAGGATTAAAAAAACAGGAAGAACTATTTAGTGATCGTCGTAATGGATATTCATTTAATACAATTATTGCTTGGTGTATGGAAACAATGAATGCTTACGATAAAATTACCGATGATAAGCTAAATACTGAATTTTTCTATTATATTTTGAACATTTTAGAACCGTTTATTCCTCATCTAGCATGAGAGTTATCCGAAAGATTTTTCAACCTAAAAAACCTGTATGATTTTACAATAGATGAAACTGCATTAGAATTAGACGAAACAACTTATGCTATAACAATTAACGGAAAAATGAGAGGACAAATTACTGTCTCAAACAACGATAATAAAAAAGATTATGTTGTAACCTTAGCGAAACAACAAGTTGCAAACTGATTAAAAGACCAAAATATCGTAAAAGAAATATTCGTACCTAATAAAATAATCAATATCGTAGTAAAGGCTAAGTAGGCCTTTATTTACATTGATGTGGTATTTCCACAATAAAAAGAATAATTTAATTAATTTTTAGCACTCTTATTGTCGTTGTGCTAAAATATATTAATAAAAACTTAGAAAGAGGTGTTAAATGACCGAAAAATTATTAGTAGCAATGATAGGGGACGAAGAGTTAAATACCGGTGTTATTTACGGGCATGAAACAAAAATCATTGAAGTTAAACCATATGGACAATTTTGAACTGAAAAATACTTAGATTCGTTAACAAAAAAATGGACTGTATCTAATGCAATTGATTTCATCGAAGATGATTCAATAATAGTTGATGAATTAGATTCATATGAACAATCTTACGATACTTTTGAACCAGTGGATTCGAAACAAGAATATTTAATGTTAGCATATCATTTTGTTGGTAAAAATGATAGTAATTACTCAAAGAAAAATATTGCTGATTTAACAGTTAATAATCTTGAGCACACAATGACATATTGTCGTATTAAACATGTTAAGAAAGAAAAATCTACTTATCAAATTACATTAGTTGGTATAGGAAGACATACCATTGAAAGTTTTAATTTTCAAGATGCTTCATCAAATAAATTAATTGATGTAATTTCTGTTAACACAAATAAATATCCATATAGAACCACTTCAACTGATTTTACTGCCGAAACTTCATTACTAACTCAGATTGAAGAGGCAACAACCCAATTGGCCCAATCAGAAGTATGACAACGTATCGCATATAATATGTTTGCAATTCACCCTTACAGTAGTAGAAATTCATTTGATAATGAATCTCAAAAATACCTTCCACCAATTACAGCTGATTCAACTATTGTTGACTTAATTTTATCTATTCTGTTTTTTACAATAGCAGATAATTTAACTAAATATAATGTTTTAAACGCTGATAAAACAATGGATCAATTACAAATTTTAAAAGAATATATTCTATCATTCCGTGACATGGAAAATTGATCTCCTAAAGAGTTAGCAACCTTTGATAGTATTGGTTTATTTAACGAAAGTGATTCTAAAACAAATTCAAAACGTAAAACCAAAAAAACTAAGTCAGGTGCTAAAGGTGATGCTGTATCAGATGCATTGGTTGAAAACGAAATCAATAAAAAGGTAAAAGATAATTTAGAAAAACAGCAACGCGAATTTCTATTGAAGGAAAAATTGCGTGCTATCAAAGAATCGTTACAAGAAAACGATTCAGACCCCGAAGAGGAAGAATCAGAGTATTCAAAAATAATGAAAGACAATATCAAGAAACAAATGTTTCCTGAATCAGTCACGAAATTAATTAAAACCGAAACTAATAAATTAAAAGGTATGATGTCAGGTACCCCAGATGCAAATATTAGTGCTTCATACATTAATATTCTTAAATCAATGCCTTGAAGAAAAGTTGAAATTGAAACACTTGACATCAAGAAAGCCAGAGAAATTTTAGATAAAAATCACTACGGATTAGGCGAAGTTAAAGAACGTATTATTGAATATTTATCATTAATCATTAACCATAAAAACGAGGCGCAAAAATCTAAAGGTAAATTACTCCTAGATTTTGACGAAAATCATCAAATTGATATGGAATTATTCAAAGAAGATGAACAAATTACTAAAGTCCAAAAGAATTTCAACAACGTGCCAATTTTAACGCTTGTAGGTCCTCCAGGTACTGGTAAGACATCATTGGCTAGAGCTATAGCGGAAGCGCTAAACAAGAGTTATGTAAAAATTTCGCTTGGTGGTGTTCATGACGAAAGCGAAATTAGAGGTCATAGAAGAACATATGTGGGTTCAATGCCGGGTAAAATAATCAAAGCAATTCAGAAGTCAGGGGTTTCTAACCCGCTTATCCTACTTGATGAGATTGATAAAATGTCATCAGATTATAAAGGTGACCCTTCTTCTGCAATGTTAGAAGTTTTAGACCCTGAGCAAAACACAAAATTCCAAGATAATTATCTTGAACACGAATATGATTTATCTAAGGTTATGTTTATTGCTACGGCTAACTACTACGAAAATATTCCTGCACCATTATTAGATAGAGTAGAAATAATCGAATTAAACTCATATACTATCAACGAAAAAGTAAAAATTGCACGTGAACACTTATTAGATATATGCACACGTCAAGCAGGTCTAAAACCTGAACAATTCCAAATTGAAGATTCTGTTATAGAAGCAATAATTAAACATTACACAGCGGAAGCTGGTGTACGTGCTTTAAAACGTCAATTTGATAAAATCGCTCGTAAAATCGTAACAAAAATTGTTTCAGGTGAAAATATCAAAACATTTGTTATTGATTTACAAACTGCTTTCTATTTATTAGGTACGCCCAAATTTTCTGAATTGGATAAAATTGGACAACCGCAGGTCGGAGTTGTTAATGGTTTAGCATATACATCAATTGGTGGTAGCACTTTGCAAATTGAAGTCAGTCAATATGAAAACAAAAATGGCGGTTTTAAATTAACGGGTTCTTTAAAAGACGTTATGAAAGAATCAGCTTCTATTGCTTATTCATTTGTTAGATCTAATGCAAAAAAATATGATATTAATTTTGATTTTGAAAGCAATGAAGTTCACATTCATGTTCCTGAAGGTGCGGTTCCAAAAGATGGTCCAAGTGCTGGTGTAACGTTCACAACAGCCTTGATTTCAGCTTTATCAAATAAACCAGTTCCTCAAGATGTTGCCATGACAGGTGAAATTACTCTACGTGGTCGTGTTTTAGAAATCGGCGGTCTAAAAGAAAAATCTTTCGCTGCCTTTAAGAAAGGTATTAAAACAGTATTTATACCAAAATCTAACCAAAAAAACTTAATCGATATTCCTGAGGAAGTTAAAAAAGCAATTAAATTTGTACCGGTTGAAAATTATGATGAAATTTATTCAGTGCTTTTTAAATAAAATAGCTGTATTTATTTCGTTAAAGAAGGAGTATTAATGAGAAAAGAAATAAAAGATAATTTATTTGAATCAGTTAATCACGACTGATTACAAAATGCTAAAATTCCGGCTGATCGCTCGTATTTTGGCCAATTTAGTGAGCTTGATATTAAAAATGAAAAAAGAATTGCAAGACTTGCTAAGCAATTAGTGAAAAGAGAACAGGAAAATAAATTAATTGACCAAAATTTAGTTAATTTTGCCAAATATTACTCATTAACCAGTGATTTTGAAAAACGCGAAAAAGCGGGAACTACCCCATTAACACCCTATGTCAACGAATTACTTGGTTTAAAAAATATTGAAGAATTTAATGAAAATTTCGCAAAGTTTGCGTTACGTGACTATGCATTACCAGTAATATTTCATATATCAACTGATTTTAAAAATTCAAATAACCAAATTTTACTGTGTTTAATTGCAAGCCATATTTTGCCTGATAAATCACATTATGAAAATGCGGAAACAAAATCTAAATTCTTAAAAGTTGCTAAAAAAATGTTTAAAAAATTATTAGCGCCTTTTATCTCTGATGTTAAGGAAGTGAATAATTTGATTAAATTAGCATTACAATATGATGAGTTAATTGCAAAATATTCATTGACATCTTTACAAAAAGCAAATTATATTGAATTGTATAAACCATATGTTTTTGAAAAAATTATTAAACAAACAGAAAACTTTAAGATCGAAAACATATTAAGTAAATTAATAAATAAGCCTATTGATAAAATTGTGTTTTTTGACGATAATTTTGCAAAAAATATTGATAAATTATTCAACCCTAAGTATTTTGAGAGATTAAAAGCATGATTGGTTGTTAATTTAGTTAAAAACTTTTCTGGTTACTTAGATGATAAAACAAGAGTTAACGCAACTTTATACAAAAGATTTATCTCTGGCCAATCAAAAGCATCAAATAAAAACAAGGATGCTCTGAATTTAGCTTTAGAATACTTTAAAATGCCTGTAGGTCTACATTATGGACAAAAATATTTCGGGGTAAGAGCCAAGAAAAATGTAGAAAACATGATTCAACATATGATTAAAATTTATAAGAAAAATCTTGAAAATAATGATTGATTAAGTGAAAAAACCAAAGAAAAAGCAATTATTAAGTTAAATAACCTTGGTGTACACGTTGGTTTTCCTAAGGAAATAGAACCATTTTATAAAGATTTAAAGGTTGTTTCAGATTCTATTATTGAAAATGTCTTTGAATTTAACAAAATTATAAATCAGTATTCGTTTAATAAATTTAACGAGAAACCAAATAAAAATTACTGATCTATGTCGCCGGCAACAGTGAATGCATACTTCAATCCATCAATGAATCATATTGTCTTTCCTGCTGCAGTATTAGACGGAGCGTTCTATTCTTTAAAACATTCATCGTCCGAGAATTACGGAGGGATTGGTGCTGTTATTGCTCATGAAATTTCACACGCCTTCGATAATAACGGGGCATTATTTGACGAAAATGGCGAAATGAACACATGATGAACTGAGGACGATTTTGTAACATTTAAAGAAAAAACTAAGTCAATGATTGAATTATTCGATGGATTAGACACAAAATATGGTAAATGTAACGGTACATTGACTGTTAGTGAAAATATTGCTGATGCAGGTGGTTTATCATGTGCTTTAGAAGCAGCAAAACAAGAACCAGATTACAATCCAAAGGAATTTTTCATGAATTGAGCTCGTATTTGAAAAGGAATTAGCAGACCGGAAATGGCTGTTAGATTATTAGAAACCGATACTCATGCACCTTGTGAATTAAGAGCTAATATTCAAGCTGCTAATACAGAAGAATTTACTAAAACTTTCAACGTCAAACCCGGTGATAAAATGTATATTGCACCAGAAAAACGTGTGAAAATTTGATAATTAATTAATAATTAAAGGATTAGATTCAATCCTTTTTTATATTTTTTTAACCTTGATACACTATATTTATACTTATACTGAAATTAATTATTATATAAATAGTAATTTCATATATAATTTAAAAGAATTTTTAAAATTCAATTTGATATCAAATAAATACACTATTGCGGATTCGCTTGGGTGTGCCTTGAGAAGAGGTGCTAGGCGTTAGAAACAATAGGAAGACACAACAAACTAAAGGAAATATAAATATGACAGATAAAAAAGAAGTTTCAACTAAAAAAGTTGAAGAAACTCAAAACAAAAACCCAATCGTTTCTAAAGATAAACTATTGGAAGCGGGAGCTTACTTTGGTCACAAAGCAAGTTTATGAAACCCTAAAATGAAGGATTACCTATACCCACAACAAAAAAGAGGTATTCACATCATTAACACAAGCGTTACTATTCAACGTTTAGAATTTGCATACAACTTACTATACAAATTTGTATCGAAAAACCCACGTGCACAATTCATTTTTGTGGGTACCAAAAAACAAGCTAAAGACACAATTAAAGAAAACGCCTTAAGAACAAACAGTTTTTATGTAACTGACAGATGATTGGGCGGTACATTAACTAACTCATCAACAATTTTCAGTAGAGTTAGAACTATGGAAGAGCTTGAGGAAAAAGCTCAAAATGGTTTTGAAGGATACGTTAAAAAAGAAAAATTAATGTTCCAAAAACAATTAGACAAACTACACAAAAACCTTAATGGTATTAGAAAAATGCGTGGTTTACCAACATTTATGATCGTTGCTGACCCTAACGAAGATGAAATCGCTGTTAAGGAGGCACGTAAAAAAGGTGTTAAAGTTATCGGTATTCTTGACTCTAACTCAAACCCAGATGCAGTTGACTTTGGAATACCAGCTAACGATGACTCAGCTAAAAGTATTAACTTAATTATTACTATTCTAGCTGATGCCATCGCTACTGCTCGGGGTGGTAAAGCAAAATATGCTTACAGACCAGACTCAGAAGTTGAATTGCCTAAATTTGAACCTGAAACCAAAAACGTCACAAGAAAACCTTCAAATCGTAAACCTTTTGTAAAAAGAAATAACGAAGAAGTTGAAACCCAAACAAACGAAGAAGAAAAAGGAGAATAATTATGGCCAATCAATTAGCTCTAATTAAAGAATTACGTGAACGTACCGGCGGCGGTATGATAGATTGTAAAAAAGCTCTTGAAGCAAACGATTGAGACGTTGAAAAATCAATTACTTGATTAAAAAGCAACGGTAAAATCAAGGCCGCTAAAAAAGCTGGTCGTGTTTCAGCTGAAGGTTTAGTCGCAATAGCAACTAACGAAAATGAAGCAATCATGTTAGAAGTTAACTGTGAAACAGACTTTGTTGCTAAAAACGATGACTTTAAAAAATTAGTAGATAAATTTGCATCATTATTACTAAATTCTAAAGCTACAACAGTTGAAGAATTTCTAGATGTAAAAGACGACGGAGAAACTGTTGCAAACATTTTAGATGATGCTACCGCAACCATTGGAGAAAAATTATCAATTCGTCGTTTTGCTAGATACCAAGCTCAAAATGGTCAATCAGTAGGTGCTTTCGCACACGTTAATGGTCAAATTGCTGCTTTAGTTAAAGTCTCAGGATCAAATCCTGAAGTTTCAAGAAATGTTGCTATGCACATGGCAGCAATGAAACCAGAATACGTATTCGAATCTGAAGTTCCAGCTGACAAATTAGAAACACTAAAAGCAGAATTTGTTATTCCTGCTGGATTTGATAAAAAACCTGAAAATATTCAAAAAATGATTATTGAAGGTTCTTTAAATAAAAAACTTGCTGAAATAGTACTTGTTAAACAAGGTTTTATGATGGAAGAAAGTGTTTCAATTGAAAAATATTTAGCAAACCACGGTTTAACTTTATTAGAAGCTGTTCGTTTTGGAGTTGGTGAAGGTATCGAAAAACGTCAAGATGATTTCGCTGCTGAAGTAGCTGCTCAGATTGCTAAGAACGAATAATAAAACTAAAAGTTAGTCTCGGCTAACTTTTTTTGCCATTTTAATAAATATTGTGTTATTTCAAGGCGATTTATTCTAAAGAACTAAATTTAGACACATGTGATAAAGTCATTAATAAAAAATATTTATTAATAATCCACTAGTAATCTTTTTTTGTGTTATCAACATACTATATTTTACGTAATTAATGAATTTTCAGTAGTTTTTGTAAAATTATTAGTTAATCAACTTGTCTTTTATTATCATTTTTTGATTGATAAAACCATTATTATTATGACATGGAAAAAATAATATCAATAGAAACTGACAAAGCATGTTTACCTGTTTTAAAACCTATTATATTATTGTCGGATTTCGTTAGAAGAATAAAAGGAGGGAATTTGAAATCCGAAATAATAATGCTGGTTGCAGAAGACGAAGATTCTGTATTCTTCGTGTCTTGTTTAAACACAGCAGAGATTAATGAATCTAATAAAGATTTGTTAAAAATAAGACAAGATAGAGGTATCAGCAACGATGGCGAGACTGTCGAAATTAAGATTGCTAACTACATTGACCTTTCAACCATATATAAAATTAATTATGATGATTTAAAAAGAAAAATTGATTATACAAGCGGCGATATTGATTCATTACCTTATTTAGGCATTGAAAATCAGTTAGATGTAGTTAATAGATTAACAGAAAAGTTAAACAATTATAATGACTTGCCAAGGTTAATAGTTATAAAAAAGAATAAAAAAATTAGTAATCCTGAGTTAATTTCATCTTGCAGTGATACTTTATAAATAAAATGACGTTCTTAGGGACGCCATTTTATTTAATTTAGTCTAAATTGTCTAGTATTGGCATTATTGAATAAGCATGTGCTTCGGGGCCTGTGTGAATTGCTACAACTGTTGAATTGACTTTGGAACCGTCAAAATCTAACCCAGCATTTCTGAATGATTCAATAGCTAAATCATTAAATTCTTTATCAATTCCATTTATGGTAAATATTTTATATTTTGATTTTATGTTTTTACGGTCCAAACCAGTGAACTCTTCAAATTTACTTATAATTTGTTTAATCGCTCCTTTTGGGCCACGACCAATGCCACCAGTTGATGTACCCGTTTTATCAAATTTTACATAAGGAGATAGTTTTACTTTTGATAATGCTCCAAGTAGAAATTTTTTAAATGATCCGACACGCCCGCCTTTAACAAGATATTTTATGTTTAACGGCAAGATAAATACCAAAGAATTATCCGAAATTTCCTGAATTTTTTTAATCAATTTATCAATATTTTGATATTTTTCATAATGTTTGATTGCAAACTTAGCCACTTCTAACATTTGATCACCCACTAGAGAAGTATCGATGATATGTAGATTTGAAAATTCGTCTAAGAAGTTTGAAGCAGCACTGTTTGTTGATGATATTTTGGATGAAATTGGTAGGTAAATTACCTCATCATACTCATTGCAAACTTTACTAAATGTTTCTTCGAATGTCGACATATATGGCAATGAAGTTCGAATGTCATCAGTTTGGGTCATTTTTTGTAATAAATCAAAACGATCGACATCAACACCATCTAAGAATGATGTTCCGTCAATTTCGGTAATTAAGGGTACATAAGCGTATCCTAAATCATTAACTTCTTGTTTAGACATGCATACAAATGAGTCTAAAACGATTCCTAATTTCTTCATATTTAACTCCTTTTGAGGGATTTGATTTGTAATTTTATTTATTATATACACTATGCCAATATTATGAAATATATTTATTCGCATATGAATATTTAATTTTTAATTTATCTTTGTGATATTGTTGTGTATTTTCGGGAAGATTTTCTCAAAATACACGTGTGTTTTCAATTTGAGCTGTTGTTTTTGTTAGATTTAACAATTTTAAATAAATCTCAATATTTGTGGCGAATTTTTGAGATAGAGAGGAAGAAATAACAAAATTATGTATTGTGCCTGTCTCAATATAATTTAGTAATTTAGGTGTAATTTCTTCTATATAAAGACCAATTTTCATTGTCTTTTTGGGTATTTTTTTTAGAATGTTATCAATGATATTTAAATCAAAACTATTTGAATGCGGATGAAGAATGAATAAAGTATAAGCACGAGTCAATTTATCTAAATTTTTAGATAGAACTAAATCAGTAGTGTGCAATAGTAATGAAGTACCAGTTTCTGAAGCATCAATTAAATATTTATTTGCTGAAAATATGTATAACATACTGTAATATAGAAATTTATTGTAAAAGTTTATGTCATCGTTATTTACGCCGGCCATTTTGCCATAAATTACTTGTAATGATGTTTTTTTGTTGTTTCCAACATTTAATACTTGACTAACTTCCTTAATGAAACTAGCTGTCGATATTTTCGACTCATAATCCTTGATTTTAACTTTAAATTCTTCTAATTCATGATCGCGTGAATCATTAATATTTCATGATAAATACGACTTATTTCGATCAGTATGCATTTGATTATGTAATAAAAACTTAGCTTTGTAGATAAAGTTTTCTAACTCTTTATTATTATTAATTTTTTTTGATGCAACTACGGCCGCAAAGTCAATTAGACCATTGAACTTTAAATCATTTACAATTGAAGCAACTACTTTATTAAATTTTTTTACTCTTCTGTGAAAACTACGTGAATTCGTTTTGGCGTTTATTAAATACAATACACCCTCATGGTGAATTAACTCTACCTTTGAAGCTCTTATTTTTAATAAATTACAAATTTTAATTCATTGTAATTTAGATGGACCTTTTTGAAATAAACTAACATTCGGAATTAAGGCGAAAGAAATTAAATTATTTTGATTCAAACCAATTAATTGTTCTATATTACAAATATTTAAGTTTAAAGCAGTTTTAGTATCAACTTCTTTAAGAATTCTTCATGAAATAGCTACATAGTAATTATTATCTGAATCTCCAGAAATTTTTATTTTTAAAGGTATTTCGTCTATTTTAATTCCAAAATTTTTAAGTGTTAAATTATTAATGGTGTTTTTAGTCAATTCATGATTTAAATAACCCTTGACTGAATATCTTTTTGAATCAGGCACTTTTTGAAGTATGGTTTCTAATTCAACCCGTGTTACTGAATCAAAATGCGATAAAAATCAATTTATCTTGTAAAATTTATTAGGTAGCATTGTATCCGCACCGGTGTCAAAAGTCAGACAAGAGCTTAACGACATCGGGGTTAAGCGCATTGCTCATTTTTGTTTTGTATTAATTTTTATAATTATTAATCCTTCATCGCTTGCTTTTTTAGATTTAACTAGCACTGTAATAGCATAAATTATCAAACATATAAAAACCGCTAAAGCTACCAAACACCCTGAAAGCAATAATCTAAAATCGATGTTTGATTTTTCGGTAACATCTATTAAAGAATTATTAGTGGGCATTAATTGGTACCTTCTTGACGTAGCAATCTAATTGACGGGTGATTTTTAGATAATGTTTTTTCTGAATTAGATGAAACAAAACGAACGACTATTGTATCACCTCTAACTTCAAGAACAGTACCTTCGCCAAAATGCGTATGAGCAATAATGTCACCAACAACCATTGAACGATTAATATCTTTGATTGATTTTTCATCAGTTAATTCGTTGAAATCTGTATCGATTATGTTTCTCTGCAGAATAAATTTATTAATATCTAGTCCAGTTTCCGCAATGAAGCGAGAAGGTTCTTTTTCAGTGTTAGTTCCTATTAGGTAGCCACGAGAATCAGAAATAAAAAGTCTCTGTTTAGCACGTGTTATACCGACATAAGCAAGCCTTCTTTCTTCTTCGAGGTGTTCATGATTACTTGAATTTAATGCGCGATGATGAGGGAAAATTTGTTCTGACATACCAACCATAAAAATATTGTCAAATTCAAGACCCTTGGCTGAATGCACAGTCATTAGGGTAACATAGTTGGTTGAGTTATCATAATCATCACCAGCCGATAATAGGGAAACAAATTCTAAATAGTCTTTGATATTTTTACCTTTATTATTGTTTTCTCAGTTTTTGATGGAACGGATTAGTTCATTAACGTTATCTTTACCAGTTCCTTTCAATGTAACATCAGTAGCTAAGTAATCAAAGTAACCAATAGTTGTTAAAAATTTTTCTAATACTAGGTGAATGGTATTTGTTTTTAGAGCCATACGGTATTTATTGACTGTCGACATTAAACGGGCAACATTCATCTTAACTTCATTGGTAGCAGGCAATTCTTTAACGTAAGTATTAAGTACTTCATAAAGACTTAACGACTTAGATTCAGCAAACTTTTGAAGATTAGATAGTGTTTGTTTACCTATTTTTCTTGCCGGAGTATTAATAATCCTTAACAAAGATAAGTCTAACCCATCATAAATTAAACGCAAGTAAGCTAAAGCATCTTTAATTTCTTTGCGCTGGAAAAATTTTTGACCATTGAAAATTTTATGGTTTATGTTCTCTTTAATTAATTCTTCTTCAAATGGTCTTGAATAATAATTTGAACGGTAGAATATTGCAATATTTTTAAGTTGAATTTTTTGTTTTTTCAAACGGTTAATTGTTTGGACAACCCATCTGGCCTCTGCTTCATTGCTAAAAGCATGCATATATTCAATAGGTTCGCCTTTTTCGTTGTTTGTAATTAAGTCTTTGCTAAATCTGTTCTTGTTATACTTAATTAGATTGTTAGCAGCATCAAGTATAGTTTGTGTTGAGCGGTAATTTTCATTTAGAATTATTGTTTTTGTATTTGCAAAATCTCTATCAAAATTCAATATTAAATTAACATCAGCACCACGTCATGTATATATTGTTTGATCAGGATCACCCACAATTGTTAATTGTGTGTCAGGACTTGTTAATCTTTTGACTATTTCGTATTGCATACGAGATGTATCTTGAAATTCATCCACCATAATGTATGAATAATTATTTGCTCAAATTTTTGCAATATCAGGTTTATTAACAAATAAATTATGAACTTTAATGATTAAATCATCAAAATCCAAACTTTTTTGATTTTGTAAATATTCATTATAGCGTGTAAAAATTTTACCAATTGCCTCATTAATGGTTTGGTCTTCAGGAGAATCATCATTTAATTCGTGAACTAGTTCGTCGGCGGTGTAATTTTTGTTTTTAGCTAACGAAATCATTTTTAAAATTTCACTGGAATTAAATGCACCATCTATTTCACCAAGCTGTAATTCACTAAAAATACGTTTCATAATTGTCTTTTGATCCACTGCATCAATAATTTGAAAATCATTGTCCAAATTTAAATGAAATGCTTCTTTTCTTAAAATTCTAGAACATAGCGAGTGAAACGTTGAAACCTGAATTTTTGATGGTTCAACAGTTGTGTATTGTCTGATACGTTGACTCATTTCGTTTGCCGCTTTATTAGTGAACGTTAAGGCCAATATTTCAGCAGGAGCAATACCTAATTCATTGATTAAATAGGCAATTTTACGAGTTAAAACTCTGGTTTTACCTGATCCGGCACCAGCAATGATTCTTAATGGCCCATCGAAATATAATAAAGCTTCTTTTTGTTCTTTATTTAGGCCTTCTAGTATTTGGGTAGTCTTATTCATGTTCCTCCTCGTGAAAAATGATTTCAGTTTTCTTAACTTGATGCGGTATTAGTTTTATTTCATCCATCTTTTGTGAAACGGTGTAGTGTTTTATATATACGATTCTAAATCCTAGAATTCGGTCATAAACACCTCGTCTATTTTTCGATGCCAAGATAAAACAGTAATTTAAAAGATTTATAATTGACCAAAACCCAGATAATGTTGCGATAATTCTACCTATAAATCTCAGATTTAATGGTAAATTTGGGTCATTTATAAAGTTTGAAATATCCTTAAGTGATGATATAAAATCTATTTGGTAAGGCATTACACCACATATAAATAGCAAAGTAATTAATGAATACAAACCTCAGCTAGGGACATTCGTTCTCAAAATATTGAGAATTTTTTTGGTTGGTTTAGTATTCAGTATTTGAATTCTTAATATTATTTGACCCAGACTACGACCATTCCAAAAATATGGAATCATAATAAATAATGAATAATTAATTAACAACCCCATAACCAAAAAACTATATCAATCTACGACAGTTAGTTTTTGGTGTGAGATTATAAATGATTTGTATAGAAGAATTAAAAATGTAGAAAATAAACAAAAATCAATTATATTGGAAGCAAAACGATGCCAAAATGTAACATTTTTATGAAGTAATTTCGTCATTATAGAGATTTATAAACAGGTTCAGTTTTTTTAAATTCAGGTAGTTTCTTTAAATATGTTGATTCAGGGTTTTGAGTATTTAGATAAATGTTGGTTAAAAATACTTGCGGATTCTCATTGTGATATTTCGTTAAATATTTTTGTAAATCCTCTAAATATTTATTAGCTCTTTTCTCTGAGAAATCACTACGAGATTCAAATATGTATTGTAAAACTTTAAATACAGAGAATTCTCATGAATCTAAGAATCCTGCCAAGACTATTTGCAAGAAATATAATTGAGCATATGCTAGTTCTTGAGTTAACTTGGTATTGGTTGTTTGAAGATAATTTTCAATTATTCTAAATTGAGCAACAAAATTTCTCGGTGTAAATCAAGTGGCTGAAGAAATATTTTCTTTAACTAATTGAATATTCCAAAATTGATATGTAGTTGCATTAACCAACATAAAATACAATAATTCAGTAGCAAATTTTGTATCATTAAGTTCTTTGACTCGATATTTAGCAAATTGTTCAATAAATGATTTATTGAAAATTTTGTTAAAGATAAATGGAAAAGAATATGCTACAAATTTAGGGTTTGAATTGATATTAAATAAAACATCAGACTCTAATCTAGCCATAGGTTTTCATTTAATCGATCCTGTTAATATAGGTTTAAATTCAATAATATCGGCTTGAACATCATTAAGTTTGTTCGTTACTCTTCTAACAAAATTTTTCTTAATCACTGCGTCGGCATTCAAAACATATACGTAATTATTTTTGACTAAATGCAATGCCGCAACTATGTCACTTTGAATACTTTTACGTTTTGTATTCACTATAAACTTAAATCTCGAACCAAAAAACTGTAGAGCATTTTCAAGAATTTGATACATCTTTTTAGATGGTTTCGTAATAACACAAATTGTTTCAAAATCTTGATTATCCTGTATCTTTAATGTTTCTAAAAGATAATCTAATTCCTTTCAATCATTGATTGCTGGGGTAATAATTGATAATTTCATTTTTGCTCCTTACATTTTAATATTCCCTGAGGTACGTGGATATGGAATAACATCTCTAATATTGTCCATTCCTGTTACATACATTACCAATCTTTCAAATCCAATTCCAAAACCGCTTGATCCGCAGTCTCCGAAACGTCTTAAATCAAGATATCACTGTAATTCCTCTTGATTGATTCCCACTTCTTTAGTTCTTTCAAGTAATTTATCATAAATAACTTCACGTTGGCTTCCACCCACTAACTCACCGATACCAGGAACTAATAAATCAAATGATGCGACAGTATTACCGTCGGGATTTTGATGCATATAGAATGCTTTAAATTCTTTAGGGAAGTTAATAACTGCCACCGGACCATTAAAAACTTGTTCTGCTAAATATCTTTCATGTTCAGTTCCAAAATCCAAGCCGAATTCAATATTTTGTTCTTCAAATCTATCTTTTACTTTGTTTAATTCTATTAGTGCATCTCTATAATCTATAACGCTTAATTTTGTGTTAATAAAACTATATAATCTAGTTAATAAGTTTTGATCAACGTTTTTAGATAAATAATTGAATTCATTTGGATGTTTTTCGATCGTTCTTTTAATTACTGTTTTTAAACAATCATCTGCTAAATTGATAATGTCTTTTAAGTCAGCAAAAGCCATTTCGGGTTCAATCATTCAAAATTCAGCTGCGTGTTTTTTCGTGTTAGAGTGTTCAGCTCTGAAAGTTGGTGCAAACGTATAAACTTTTTTAAATCCAACTACATAACTTTCGGCGTGTAATTGACCAGTAACTCCCAAAGTCGGCTTTCTATCATCACCGAAAAATGGATTTTTAAAATTTGAATCAGAAACCTCAAATGTTTCTCCTGCTCCTTCGCCATCGTTAGAAGTAATAATTGGGGCGTTAAAGTATAAAAATCCGTTTTCATTGAAATAGTTATGCATTTCTAATGCCAATGCTGATCTAATAATCATTGTAGTTTTAATGATGTTTGTTCTGTGTCTTAAATGAGGTATTTCTCTTAAAGTTTCAAGATTTATTGATTGTTTTTGAATTGGGTAATCCAAATCAGTATCTCTTAAAACATTGATTTTTGATGCAATAACTTCTAGTGGCTGAGGTGCATTGGGTGTTAGTGATACAGTTCCTTCGATAGCAACCGCAGCACCAATATGTATTTGGTCTAATTCTTCAAAATCGAATTCTTCTCCTTTGAATATTACTTGCAAGTTATTTACAGTTGAACCGTCATTTAATTCGATAAAACGAATTTTTTTGTTACCACGGCTAGCCGAAACTCAAGCACTCATAGTAATTTGTTTATTGCTAAATTTATCTGGTTTTTCTAAAAATTCTCTTATTGAGTATTTATCCATAATTCACTTCCTTAAAATGTTGTGTGATTTATTTAAATTTAATATTCTAATTTAATTAATAATAAGTTAAATTATAACATAATATATAATTGCATTTTTTATAGATTGTGTGGTTTAATTATTTTTTTAAATGGCTTTTAACTTCATGAATTTATAATCGTGTAAATTCGTAAAATTTGGAAATAAAAAATAAAATCTAAGTAACCTCAGATTTTAAATTTATTAATGAATGAAAATATTTAAAAAGCCTATTGTGACTCCAAACACAATTAATGATGTTATAAGTTCAGCGAATGCATTCAACATTACTAATGAACTATTTGAAGGATCTTTGTGATGTTTAACATATAAAATAGGTATTAAAGCTGAAATAAATGAAAGTAAAGTCATGGCAATTAATAATGAAAAACTTGAACCAATTATTATTGCTCATGATGCTTTTGCCTTGTTTAATAAATCCCCTGTTGAAGCTAAAAATATAGATAATCTGCCAACATTAATTAGTGCTAAGGATAATCCCAGCATTAAACCAACAATAGTTTCTTTTAGTATAACTTTACGGAAGTGTTTTGTTTCGACTATATCCATCGTTAATACACGTTTTATAGTTATATTCGTCTGAGTACTACCGTTTCTAGCGACAGTATTTATTGTTGTTATAAACACTAAAAACGATAGGAATAAAGATATTGAAATTACAGTTGTTTGAAGTTCTCTAAATACTTCTTTAAAGAGGAAAAACCCAGCTATTTCTAATATAGTAGAGAATAAAAGTATTATTACACCCCATAGTATTCTGTGTTTAAGCAATTTATATCATGGGGTTTTTAAATAGTCATCAGCTTCTGAGCCTTTAGAACTAATTCCTGCCATTTTATATAAATCATCAGTAGCAGCATCATGAATAACATCAATCACATCATCACTTGTTATCATTCCAATTAATCTTTTATCTTGATTAATTACCGGCAGAACTGACATATCGTGTTCACTGAAAATTTTGGCCGCATCTTCTTGTTTATCGCTGGCCATAATTGAAGTCACAGGTGAATAAATGTTATCAATTTTATCGCTACTTTTAGCAAAGATAATTTCTTCTAAAGTTAATACACCAAGTAATTTTTGAGTTGCATCTACCACATAGTAATAATGAACTAATTCTGCTCGATTTTTAGAGTAGTCTTTTTTAATTTTGTATAGTGCTTGTTCACATGTATAAGTATTTTGAATAAATGAAATATCTATACTCATTATGCTTCCAACTTCATCGTCAGCATAACTTAAAATTTTATTTATTTCATTTCTTTTATCTTGAGGTGTATAGGCAATAATTTTGCTTGTTACATTCGCCGGCAATTCCTCAAGAACATCGGCTAGCTCATCGCTTTGTAATTCTTGAAGCATTTTCATGCTTCATTCCTCATTAAAATCAAGTGCAAGTTCCTTTTGTTGCTCAGTTTCTAAAAATGAAAAAACATCTGCCGCATCTTCGGTTTTAAGTAATCTTAAAAATGCGATTTGTTCTTCTTTAGAAAATTCTCCTAATGTGTCAGCAATATCTGCGTTTGGTATTTCATCAATCAGCGAATATGCCTGTTTATTGTTTTTGTTTTCAATAATTTCTTTAATTTTTGAAAAAAGCTGTTCTTCCTGTATATCTGTCATTTTAGTCCTTTAAATATTTAATTAATTGTTCTTGAAATTGTTCTATTCTTATTTTGAAAAATGTACCATTTTTTACAAATTTAACATCGCCGGTTTCCTCACTAACGATGATAGTTAAAGCATCACAAACTTCACTAATACCCATTGCTGCACGGTGGCGCGCTCCATAATGGTTATCAATTGATTTTTTTGATATTTTGTAAAAAGTTGCTGCATAGTGAATTTTGTTATCGCGTATAATTACTGCCCCATCATGAAGTGGTGATTCTTTGTTAAAAATCGAAATCAGTAGTGAAGATGATATATTAGCATTTAAAATGATTCCATCCGTACGTAACCTGTCTAAATTATCGCTATTTTCGATAGTAATCAATGCTCCAATTTTATTTTTAGAAAAATGTTCAACTGCTTCTCTTAGTTGATTAATCAATCTAATTTGTGAGCTACTTCCCATCTTGTCATATCTTCTTTTACCCAGTTTGCTTTTAATTGCGCTAACTGTACCAGGCAAAATTGATAATAAAATAGAAATAACCACTAAACATAGAACAATGTATAAAATGATATCATTTGGTGTTATTTTGGTTATTCCCATATTTATTGTCCTCCATTCCCGATTAAAATCGCAATGGCTAGACATAATATGATTAATGCTATAGATGCTACAATAGCTAAAATTTTTGCTCATTTAAGTTTTTTGTATGTGTTCAAATCAATAACTTTTTTATTTAGCAAACATTGTTCATTCGAGCAAATACTTTCCTTCATTGAATCATCGGAAACTAAGGCCGGGTTAGCCAAAATTAATTTGTTTTCTTCGTATTGTTCTATTAAAAATTCTCTTCTTTTTTGAATTCTTTGTTCACAAATTAACGGATCTCTTTCAATTGTTGCCATAATACCTCCTATTTGATGTATATATTATATACTAGTGATAAAAATTTGATATTAATTGGTTAATTTTATGTAGTTTTTTATAATCATTTTCAAAAAAAGATTATCTTTTCTGACTATTTTTCTATTGTTTTAGCAAAATTACTGAACGATACAATGACATATAGCATTATGAAAAGAGTTGTATAATACTAACATGAAAAAAGAATCACTATATTGAAACGGTTACTTTATGGCTTTGGCCAAGGTGTCCGCTCTAAGGTCAAAAGACCCAAGCACGCAAGTTGGAGCTTGCATAATTGATAAAGATCGCAAAATTGTAGGTTTAGGTTATAATGGAATGCCTTTAGGTATTGATGATGCTTTTCCATGAGATAGAAAAGCAGATCATACAAAAGAAACCAAGTACCCTTACGTTGTTCATGCTGAAGTAAATGCGATTTTAAATGCTTTTGGAAAAACAAAGAATGCAACTCTTTTTACTTCCTTATACCCATGTTCAAACTGTGCCAAAACAATTGTACAAGCTGGTATAACAACCATTATTTATGAAAGCGATAAATATCACGAGACTGAAGATGGTGAAATTGCTCGTTCAATTTTAACAAAGTGCAATATTGAATGTATCCAACTAGATATTGAAACGAATGTTGAAGTCACTGTCGGTGACAAAACATTTTCTGCTTAAACGCTATATTAAAACCATTTTTGGTTTTTTTAACCTCATAATCAATTTGAATATTCCAATAAATAAAAATATATGGTATTCTTTCCATAAAATTTTTAAATAATATAATAATCACTCGCTAATTACTCCATTAATAAGTATAATAATATTGTAACAATACTTAAAAGGTAATGTTGCGAATCATAAAATATAAATAAGTTTAAAATATCATTTTTTTATCCAATTAAACACACTAACCCCATTAGTGTGAAACTCAATTTTATATAATCTAAACGCACAAAAGTGCGTTTTCTTTTGTTTTTTTTTCATAAATTTTAACGCATGTATGTATTTAATATTAAATTTTAATTTTATAATATAATACGCATATTAAATATGGAGATAATATGAAAGTAAGAATTAAGAAAACAATCATTATTTTGTCTAGTGCTTTAATAGGAACTGTTGCTTTAGCAACAGGACTAAGTTTAATCCCCACTAAGGACAAGCAAGTAAAAAAATCAAGCGAAATAAACAAAAAAAATGCCGCTGATACAATTACTAATATTCCAGATTTGCCTAAAAAACAAAAAACAGAAATAATTAATCCTAACGTAGATATTAGTTCAATTAAACTTTCTAACCGCATTTTTTCTAAAAACGCAATTGAAGCAGATCAATCAATCAATTACTTAGCCATGGGAGATTCAATCACAGCAGGTTTTGTGGCTACCTTAGATAAAGATTATTCTGGAAAATTTGAAAATGGCGAAGTAAGCGGTATTAGCTATCCAGCATATTTAGCTAATTTTTTCAATAAAATTAAACGTTTAAATGCTTTTTCAAACCGAGCCGTTACCGGTTCTACATTTGCTGACTGAAACTTATTATTAAAATCGGAAGGCGATGAATCCAAATTAAATGAAATTGAGTTGAAATTAGTTAAATTCAGATTTGGCGATGGTTGAAAAAATAAATATCAAAGTTTGGTCAATGATTTATCAAAAAGCAATTTAATTACAGTGTCATTGGGTGCGAATGACTTCTTACACGCCATTGGTGAAAGCGCTTCTAATTTACCACTAAACGAAATTGTAAAATTAATTAATTCTAAACAAGTAAACTACTCATATATTTCTAGTTTAGTAAATGATTTATTCAATAATTTATTCAATAATATTCAAAAAAGACAAGAGGAATTTATTGATAGAATTCAAAAGTTTGCACCTAATTCTAATATTAACTTTATAGGTTTCCCTACTCCATTAAACACAATTATGAATTTAGTTGATCGTCATATAAATAAATATGATAAAGATGCTAAATTCAATTTAAGTACTATTTTACTAGACTTAATAAACAAGAAACTTAAATATACGGCCACAAAGAAAAATACATACTTCATCAATCCATTTAACCATGATTACTGAGTAAAAAATGCTGAAATTTTAACTCCGTCACTATTTGATATACACCCAGGTGAAAAAGGTTATAAAAAAATAGCTATAGATTTATTTATTAAATTAATTTCAACGAATCGTAACGCTAAAGAATTTTATAAACATAATATAAATTTTGGTTCAACATATCTTAATAGCGATCAAGATTCATTTTTAACTCAAATTAAATTAGATAAAGACCCATACCAAGTTATTAATGAAGTTTTTGGAGATGATTTAGATAAATTTCTACTTACCGAAGATAAACAATATTTAACTCTTAAAAATGAAAACAAATTTAATGAAAAAAACTATTTTAATCGTGTGCTTGACAATGTCGGATTGGATGAAATTGTTTTTGATAAGGTATTACCAAACTTTTTTGAGTCTGACTTTTATCATAAAATTGACCCACAAAATACATTAAAGAATTTCTTAAAAAGAGATAACAATAAAAATTTATCAAGTCTTAAACATTGATTCAAAGATTCAAAAATAATCCCAAATTTATTAAAAAACGCTGAAGAAACATTCAAAAATTATGATTGAGATAATGATGGTAAACCAGGGGCAAAAGATAATAAAATCACCTATTTAATTGAAGCATTTAAAAAAGAATTATCAAACGAACCTAAAATAATCAATTTAATTTTTACATTGACGCAAACAACTGTTTTTAAAGATAATTTGATTGAATTCAAAAACATTGTTAAAAACATTTTTACCAATGTTGTTAATTTAGATATTACTAAGAAAGAAATTTATAAAGGTATAGATTTAATTTACGATAAGGAATCATCTAAAATTGCGCCTTATATTAGCAAAAATGATTTAAAAAATCTTGCAAATTTAATTTTAAATTCAGAAACTCTTAAAACCAATGTAGCTGATATTTTAGGAAACATTATCGAAGACAGCCCTAATTTTTCAAAAGCGAAATCATTCAAAGAATTATGATTTACATTTATCAAAAATCCAAAAAATTCTGATTCGATACAAAATATTTTCCACCATATTACTAGCGATTTAATTAAAAAACCGGAATTTAAATTAATGCTTCGCAACTTAGTTCAAAACTTAACTATTAATTATCCAGAATATTTTAAAAATGTAGATATTAATAATTTAGCTGACTTAACGAATGAAATTTTAGAATTTTGAACTTCGATTGATTCTGAATTAGGTATTAGTAAAGACATTACAACCGAATTAATAAATGAACTTAAATCTGATTTACCAAATAACTTCAATATAGGTCGTTTTGGTAAAAATGTAATTGAAAGACTGAAATCTAAATTTGATAAGGATAATTTAGAGTTAAATATTTTAAAATTAATAAAAAACGCATCTAAAATTAACCTTCCAAAATATAAATTATCACTTCAAGCATTAACCAAAAACGTAATAAAAATTTCTACGAAAAATAAAGAACAAACAACTAAATTCTTTGCCTCAATTTATCAAACATTAGGTACAGATATTCAAAAAATAATTAATGAAGATGATTTTTCAAGTTTAATTAACAAATTATTAAACGAACCAAAATTCGAAGACTTGATTGATAGTATTATTGAAGATGTAACACAAATTAACAGCGATAAATTAGCCGCAGCAACATCGTTATTTGATTTACCAAAGATAATATTTGAAAATATTGAAAATTCACGCACTCTAGATAATTTACTTCAACTTATTTCAAACTCTATAAGTTATCCTGAATTAAATTCAGTATTTTCTGAATTACAAAAAAAATTACCGAAAGATTATCAATCAATTAACACCGATACAATTCGTTCAATAATTAAACATACCATTACTTACCACGAATTAAAACCATTAATTGTAAGTTTTATTAAACACGGATTATTAAATACGAAAACTACCAAAGTAGACTTATCAACACCAACGACACTAGTTAAATACTGATTAGAAAATGATGGAGAAAAGCAAGCTGTCAAATTGAATTTAAAATCATTTGTAATTTCACTATCAAAAAATACTGATTTAATAGAAATAATCTCTAATATTATTTATATTGAATTAAATAAACACCAACCTTTAGGGGAAAATATTCAACTCCAACAGATTACTCAGCTTATGACAGCTTTATTTAGGGATATTGAACCATGAAATGATAAGATAAAATTGATAGATTATATAGTTGAAGACTTAGTTGACAATTTGGAGATAAATGGTATTAATCTAGATATCAATAATTTGACAAATTCAATTGTAAAACGTATATTTGACAAAACACAACCAGAGGAATCAACACTTAAATTAATCAAAATATTTACTGAATCTAATATCATTGGTCAAAACCGTGATGTCATTAAACAATTGGTTACAAATGGATTAAATTTTGCTTCAAAAAATATGGATATTGCTGGTTCTATTTATGCAAAATTACCATCAAAAACTATTGATGATATTTCTAAATATATGACCAAAGAAGATTTTAAAATTGTGATTAACGATACAATTGAAAAATCGAAGTCAGATATTTCAATATTGCTTGACACAATTATTGATTCTGCGTCAAACAACCACGAATCATTGCAAAAAGCAACATCATTTAGAGATTTAATTAACTTATTATTTACACCTTCCGAAAATGAGAAAATTATTGCTCAAGCCTTAGAAAGAATTATTGTCAATGCTATTTCTCACCCTAATATATTCAGTTTATTGAAAGGATTATGATCTGAAAATATTAAACCGTATGGTGTAAATTCTGATGATGCAGCAAATACCAAGTTCGCTAAAGACTTGTTTAATGAATTGCCTAAACTTATTAAGGAAATAGGATTAATCGAAAAGGTTATTAAGTCGATTTCTCAGTCAGCAAAAAATAACGATTCTACTCAACTGCTTATTGAAAATATTGGCAAAGACATAATAAATGGACTACATTTAACGGATTATAAATTAGCACAAATAATTTTAAAATCAGATACATTGGTTCAAAATAAACAAACTCTAAAAGAGGACATTCTAACAATAGTTAATAAAATAACAACTGATGATACATTGACTGAAAAATTTGTAGTTGATTTCAAATTAGATTCTGCATTGACTAAACTAGGCGTCACTCAGCAATCAGCAGTAAAAACCTTACAGAGCGCATTCAAATCACAGGAATTAAAAAATATTTTAGAAGCATTTTTGAATGAATTATTCAATAATAACGAAAAATATGCCTCATTAGAATCATGGCCTAATGCATTAGGCGAATTCTTTAGATCATCGAATGCTACAACAATTAGAGATAGTTTAAAACATTGAATAAGAGAAATCTTCACAAATAATGAAGATGTGTCTAACGCATTAGGAAAAGGGTTAGCCAAACTAATGCGTTCGAACGGATTTAACTTCGCTGAAGAAAAAGACCATATTGTTCAAGATTTTATTAAATCTTTTGCAAAACAAGCTGTAAACACAAAAATTCTTGATGATATTGTCGATTCATTATTCTCTAAACTTAAAGAAATAGATAAGCACGAACTTTCTAAATTCCCTGAACTTATCCAAAACGCTTTTAAAGAAGGGGCGATGAAATTTATCTCCAGTGATGGTGTAGTTATGCTAAGTAAAATATTTGAAAATAAAGATGTTTTTAAATCAATATTTTCAAACTTAGATACGAAAGCATATTCAGATTTTATTAATTTATTATTTGAATCTTCCCCAGCTGATTTTAATAAAGGTATATACGCAATTATGTTTGCTAAACCTAATGAATCAAGCAACTTCAATGCTTCGAGTGGAATATCTGGAATAATTAAAGGAGAGTTTGGAGCATTTATTGAAATATTCGTATCACCTTTAGTTGATCAATTCTTTAAAGAGTTAAATGAAAGTCAAAAATACACCGATATTAATGAACTAAAGAAAAATACTCAGGCCTACCATAGTATTTGACGTTTTTATGCATTTCTAAGTCAAATTCTTTACACAAATTCTCCGGGTGGATTATTCTGAAACAGAACTGGTTTAACAGCTGAGGCATTCACGATGGAAGGTTTTATAGCTGCTTTCAAAAATAAAATTTCAAAATACCCTAATTTACTTGATAAGTATTCAAACAATTTAAGGATAATTGGTTTTGCCAACAAAACAACACCTTTATCCTACTATATATCAGGACAGCAATTATTGTCTAGCTGATTAGGAACATATAATTCGAGATCAGGCGGACTAAGCAGTACATTCTATGGACGTGACCACACATTGGTTTATATTTATTATGGAAATAATAAAGATTCAAAATACAATAATACCAAAACATTCAAACAAGTTTTACTTGAAGATATGTTAAAAGGATACCAACCCACCGAAACAAAATAACTCTTTAACTAGGTTATTTTGTTTTTTTCGGAAAATTTATATTTTTATGAAAAAATAATTACAAAACTTCTGTTTAATTGAATTAAATTGTATTTATATGTTAAAATTAAAATCACATATGCAATAGGAGGTTATCATGGGTCTTACTGGATGAATATTAACAGTAATTTTTTGCTCAATAGCAATGGGTTGCGTTGGAGGATTTATTGGCTTTTTTATTGCTCGTAGTAAAATCCAAAAACAAATTAAAGAAAACCCTCCAATTACTGAAAAAATGGTTAGAGCGATGTTTCTACAAATGGGTAGAAAAGCTTCTGAACAACAAGTCAGAAATGTTATGCGTTCAATCTACGCCGCTAAAGATAACTAGATACAGATTGCTCTGTATCTTTTTTATTTAGTAGATTTAAAAATATTATTGTATAATAAGCAAGATTAACATATAACCATGTAACTTTTATATATTTTTTTAAATAATTTAGTAATAATAACTCCCTTATAAAGTACTTAGGGAATTTTAACGTTATATTAATAATAGGAGCAAAATGAAAAAAATAACAAAACTATCACTAGTATTTACCAGTTTTTCAGCATCTGTTTTACCACTTGTATCAGCCGCATGCAATAATGGCAATTCAAATCAGATTAAACCAAATACTGGTACTCAAGAAAGCGACCAAAGCGCAAATAACAATCAATTAACTATTGACACAAATCTAAATTCACTGGGTAAAACAATGAACGCCTTAGAAATTAAAGAGCGTTTAGATTTAATGCTTGAAAGCGGAAAATCTAATGAAGAAATAATCAACTATATTAATTTATTTACTATTAAACCAATCAATGTACCCACTAGATCCTCACTTACTTATTTAAATGCCGAAACAACAGGAAAAGGTGATTTAATTTTAAATTTCAAATTAAAACAAGATAAAACCAAATCTGAAACTATTTCTAAAAAGTACACAAATTTTGAGTTATATAACGAAAAAAGCGGTGAATCGGGAAAAATTAGTGGCGGAATAGCTCAAGTCGGAGATTTAAAAATAAACACTGATGTCAATAGAAACGGGAGAAAAATTGGTGCAATGGAATTTAAAACTAAATTCGACGAACAATTTGATTCTGTTAATGGTGATGCAACAAAAATTTTAGACTGAATGAAACAATATATTGACATCGAAGGAGATTATTCCAAAAATTCAAAATGAGTATATACAGTTCATAAATCAACACACCATCATGGAGATTATAATTTGCACGCATATATTAGTGCAAGAGATAGAATTACTGGTCGAGTTTACAGAGCGTTTGACGGCGACGGAAACCCAGGTATAACTTTTTTAGGATGGAATAAAGTTAAAAAAATTGGGAATATTTTTATGGAAGAAATTTCAAATGTCTCACTAGAAGGTACAAAAATTAAAGCAGACCAAGTCGCAAAAGAAATCAACTCAGCATCGACAATCGATGAAAAATTAAACATTATTAAAAAATACAGCACAGAATCATTTGATGAATACTTTAAAGGTGATAATACCCAAGTTGACTACCAAATAAAAGCTGAAGAAAATAGCACAGATATTAACCAATTACATTTAATTTTCAATGTTAAAGGGAAGGCAGAACACGAATTCAACATTGAAAAAGAAACTAAAATAACATTGAATCGTTTCTTTACCAATCTAAAAGTGGGTGATTATACAATCAACACAGCTGACAGCAATTTTAAACACCACGCTAATGAATTGTTGGCTTGAATAGGCGGAAAACAAAACAACGTACATCCAAAAGAAATTCAATTAAAAGAATATTCAGACCAAATTATGACTATTTTCAATAGTGACAAATATACAGATTACGGCAAAAAAGTTGGAGTAGCTATCGATTTAATTGAAGATTTGGTTTTCGATTTACAAGACAAGTGAGAAGAATTAGATAATTATAAAAATATTTTAACCGAAGATGAAAAAGCATCTGTAACTAAAATGTTCAATAATTATGATTATGTTAAAAAAATTCGCATAAATGGTACACTTTCTAAAAAAGCTAATGAAATTGGTGAATTAACTGATCCGATTAAACAAAAACAAGGATTTCAAGAACTTGCAAAATTAATGAAAACACAATTGTTAAACGGATGATCTCTTTGTTTAAAAATGATATTAAGTGGGGCTGAAAAAAGAGCTTCTGAATATACTAAAAATAATATTAAACACATAATTTTAGAAAGAATGATCGACAAATCAAAAGAAATGATTGCAAATCAAAAGTATGATTATATTAATTACCAAAATATAATGGAAAATATCAACTACGAATTAGATAATTTTAAATTTGGTGACCTTGAAAATCTTAATTTCGAACAATTAGTTGAAGTTATGAGAAATATCTTGGAATATTCAATTACCAAGGATTCAACAAATGATAACTTTACTTACGAAATAGACAGGAATGCACATGCACCTAAAGTAAAAGACCATACAAATTCAGCAACAGGTGCTAAAGATTTTTCAGTTTTAACACTAACAATAAACGTAACTAATAAGAAAAATAATTCTGTTGAACCAATAACATTTAACATAATTTTTAAACACTCGGAGAATTGATAATATGAAGCAAAAATTTAAATTCTTTGTAGGGTTGTTATCTCCAATTTTACCAGCTACAATGCTAACAGCTGCTTGTTCTCAAACAAGTAAACAAAATAGTGATTTAAAACAAAACTCCCATCAAAATTTGGAATTAACAGAAACTCAAAAAATTAAAAAAATATTTGCCGAATTTATTGAAATTATCAACAAAATCAAACAAAAATTTGGTTCAAACCAAGAACAATTTTTAAACAAGAATACTCGTTTTTCTAAGTTCAGTAGCGAATTTAGTTTGTTAAATAATAAAGATGATTCAGAATCTGTTTTATTATTAATTAAAAAATTTTCTGACATTACAACTGTCGGTAATTATATTTTGGCCAAAAATGAATATGCGAATTGGTCACACGATCATAAAGATTTATATGAAGAATGATTTGAATCTAATGCTGGTGTAGAATTAGTTAAAAATTCCCTAGGAATTATTGACGATGCCAAAATTCAAATCCAGACTAATACTAAAAAAATTTCCTTGGAAAATAATGCAAATTCAATTTGGGCTTTTGAAGACTATTTAAATGACCTTGGTAACAAAAATTTTGAAGATAAGACGATTCAAGAAAAATTAACTAGATTAAAAAACTTTTTTAATGACTATATTTACAACAATGATAAATGAGATGAGGACCAACACGACTCACTACATAATAAAGAAAATCATAGTTCAGACAATCATACCCACACCCATTCACACGCAACCTTGAATATAACTTTGAATTCAATCAGACAAAATAAAGAATTTGTTGAAGAATTCGTAAAAGTCTTAAACCTTAGAAAAGATTTCGAAAAATTATCAGACCAAAAGAAACGTGAATATTGACTAACTAATTTATTTGATAAAATCAAATTTGATAAAGAAAATCTTTTAAAAATTGCTAATGAAGCTGAACAAGAATTAGAACTTCAGAGACAATTAGCAATTAAAGCTCTTGATAAAATCAAAGCAATTGAAAATATAATAAATCCTAGTTAATAACTTATCACACCATCGGGTGTGATTTTATTTATAAAATCCATTAAATAAATCAAGTTGTAAATAAATTATTATTGACTTAATAAAAAATTATTTTTAACGACTAATTTTATCTGTTTTTAATTAGGAATTAGAATTTACTGGATTTAAATATTTTTTAACTCAATTAATAATGGAAAATTACGATTAACACTTAAATAGATTTATTTATATACTGTTGTGAGTTTCAATTTAAGTCTATAAAATAGAATGTTGCGTAATTGATTTTAATTTAATGGAATTTTGACCTATTTTCTGAAACAAATAAAATTAATCATCAAAGATTAAATTTATGCAAATTTAGCTGAAACAACAACAAACACTGATTTTTATTCAAAAAAATACTCGGATTAGCTTTTTTTGGTTAATTTGGTAAATTTAGTACAGACAAATAAATGAAGAGCATATTATGAAAATGAAATTAATTAATTTACTATTGGGGGTTGCTATCGACAGCTTTAGCAACCGGAGTTTCAGTAAGCCAATCCAATAATTTTGCGTTGAATAAAAATGATTTCAAAAATAAAAAAAGTTATGAATTTTCTATCAAAGATTTCGACGTTATATTTTCTGGAAAACGTATTGATAATAACAACATTTTTATAAAACACCGTGAAACCAAAAAAAAGATAAAGACGGTAACCCAATCAGTTACATTATTATCAAAGTTGAAACAGAAAAAAACAGTAAGAAATTCACTGGTGAATTCAAAATTGAGAAATTCAGAACATCAAAAGATGATTTAGAAAGTAGTAATCTAACTATAGATGGCGATTAATCAAAAACACCTCAATAATTCACAGATTCTATTAATACTAATAAAACACGCCTAAGCTAAATAATTTACGTAACGTTGTTATTTACAATGTTACTTTTTCTGATGCAAAAGTTAGTCAAGATGGTGTAGATGTACCGGTTACTATTACTGACAAGAACGATCAAAATGACAGTTTTTCTGCCGTGGTAACAATTAATAAAAATGAATTTAAAAATATTGAAAAATTAATAAAAGTTATTACCGATGCTGATGATACCAAGAAAAAAATTGACTCAATTACTGGTGAAGATAGTAAAAAATTAAAGATAATCCTAATTCAACTCAAGATGAAATCAATGATGCTAAAGACAAAGCTAAAAAAGTTGTAGAAACTGTTGAAATAAAGCTGATGCTACTGATTTTTCAAATTCAATTAATAATGCAACAGATACTGCAAAAATTATCGCTAACAATTAAAAAGCTGATAAAGATATAAAATACATTTTAGATACCGAAGCAGACTTAAATAAAGCTATTGTCGCGACCAAAAAAATAAAAAATAAGGAACATGTTACACAACAGGAAATTAACGAGGCTAAGAAAAATATTGTAGACGCTAATAACAAAGCAAAAGAAGCAATTAAAAACTTCCAGTACTGAATTAAATTAAAAAATAGTGTAGACGAAGCAACAAAAACAAAAGAAATAAAAATCACTGGCACACCAAAAACATGAGATTTTGTTGTGTCAGCGAAAGAAAGACTTGAATCAAAATTAGTCGATGCTAACACATATCTAAAACTTCCTGACACTCCGTCATTTATGGTATATACGGTAGCTAGAGATTTAGAAGATGCTAATGAAACAACGTTACTACAATTAGAAGACATAAATAATGGAATAAAAAGAAACGATTTAAATTCAGAAATTATTGAAGCGGAGAAAACCGCAAAATTATTAGGTTATGTTAAAGGCGAATATTAATATTATCCAGATTACAAAACAATTTTAGCTAAAATAAATAACTACTTAAAGATTGCAAAAGTAGTAGCCAACAATAATGATGCAAACTACGATTTACTAGTTTCAACTAAAAAAATCGTTGAATGCGTAAAAAATTAGTGTGTAAAAAGCTGCAACTTACTTGCATCTTTTTTGATTTTAAAAAAAATTAGAAATAGTACTAGTGTAAATATTACTAATGAAGCAGAATTTGTTAATGACGAAAACGATAATAAAATTCTTTATGATTTAAGTTTGATTGTGAAATGAGTTTTTAAATATAGTGAAAATGATTTAAGTAATTTAAGAAATAAAATCATTAAAAATATTTCTGATTTTTTATATCAGAAATATAAATTAGAATATAAGATAGACTATCAATTTAATTTCGAAGAAATAGATAAACTTGTAAGAAATATCACTTCCCAAAAAAATGTAGAATTAGAAGATATATTATTTATTTATCCAGTAGAAAATGTCTCGAAAAATAAAGGTA
>NZ_JAHMHK010000030.1 GCF_018913985.1 Mycoplasma zalophidermidis
AAGGCTATAAATTAATCTATATAAGAGATGAATCGCACCACGGGGGTGAGGTTAAAAACAATTTTGTTGATATTGATAGAAATGACTTAAAAAATAAAGATCAACAAAATGAAAAGCATTTTGAAGCCTTGATTCAAAAAGCTGCTCAATATATTATTAAGATGACAGCTACACCGCCGAGAACTCAAAATCAAGTAGTAATAACCGAAAAGGAATTACAAACAGATTCAATTAAATTAATTAAAACAGAAGCAAAAAGAAATGATTTTAAAGTTGATAAATTCTTAGAAGAAATTAGCGACTTTGATTTATTGCAAAAAGCATGTGAAAAATTCAAAG
>NZ_JAHMHK010000031.1 GCF_018913985.1 Mycoplasma zalophidermidis
TTATATTAAAGTATTAAACCAAATATCTGAACCTGAAAATAAAGAAGAAGTTAAATCTAAATTGTCATTATAACGCCGTGTTAAAAACGGTGTTTTTTTATAATTTTATTATGCAATACGAAATTAACATTTTTGACAATTTAAGTAATTTAAGAAGTTTATATGCAGCGAAAGCAGACGAATTAAATCGTCTAGAATACGAGTTTAGGACTAAGACTAGATTTATTACACATAAACATTTTAGAATCGCCAGAAGGCTTAAAAACACTGAATTACATTAGGTGGTGAGTTTGAGTTAAATATTACAATGTATGA
>NZ_JAHMHK010000032.1 GCF_018913985.1 Mycoplasma zalophidermidis
TCATACATTGTAATATTTAACTCAAACTCACCACCTAATGTAATTCAGTGTTTTTAAGCCTTCTGGCGATTCTAAAATGTTTATGTGTAATAAATCTAGTCTTAGTCCTAAACTCGTATTCTAGACGGTTTAATTCGTCTGCTTTCGCTGCATATAAACTTCTTAAATTACTTAAATTGTCAAAAATATTAATTTCGTATTGCATAATAAAATTATAAAAAAACACCGTTTTTAACACGGCGTTATAATGACAATTTAGATTTAACTTCTTCTTTATTTTCAGGTTCAGATATTTGGTTTAATACTTTAATATAA
>NZ_JAHMHK010000033.1 GCF_018913985.1 Mycoplasma zalophidermidis
AACAAATTCATAAAGAACAAATGAATAAATACAAAAAAACCGTACAAGAAAAAGAATTTATATTATCTAAACAAAATTCATTACCAGGCAATGAGTATCAATGAATAAATAGTGACTTACATATTGCTTTTGACAATGAATTCGATGAAGTGAAATTAAATTACGCTTATCAAAATACATATTTTATTAACGAAAAAGAAAAATATAAACACTATTTAGATAGCCATAATGAAGAAATTATTTTAAACGCATTAAAAAATGTGTTTAAAGAAAAATACAAGAATGATGCTGAAGATTTTTATAATAAAGTAAA
>NZ_JAHMHK010000034.1 GCF_018913985.1 Mycoplasma zalophidermidis
CCATAACGTTATTTTTAAACAAAAATTCTACGAACAATTCTACAAACCTGAATTTGGTTCAATCGCAAAATACACAGACACTGATGCTGTCTCAAAAACAAAAACAGCAAAAAAAGATATAGCTAAATTCCTACAAACTTCTAATTTTGTTGATGATAAACCAATTAAAAACTTATTGGGACTATATGAAATTATTTCAAAAGATATAACAGGCAATCAATTTAATGAGCTTTGATTAAACCCTAAAGTTGTTAAATAATGTTTATGTAGCTTACTTCACAAACCGACATTTTATTGTCGGTCAAA
>NZ_JAHMHK010000035.1 GCF_018913985.1 Mycoplasma zalophidermidis
AGCTCCCAAAGCGGAATTATTGAAAAACGATAAAAATGAAAACTTTAGAAAAATTAATGATCAAGATAAAATAACCAATTCAATTGAATTAGAGTTATATATTGAAAATTTTTTAGATACAAACAAAACTTATTTTATTGACGCAACAAAATCCAACATTAATGCGTGAATTAAATCAACATTTTTAGACGACCCAAATAAACCTGAATATATTTCGGCTAATTTGGTTTGGTTTGTAATCTCGTATCTTTACATTAGTCAAATTAAACAAATTCATAAAGAACAAATGAATAAATACA
>NZ_JAHMHK010000036.1 GCF_018913985.1 Mycoplasma zalophidermidis
CGTATTTGGCTTTTGCGGTTTCTCACAGACCTTCTGTTTTGTTTAATATGTAATTAAACGGCATTATAAGCTTATTATATAAGTTAAGGGCAAAGATATACATCTGGCGTTGGTTTGATGGTTGTACGTGCCCTTTACGGCCATATGATAAACTTTCATCTCATTCGTCATAAAAGAATCTCTTAACTCCATATTCATCGATGTAATTTAGATAGATTGTTGGGTCAATAGCGTCATATAGAGCATCATTAAATGAACTAATAAAACTCTTAAATCCTTGTTTATAGTCGTTTATT
>NZ_JAHMHK010000004.1 GCF_018913985.1 Mycoplasma zalophidermidis
CACGCTTTCGTCTCTCAGTGTCAGTGTATGTCCAGTTAGCTGCCTTCGCCATGTTGGTGTTCTTCCTTATATCTACGCATTTCACCGCTTCACAAGGAATTCCGCTAACCTCTACATAACTCTAGTTTACCAGTATCCAACGCGATTTGGGGTTGAGCCCCAAAATTTAACGCCAGACTTAATAAACAACCTACAGACGCTTTACGCCCAATAATTCCGGATAACGCTTGCAACCTATGTATTACCGCGGCTGCTGGCACATAGTTAGCCGTTGCTTTCTAATAAGGTACATTCAATATAGCATCATTTCCTATGCTATTTTTTATTCCCTTACCACAGCAGTTTACAACCCATGGGGCCTTCATCCTGCACGCTGTGTCGCTCCATCAGACTTTCGTCCATTGTGGAATATTCCCTACTGCTGCCTCCCGTAGGAGTCTGGGCCGTATCTCAGTCCCAGTGTGGCGGATCAGTCTCTCAACCCCGCTAAACATCATCGCCTTGGTGGGCCGTTACCTCACCAACAAGCTAATGTTACGCACCCCGCTCCTCCAGTGGCGCAAACGCGCCTTTTATGTAATCACCATGCGATAATTACAAGTATTTGGTATTATCGGTTGTTTCCAACCGCTATCCCAATCTGAAGGGTACGTTGAGTACGTGTTACTCACCCATTCGCCGCTAAGTACAAAAGTACTTCGCTCGACATGCATGTATTAGGCACACAGCCAGCGTTCATCCTGAGCCAGGATCAAACTCTCGAAAAAATTGACTTCGTCATGTTTATATATCTAGTTTTCAAAGAACAATGCGTTATTTATAAAACGCTTAATAATAATATCACGCTTTCAAATAAAAACCAAATATTTTTTTAATTTTTTTCGGTCATTTTCGTCAGGTAATTTAACTAACATATGCTAGTGATTATTATTTTAATATAGTTTAGATTTTTACAAAATTTTTTTATATTTTTTTTATAACAAGAACTTCTAGTTTTTATAATATATTAATATTAAATTTAATATTGTACCTTATTAATGTTTTAATTATTTCTTTATCAAATAAACTTTGCTAAATAAATTATTGTCAATTCCTAATTCGAATTATTATCGAATTAATAATTAATGGTTCGAATAAAAAATAAAAAACGGCGCGAAAGCGCTGATTAAAAAATTAGTGTTTAACTATTTAAAAAATTCGTAAACTTTTTCGTAATTAGGTTCATTACTAACTTCTTTAACATACTCAACATGTAATACTTCGTTATTTTCATCCAAGACGAATACGGCCCTAGTCAATAAACCAACTTCGTCTAATTTTGTTCCAGTTTTAAGACCAAAATCATTATATCTAAATTCGCTAAGCGGAATAACTTTTTTATTATCACGAGCAGTGCATCAACGAACAAAAGCGAATGGTAAGTCATAAGAAATTGCCAACACAGGGTAATCTAAATTTTTAAAATAATTCATAAACTTTGTAGTTTCCATTTCACAAACGCCCGTATCAATTGAAGGTATTGAAATAACTAATTTCTTTGATTTTGGTAAATCATCAAAATTAAAGTCACTTAAATCTAAATTAACAGCTTTAAAAGTTGGAAATTTATCTCCCATATTAATTTGTTTACCTAAGAGCTCGACAAGTTTTGATTTAAAATTTACTTTCATTTTATCTCCATTTCTATCCTTATTATACATGCATTGCGCACAGAGAAGACACCATTGCAAATAAATAATTAGTCATTTTAAGTATTATAAGACTATTCAACAACACTATTATTTATTAGATATTAATTTTGAAATGTCTAATTTACAAATATTGTGCTTACTATTTTAAATATAAAAACAGCAATAAACAAGAAAACAAAATAAAAGCAAAAGTGCATTGTGCGTAAGTTTGTTTAGCTTACCAAAACGATTACAAGTACTTTTCAAATCAAAAGTTTACGTATGACGTATCCTAAGGTATTTATTTGCATAAACAAAAAAATAAAATAAATCATTGCCACCAACCATACAGCGAGTTGTTAAAACAATTAATCAAAAGAGCTGTATTGCATTTTGGGTTATACGCAAAATTGCTCAGAAATACAAATTCACAAAATTAAATATTCAAGAATAGGTCGAACACATAAAAAATAACAATTTAAGTAATCACCAATTTTACAATTTTGGAAATTATTTGATATTGTTTAAAACGATATTATAAGTTTGTCTCTTTAAAAATATTGCCTTCGCCCAAAACACGTTATTTAACGGACTTATGTAAAAATATGGAAAAAATATGGAAATTTATTAAAATATTATGGCAATACTTAAAAAATGAAACTATATAAATCCATAAATGTATAATTTAGAAGCAAATATATCAAAATATTTATAAAATCTCATTTCGAGTCCCATTATTTTTTTGATGCTAATGCATAAAGGAATTATTATATGAAAAAATTAAATAAATTTATACTATTGCCGCTAGTAGGTTTTTCATCAGCTGCTTTAGCAGTTGTATCCGCAGCTTGTCAAAAACAGGATAATCAAAATGAAAAATCAATAATTAGCGGTAAAACCAATCAAACCGAAACAAATAAATATGAAGTTAAGTTAAGTAAAATTGATTCTGAATTTGCAAATTGAGCAATGAATGTTGATAACATCTTTAAATTAGAATCATCAGATACAGATGTGCTTAAGGAATTACAAGGTCAAAAATTATTTTATTCTTACTCATCTAAAGCGATAATCGTTTCGCCAGACAGACCTAAAGGCGGGACAGAATGAAATCAAGCAAAAAAACTTTTTGTTTTAAAACAAAATCCTTCAAATACAAGTTTTCAATTTTGTAGCATAGACAGCGACGAAAAAAACCCCAGCGATGAAATCGCATTTAATATTGACGGAAATGTATTAACTTTAAAATATAAAGCAAGATATTATAAAGGAAAAAACGCTCCAAGTCTTATTTCCGAAAATGTTTATGAAACAAAATTTAAAATAAAAAACGGAGTTTTGCTGGACAACGCAACACCCCAAACGAACGTTAACCTTTCAAAAAATAAAGAAAAAATTAATGGTTCTTTAAATGAAAAGTTAACTGATATTAAAATTATTGGTAAATTTAGCGATCAATATCCTGATTTAGTTGCTCCTTCAATCACTAAAGCAACGTCAATTAAATATGATTCACATGACAAATTTTATAGTTCTTTAGAGGGCAAAAGTGGTCAACAACTAATTGATGCCTTAATGCAACTACAACGTCAACACCGTAATTCCACTGGTGAATATGGAGATTTGCACAGAACATATCGCGATGCATTTGTCGATAAATATTATGAAAAAGATGGTTCGTTACTTGATATGTATGAAGAAATTCCAAATGGAAATGATAAGTATACTTATTCGTTTAATAACAATGGATCAACTGCTGCAGGCGAGGGAGGCGGATGAAACTGCGAACATATCATTGCTCAATCCTGATTTGGTAAAGAATCTCCAATGAGAAATGATGCTCACCACGTTTGGCCAACAGATATTCACGTTAATGGCAAACATAGCAATTACCCATACGGAAATGTAAAAAGCGGTTGAACATCAATTAATGGAACTAAGGTTGGAACTGGCGTTGATGGTGGATATGTAACCGAAGTGATTAATGAGTTCAAAGGTGATGTGGCTAGAGCTATTTTGTATTTTTATCTAACATATAATGATAGAAATATAACTCAAAAGGGTGTTGCAAGCAGATTATTTGATAGTTCAAATAATAATAAAATTAAAGCACACTTTTTAAATGAATTATTAGAATGAAACGATAGAGATTCAATCACTCAGTTTGATTTAGACAGAAATAATGGAATTTACAAACACCAAAGAAATCGCAATCCTTTTATTGATTATCCCGAATTAGTCGATGTGGTATTTAGAAATGATACACAATATGTATTCCACGATAAAGGTATTGCTAAAGAATTAGTATTCTAGAAATAAGCGTAGGCTTATTTTTTATTTTTTACTCAATAAATGATAATTATTTCCTTTTTTCCGGGACTGATTTGATTTTTACCTAATTAAAAGTATGAGAAAAAAGAGAATTACGAAATATTTACTTGGGGTGATTTTATTATTTTTCGGAGCTTTAACAATCTCTTTAGTAAACGACCAAAGGGTAATAAAGGTGAATGAATCTAAGAAAAAAACCATTATTGTAAATGTGAAAGGCGCAGTAAATAATCCCGGAGAATACGAAATAGATGTAGGAACCAAATTTATTGATATTTTAAAAATTGCTGGCATTACAAATGATAGTGATTTGTCAAAAGTTCCAATTGATAGTCATGTCGACAAATCCTCAACCATTGAAATACCATATAAAAAATCTACGTCAAATAAAATTCACTGGGATAGATTGAATACAGTAGAACAACTGATTGAAAGGGGAATAAAAGGAAAAATTGCATTAATTATCATAAACAATAAGAACAAGATCGGTAAACCAACTTGAGAAAAAATTGCATCATTAAAGGGTATTGGGCCCGCAAGCATCAAAAAATTAAAAACTATCATAATCCTATAGCATCATGAATAATCAGTTTTATGATTCCTATTTTTTTACATTTATCAATAACTTCGTTTTACTTAAGGTATTTATGATTAATAATTTTAAGCTTATCTTCTATTTATCTACTAATCATTAGCAAGAAGTTATTTTTATTAGCTGTTCTATTAGTAATAATTTATTTATTGCATTTTGCTCGCTGAAATAATAATGAAAATATTACTATAAATGAGCAAATTACATTCAATGCTCGTATCGTTAAAACTTCAGAAAAATACACAATAATAAGTTACAAAAATGTCAATTTGCTGTTTTATCAAAATAAATTTAACACGGCCGAAAACCTATATGCCGGCAACACCGTAGAAATAAAAGGCATTCCAAGAATAAACGAGGAAAAATATAATGACTTTTTTAATAAACAGAATATAGATTTTTTATTGGAGAAACCAATTGTCTTAGAAGTAAAAAAACCAAAATTATCTATTGAAAATTTAATAAATAATTACTGTAAAAATCAACCAATACTATTTCAAAAATATTGAAAATTAATAATTTTTGGTTCTAATGACAATGTGAATGACATAAAACAAAACGCAATTAAATTGAACATAATCCACTTGTTAGTTATATCCGGAATTCACTTCGATTTAATTTATAAAATATTTACAATATTTATCAATAAAATTAAAAATAAAAAAATGCAAGTTTGAGTAAAGGTATTATCATTAATAATTTCATTTTATTATTTGTGTTTAATACCTAATTTTATACCCCCTCTAAGAGCGTTCATAATGTATATATTTAAAATTTTTAAAAAGAATAAATGAATCGGTTTAGCCACATCTTCGTTAATAACTTTTTACATTAATTTTTATCTTATATATAATTATTCTTTCATTTTGACTTACTCAGTTACATCAATAATTATGTTAATTAATAATTTAAAAATAATTAGGAACCGAAAAAATGTTTTTTTCAAATATTTATTAGTTTCATTTTTGATTTCCGTTTTTACACTACTATTTAATATAAAATTTAATAAATCAATTAATCTTTTAGGAATGATATGAGTAATTTTATTTACTCCTTTAATAGAATTTGTCTACTTATGTTCCTTGCTCTTTTGGTTTAGCCCGCAATTTTTATCGTTTATACATGAATCTTTGGATTTGGTCATAAATTTAGCAGTAAAACTTTCTCCAATTTTAATTTTAAACATAGAAATTAGCGAAGTTACTTTATTAATATGATATACATCTTGAGTAATTTTTTTACTAATACTGTTTAAACATAGATATTTTTGTAAAAAGCAAAAAAATTAGCACTTAAAATATAAGACTGCTAATTTGTGGTAAAATAATTACGTAAATATATTCGACAAAATAAATTGAAAGGAATTTTAATTATGGCAAAAGAAGTAATTATTGGTATCGACTTAGGTACTACTAACTCTGTTGTTTCAATCGTAGATAATGGGACACCAGTAGTTTTAGAAAACCTTAATGGTAAAAGAACAACACCTTCAGTTGTTTCGTTTAAAGATGGAGAAACAATAGTTGGTGAAAACGCAAAGAATCAAATTGAAACTAACCCTGACACTATAGCATCAATTAAGAGATTAATGGGTACAAAACAAACCGTCAAAGCAAACGGAAAAGAGTACAAACCCGAGGAAATTTCAGCAATGATTCTATCTAATCTAAAAAAATACGCAGAAGAAAAAATTGGGCACAAAGTAGAAAAAGCAGTTATAACTGTTCCAGCATACTTCAATAACGCACAACGTGAATCAACAAAATTAGCAGGTAAAATTGCGGGTCTAGAAGTATTAAGAATAATTAATGAACCAACTGCTGCTGCATTAAGTTTTGGTCTAGATAAGACCGATGAAGAAAAGAAAGTTCTTGTTTTCGACCTTGGTGGTGGTACATTTGACGTTTCTATTTTGGAATTAGCAGACGGTACATTCGAAGTATTATCAACCGCCGGAGATAACGAATTAGGTGGAGATGATTGAGATCATGCTATCGTTAATTGATTAGTTAGCAAAATCAAAAAAGAACACAATTATGATGTTACGGAAAACAAAATGGCAATGGCTCGTTTAAAACAAGCTGCTGAAAAAGCAAAAATAGATTTATCTTCATCAATGGTTGCTCATATTTCACTACCTTTCTTAATTTTCATTGAAGGGCAAGCCCCAATTAACGTTGAAGCTGAATTAAAACGTAGTGAATTTGAACAAATGACCGCATCGTTATTAGAAAGATGTAAAGCACCTATTGACAGAGCACTTAGCGATGCTAAAATATCATTATCTGAAATTAGTGATGTTTTACTTGTTGGGGGTTCAACAAGAATGCCCGCCGTTCAAACACTAGTTGAAACAAAACTAGGTAAAAAACCAAATAAATCTGTAAACCCTGATGAAGTTGTTGCAATGGGAGCTGCAATTCAAGGTGCTGTTTTAGCCGGAGATATAAGTGATATCTTATTAGTTGATGTTACACCTTTGACTCTTGGAATCGAAACAGAACACGGTATCGTTGCTTCATTAATAGAACGTAATACGAGAATCCCTATTACTAAGACTAAAACCTTTACCACAGCAGCTGATAATCAAACAGCCGTTACAATTCATGTCGTACAAGGCGAAAGAAAATTAGCAAATGACTGTAAATCATTAGGTATGTTTAACTTAGATGGCATTGAACCCGCACCACGTGGAACAGCCCAAATTGAGGTATCATTTACTATTGATGCCAATGGTATTACCACAGTTTCTGCTAAAGACCTAAAATCTGGTAAACAAGAAAGTAAAGTAATCAAAAATTCATCAAAATTAAGTGATGAAGAAGTAGATAAAATGGTTAAAGATGCCGAAGCAAATAGAGAAGCCGACGAAAAACGCGCCCAAGAAATTGAAACAATTGTCCGTGCTGAATCATTAGTTTCTAAAATGAAGCAATCTTTAGAAGAAAATAAAGACAAAATCAACGAAGAACAAAGAAAAATGTCGGAAGAAAAAATTTCAGAACTAGAAAAATTATTAGAATCTAAGGATTATGAAACCCTAAAACAAAAACTAGATGAAATTGACAAAGCATTTGAAATGATAAATACTGAAATGCAAAAACAACAAGATCAAGGTTTTAAGGAAGAAGACGCAAAATAGTCAGTATAAATAAAAACACCAAGCATATGTGATTTGCTTAGTGTTTTTATTTATTTCTTTAAAAAATCTACCTTTATAAACTATGAATCATATTGAGCAAGGATAAATCTTCCTATTGCTACGTCATAAACCAAAATAAAATTGTTTATTTTAAAAATAGTTGAATTCTTCATAAATTTTATCGACTAGACGGCAGTAATAATACTTTAATATGTTTAATTAAAACTTTTATTAAGATTTGGATAAACATATCAAGTTTTTATATAATTAATCTTAAAGTTACAAAAGTTATAATATAAATAAAACTAATTTTAAAAATTGTAGTTTGAATTACTGTAAAAATGTTTAATTAATTTTAGATAAACTAAGGAAAATATCCTCAATTTCCTCAAATGAATTGATAACTTTACCCACAAAGATATTTTCAATTCCAATATCGGTGGTTTTTTTAATTAAAGAATTATCGATTTCATCCATCAGAATCCCGAATTCAAAAAAATTATTTTTAGATAAATAAAAATCGATCTTGTTTTTGATTAAATCTAATATATAAGGCGAATCTGGTGTTAATTTAATAAAAAATTTTGTCTTAAAAGGGACCACATTTTGCAAAAAATAATCAGTTAAATCATTAATAAAATATTCAGATTCTGTTAAAATAGAGGTTCTAATATTAAAATTATAATTTTCATCTATTTTATTAATTAATGTTCTAGAATGAAATTCGTCTAATCCTTTATAAAGGAAATCGCTTATGATAAGTTCTTCAAGACCTGTTTCACGGTATAAAAATGGAGAAGTGTAACTATAATGTTTGTTAGCATCAGGACTAATATCTTCATATGTGAAAACCTTTAAATTATGCGACTTATTTAACAAAAACAAAGGTAAATAAATTTTATTAAGCCCTAGATAAAAATACAATTCTTTTTCAGTTGATTTTAATCTTTTGCTGAAGTTTTTTTTGTAAAACTTATTGAAATATTTCAGTATTTCAATAAGTTTTTTGAATGAAAAACTGCTAGATAAATTTAAATAAACATTCATTTTTTATCTCCTTCTTTTAATATTTTTAAATAGTTTTCTAGATAAATTTTGGTTTTCATATAAATTATTAGAATATGACTCAAATTTAATTTCATTTTCGGTCTTATTTGTCTTATTTGAATTGCTCATTACCACAAATATGAAACAGCTCATAAATCCTAACGCCAATAGAAAAAATATTCAGAATATGCTTTTTCATACAATTAAGCAAATTATAATTATACTTAACAATAATTCAAATCAATTGGCTCTCAAAAACATTTTAAAAGTAATTTTTTCATTTTCTTTAGGTGTTACGATGAATTTAGGTTTTTTTCCAAATAATTTTAAAACAACTGCCTTTAGAGTGATTAGAAAAAGCGAATATATCATGAATGTGGACAATAAAATAAAAATAAATATTTTAATCCAAGAATTATACTTAAATTGGATAATATATTCTTTAATTCAAGGTATAAAAATAAAAAATAACGATATTGCCAATATGGTCAAATTTTTGTAAAATAAATTCTGCTCCATAAAATATATAAGTGTGTTTATTGCCATGAAAAAAAAGCCTAAAATCACAGTCAAATATATAAGCATAAAATGTGAAATCAAATCCCATTTAAAAAAGAAATTTAATTTAGATTTAAATATATTTTTTAATACACCATCGGAATTTAGTTGCATATTTCCTAGCGTGAATTTTGTTTGACGTTTTTTGAATGCTAAATAATTAGTCGGAAATTCTTCACCACAGATAATATCCGGCGCAAAATACACATAATACCCCTTCATCAAAATGTAAGCGCTGAACGCATTATCTTCACTAACTAATTGAGGAAATCCGTTTACTGAATCATAACACTCTTTTGATATCATGGCGCCGTGCCCAAATAAAGTAACAACACCTGATAAATTTTTAGCAGTAAGTGATGTTGTACATCCGGAAAGAATTGTTGTACCAAAGAATCTCTGAAAATCATTTTTTTCGTTTATTGATTTGTGATTAGCTTGGACTACTCCAATTTTTTTAAAATAAGAAAAATACTTAAGGGAATCAACTATAAAATTTGGTGGTATAACTTCATCAGAGTCCAATATAACAAAGTAATCCCAATTAGAATTATTCAAAAAATAATTATTTATATTTCCCGCTTTAAATCCAACATGATTTTCGCGTCTTATCACATCTATATTAGGATATTTTTTTGAAAAAACATCAATCTCATTTTTGATTTGAGGATTAGACGAATCATCTAAAATAACTGTTTTAAAATTATTATAATTTTGCTTCATAGATTGTATTAACGCTTTAGGATTGAAATCGTTATAGGTACAATAAGCCAAAACTACTCTAGGTTGATTGTATTTGGAAATATTGATACTTTTTACTTTCTTCATAGTGGTATTTACTTTATTTCTATTGAAGAGATAGTATACCCAAATAAAAAAATCTCGAATGCCAATTCATCAAAAATATAAAACAATAAAAGAATTTATAAATAGAAAAATAGCCGAAACAATAAAGGTTAACATTTTGTTATAGCTGCCATAATTAAACGTATCCCTAACGGTTCAAGAAGTGAAAAAGAATAATACAATACCCAAAAATATTGAAAATACTATTGATAAAATATAAGGAATAAAAGATTTACTAATTTCATTATTTTCATTATTTTCGATATTATTTTTTTTATTATTGTTTGACCTTGATTTATTAAAAGCTTTCATATGTCTCCATTACTATAAATATAAAGTTAATGAACTATATATTAATGTATATTAGTTAGTATAACAAACAATTGAAATTTTAAAAATAATATTTTTACAACAATGAAATAACAATCACTTACCGACGTTTTTTGTTAGTTTTTTAACTTTATTTGCAATAACTATAAGTTTTTTTTAAAAAATTAACAGAAATCAATATTAAAAGAATTTTTTGCATCAGCAATAAATAAGGTGTAAACAAATTCCAATTAGTTATTCGGTTTATACACCGAATAGATATACAGAAATAATGTTTTATCAAACTATTCTATTATGATAATAAGAATAAAAATTAAATGCTAACAAATAATAAGAAATAAACAATGAAATTAATAGTCTCAATAAATATATTTTTGTAGGTTAAATCATTATCTAAGAATCAAAAATCCTAAATAAATATGGTTTTTAAATGTTAATATTTATCTAAAACAATCGCTTTACGAAGCATAAAATTTATATACAGTCACAAAACATGACACCAAGCATTTGGGTTTTATAACTTAAAAAACGAAACATTAACACAACAATGACAACATGCTTAAAAAGTGATATTAGGAATTTTTAATTTTTATTATTTTTTATTTTTATATAACTTAAAATATTATTATGAATAATTTAGCTAATAAACTAAGACCTAAGACGCTAAACGACATAGTGGGTCAAAAAAATATTGTTAATTTACTAAAAAAAGTTGTTGAAAGTCACTTGCACACAAGTTACATTTTTTTTGGTGAGTCAGGAGTTGGAAAAACCTCGACAGCTATTGCTTTAGCTAATGATTTAGGTTTAAAATACGGTTTATTTAATGCTAGCGTAGATAATAAAAATGAATTAATTACAATGATAAATAATAATGACATAGTTATCATAGATGAAATCCACAGGCTAACCAAAAACTTGCAAGATATCTTGCTTTCTTATCTTGAATTTGATAAAGTAATAATTTACGCAACAACAACTGAAAATCCTTATTTTAGAGTCAACCCAGCATTAAGAAGTAGAATGCAGATTCTACAGTTCAAGAAATTAGATGAACACGACATTTTTGAAGCTTTAAAAGTGGTTATTAAACAAAACTACCCAAAATTAAACATAAGCGATGATAATATCTTATGTTTAATCAAACATTCAACCGGAGATTATCGGTTTTGTTTGAATAATTTACAAATGCTTGCTACATTAAGTAACGGTCAAGAAATTAGCGAAGATATTATTAAGACCTTAATACCAAACATAAATTTTTATGTTGATAAAGATTCAAGTGCGCACTACGATTATTTATCGGCATTTCATAAATCTCTGCGTGGTTCCGATGTTGACGCAGCATTATATTGAGGAGCAATAATTTTAAAGAGTGGCGATTATCAAGGTCTATTTAGACGTTTAACTGCTGTGGCGTATGAAGATATTGGTCTTGCAGACCCTAATGCCTCATTGCGTGTTGAAGCTGCTTTAAATGCAGTTGAGCGTTTAGGTTTCCCGGAAGCCAATATACCAATTTTCTATTTAATTACCCAATTAGCACTTTCCCCGAAAAGTTCCTCAACGTACAAAGCAATGAATAAAATGCTTGATTTTATAGAAGCAGGAAATATTTTTGAAGTTCCTAAACACTTGAAAGATTCCCATTTTTCTTCCGCATCTAAACTCGGCTACGGAATTAATTATAAATATCCTCATGATTACCCAAATTCATGAGTCAATCAAACTTATTTACCTAAAAAAATTGAAAATATGAAGTTTTTTACTCCAAGTAAAAACGATAATAAAAAAATTACCGATTACTGTAATCTAATAGCAAATTGAAAGGACAAAAAAGATGAAAATTAATATTGAAGAAATTAATACATTTGAGGAGCTAAAAATAGCCAAAAATAAAATCTATGGAAAAGAAGGAGAATTATCTCAGTTACAAATCGAATTAAAAACAGCCCCAAATGATAAAAAGAGAGAAATTGGACAACATATTAACAGAATCAAATCAGATTATGAACAATTATTTCAACAAGCTGAAAAAAAATTAGAAGACAAAAGAATTGATGACTTAGTTAATAATACGTTTATTGATGTAACTCAACCTACTATAACACCTGGCTCATTGCACCCTGTCACAATTATTGAAAATAGAATGCGTGATTGATTTATCCAAAATGGATATTTTGAATCTACAGCAGGTGAAATTTGTTCTGATTACTACAACTTTGAAAAATTAAATATGCCTTCTGACCACCCTGCAAGAGCAATGCATGACTCACTGTACTTAAACCCAACAACATTACTGAGAACACACAATACCGGAATTAGTGCTGCGGAACTAGAAAAAAATGCAAATAAACCACTGAATAACTTCGCAATCGGAAAAGTTTACCGTAATGATGAAGATGATGCAACTCACTCACATCAATTCACTCAACTAGATTTTGTGAGCGTTGGTAATGTAAGCTTCCCTAATCTTATTTGAACTCTAAAATCTCTATTGAGTTATGTTTTTGAAGAAGAATTAGAATTAAGATTAAGACCTAGCTTTTTTCCATTTACAGAACCAAGTGTTGAAGTTGATATTTTTTACAAAAATCGTTGAATTGAAGTTTTAGGTGCTGGAATGTTGCACCCAAATGTAATGAAATTAGCTGGTTATGATAACAAAAAATATAATGGGTTTGCAGCCGGTGTAGGAATCGAAAGAATAGCAATGGTTAAATATGGAATTAAAGATATTCGGGAGTTCTATACAAACGATTTAAGAACACTCAACCAATTTAATGCCGAAAAATAAATTTGATACTTTTCTAAATATTGAGAAAAAGAAAAACTACTTTATAGAACTTCAATCCAAACTTAGACAAGAAGAAATAAATTACGAAATCTATCCAGCTGAAAAAGATAGATTTAGAGCATTAAAATTCTTTGAACCAGAAGATACTAAATTGATTATTTTAGGTCAAGACCCATACTATCTGGCTGGACAAGCTGATGGTCTCGCATTTAGTACAAGACAAAACAAATGCCCTCGTAGTTTAAATAATATGCTTAAAGAACTAATTAAAGATTATCCAAATTCAATTATTGAAACCTATTCACTCGAATCGTGAGCTAAGCAAGGAATTTTACTAATAAACACAACTTTGAGTGTCAGAAGTAAAACTCCAAATTCACATTCAGCTCTAGGATGAGACATATTTGTTAAGAATTTAATTAAATATGTTATTGGATTTAATCCAAAGGTACTATTTGGTTTATGAGGGAAACAGGCACAAGATTTTGTTAAGGAATTTATTGATTTAAAATTAATTAGCCGAGACCAAATTATTGCTTGTTCTCATCCGTCGCCTTTATCATATTCACGCTCAACAAATAGTTTTAAAGATTTTAATTTCTATAAAAAAGTAAATCAAAAATTAACCAAACCAATTGATTTTAGTTTGCGAAAGGAAAATCATGATAGTAACATTAAAAGAATTAAATAAATTTTTGCCAAATAAAAAACTAGATTTGACAGTTGAAAAAGCCATTAATAATCTTGGATATGAAGTCGAATCAATTGCACCACTTAGTGATGTTGAAGGAGTTAAATTTGCCAAAGTTATAAACGTATATGCAAACCCAAATTCTAAAAATTTAACTGTTGTAGAATTGGAACTTGCGGATAATAAACAAATCACAATACAAACAAACGCGAAAAATGCGAAAGTCGGTTGTTATACTACCGCATTTGTTGAAGGAGCTTCTAAAGGGGGCGTCGTTTTTGGTACTAAAAAAATAGCCGGGATAGAATCACAAGGTATGCTTTCAAACTTTAATGAGTTAGGGTTTGATATATCTAAATTACCTTTTAAAGAAGAAGATTTAATGATGCTTGAACAACCATTGCCATTAGACATAGATCCTGTCGAATACTTTGGATTGGACGACTACATTATTGATATTACAACACCCGCTAATCGTTCTGATGCTAATTCATATTATGTGTTAGCCCGTGAATTGGCGGCATATTACAATACCGAATTTAAATGATTCGATTGAGATAACAAAAAAATAATTAATAAATATAAAACTAAGATTTCTTCATCTAAACATCGGGCAGATTATTTGGCTTTTATGGAATGTAAAACATATAAAACTAATACAAACCTATTAGATATGCTATTTTTGGCAAAACACGGAGTTGAGGCGAAGAATATTTGAGCTGTAGATATTTCTAATTTAACATTGCTTTACACTGGGGCACCGACACATGCATATGACAAAGACAAAATTGGTAATAAACTTACTTGTCAAAATTATACTGGTAAGGTTAAAATACTTGGTGATAAAGAAATAGAAGTCAATGACACACTGGCTATTTTCGACGAAAACAAGTTAATTTCTTTAGCATGCGTAATAGGTTGCTCCGAAACCTCTGTAAAAAATGACACAACTCACATCGCGTTCGAAATTGGTGTTTTCGATTCAAAAAAAGTTCGTCATGGAGCCAAAGAAGTAAAAATTGATTCTGCTTCATCGATTCAAGGTGGTCGTGGTGTTAATGCTCATATCTTACGTTTTGGAATGAAATATCTTCAATATAAAGCTTTTGTAGATAAACACCCATTTAGTAATGTTATTGGATTACCTAAATCAAGATTGGGCAATAGTGTTTTACAAAATCGTAAAAAATTGGCACTTTATGCCAACACAGATTTAGGTGGCCTAAAAGTATTTGAAGATGTGGAGAAAAAACTAAAACTAATAGGTTTTAGAATGGATAAAAATAGAATAGTCGCACCAAACTATCGTAAAGATATTCAAACATTCGAAGATATTATTGAAGAATATTTCAGATTTTATGGCTACACAAATTTCAAACCGCTTGCACCGTATTTGATTCCTTTCAAAGTTGATAAAAGAGATATTTCAAAATCATTACTTCAGGCAATGGGTTATAAAGAAGTTAGAACCTTTACATTGGATAGCATTTTAAATAACTACTTAAATCCATTTAGTTTTGAAAATACAATTAAATTACAAACATTTGTTTCAAAAGAAAGAGAAGTTATTAGAAACTCAATAATCACTTCAATGTTACAGGTTGCTAACTATAACATAAAACATAAAATTGATAAAATTAACATTTTTGAAAAAGGAATGATTAACAATAATAAATACGTAATAGGTTTAGTAACAAATATTAAAAGTTTTACAGAGTTAAAACAAGATATTGTTAATTATTTAAAAACGCCAAATCTTGTTTTTGTCCCATTTATAGATAATGAGTATATTCATCCAAATGTATCTGCAAAAATAATACTTAACAATGAAATGATTGGTTGAATTGGTAAGATTCACCCTAGATACGCAAAAGACGATTTATGAGTTGCAGAATTCAAAGATGTTAAATTAAATACTCAATTAATTTTCAATGAATATGATTCAAGTCCATTAAAAACATTAGATATCACATTTGAATTAGGTAAGAAAGAAAATATAGGGAATAAAATTGACGAAATCAATTCAAAATACAATGTTTTCGAGATTGAACAGATTGACAAATTCGTTACAGATGAATGCAATAAAATAACAATAAGAATAACTGCAGAAAGCAATATCATTGACCAAATTAATAATCAATATAATTAAGGGGTGCACATGTACAAAAAAATAGTATTAAACGACAAAATCATACAAAAAGCAATCAACAATGAAGTTAAACGACAAAATGAACATATTGAGTTAATAGCTTCTGAAAACTATGTTTCCAATGATGTTTTAAAAGCCGTGGGAAGTGTTTTAACAAATAAATATGGTGAAGGTTATCCCGGAAGAAGATATTATGGTGGGTGTGAAAATGTTGATGTAGTTGAATCGCTAGCAATTGAACGACTAAAAAAATTATTCGGTGTTAAATTTGCAAATGTCCAGCCTTATTCGGGCTCGGTTGCAAATGCTGCAGCATTAGCATCGGTTGCAAAACCAGGCGATAAGATAATGGGACTTTCATTAAATTCGGGTGGACACCTAACACACGGATATAAGATTAGTTTTAGTGGTATTTTTTATGAATCAATACCTTACGAAGTCGACAATAACGGCGTTTTAGATTACGATAAAATTAAAGAACTAGCAATCAAAGAAAAACCGGCGGTCATTATATGTGGTTATTCTGCATATCCTAGAATCGTTGATTTCAAAAAATTTAAAGAAATAGCCGACGCTTGCGGAGCAAAACTAATGGCGGATATAGCTCATATCTCGGGACTGATAATTGCTGGTGTCCACCCTTCTCCTGTTGGTTATGCAGATATAATTACATCAACCACCCACAAAACATTAAGAGGAGCGCGTGGTGCAATCATTATGACTAATAATGATGAAATAGCTAAAAAGATTGATAGATGAGTTTTTCCAGGTTATCAAGGCGGTCCTCTATTTCATGCTATTGCCGGAAAAGCCGTTGCTTTTGGTGAAGCACTGAAACCAGAGTTCAAAGAATATGGGCGTCAAATTATCAAAAATGCCAAAGATTTCAGTGAGTGATTTACAAATAAAAATATAGAAATAGTATCAGGAAAAACTGAGAATCATTTGTTTACCATCAATGTTTATAAAAGCTATAAAATTACTGGTAAAGATGCAGAAATCTTACTTGGTAAATTTAATATCACAGTCAATAAAAATACTATACCAAATGATGAATTAAGTCCAATGGTTTCATCAGGTATAAGAATTGGTGTTGCAGCAATGACTTCAAGAAAATTTACAAAATGATTTAAATTAGCTTCAATTATTGATACAATCTTGACTGAACACGACACAATTTTATCGGACAAAATTAAAACGAAAAATATTATTAATGAAATTAAAAAATTAACCCAGGAATTCCCAATAATTACAGAATACTAAATAAGGCACTGCCTTATTTTTATTGCCAGAAGCATTCAAATAACAGTAAATTAGATAAAAAGAGCATAAAAAAAGGGCATTGCGCCCTATTAAAAAGTAATTAGTAACCTTCGTTTGAATCCTTACCTTCAACAATAGCGATTGAACGACTTGTACCGAATCTATTTGCTCCAGCTTCAACCATTGCAATCATATCAGCTTTGTTACTGATTCCACCAGCTGCTTTGATTAATAAAGTATCTCCGCAGATAGATTTCATAATTTTTACATCTTCTAATGAAGCCCCACGTGTTGAAAATCCTGTTGAAGTTTTAATGAATTCAGCTCCTGATTTCATAACGATTCTTGTAACTTCTTTAATTTCTTCTTTAGTTAATAAAGCTGTTTCAACAATAACTTTTAATGTATTTTTGCCGCAAGCTTTTTTAACTTCTTTAATGTCGTTTAGAACATATTCGTATTGGCCTTCTTTCATTTTACCAATGTGAATAACCATGTCAATTTCATCTGCACCAGCTTTGATAGCCTCTTGTGCTTCAAAAGCTTTAACATTAGTTAAACAAGCCCCTAATGGGAAGCCAATTACTGATGTAATACCAACACCGGTGTTGGCTAATTTTGATTTAGCGTAAGGTACTCATGATGAGTTAACGCAAATAGTTTTAAAATTGTATTTAATTGCATCTGCAATTAGGTTGTCAATGTCTTTTTGTGTGGCATCAGCTTTTAAATATGTGTGATCTATCATTTGATTGTAGTTCATTTTTTTCTCCTAAATTAGCTTAATTTAGCCAATATAATTTTGTTTTCAACTTGTTTATCGTTAAATTTATATGCTGAAGATAATTCTTCGACAAGTTTCAAGTCAATTGGGTTTGAAGAGTATAGAGTGAATAAAACATCACCTTTTTTAACAACTTCATTTGTTTTTTTATTTAATGTTATTCCTGCTTCAAAGTCGATTGAATCTTCTTTTCTGGCACGTCCAGCCCCTAATTTCATTGCAACAACACCAAAAGTTAATGAATCAAAAATTTCTAGGTAACCTTCATTTTGAGCAATAACTTCGTGTTTGTATTTAGGTTTTCAGAAAGCTGATGCATTTTTTAGGATTTCAGCATTTCCTCCTTGAATAGTTACAAATTCATAGAATTTTTCCAATGCTTTACCATTGTCAATAACTTCTTGAACTCTCGCTTTAGCTTCTTCGTAATCTGTACAAATTTTAGATTGTAAAAGAATGGTTGCACAAGAAGATTTAACCAATTCATTGAAGTCGTGAGGTCCCTTACCTTGTAATGTTCAGATAGCTTCAAGAACTTCATTTTTGTTTCCGATTTCTCTACCAATTGGTCTGTTCATGTTAGTTATTTCAGCTCTAACATCAACATTAAGCTCTTTACCAATTGAAATCATTGTTTTAGCCAAATCAATTGCTTCTTCTTCATTTTTCATAAACGCACCATTACCACATTTAACATCTAGTAATATTGCATCTGAACCAGTAGCTAATTTTTTAGACATAATTGATGAAGCGATTAATGGAATTGACTGTACGCAGTTAACAACATCTCTTAATGCATAAAGTTTTTTGTCAGCCGGTACTAATTGACCAGTTTGTCCGATAACTGCAATACCGTATTTTTTAACTTGTTTAATAAATTCTGCTTCAGTTAATTCGAATCTGAAACCAGGGATTGATTCTAATTTATCTAAAGTACCACCTGTGTGTCCTAAACCTCTACCTGACATTTTAGCAACTGGTGCACCACAAGCAGCAACAATTGGGGCTACAGCTAAAGTTGTCTTGTCCCCAACTCCACCAGTTGAGTGTTTGTCAACTTTGATTCCTGGAATTGAACTTAAGTCAATAACATCTCCTGAAAGCATCATAACACGTGTGAATTCGGCAATTTCTTCTTTAGCCATTCCATTAAACATAACAGCCATAATAAATGCTGCCATTTGGTAATCTGGTGTTTCACCAGAAACATACGAAGAAATTAAATAGTTTATCTCTTCTTTTGTAAGACTTTTATTTAGTCTTTTTTTTTCGATTAAATCGACTATACGCATATTATTTTGCTACTCCTAAAGCTACTTTCATCATATTGGTAAATGCAGTTTGTCTTTCAGCAGGTGATGTTTCTTCATGTGTAACCAAGTTGTCAGAAATGGTTAATAAACAAGCAGCTTTTTTACCTAATTTTTCAGCATTAGTAAATAATGCTAATGATTCCATTTCAACACATGCCGACTTAGTTTGATTAATTCTGTCTTCAACAGTTAAAGTTGAGTAGAAAACGTCTGATGAGTGAACACGTCCTTCAGCTAAATCAATACCTTGAGCTTTAGCTGAAGCTCTCAATTCATCATTTAGTTGAGCAGATGGTAATGCTAAATTAGACGCAAATTCATCTCCTAAAACTAATCTTCTGAAGTGGTCACTATCAGCGTAAGCTTCAGTAGCTAAAAATGTTTGATATAGAGGTAAGTCAGCAACGTAAGCGCCTGCTGAACCAATTCTAATAATTTCTTCTACATCGTAAAATGCAAATAATTCATAGCTATAAATCCCGATTGATGGACAACCCATACCCGATCCAGCAATAGAAACTTCCTTACCGTTGTATTTTCCTGTGTAAATAAACATATTTCTAACAGTGTTAACTAATTTATAACCTGGTTCCAAAAATGTTTCAGCAATAAATTTTGCTCTCAATGGATCTCCGGGCATTAAAACTGTTTTAGCAATTTCGCCTTTTTTGGCGTTAATGTGTGGTGTCATATTTTCTCCTTCTAATTTTATGATTTGAAAGCGATGTTAAACCTGATAAAGTGTGATTTATATAGTACACGTCTTTCTTATTTTAATATAAGTAAAACTTATATACTAATTTTACCACTTTATATATAAATAGTATTTTTGATTAGTAAAAATAAGTTAAATAATTCGGTAAAAACCGGAAACGTTTCTATTTTAATCTTAAATATTACTTATTAGAATGAAAAATTATCCAAATTTTAAAAATAATGTATTATTTATTAGCATTTAGCAGAAAGGGGCTTTTATGAAAAAGAAACCAATAGTATTTAGTGATGTTGACGGAACAATCTACACAAGCAATGGTTACGTCTCAAACTACAATTTAAACATAATTAAAAACAACGAGTTAAGTTTCAATATCGCAACTGGAAACCCAATTTGTCCTAAGATGTTCAAACTTGCAAAACTTGTTAATGCTGATTACATAATCGGTTCAAGTGGTGTTCAAATTTACGATTTTAAGCGTTACAAATTCGTAAGAGAAGAATTCATTAACCCAAAAGTTGTTAAAAAAATCTTTGATATTTTTAGAGAACATAAAGTTTCAGCAGCCGGCTGAAGTTCAGATGCTTTTTATATTTTTAAAGAAGAAGATAAAGAGTTTTTAAACAGAATTTACTTTAGATATGAAACATTTGACCAATTTGAATTATATGAAGGACAAGACATTAAAAACGTTTCGAAAATTGAAGTTTATTTTGAAACAACCGAAAATGTTGATGAATTAATCAAATTATTAAAAGGTTTAGATGTTAAATTAATAAAAACACATATGAACCTTGAAATCTTACCTTACGGAGCATCAAAAGGTAGAGCGATTTTATGAATGTTAGAAAATATATTCAAAAACTACTCAAACAATGACGTTATGGTTATTGGGGACTCAGAAAACGATTTTTCAATGTTTAAACGTTTCAATTATTCATACGCAATGGATAATTCAAAAGACATAGTTAAAGAAAAAGCAAAATATGTAACCAGATCAGTTCAGGAACATGGTTTAGGTATTGCGATATTAGATTATTTATCTAAATTTAACTCATCAAAAGAATAAAACATAATTTATATATTTATTTTGAAGTAAGGGGGTAATAAATGGCTAGATTTATTGATGAAATTAAAATTCAATTAGTTGCTGGAAAAGGCGGCGACGGAATGATTTCATTTAGAAGAGAAGCACACGTTGACAAGGGAGGACCAGACGGCGGCGATGGTGGTCGTGGCGGAAATATTTATTTCGTTGGTGACCTTGGAAAAAATACACTTTTATCTCTTTATGGAAACAAAAAAATAACTGCTGATGACGGAGTCAACGGTGGACCAAAAAATTTATATGGAGCCGCGGGAAAAGATAAATACGTTCCCGTTCCAATCGGTACAGTCGTTTATAATAATGGCAAGGTAGTTGCTGATATTATCGAACCTAAAGAATACTTAGTAGCTAGAGGTGGTCAAGGTGGTCGTGGTAATATGAAATTTAAATCACCACGTAATACCGCTCCTAGAATTTGTGAAAATGGTACACGTGGCGAAAAATTCGATGCTCATATCATTTTAAAAATAATGTCAGATGTCGGAGTTGTTGGAAAACCATCCGCTGGAAAAAGTACCTTGCTTTCAGCAATTTCAAATGCAAAAGCAAAAATTGCCGACTATGAATTTACAACTTTAGTTCCTCAATTAGGTATGGTTAAATACTACGATAATTCATTTGTTGTAGCTGATTTGCCAGGATTAATTGAAGGAGCATCTCAAGGTCGTGGATTGGGGATTCAATTCTTAAAACACATTGAAAGATGTCGCGTTATTGCTCACATCATTGATTTTGGTAGCGAATATAAAGATCCGATTGAAGATTTCGAAACAATTAATGAAGAACTAAAAAGCTATAGCTTACATTTAGAAAACAAAGTTCAATTGGTAATTGCAAATAAAAATGATCTACCGCAATTTAAAGAACATTACGAAAAATTTGTTGCAAAATACCCAAATGTTAAAATAGTTCAAATTTCAGCTTTAGACATGAATAATTTAGACGAAGTTAAGAAAGAATTATGAAACTTAATTGAAGCTAACAAATTAAAACCAATCGAAGAAGTTCAAGAGGACGAAGTCGTCGAAATCTCACTTGAAGAGGAATATAAAATTATCAACCCTTACGCAGGATATTTCGAAATTTCTGGACCAAGAATCCAGAAACTATACGATAAAATCCCATTAGTAAGTTATGACAACCTACTTAGATTTAATAACATTTTAAAGAAAATAGGTGTTTGAGATGATCTTATTAAAAAGGGCATCCAACAAGGGGATACCGTTAGAATATTTGAATATGAGTTCGAATGAGATGGCGATTATAATTAAAATGCATTTAGGTGCATTTTTTTGTTTAACTCATAAAAATTTGCAAAATATCCACATTTTTGTAAGATTGGAAACATTACCATTATGAAATGAAATAAATTATAAAAAATAATTATCACAAATTTGTTGGAATTATAAAATAAAGTCGTGTTTATACCAGCAAGATTCAAAAAACACAATTTATTTATATTTCATTAATAGTATATTTGTTTATAAATCGTCGCAATTTTCTAATGCCTTTCTAAAGCAAAGCGCATAATATATCATCCTAATAATTTGACTTGGTCGGGTTCGTTCAAATTTTATTAGTGAAAATTAAATTTAAATAAATTTTAAACGCGATTGGAAACGTGAAGATATCCGATTGTGCACGAAATGGTACCAACAATCCTGAAAGTGAAACACGTAAACCTATGCGGTTTTCTTGCTTTATGCCGCATAAAAAAGCACTCCGAGACATGTGCGTCATTCGGGGTGTTTTTTTATTAATTAAGATGATAAACATCGTCTTGATTGGTAATAATATTGTTATCAACTAAATCTTCTAAGGTTTTATTAAAATATTCTTTGTTTTTTGAATTTAGAGATTTGTAACCTAATTGCTCACTAATAATTCTAATTAATGAATCTTTTTCAATAGAATTAACCATTTGCAATATAGTTTTTACCAAATGAACATATTCATAATAGTGAACGGTCTCGCGCGATCTTTGGGTCTCACCTTTTTTGAAGGTGATGTTTTCACAGTTTAGGTTGGGATGTATGAAGAATTCTCCATTCAAATGAGCTATATCGCTTGAGTATCTAAGGAATGAATCATAAAATCTTTTGACAAATGAAGTAAATGATTGACGATTGCATAAGAAAGTCAATATTCGCTTGACTATAGACGAGTGTATAACTTGATATTTAACCAATAAATCTTTAACGATTCTTATTAGTGTATGGGAAAGATCTATTGAAGATGCAAAGTTTGATATGTGATAATTTCTAACTATTTCGGCTATTTGCTCGTTATTGAACTCAGGAAGTACATCGAAATTTAATTCTAAGTTTTGTTTCTCGGTCACGTTCAAAAATGAATTCGAGGCAATTTCCGAGTTTTTAGACGGAATATTGTATGGATGATCCTTACCATTCTTAATGTCGCTCAATTTTTTTAATATAGCATTGAGTTCTGCTTTTTTATTTGTAAATCAACTGGTAGATCAAATTCTGTGAATTTGTCAACCACGACTATTAAGAACTTGTTGTCTTAATCTATCTCTATCACGAGACGTTTTAGAAGAGTGATATGTTGCTCCGTCGCATTCAATACCAAGGATAAATCTATTTGGGTTTGTTGGGTCAACAACAGCTAAGTCAATTCTAAATCCTGAACACCCGACCTGAGTTTTTAATTTATATCCGGCATTAGTTAATTCTCTATAAACCTCTTCTTCAAAAGGCGAATCAAAAGAATTAAAATCATTTACGTAATCAACAGTTTTGTCGATACCATATTCTGCGATTTCTAAATATTTTTTAAGAAATTTAACGCCTCTTGAGTCGGTTCTATTTAAATCGATATCACTAGCGTCCAATGAAGTAATAATAACTATGCCTCTTTTTGCGCGTGTAAAGGCAACATTTAAACGCTTATAGCCATTATCGTGATTAATAGGACCAAATCTCATAGAAATCTTGTCATTTTCATCAGGACCGTAAACTGAATTTATGATAACGAATTCTCTTTCATCGCCTTGAACAGTTTCAATATTTTTAACAAAAAATGGGTCTTCTTTATCCCGATCAAAAAAGCTACTATACATTGGATTAGATTGCTTAAATTTCTCGATTTTTCGTTCTAACAATAACTGTTGTTCGGTATTAAAGGTCACAACACCTAGTGTAACATTAGAACCGTATGTATCAATGATATCTTTGATAATTTCAACAGTTTTATCAGCTTCCACTTCATTTTTACGGTCGACTAACACGCCTTCAACTTTGATTTTATTAATTGATTCGTATTTACCTGGTTCGGTTAATGAAGGGAATGTTATTAAATCGTGATATATTTCCTTGTTTGAAGGATAAATTAAATTTTCATAAAGTGAGCGATAGTGTCATCTTAATTTAATGGTTTTTAAAACAATATTAGACATATCAAGGATTGAATCAAAACCTTTAACCGAGATATCATTTTCATCATCAACATCAATATAATCGTTTTGATCTATTGTGTTAAAGAAATTAGTTGGCGGCAATTGTTCTGAATCACCCACAATAATAACTTGTTTTGCGCGGCTAATTGCACCAATAGCGGTTTCCGGTCTGACTTGTGATGCCTCATCAAAAATTACTGTATCAAACAAAATATCACTATCTTTTAAATAAGCACTAACAGATAAGGGAGACATCATTAAACAAGGTTTTAATTGCAACATTAAATTTGGTATTTTTTCAAACAATTTTTTAAAGGACATTCTATTTCTTGATTTATTTACTTCAGACTTCAATATTTTAACCTCAAGATTTTTGGAACCCAAACCTGAAGCATTTGGAATATTGTTGTTTAAATTTGCAATAATTTTCGCTCTTGCTAATTGTTGAACATTCGCTTCAACATTTATAAAATTATCTCTTAAGGTTTCAAGTTTAGAACCATTAAAATCAACAAAGCACTCATTAATAAAATGATCTATTAATATTTTGTAAAATCTTTTCATAAATATTTCAAAAAGATTTTTTCTGTAATTGCCATTTAACACTTTTTCAACAAAATCATCTAACGAATATTTCTTGATATTATTGATTGAAGATACAAGGGATAACATTGAAGTAAAATCGTCTTTATAAACAGCAAATTGAGATAATTTTATTTTTAAATCATTTTTACTTAATGAATCGAAATTAGCAATATTTTCGTCAAAAACATCTGAAATTCTCTTGAAATCATCTTGAAACTTTTTCAATTTGTTTAAACTGTTCAATAATTCATTTCTATAGCGTATGTCTTCATTAAAAATATAAACCATTTTTTGTATATCTATTGAAAAATCAGAAATTGCAGAAAAAAGTTTAGTTTTTGAAGCAAAGACAATCATTTTATATATAGATTGTAAATATTGTAAATTTTTGTTTTTGGGTTTGAAATTAGAATTATTATAAGAACTCCAAAAATTATTTTCACATCTTTTTAATTCAATTAAATCGGGTAGAACATTTTCAATGACTGATTTATCTTTGGTCAAGAAATGTTTTTTGATAATTTTCTTAGCTTTATGCCACTTAGAAACTAAGAATCTGTATGACTTGTTATGATACTTGTTAAAAATTGTTTCAAATTCAAGTATATTTTCCGAAATAATTGATTCTCTAAAAATATTCTTGTTTTTCTCTAATAATTTAATTTTTTGTTCTAGATTTAAAGTCATATTTGAATATTGAGCTATTTCATTGTCATAATTGTTTATTTGAAATACAGATGTATCAATTTTTCCTTGTATACTCATTAAATGAGTGAATAATTCAAAAAGAAATTTGATATTCTTAATATAAGAGACATCATTAAACGTAATAAATTTATGATTATTTGTCAAGTCAGAATATACAACATCAATGTTTCGACCAATAATTTCAATTAGTGAAAAGAAGTTTTCTTTTTCGATTTCGCTTAACCTAGTTAATTTTAGCCCTCATCAGACATTCAAAATTGGGTTTTTATCAAAATGATTGATGTAATCTTGTAATTCTTTAATATTAATTTTTAATTCATCTAGCTTTTCAGAATCAATATTTAGAAAATTATTGATATTGAATTGTAGATTTGAAACCTTATCGAATTTATAAAAATTTCCAATCATTTTATATAAGCTTTTATTTAAAGGCGCTCTTAATTTTAAAAGTTCTCAGCCATATTTTTTAAGTCTCTCTACTATGGCTAGATAATCATTAGTAAATTTAGATATTGGATCACTTGCAACTTGATAATTCAGTTTACCTTTTTCAAGAGTGTCATCCAAATCCTTCAAAATTGCTTTTTTATCTAAATCTAAACTATGAATAGGAATAACATAATCGTTTAATTGTATTTTTTTCAAGTTATTATAAACAACATCCAAAGCCGCTTTTTTCTCTGACACAAATAGAACTTTTTTGTTTCTGGCTAATAATTCAGTAATGATATTTGTAATTGTGTGTGACTTCCCAGTTCCTGGAGGACCCTGCAAAATGAAACTTTCTCCTTGAATTGCAGATTGAATTGCAACTTCCTGTGATGAGTCAGAATCAAGAACATGATAGTATTCATTAATATCGATTTTAGTTTCAACATTGTCTTCATTGATAATATCAAAATCATTGATGCCATCATTTTCTTCATTTGAAAGTGCCTTAATAAATTCATTTTCAACTATTTTATCTTCATTTTCATCTAAATCGACATACATATTGATTTTTGAAAAACTGAAAGTATCTAAAAATATGCGGTTATCTATTTGCCAATCATTACTTCTAAAATTAGTTGTTAGTTGTTCAACAAAATTATTGTACTTAGCGTAATTATTTTCACAGTTATCAATAGCATTAATATCTATATTAATACCATAAATAACTGAAAGTTTTCTGATTAGTGCTAAATTTGGAGTTAAAGTAAATTCATCATCAAAAAGCACATGATACTGTGTTTGATTTTTTAAATTCTTTGATTTCAAATTTGCTTGAAGAAACATTAAGGGTGAATAAACAAACCCGGAAATAGAAGTATTATTTTCTGCTTCGCTTCACTTTAAAAGACCAAAACTTAAAAACAATGTATTAATTGAATATTGATCAATAAAATCTAGATATTTTTTGTTAATCTTTTTCAATATTATTGCTTGGTCTTCGTAGTCAACGTTTGAATAAAGAGTATTGGGTTTGCAAGCGCCAATTTTGTCTATCACATCATCTAATTTAACTATTTTTAAGTTTTTTTGCTGTTCATTAAACTCAGAATCAAAACTTAAATTAGCGATTTCTATCTTCTCAGAACCAACGTAATCTAATATTGTTTTTAAGTCTGGACAAATAACTTCTAATTTCGATTGCGTTTTTGATGTCTTTAGTGAATAATTCAACGCTTTATTTCTGTATGTTAAGTCAAGTAAATCGTTTTTTCATGTTTCTATATTTTGGCTTGCTTTATTACTCATTTGTTTCTCCTATGTATTTATTCAAGAAATAATTCTAAGTCTTGTACACTTTGCAATCCAGATTCGGCTAGGAAATCTAGTAAATCCACAAATCCTTCTTCTGTTAATGAAAAGTAAATCCTGTCATTTGTCTCAATGTGTTTTACAACAATTAGTTCATTATTATCGAACAAATCGTCTAAAATAACATATTTTGCGCCTAATTTTTTGGCTTTATCAAAAATCTTTTTACTTTTTGAAACATCTTTTAAGTATTCAATTTTGATGCCATAGGATCTTAATTCGTTTGATAAACAAAATAAAGGGGTTAAGTATTTTTCCTGTGTTGAAGCAATCAAAATATCTACAACTTCAACATCATCATTATTGATTTCTAAATTTTGCTCAGTTAAAATTTCAGCAGTTCTATCAACACCAAACCCTCAACCGCTAGCGCATAAATCTGGTCCATCTAATTCTTTAATTAAATTAGAATATCTACCTCCACCAATCAACGTCGATTGACTCCCGGTATTCTGAGCAGTAGAAACGAATTCGTAAACAGTTTCATCATAATAATCAAGACCTCTTACTAATGAGTAATCAATCTGGTAGTTAATTCCTGCTTCATCCAATATTTGAACCAACTTTTGGAATTGATTTTTACTTGATTCAGATAAAAATTTATTAATTTTTGGCGCTTTTTTAACAAAGTCTTTATTTCCATCAACCTTGTCATCTAGAATTCTTAAAACATTACCTTCTAAACGAGCTTTAGAGTCTTCCGTTAATTGGTCTTGATATTGCTCTAAATATTTTTTTAATTCCTTTTGATAATTATTTCTCGATTCAAAGTCACCGATTGAATTAATTTTCAGTATGAAACTCAATCCTAAAATTTGCAATATAGAATGCGCTAAAATAATTAATTCAGCATCTGTGTAAACGTTAGCTTCCCCAATCGATTCAACGCCAGCTTGGTAAAATTGTCTCTGGCGTCCTTTCTGTGGTTGCTCATATCTAAACATTTGACCAAAATATGCAAACTTAGTGGTTTTTAAAGTTGCATATCACTTGTTTTCAATTAAAGCTCTTACGAAACCAGCAGTCCCTTCGGGTCTTAATGCAATTTCTCTATCACCTTTGTCTTTAAATTCATACATTTCTTTCTTAACGATGTCGCTTCCCGCTACCGAACGTTTATATAATTGAGCTTGTTCAATAATTGGTGTATCGATTAAGTTGAAATTGTAATTTCTAACAACCTTAATAAATGTTGCTCTTATGAATTCTTGGATATTCATTTCAGCTGGAGATAAATCTCTTGTGCCTTTAATCTTTTTAATCATATTAACCTTCCTTATATATATTTAATTATTATACTCTAATATAAATACCAAATATAAATATAGGAAATAAATTATTCTTTTTTTTACCCAAAATATTGAATTTATAGTCATAAAAGTAAAAAATATCGTTTAAAAATAACCTAACTTCAAAAAAATCGTTTTTGGTATAATTCAAACTAATATGCGAGGTGCTCAATGAACAAAGTAAGTAATAAACAAACATACACTAAAACATCAACTAAGAAAAAAATTAGTTTTTTTAGTTCAATGATGATTGTAATGGGCAGTTCAATTGGGGCCGGAATTTTCTTTAAATCTGAAGAAGTCTTACAAAATTCGAGAGGTTCATTAATTTTAGCCATTGTATGTTGAATTATTGCTTCATTTGCAGTTATTTCAATGGCTTTAGCACTCACAGAAATAGCGGGAATTAAAAATGATAATTTATCAATAATAGGATGAAATAGAATTTTTAATTCAAGATGAGTTTATAAAGCAAGCAAAAATTTCATGGTTTATCTAACTTTACCATTAACATTTTTTTATATGCCTGTGTATGTAATAATGGCAATTCAAGACGGGGCTGGAGCATTAGCAAATAAACAAGCTTTAACCTTTGGTACGAATTATGACTGGCTTATATGACTTTCAATCACAACATTAATGGGGTTATATTTCTTATTACTCCCTGGGTTAAATTCAAAAATCGGTAGTGCACACAATATCGTTGTTCTATGTATTAAATTTTTACCGCTGGTTTTTATTACCCTAATTGGTTTTACTCTTGCTTTTACTGGCAAAGGCGGTGTAAGCGAAATAAGTTTAGGAATTAAACAGCATGAATTTAATATTAAAACGGGTAGCACATTTATTCAGTATGGTGGTTTAGGAGGATTTATCGGGGTATTTCTATCAGTTGGAGCAATTTTTTTTGCTTATGATGGTTTTTATATTGCAGCCGGAATGCAGAGTGAAATGAAACGACCTGAAAAAACTTCATTAGCTTTATCATTGGGATTAATTGTTGTAACAATTATTTATGTAGCAATTGCTATTTCAATGTCAATTAATGGTGGGTCGTTTACCAATATGAGAAGTTATATTGAGAACTTAATGGGCGTAACCACCGGTCGAATTATTTTTGGTTTAATCAATATTACAATTGCAATTGGTGTTATGGGGATAATAAATGGTTTCGCAATGTGGATGCCAAGATTTATTGAATCACTACTAGCCGAGGGTGAATTACCATTTTGAAAAAAATCTATTGGAAAACTAAATCCAAACAAACCAGTTTTTGGCGTAATATACTCATTAATAATCGGTTTGGGTTCAAATATTATATTCACTATTATCGGTGCTCAATTATATCTTCCGGTTAATGAGTCTTACTTAATTTATAGTAGTGACTCATTTAAGGCAATGTCCAGATTGTATGCTTTTACAGATTTAATAGCAAACTGAATAACTGTATTTACTTTTGTTTTTATCGCATTTGCGATACTTGGGGCAATAAAAAATAAAAAAACCAATAAAGTAGAAATAAAACACAAACAACGCTTTTTCAATTTCTTTGCCTATGTCACGGTGATTTTTGTCGGACTGGCAATGTTGGCTCAAACAATTGTGCCAATTGCTGACTTCTTAATGGTCTTTGGTTTTGATGAAAAATCTTATTCATTAGCAAAAAATATGACAATTGCTGAAGCGCATAATTACTATATTTCATTGGTAGTTGGTCGAACAATGTTGGTTATTATGTTATTGATTTTTAATGCCCTTATATTTTTAACTACAGTAATTGAGGACAGAATTCATATTAAAAAATATGGAACACTTGATAATTATAGAGATTATAGAAATAATCTGCTGAATTTAAAAAACCGGGAATAACACACCGGTTTTTGTTTTTATTCACAATATTTTTTATATTCTGAATATCCCGCTTCGTCCATTTCTTCATATGGAATAAATTTTAATGCTGCACCATTAATGCAATATCTTAATCCGCCTTTGTCTTTTGGGCCATCATTGAACACGTGGCCAAGATGATTGTTTCCTTCACCAGATCTTACCTCTGTACGCACCATATTATGCGAATTATCTTCTAAATATTCAACACTTCCTTTTGAAATGGGTTTAGAAAAACTAGGCCAGCCACAGCCTGCGTCAAATTTATCGCTTGACGAGAATAATGCTTCACCGCTAATTTGTTCAACATAAATGCCTCGTCTATATTCTTTATTCAATTCTGATGTATGAGGTCTTTCTGTTGCGTTATTTTTTAAAACTTCAAAGCTTAATTCGGATAAAGCAAGCTCATTGTTTATTTGTTTCAAGATTTTATTTTCATTGTCATCAAGATTATAATCTGTGTTTAAATTCACATGGCAATAACCGCCAGGATTTTTTTCCAAATAATCTTGGTGATAATCTTCTGCTAAAATAAAATGTTTTAGTGGTGCTAGTTCAACACAAAAATTCTTAAATATTCTTCTTTTTAGTGCAAATATTTTTTCGATAATTGTAATATCTTCCCCTTCGGTGTAATACACTCCGGTTCGATACTGTGTACCAATGTCATTTCCTTGTTTATTCAAAGATTCAGGATCTATCAATCTAAAAAAATGCAGTAATAATTCTCCCAAAGATACTAAATTTGAGTCGTAGACAACTTTCACAGTTTCAGCATGTAATGTATTTTTTAAATTTTTATATGTTGCATTTTTATCTAATCCGTTTGCATATCCAGAAACTGAATCTATTACTCCGGGTACTCTTGAAAAATAGGCCTCAATCCCCCAAAAACAACCCCCAGCTAAATAAATAGTTTTATTCATATTCCTCCTTGTTGGGAGTATTTTATCACGAAAACCACTCTGTATAATAAACAAAAAACACGTTTTGCACGTGTTTAAAGAAAATTTAATTAAACTAATTGATCAAAGATATCATCACCTGTTTCGGTAACAATTGGACAATTTCAGTTTCTTGCGACTATGTTACCGGTTGTTCCTAATCCTTCAACATCTTTTAACACTTTTGGAGATTTAAATGATTTAGAGAATATAGTTAAAGGTAGCATTTCTCTTGTGTGGTTGAATCCAGGATATAATGGATCATTCCCATGGTCAGATGTCATAATCAATAAATCGTCTTCTTTCATTGCATTAATTAAAGCACCGATTTTTGAGTCTAATAAAGCAATGTTTGAAGCATAACCATCTACATCTCTACGGTGTCCATAGTGTGAGTCAAATTGAACTAAGTTTGTGAAAACAAATTTGTCTACTGTGTCTTTCATTGCTTCTTCAATTGTTATATCCATTGCATGAGCATCCCCATCTGAGTGAATAGCTCTTGAAACGCCTTGGCCAACAAAAATATCATTAATTTTACCAACAGCAACAACTTCAACACCAGCTCTTTGTAAATCATTTAGAATCAATTCACGTGGTTGGTTTGCGTAGTCGTGGCGATTGAATGTTCTCTTGTATTTTCCGTTTTCATCTGTAATAAAAGGTCTAACAATAATTCTACCAACATTTCATTCTGGTCTAGATGAACAAATTTCTCTGGCAGCTTTACCATAACGGTATAAATTGTCTAATCCGATTCATTCTTCATGAGCAGCAATTTGTAAAACTGAGTCCATTGAAGTATAAATAATAATTGCTCCGGTTTCTTTTTGTTCTTGAGCAAATTCATCAATGATTTCTGTTCCAGAGCCACTTCTGTTACAAATAATTTTGCGTCCATCAAATGCTTTTGATAATTCAGCAACCAAGTCTTCTGGAAATCCATTTTCGGTGAATGTTGGGAATGGCACTAATGTTTTGATACCCATCATTTCTCAGTGTCCTGCTAAAGTATCTTTAGCATTTGAAACTTCTTGAATTCTTGACATGTATGCCAATGGTTTACGTACATGGTAATTTCCTTCCAATGTGGTTACGTTACCAATACCAAGTTTTTTTCAATTATCTATGAAAAACATTGCGCTTTTTGAAGCGGATAAAATGGTGTTAGCCCCTTTATCACCAAATGCTGTTTGATCGCGATCAGGACCAATTCCTAAACCGTCTGTAACAATCATAAAAATACGATTAAATTTTGCCATAATAACTCCTATTTATTTTCTTTTTGTCAACGTAATACTTCTTCATTACAGTCATCGATAACTTTTTCAACATCATCAAAGGTTGAAATCATCGAACCTGAAGCACGGTCATGTCCGCCGCCGCCTCATTTTAAAGCTACGTTTCTAACAATTGGTCCGTTTGAACGGTATTCACAACGAATCATGCCGCTTTCTTCTTCATTAAATGATACTCAAATTGGGTATCCCTTAATATTACCTATCATATTTGGACGAGCCATATCGTTAGGTTTTTTTCCTAAACCCAATGTTGTTTTGTAATCAACTTGAATATATGCAACTTGACCTTTGGTTTTTAATGATGACATTAAAGCTGATTGAACTTTTAAGTCTTCCAAAGTTGTTTGTGCAAGTCCTAAAAATATTTTTTCTGCATTTAAATTATTTTTATATAGGTGCGCAACTAATTCGTGAGTTCTTGCAGATGTATCAGAGAACTGAAATCTACCTGAATCAGTAACTATTCCAAGAAAGACAAAATTTGCGGCTTTTTCTGTAATTTTTCACTTCATTTGAAATGCTAATTCAGCAATCATTTCTGCAGCCGCGATTCTGTTTTCTTCTAATCAAACAGTAACTTTATCTAAATCGTCTTCATTTGGATGATGGTCAATTCTTAATGTTTCAGCAAATAAATTTTTGTCCAAAACTTCACGATTAAAAATTCTTTCCTTTTGGTTTGCATCTACAACAACACCAAGTGATTTTTTCAAAATTTCATCTGACGGAATTTCATCAAAATCTAAATTCAAAAAATTACTGAATAAACCGTTTGAATTTCCAATAGCATAAACTTTTTTATTAGGGTAATTTTCTCTCAATAATTCTCTAAGGCCAAACTGACTTCCTAAACAGTCCCCATCAGGACGAACGTGATGAAAAATTACGATTGAGTCATATTCCTCAATTTTTTTTGCGGCATCTTGTCATCTGCCAGTATTTTGCATTTTCACTATTTAGCCTCCCATCTTGTAATTGCATCATTTAATTCACGAACTACTTGGTCGACTTCATCAAATGATTTTATTGTACATCCGGCAGCATTGGCATGTCCACCACCTTCATATTTATTAGCGACTTCATTAACTAATGGTCCATTTGAACGCAATCTACAACGAACTGAACCGTCTGATTGTTCTACAAAAAATGCTCAACATGCGTTATCTTCTATATTTGCTAATTCATTTACTGAAACTGCAGCTTTAAGATCATTGAAACCAAATTCTTCTTGAACAGCTTTAGTTGCTAAGAAATAAAGTACTCTTCCTTGTTTTTTAAAATTAGAAAGAATGTATCCAGAATATTTAATATCCTTTACAGTTCTTCTTGCTAGTTCTCTGTGTAATTGAGAAGGGTCAATTCCTCCTTGTTCTTGTAGGAATGCGGCCAATCTATACGTTCTAGGTGATGTGTCTGCATACATGAATCTACCAGAATCAGTAACTATTCCTAAAAATGTATGTTTAGCAGCTTTTTCACTAACTTTTCAACCTGCATCGAAAGCAATTTGTGCTACTTGTTCCGCTGCCGCAACATAGTGTTCATCAACGAAAAGATAATCATATTCAACATCACTGCCGTTTGGGTGATGATCAATTCTTAATTTAGCAGTAAATTTATCAGTTAATAATAAATCACCGTTTTGAATACGATCTGAACTTGACGCATCAACAACAATTGCTAACGAATCGTTGAAATCAATAATTTCCACAGGGTCAAATTGATAATTCATAAAATTGTATGTATCATTATTATCGCCAGGTGTAAAAACATTTTTGTCAGGAAAATTATCTTTAATCATTTGTGCTAATCCGTGTTGAGAACCTAAACAATCCCCATCAGGACGAACATGATGAAAAATGATAATATTCTTGTGTTTTTTGATTGCTTCAATAGCAACCGAACTAGATCCTATTTTCATAAATATCTCCTTTTATTTCTATATTTAATTAAGTTTTTATATTATACCTTTTAATCAATTAATAGGTAATATATAAAACATTAAATAAGGAAACATTAACACAAAAATAATTCAGTAATCGAGTTTCATGATTTTATTTTTTTACTAGAAAATCTGTGTATTAGTAAAATTAATTTCTTTAAAAATTAATAGAAATCCCGTTATTATGCAAATGATCTAATAATTCACCATATAAATAATTTACTATTGCATCGTTTGATATAGCTAAGAATTTTTCTAGGTCACTAAACAAATAATAAATTGATTTTAGTTCTTTGTTTCATCTTGGTTTTACACTGTGTTTCGAACATAAAAAACCACCTTGATAATAGCTAAAATCACATAAATTAAATGAACTAGAGCACACACAACACTTTGTCGTTATTGGGGCAATACCATAATAATTCAGTGATTGTGCAAGAATAAATAACAATAATCTCCTGTTTAATCCTTCACCTAGTCGGTGAATAATTTGAAAATATGCATTATAAACTGCTAAAGATTTGGATTTTATTGATTTTACGATTTTTAAACATCTAGTTAAAAAGACTAAGTTCAAGTTATTTGAATAATCTAGTGAGTATAATGTTGTTGATTTTTTTAGCCTTCCGATTGAACCTTTTTGTCTCGCTTTAAAATATTCAATTTCCACACACGAACCCAATAATAAATTAGCTCTGTTTTTTGATTCCGGTTTATTAATCCCTTTTGCCAATAGCCTGATTGGGCCATCGGGACCAAAAAAATCAACAAGTCCGTCTAATGAACCTGTTGGAGAATCCGAAATATTAACTACAATAACTTTTTCGATTGTTTCGGCCATAATTTTCTCCAATTAATTAAATTAATTATATAATATAAAAACTTAGTTTTAAATTAAGATTCAACTCTAAAGCTAAGATATTAATTTAATAAAACGGAGGCGACGTGAATAAATCAGAAGTCAGCAAGATTTTTATAGATATTTTGGAATCTACGCCGGGTGTCTATAGTATTCAATGCAAGCAAGATGAGACGAATCAATGTCCTGAATGCGTCATAATAAATCAATATGATACGACATGGGATTTTACCGCAACTATAACATTAATTAAAAATAGTAATTGCAAAAATATTGTGTCATCAATACATTCTTTGCTAAGATTTGCTCTTAGAAAGAATAACCAAAAATTAGGAAAACTAAATATTTTTATAGGAGGTCTAAATAATGATTAATAAATTAGACGGTAAAATTTTCTATGATCTGTGTTTATCAGGTGCAAACAACTTAATAAATAATAAAAATAAAATCGATGCCTTGAATGTCTTCCCGGTCCCAGATGGAGATACAGGGACAAATATGTCATCGACAGTTAAATCAGCAATAGATGGTATTAACCGCGATTCAAATGATTTGGGATTAGTTTCTCAAAAATTTAGTAAAAGTATGTTATTTGGTGCTCGTGGAAACTCGGGAGTTATTTTAAGTCAAATTTTCAAAGGTTTCTCAATGGCGTTCGAAGGCAAAACAAACGTTGATGTCGAAGGACTGCTAAATGGATTTAAAAAAGCTACCGAAAAAGCATATGGTTCAGTGTTAAAACCAATTGAAGGTACAATTTTAACCGTAATTAGAGAAACGACCGAAGAGCTAGAAAAAATTGTAGACAAGAAAACAACATTCGAGGTATTTTTTGAATTAGCAGAAAAATTTGCAAGAAAATCATGTGATAACACACCTAATAAATTAAAAATTTTACGTGAGGTTGGCGTAACCGACTCTGGCGGAGAAGGTTTTTACTCAATAATCGCTGGAATGAATTCATTCTTAAAAGGACAACCAGTTCAAATCGTAGAAAATAATTCATCATCAGATTCGTTTATTCAAAATGGTGAAGTATACGAAGGTGAATTCGGTTATTGTACAGAGTTTATTATTGAATTAAATGAAGTAGACGAATTCAAAAAAACTCAATTCGAAAAATCTGTTGGCAAAATTGCTACAAGTTTAGTTGTTGTACAAGATAACGAAATTGTAAAAGTTCATGGCCACACATTAAAACCTGGTGAATTATTGAATTTTGGTCAAAAATATGGGGAATTCATCAAAATTAAATCAGAGAATATGAGCTTACAAGCTGAGCAAGCAAGAAATAAAAACGTAATTATCAGTTCAAGTGATGAGGACGAAAAAGAATGCGCAATTATTTCATGTAACCTAGGTAATGGAATTATTTCAAGAATGAAGGAATTAGGTTGTGATGCAATTGTTGAAAGCGGTCAAACGCAAAACCCATCTGCTCAAGATATTGTTGATGCGATTAATTCAGTTAATGCTAAAAATGTTTTTGTTCTACCTAACAACTCAAATATATTCCTAGCAGCTGAACAAGCCGGTAAAATAATTAATAATAAAAATGTTTATATTATTCAATCAAGAAGCCAACTTCAAGGCATAAGTGCGATGTTAAACTTCAATCACGAATCAAGCGCAGAAGAAAACCTAGATTTATTAACTGAAGCTATCAAAACTGTTCAAACTGGTGAAATAACACAAGCCACAAGAACAACAAAACTAAACAATGTAAAGATTAAAGAAGGACATTTTATTGGTTTAACAGATCATAAAATTGTGACTTGTCAACCCTCATACATTGAGGCAACTAAAGACTTACTAAAGAAAACAATTAAACCAGATCATGAATTAATAACTATTTATTATGGGAATGACATCTCTGAAATGGATGCGAACGAAATTCAAAACTTTATCGAAAGCCGTTATGATGTAGAGGTAGAAATCGTAAATGGAGCACAACCAAATTACCACTTCATTATAGGATTTGAATAATTATGGCTGATAAAACTAAAAAATATACGATAGCATTTGATATAAACGGCAATGATAATGGAATAAAAGCCGGCGTCGTCGCGTCGTATCAATTTGCTTTACAAAACCCAAATTTTGAAATTATTTTAGTTGGGCCCAAAAATGAAATTCGAAACATTGATGTACCTGGCATTAAAGAAAAACCCCAAAATATCTCAATAATAGACAATGATAAAATTGCTTTAAATCCTGAAAATATCAGAGCTTCGCTCCACGAAGAAACATCAATGAATATCGCTATTGAATTAGTTAAAGATAATAAAGCTGATGCTGTTTTAAGTTCAGGCAATAGCGGTTTGTATCTAGCTTTAAATACATTTAAACTAAAACGTTTAGAAAACGTGTCAAGAGCAGCATTTATGCCGATAATGCCTACTATAACGGGAAGAAAATTCTTAATGTTAGATGTCGGTGCAAATATAGATACTAAACCTGAATATTTAGTTGAGTGAGCCAACATTGCGAATGTTTTCGCAAAAATTATGTTGCAAATTAAAACACCTCGTGTCAGTTTGATAAATATTGGTACCGAGGATAATAAAGGTTTGGAAATCATTCGGCAAGCGCATTTAATGTTAAATGAATCCAAAACAATAAATTACATTGGTTTTAGAGAGCCACGCGAAATACTGAATGCGGTTTGTGACGTTGCGGTTATTGATGGCTATGGTGGTAATTTAGTCTTAAAAAGTCTTGAGGGAGCAATTTTAAGTTTTAAATCATTATTAAAAAGCAAGATATTGGCTTCACCAATAAGAAAATTAGGCTACATGCTAGCAAAAAACGCATTCAATGACGTTGCAGAAACATTAGACTACAGAAATGTTGGGGCTGCATGAGTTGTTGGAGTAAATGGTGTCGCAATAAAATCACATGGTAGTAGTGATGATAAAGCATACACCGGAGCATTGAATCAAATTAAAATTGCGTTAGAAAACGATGTTCTAACCAAGGTAAAAGAATCTGTAAAGGATTTAAATGAATAAAAAAGCTACAGAAGAATTTTTTGCATTTTTAAACAAATATTCAATTTTACCTAAAAAAATGTCATATTATGCTGTTGCTTTTACCCACCCAAGCTATGCCAAAACCAATAAAAATAAACAACTCGAAGATTATCAAAGTATGGAATTTTTAGGAGATTCAATTCTACAATTCTTATCCTCAATATATTTATATAGAGAATATGAAAATAGTAACCCTGGAAATTTATCACTAATGAGAACTAAATTAGTATCAACTAAAAGTCTCAATAATTTAAGCGAAAAATTAAACCTTAAACAATTTCTTCTAACCGGACCTGGATTAATGCACGAAGAAATTCTAAAATCAGTAAAAGTTGGAGCGGATATCTTTGAATCGTTTATAGGAGCATTATTTTTAGATCAAGGTCTGCAAAAAGTAAATAGTTTTTTACAGCAAACATTATTTAAAACAAAAATAGATGAGTCTAATCTCAAAGACTCTAAAACATTATTCCAAGAATACATCCAATCATTTTCGAGAAATTCAGTGACTTATAATACAACTCAAAATGATTCAAATTCTTTTCACTCAAAAGCTATACATGATAACAACATTTATGGTGAAGGTGAAGGTAAAAACAAGTTGGAAGCAGAAGAGCAAGCTGCTAAAAATGCATTATCAAAACTTGCTAATACTGATGAATAACCTTGAATTATTCAAAACGGAGGAAAAATGAAATTAATAAAAGTTGAAGCCCACGGGTTTAAATCGTTTGCCGATCCAATTTCTTTAAGATTTGATGGAGGAGTGGCTGGAATCGTTGGTCCTAATGGTTCTGGTAAATCTAATATTAATGACGCAATAAGATGGGTTCTTGGGGAAAGAAGTGCTAAAGAATTACGGGGAGATAAAATGGATGATGTTATCTTCCAAGGTTCTCAAACCGCAAAGCCACTGGATCGTGCAGAAGTTACATTAACATTTGATAATAAAGATGGTCAAAATTCAATACCTCATGAAATATTTACAATATCCCGTGTTCTTGAAAGAGGTAACGGCACAAATAAATATTATTTAAACGGTGAAGAATGTCGTCAAAAAGACATATTGGAAATAGCTATGGAATCAGGAATTGGAAAATCTTCTTTAGCTATTATTTCTCAAGGGACAGTTTCAGATATTGCTCAATCAACACCAGAACAACGTAAAGCAATTTTTGAAGAAGCTGCCGGAGTTTCAAAGTATAAATTCAAGAAAAAAGAAGCTTTAAGCAAGTTAGCAAAAACTCAAGAAGGTTTGGATCAAATAACATTAGTTATTGCTGAAATCGAAAGAAAACTAATACCTTTAAGAAAACAAGCCGAGAAGGCAAAAATTTATATTGCTAAAACAGAAGAATTAAAAGAAGTTGAAGTTGGTTTATTAGTTCATAATATTAAAACTTACGGTGCAACATATGAAAGCCTAACTCAAGAGCTTGAAGGAGTTTCTGAAACCAAAATTGACCTTGAAGAAAGAATCAAGGAAGCCGAAGCTAAAATTTCACAAAATACTGGATTTAGAATTGAAGAACAAAAAAATGCTGATCTATTAAGCAAAGAATTAAAAGAAGTTGAAGAAAGACTTCGTAACATTGACTTAGTCTTAGCAAAGGAAACCGCTCGTGAAAGATTGATTGCTCAAGGCGAAATCGAAGTAAGCGTCGAAGAGAGAATTAAAGCTTTTCAAAAATTAGCAACACAACACACTGGAAATATTAAAAATATTGAAAGACAAATGGAAGTGTTAAATTTAAGATATCAAGAAAATAACGTAGAAATCGCAAAACTTGATGAAGAAGTTGGATTATTGAACATTCAAAAAAATAAAAAGGATAGCGACCTAGTTAAGGTAAGAACTCATCTTCACGTTTTAGAACAACAACGCGAAGGAAACACGATGCTTTATAAAGGAACCAAGACTATTTTGGAAAATAAAGCATACTTTGGAAAACCTTTAAAGGGTACTGTTGCTGATTTAATTAAAGTTGATAATGAATACTTGCGTGCTATTGATGTTATTTTAAGCAGCGCAGCACAACATTTAGTTGTCGATAAATCCGAAACCGCTGTTAAAGCTGTTAACTTCTTAAAACAAAACGATGGTGGTCGTGCAACTTTTATCCCTCTTTCATCAATTCAACCAAAATCTGTTAGAGACGATCATTTGCTTGCAGTTCAAGGTCATCCCGGTTTCGTTGCCGTAGCATCTGAATTGGTATATTCTGCTCCTGAGTACGAAATACTTAAAAAATTCTTACTTGGCAATGTTATCGTAGCATCTGACATCGAGCAAGCCAATAAAATTTCAAACATACTTGAACGTCGTTATATGATTGTAACGTTAGAAGGCGATACAATAAGAGCCGGTGGTGTTATTGTTGGTGGAGCAAAAGTTCAAACACAAAGCTTATTAGGATTCGAAGAAAAAATTGAAGAACTAAAAAAACTTATTCCAGGATTAAATGCTCAAATACAACTGGCTATCACTAAATTAAATGAAGTTAAAAACAAAAGAAAACAAGCTTTTGATTTAGCAACATCATTGCAAAATGAAATTTCAACCTTAAAAAGTAAAAAAGTTAATGAACAATTCACTTTAGATGAGTTAAATCTAAAATTATCGAATTTAAACGCTCGAATTGTTGAATTAAGCGAAGAAAAAGAATCTTCATTAGCAAATTCTAAAGCTGATGTAGAACTTTTAAACACTCGTAAAGTAACTTTACTTTCAGAATTAAACGCAAAAGAAAAAAGAATTAGAAGTTTAACCATTGATTTAGACCAACTAAACATTGTTAAAAATGACTATAGTTCAACTCTTAATAAATTAATTCAATCATTCGCTCAAAAACTGACTCAAAAAGATAAATCTAAGATGCTATTAGATCAATCAAGAGAGCGTCTAGCAAGTCAATATAAAATGACATTTGAAGCCGCTGCGGAACAATACAATTTAGTTATGAATCAAGAAGATGCAGAAGACTTTGTCTGAACCCTAAGAGAAGAAATCGATAAATTAGGTTCAGTTAATATTGAATCTCTTGAAACATTAATTGAAGAAGAAGCAAGATACAATAAGTTAGCCGAAGGAGAAAGGGAACTTTCTGAAGCTAAACAAACTCTTGAAAATGCTATTGCTGACATTGATAAAGTTATTACCACTAGATTAGTGAACATTGTTAACGATGTTAATGGTCCATTCAACGAAGTTTTTGCCACAATGCTTGGTGGTGGACGCGCCGAATTATATTGAACTGACCCTAATGATATATTGGAATCAGGTATTGAAATTAAAGCTCAACCTCCAGGAAAAAACATTGCGAACCTTAAATTATTTTCTGGTGGAGAAAAATCTCTGATTGCAATATCATTGCTATTTGGTATTCTGAAAGCTCGCCCACTTCCATTGTGTATATTAGATGAGGTTGAAGCGGCGCTTGACGAAGCTAATGTCGTAAGATATGCTGAATATCTACAAGAGTTAAAAGAAAAAACTCAATTTATAGTTATTACACACCGTCACGGAACAATGTCAAGAGTTGACTCTCTATTTGGTGCAACTATGCAAAACCGTGGAATTACAACATTCTTCAGTCTAGAATTAGCGGAAGCTAAAAAACTTGTGGATGATGAACAAGTTGAACTAGATATTCCAGATGGCGAATAATAAATACCAAAATGCGCTTCAAGCGCATTTTTTAAATAAAAAAAGGCTTAATCTGCCTTTTAATTATCATCAACGAAACGTGTATTGAAGTTACCGTGAATTTTTAATATTGGTTTAATGCTTATTCATATTTTAGGATCAATAACTCTTAAATCTTGAATAATATTTTTAGTTTCTAATAACAACATCGTTGTATTAATTTTGTAAACTTTTTCACCAGAATATCCGCTTGTTGTCGCATAAATTGAATAAGAGTGTCAGTAGTTGATATCGTTAAAATATTGCATAACTTTGTCAAATGATTTGACACAAGAAATTTCAACATTCACTTTTTTATATTTAGGATAAAGCACAGATATTAAGCCGTTAACAGCTGCGATATAAACAAATGAAGTGATTTCTCTCATTCCGATTATTACACGTTTGCCTGAACTAATATAAGTAACATAATGATTATCCCCAATTTTTTTATAAACTATAACAATCGATTCATTGTGCGGTTGAGCGAATGCAAATATAATTAAAAATGTGATTGATGTGGCAAGCGATACAATTGTTAATATCCCTCCAACACTCTTTTGTTTTTTCATTGAAAAAAAGTAAGCAACAATGTCGGTTCCGCCTGTTGAACCGCCCGATTTTCATGCCAGAGAAATAGCAATACCAACAAACAGGGAACCAATTAACCCGTTAGCTAAAATTGGTCATGTTACCGGATTTTCATAATGTACACCATCGATTAACACAGTTCTTTCTCAACCCGGCGCAACATTAAATACATTATGAAATCAATCTGCAACAGTATTGCCCTCATTACCGCCCGTTAACACAAAGTTGATTAAAGTTTGAAAAATCATGAATTCTAATGTGTGTAAATTAAATGATAACTTTGTTTTTTTTCACAGAATAAAAAACAAAGGAATATTGCACGCTAAATACATAAGACCAAAAAATGGTTTCGTTTGATGAAAAATCAACGAAATCAACATTGGCACACCCGATAGTCCTGACGGAATGGTTTCTGAACGTTGAAGAAACACTACTGCTCCAAAGTTAAACATGAATGCTGCTAAAAACATGAAGCAAGTTCTAATGAAATATTGTTGCACTCTTTTTTGTTTAACATCTTTTTCGTGAGGATTTTCAAGGTTATAGGCGTGAGCCCCCATTTTATATTCTTTAATTTTTTGATTAACTTTTCTGACCGCTAATGGTTCAGATTTTTTAGTAATTTTCCCTTGATCGTTCATATGAATATTATAATTACAAATAAAACTTTTATATTTATTTTTGTAAATTAAATTTTATATACTAAAAAACGCTTTTTAAGTCTAATTATTAAGCTAAAATAAGGTTTTTATTTACTTTCTGCACTATTAATAAACACATTTTTTACCAGATTTGAATTTTTAGGATTTTTAAATTTAAATTAATAATCAATCACATCAGCTACATGCGTAATTAAATTTGCGCCGTTTTTTATTAAAAAATTTGTTGCTTCATCGATGTTTAAGCCTGGATAACAATAAACTTCTTTATTGAAATCTACAAAATTATTTGCAAGATTAATTATCCCGGACCCTTGTTTTGCACCATAGATTACCAAAAACTTGCTAATTGAGGCAATCAATATATTTCTTTCTTTAAATCTTATATATTTTGGATTAACATAAGGCGGATATTGAGAAATATATAAAGAATTATTTAGTTCTGCGTTAATATCTATAAAATCATGACCGCTAACTAAAACGTGTATTACTCCTTTATTAGTTGACTGATATAGTTGTGCTATTTCACGATCAATTTTAGTAAAATCACTAGTAACTAACACAAACTCCGACATGAATTTATTCAAGGAATTATTAATAAAAGATTTCACTCTTTCATTATCCAAATCTCCTGTTAAAGTGATTTTTTTTCGGTTCAATAAACTTAATTTACCTTTGTAGTAAAGCACATAAGGAGAATATTTTAAAAGTTTTAATTCTTCAGGGTATTGGTCGTCAAAAACAGTTATATATTTAATATTATTTTTTTCTAAAATGTTGAGAACTTGCTTTATATGACTTTCGCCCACTTTTCTTTTTTTGACTAAGTCTTTAAAAATTTCATAATTGTTTCCTTTATTTACATAGGAAAGATATACTAATAATTCATTCATTTTAACCTCCATAGTTTATAAGCCATAAAGTTCTAAAATCTATAAAAAAGGAAAAAATCTTCATAATTTGTATAAAAATTCAATTAAATGAATATAAAAAAACCGGAAAACCAGTTTTTTTATATTTAGTTGTTTTTAGGTGTAACAACTCTTGTTTCATATACTGAGGCATATGTACGATTTCTACGTTTTTCAAATTTTACGTATCCTGTAATTAAAGCATAAATTGTGTCATCTTTACCAATACCTGCATTAGTACCAGGGAAAATTTTTGTTCCTCTTTGACGGAAAATAATTGACCCTGCTGTACAGAATTGACCATCACCTAGCTTGATGCCTAATCTTTGGCCGCGACTGTCACGACCGTTTTTAGTTGATCCACCAGCTTTTGTCTTTGCCATTTTCTATTACCCTACAATCTTTTTAACTTCAACACGTGTATATGGTTGACGATGTCCTAGTTTTCTTTTGTGTGTAGATTTAGCATTGTGACGGTATACGATGATTTTTTTGCTTTTGCCTTGTTTTTGGATTACTCCTTCAACATATGCTTTTTCAAGATATGGTTTACCAATTTTTTCACCAACTAGTAAAACCTTGTCAAATTTTACAACTGAACCTTCTTCACCTTCAATTTTTTCGATGAAAATTGTTTGTCCTTCTTTGACTAAAATTTGCTTGCCTCCAGTTTCAATAATAGCTAACATGTCTATTAATCTCCTGTTTTTTGTGGCTCATCTTAAGGGTGATAATAAATATACTTGAAGACCCGTTCAGAATGGTTACAAAAAGTAACAATGTCATTATAGTACAAAAATACTAAAATAAAAGCATTTTTTACCCCTGGGCTTAATAACTTAAATAAATTGTTTTGTATTGAGTTGCAGATTCTGATTTTTGATTATTATCGTTTCATTTAATCGAGTTATTTCCAACTTTTGTTTCACCTGATGATGACATAAACATTTTGACTACATTCGCTATTGTACTTATACCTGCAAATACAATCGGAGCTACAGCAGTAACGACTGCTAATATACTACCACCGTAAATATTAACTTGTTCAGCAATAGAAATTTTCTTAAATTGATACTTCATTCCACCTCCTGTTTTATATAACACATAATTATGGCAATAATTAAATGAAGGAAAAAAATGACATTTTTGCTTAAAATAAACAACAAAGAATAGCCCGAGCTATTCTTTATCCTCTTTCTTGGTTTTTGCTGACTCAAAATTTTCATTCATTTTTTTTAGTTCAGCTAAAATTAATTGCTCTGTGGTTGGTTCTGGAATTGGTTGAGGTTGGTCTTTTATTTTTAGTATTTTTTTGAAATCAACTACTGCCTTAATTAAGAACACAATCATCAATAATAAATAAATGACTAATGTTACAATAATGAAAGCAAATAAAGCAGCTAAAAATTTCCCAATTAAAATTTCTCCAATTTTTCATTTTTCCAGAGTTTCAGCTCCAGTGAGTTTTGCTATAGGGGGAAGTATAACATCATTAGCGAGTGATTTAACAACTCCGTTAAATGACGTTCCAATCAATAATCCAATAGCTAGCATGAACATGTTACTTTTTTTAACAACAGCTCACGCATCTTTGCTTGCTTTTTTAAACATAATATTATTATACACAGTCATTTCAAAATTATAAAAAAACAAGACTATCTTGTTTAATTATTCTTTTTTGCTCACAACCACTAAAGCATACTTGATAACACGGTCATTCAATAAATATGCTTCGCAGTCGACTCTTTTGATTGTATTTGGTTCTACATCCGGATCAATTACAAAATCAATCGGTTTCTGAGTATTCGGATCAAATATATCACCGACTTTTGGTAAAAATGTTTTAAGTCCGTGAGAGTTGAAAACGGATTCAAGCATTCCAAGAACCATCTTAAACCCAGTAACGTACGTTTTTACACTGTGCTCAGTACTATTTAAACCAGATTCGACCGCAAGTTTAAGAGTGGCAAAAGGATTGGTAAAATCTTCGAAGAATTTTTGAAGCGCATATTCTTTGATTCTTTTAATTTCTTCTTCAGGTACTGTAATTCGTTTGTTTTCGTTAACTTTATTATTTAATTCTCTGATTTTTTCCTTCAATGTATTATTGATTTCTTCTAATGCGAAAAACTTGTCAGCAAGTAGTTTGAATTCAAGTTTAGAATCAACCAATTCTTTTTTAAGATTTTCTAGTTCCATTGATTTTTGTTCTTTTTCTTTGTCGTTTTTGAATTTTTTGCTAGATTCAAATGATAGGTTTTCTATATCAAAAGTAAGCGTTTTTTTTGCATAATCACTCTTGGCATTTTCATCAAAAGTGACTATTATCTTGTAACGAGGTGCTCATCCCGTATTCATTATTGATTCATCTATTTGAGAATTTATTGAACTTTCACCTAATTTAATTAAATAATTACGTTTTGATAATTTTTTAATAAATTTCTTCCCTTCAAATACTTTAACATTAGTTTTTATTATAGTTCCTGTTTTTAAATCTTTGTCTCTCATAATTACTCCTTATTTTTATCGCTATCTATAATTAAATCTTCTAACAGCTTAATAGCAGTTAAACTTCTATGATAGTCCATTCTGTTTGAACCAACCAAACTTATTTCCTTAATTTTTCCATCAGTTTCAAGTTTTTTTGTAATTATTGAACAATGGTCATCTCTAACAGCAATTTTTAATTTAGCATCGTCATCAATTTCTCTCTCTAGAGTTTTCCAAATTGACTGATTTTCAATTAAATACAGAATTTTAGTTAAATCTTGTCTAGATATTTCATCCGCCAAAATAATTTTATCTTTACCGTAGACAACATTTTTATTTTGCAATTCAAAGTCAAACACATTATTAACTAAACTTTCCAATATTGATTCATAGTTTTTAATTTGACCGGCTAGAATTGGAGCTAAACTGTCCGCAGTTTCACGAAGTTTCAAAATTGGGACATCTATCAAACGTTCTTTGAAAATTCTAATAGCTATTCTCAAATCATTCATGTCAGTGCTGTTTAAATCAAGAGTAATAGTTCTATGTGTGACTTCACCAAATGAAGTAACCAAAACTATAGTGGCTTGATTTTCAGTTAGAGGTACCAATTGAATACTTTTTAAAGTAGATGATTCATTAGTTTCACTTGTAACTAATGTTATACCAACCGTATCCGAAATAACTTTACATGCTTCTTTAACTGTTTCATCTACACTAGTTCTTCTTTTTGCGAATATATCCTTTATCTTTTCTCTTAATGATTTTGAGTCTTGCGTAATTAAATGTTTTGCGTAAAATTTATAACCTTCTATCGAGGGAATACGTCCAGATGAAGTATGAGTCTTTTCGAGATACCCCATTTTTTCTAAATTGTTCATTAAATATCTAACTTTTGCACTTGAAAATGACAGGTTAAACCGCGTAACTAATGTTGAAGATCCAACTGGTTGACCAGTTTCAATATATAAATCTACAACACATTTCAAAATCTTTTGTTTATCGTTTGTTAGTTCTAAATTATTCATATGAAAATTATAACATTTTTTAGCAAATTTAGCATTCGACTGCTAAATTATTTATCGTTACTTGTTCTTGTTTTTGAGTCTTAGTAAAAAAACATAAAATAAAGCAGTCATCTAACTAAATTTCTTTTTAACAAAATTGAAAATTTTTTAAAAAAATTCCCAGTGCCTATCTAATTAAAATAAAAAAACATCGATTACTCGATGTTATTAATGAGTGATTATTTTTTAACTGATTTTGCAAGACGTTGATTAAATTTGTCAATCATACCGGTTGCTTTTGTTTTTGCTCTGTCACCTGTGTAAACTACGTGGCATCCTGAACAAACGTCTACTGAAATTGAAGTTTTTGTTGTACCGAATTCGAATTCTGTATTACATGTTGAACATGTTGTTTTAACAACATTGTATTGTGGGTGAATATCTTTTTTCATAATACTTCCTTATACCTTAGTTAATTATTTTGAGTAGAACTCAACAACTAGGTTTTCTTTAATTTCAGGTAATACTTCTGTTCTTTCAGGTAAACGATCTAAAGTAGCTTCAAAACCTTTTAGGGTAATTCAAGCAGCCGTTGTTTTTTCAGCTAAGTTTGCAATAATTTGTGAATTCTTTTGTGATTTTTCTTTTAAAGCAATAACTTGTCCTACTTTAATAGTCATTGATGGAATGTTTGCTTTTTTACCATCAACTGTAAAGTGGTTATGCGCAACTAATTGTCTTGCTTGTCTTCTTGTATTTGCAAAACCTGCACGGTAAACTAGGTTATCTAAACGAACTTCTAAAAGTTGGATTAGGTTTGTACCTAAAACACCTTTAATCTTTGCAGCTCTCTCAAAGAATTTTCTTAATTGTTTTTCACTCATGCCATATACGAATTTAACTTTTTGTTTTTCGTATAAGTGTAGACCATAGTCTGATAATTTTACACGTTTGTTGCCGTGTTGACCTGGTGCGTAAGTTCTCTTTTTACCTTTTGAGAACTCTTTTCCTGTTTCAAGAATTGAAAAGCCGTAACGACGAGCCTTTTTGAAAACTGGACCTGTATATCTCATGTTTTTTCCTCTTTCTGCATAAAACATCAAAAGGGGTAATCTCTAACTAATTAATAAAACTTTAATGATTTCGGTTTTCAGCATCCCTACTTTCAACTCCACTGAAGTGTTATAACATTTAGTTATGATTGCCGGCTGTAATATGCTTTTTTATTATATATAAAAGATTAAATAATCAAAATTATTACTCATCATTTTCAGTATTATTTTTTGTAGTTTTCCGTAATTTTCTAAGTAATTTTTTAAACTTATGCAATATTCAATTAATTTTTATCGCGATTGAACATTGTTCTAAGAAAGAATAATTGTCTTTATATCTGTAAACCATGCACATAATAATATCAACACACAATTTTTTCGAATCAAAATCATAATAAAAAATTACTTCGTGTTTTTTTGATGTTGTTAATTTTATAAAAAAATATTTATTATGGTCTCATTTGTCTATGGCCTCAAAATTGAATCATAGATTTGATTTATTTTTTTTGTCCTTCATTATTGCAGTTGAAATGAAATTAGTTATCTTTTTTGTTTCTTCGAAATCTAATTTATAACGTTTTTTAATAGTCTTAATACTACCGAAACTCTCTACTAATTTATTATATTTAAAGCTTAAAAGATTGTTTCGGTTTGCATAGGAATTAAGCATTCAAATTAAACAAATAAAGAAATAATAATTATTAAATTCAGGAGAATATTTTGGGTTCGCAATAAAGTTATTTTCAGTGTACGCAAATACATAATTTTTGTCATTAAGTACAGATTTATAATTGGAATGGTCAAAATAAGTCCAACCTACTCCATATTGTTTTAATAGATCTTTTACCGCATAGGTCGAACTATGTGGAATCATAACTTTGAAGTCTGAAATATCTTTTTTTACTCGTTTATATTCCTCTAAATAAAAGTCTAAATAGATTAATGCAAGTGTATTAGAGTCAGCAAAATTGAATCTATTATTCAATAACAATCCAACATTGATTTTGGAAGAATCGCCGAAATGAAAAATATTAGAAATCTTTCTTTTTATCATTGATTTTCTAAATAGTTTAGAAACGACTTTAACCCATTTTAGACCATGACTTCTTTTTCTTGTTTTAAAATTGTTAGCATAATTTTGCAATAAATTTCTCATTAAAACCAATGAAGTTAAATTTTTATGCGTCAATAAACTTAGCGATTTATATCGCTGCTTGACGTTAGCAAAAGGTTTTAAAATTTCATTCTTTGAACATAATTCGCTTACGTATTTGTCAAAATTTAATTTTATAAATGGTTTAACATCCCAGTCAAAATTAAACTCGTGATTGTTAACATACATTTCATAAATTTCCGATTGTTTTTCAGGAGTTAAATCGTCAAATTTTGAATCTTTAATATTTACCTGTAAGTACTTAAATTCTGTATTAATTGTCAATTTTAGTAAATAATCAAGCGGATTGACCTTCATTGCATATTCATCAAGTATCATGGGGGCGGAACTATGCTTATCGTATTCATAAATAATGTGTCCGTGACTTTGCAAAAATTTTGCTACCTTGGTAAGATATTTATTTCTGGTTTCACCTTCCAAAGATATTAAAATCTTAGATTTAGGTTTGATATTTTCATGAATAGCTTGAGCAAGTAGCAAAAAAGAACAAAGACGTACTGGATCTTTTTCTGTTTTATTTAAAAAAACATAATTGTTATTAATATGTAATAATTTGTCTTTCTTTAAAACATTTTTGTCAGTCATCTTTGTCCTTCTTTAAAATTATTCGATTTCTTCAGCGGTGACTCTTTCTTCATCAATTTCAGAATCATCAGTATCATCTATTCCATCTTCCGGTGTTTGTTCAAGAACTTTTTTAATGAATTCAGCTTTTTTAAGAGATACTTGCTCGTCAATTTTATCGTCAACCTTAATCACTTCTACTGCTTGTATATTTTCTTTATTTTTAAGATTAATAAGTTTGACACCTTTGCTTGCACGACCGCTAATGTTTATTTGTTCAATAGGCACCCTAATTGTTAAGCCACTTGTCGTAATAATTAGTAACTCATCCTGAGGGTTAACAAAACGTGAAAAGACAATATTACCGGCTAATTTAGAATTAATACCTTTAACACCTTTTCCGCCACGTTTCACAAGTCTAAATTGATCATGATGAGTTAATTTACCAAACCCTTCAGCCCCAATAGTTAATACTAATTCGCCTTCTAAATCACTCGAAGCAGAAACAACTTCTTGATTTTCTTCTAAATTAATACCTTTAACGCCATATGCTGTTCTAGACAATGGTCTAAAATCTTTGGATTGGAATTTAACTATTCTATCGTCATTATTAGCCAACATAATTAACGAATCCTCTTTAACTATCATTGCTCTTACTAATTCATCACCCTCGCGCAAACTAAATGCGTATTTACCACTAGCATAAATAGTTTGATATTGTGTTAAAGGTGTTTTTTTAATAATTCCATATTTTGTTGCTGTGAATAAAAATTCGTTTTCGTTATAGTCATTTATAGGTAACATTGAAACTATTTTTTCATTGTCTTTAACATTTAAAGTTGGAACTAAATTCACAAAAGGAGTTCCTTTAGATTGTCTTGATAATTCAGGTATTTCATGAGCTCTTATTCTATATACCCTCGCATGGTTTGAAAATAACAATAAATCAGTGTGAGTTGAACAAGTTATTAATGAAGCTACATCATCGTCGTCATAGGTTTTCATTGTTGTTATACCAACTCCACCTCTTCTTTGAGTTTTGTATTCTTCAAGATCGATTCTTTTTACATATCCTTTAGCAGATGTTGTAATAACAATATCTCTTTCGGGAATTAAGTCTTCATCTGTTATTCTTCCACCGGCTTCTAGGTTGATTGTCGATCTACGTTCGTCAGCATATTTCATTTTAACTTCAGTTAATTCATCAATAATTAATTGAACCAATTTTTCATGTGAAGCCAAAATTTCTTCAATACGTGTAATTTCGGCAATTAATTGATTCATTTCTTCAATCATATTTTCAATAGCCAAACCAGTCAAACGGCCTAAACGCATATCTACAATAGCTTTTGTTTGTCTTTCGCTTAAATTAAATCTTTCGCCTAATCTTTGTTGGGCTTCAGCGTCATTCTTAGATTTTTTAATGATTGCAATTACTTCATCGATATTTTCAACAGCGATTTTTAAACCTTCTAAAACATGAAGTCTGTCTTTAGCTTTTTCAAGATCAAATTTTAATCTACGTGTAACGACATCTTCTTGATGCTTTAAATAAACTTCAATAGCTTGCTTAATATTCAATAGTTTTGGTTCACCGCTCACTAAAGCAACAAAGTTAACATTGTAATTAACTTGTAGATTTGTTTGGCGATAAAGTTTATTTAACAAAATGTGTGGATTTATATTACGCTTCAAGTCTATAACAATTCTAATACCTTCACGGTTAGATTCGTCTCTTAAATCTGCAATGCCTTCAATTGATTTATCTTTAACTAAATCCGCGATTTTTTCAATGATTGCTGTTTTTTTGATCTCATAAGGGATTTCAGTAACAATAATTCTGCTTTTTCCGTTTTTAAACTCTTCAATTTTAGCAATTGAACGAATAGGTATTGAACCTTTACCAGTAGTATATGCTTCCTTGATTCCTTCGTTGCCTAAGATCATAGCACCCGTTGGAAAATCAGGTCCAGGTAAAAATTCCATCATCTCTTCTATTGATAAATCCGGATTCTTAGCTAGCGCTATAGTTGCATCAATTGCTTCTCCTAAGTTATGAGGTGGGATGTTAGTTGCCATACCGACAGCAATACCCGATCCACCAGTAACTAACAAGTTTGGAAAGCGAGCTGGTAACACAACTGGTTCTTTTTCGCTTGCATCATAGTTGTCCACAAAATCAACTGTGTCTTTTTTAATTCCATCCAACATTTCAGAAGCAACTTTACTCATTCTTGCTTCAGTATAACGCATCGCAGCCGCACCATCACCGTCAATTGAACCAAAGTTTCCATGTCCATCAACCAATGGATATCTCATAGAAAACTCTTGCGCCATACGAACCATAGCATCATAAACTGATGAATCACCGTGTGGGTGATATTTACCAAGAACGTCACCAACAATACGTGCGCTTTTTCTATGTTGTGAAGCGTGAGTAATGCCCAACTCACTCATATCATATAAAATACGACGGTGAACAGGTTTTAAACCATCTCTAGCATCAGGCAAAGCACGCGAAACAATAACACTCATTGCATACTCAAGGAATGAATTTTTCATTTCTTTGTCAATATCAATTGGATGAAGACCATCTAGTGGTTTTTCAATAATCTGGCTCTGAACAACATAATCTTCTTTATTTTGCGGTATTTGTTCTTCCTCTTCATCCTCAATTTCTGTATTTTCTTCTTGTTTGAAGGCAACAAATAATTCTTCATCGGGAATATAATTTTCATCAAATTCTTCAATAATTGGTTTGTTTAATTCTTCTTTTTCGTCTAATACTTTTTCTTTATCTTTTTCGTTAAATGACATTCTTGCTCCTATAAATATATATTTTAATATTAATATTATATCAACTTTGATTTTTTTATGTAGATAATACTTATTAATTTAACATCATAGATGTTCATATCATTTGTAATAAAATCACACGTTTTTCACTAATTTACATTTTACGTTAACACCCGTGTGTAAATATTTCTTTATTTGTACTATACTGGTTTATAATTAAATTGACAAGGGTGCTACGAAAGTGGCTGAGAACATACCTATTAGCAGATCATGGTAATTCATGCGTGGCTAAGTTCTTATTTAATTTGATTCCTTGTCAAAGGAGTATTTTTTATGAAATTTATTAAAAAAATAATGAGTGCGTCGGCACCACTTACTTTGACAACAGCGACATTGTTGTCTGCTAGTTGCAATAACAAAACGACCGAAAAAACAAAAGAAAACTTAGATTTATTGTGAGATACAGAGATTACTATAACTAATTCATGAATAAATCCAGGTTTTCAAAAAACTAAGAAAGAAACCGATTTCTTGAATTTATTAAGTAAAAGATTCAATGAATTAAAGAATAAAGATAAAAGCACAAAACATCTGCCAGATGTTAAATTTAACATTGAAACCAAAGATAAAAGCACATACATTCAAGACATTGAAAACGATAATAAAAAAAATGATTTATTAATTGCAAATTACACAGTTTTTTCAGAAAACTTTTGACAAGACGGAAAATTTGTGAATGATAATAATCCAAAATTGGTAGCTCAAACCAGTACATTAAAATTTAATTGACAATCTTCAGACAACGATTTATATAAAGACGGAACTTCAACAGATCCGCTAAGAATTGCGGCAATAAAAAATAATGAAGTTTGAGTAAAAAACACTGGTTTTGAATATCCGGACTGACCAGAAGCAATTAAACAAAACAAAATCAATTTTGATGGTTCGAAATACGATACATTCTATTCAAAAGATAAATTAACATATGTTTATCACGGTGCAATATTAATATCAGGAAATTTTGCTAAACGAACCGAAATTACTAAAGATTGAGAAGATAGAAATTGAGAAAAATTTGTTTCTCACGGTATTGTTTACAGCAAAAACACTAGCGCAGGCGGTTTTAAATATCAAGCGGCACTATTAGCTCGTCATTTCAATAAACCTCTTACTGAAATACTGGAATATTTAAACTCAAACTCTGAATATGTTTTTAAAGGGTCTAAGCCTAAATCACAATTGGGTAAAGAATCACAAAATTCAAAAGGAGAAAAAATTGTTCCTCATATTGCCTTCGATGATGAAGGTTCGTATAACTGAACTGAAAATAATGGTAAAAACAATTATTACAAACCTCAAGGCTTTAAATCAAATAAAAGCTATGAAGATCAGGAAAATGATGTTATCAGAACATTAACCTTAACCAATCCAGCTGCATATGATGTAGTTCTTGGAAGAAAAGGCCTACACGATAAACAAGTTGAATTAATTGCGAAGGCACTTACATCTCTTACCGTACAAGAAAATACATACGGAATCTATACTGGATACAATAAATTCCAACTGCTATCTAACGAATTATTTCAAAAATTTGTCAAATTGCAGGTTCAAGCTGAGAGTGTTCAAGATTTAGTTAATGATATACCGGAAATTAACTAATGAACAAAATTATTGAATGTAAAGATATCAATCTTACTTATAAAAAAAATTCCGAAGATGTTCTGCAAAACATAAATTTAAATGTTTATGAGGGAGAAATGATTGCTGTTATTGGTCCAAGTGGAGCAGGTAAATCAACTCTATTTAAAATGTTTGTCAAAGCAATTAAACCCCGGAGTGGTGAAATCAAACTATTTGGAAAAGAGATTTCAAAAATACCAATTAAACATTGAAAAAAAATAATTGATAGAATTGGTTTTTTAACCCAAAAACCAAACCTTATAAATACTGATAATGTTTATGAGAATATAAGACGTTCTCACACTAAATATTCAAATTTCTTTTATCAAATCTTCGGTATTCTAAACAAAAAACAAAAAACTAAAATATTTCAAACACTAGATGAATTAAATATTCTTGATAAATCTTTTTCTCGTGTATCAGATTTGAGTGGCGGTCAACAACAAAGAGTTGAAATTGCCAAATTATTGATTAGAGATGTTGATTTAATTCTTGCTGACGAGCCTACAGCAAACCTTGATAACCACACAAGCAAAGAAGTGTTAGATTTACTGTTGAATCTAAAACACAAAAATAAAACTTTGATTGTCAATATACACGATTTAAGTCTTATTAAACAATATTTCGATCGAGTAATAGCAATTAATAATAAACATATTATTTTAAACAAAAAAGTTGATGATGTTGAACTATGAGAACTAATAGAATCGGTACAAAAAACTCAGTAGCTAAAATATCAAAATTTTACAAATATCAGTACATAAGCGCATATAGCGATAAAACAACTGGTTGAAAAATTAACCCAATTTTCAAACGTATAGCTATATTCTTAATTGTCGCAGGAATATGCACTTTAATCGCGTTTCAAGTTAAAAATATTAACTTTACAAATTCTGATTTAATTCTAAAAAAATTATGAAAACTATTCATTTTCAGTAATAAAAGTACTGTCAACGGGAGCGCTACAGGTATTTATACAGATCTATGAAAAGATTCATTTTACTCTTTATGAATAACAATAAAATTGGCGCTTGCTGGTACATTCACTGGATTTGCACTTGCTATAATCACAGCCGTATTATCATTCAAAGCTGTAACAAACAAATTCGTTGCTTATGTCTTTAAACTAACTATTTTATTTTTACGTGCGATACCTGAAATTGTATTTATTTTATTAATTACCAACACTTTTCGAAATGAAATCAGTTTAATGATTGTGTACCTATGATTTACTTGATTATGATTACACAAATACTATATAGAAATATTACAAAACGTAGATTTAAATCCATACTATTTATCAATAAATCAAGGAAATACGAAATTTAAAGCATTTATTAAGGAAATTTGACCGAGAATAAATAACAGAATTTTTGCGCTATTCATTTTTTCGTTTGAATCAAATATAAGATGAGCAGCAATACTGGGAGCTTTAAGTTTACCAGGAATTGGTGTCTTAATCAACTATGCTTCAGAGAAAACTATTCGTTTTACTCAACTCGGTATACCTTTGTTAGTATTAATGGGTTTTATAATTTTTCTAGAAATAATAAATATTTTATTTAAGAATTATTTATTCGAGACTAAATCAAAATCGTATATTCAAAAATATAAATTTAAGACACTCGAATACCAAAGACTTGCAAAAACTATTAATTTCAGAAAACTTATTATGACTTCTATTTTTCTGATTTGTACTGTAATTACAATATGAACAGTTACATCTACACCTATATGATTTTTTAATCTTTCAGAAACAAAATTATTTTTCAATGCCTTCTTTCACCCAGATTTTAGCGGATTTAAGTTAAATAGTTGAGATCATAATTTTAATCCGTTCTTAATGATTTGAGAGTCTATTAGTTTCACAATCATGGCTCTTACAATTTGTACATTTTTCACTTTTATTTCTGTAAGGTTGCAATCAATTAGGCTAAATAAAGCTTGGTTTTCAGTTTTTTGAAGAGGTTTTAATGCGTTAATTCGCTTAATTCCTACGGTGGTATATTTTTATGTTTTTCTACCAATTTTAACTGCTTCTCCATTTTTCCTAATTATCATAATTTTAGGGCTTCATGAAATGTCTTCAAAATCTAAACAATTAGTTGAAGCGGTTGATAACTTGGATGAGGAAATTATTACTAACATGCGTATGCAAGGATATTCAAACAACCAAATATATTTAAAATTTATTATTCCATCTTTAAAAAGAGAAATTATTTCATTAACTATATTTTATTTTGAATTAATTTTCAGAAATTCAATAACTTATGCTGTCTTTGCACAAAATGAATTATCAATCGGAAATAATATATATAAAAATCTAGATGGTAAAACTAACTTTAATCCTCAACTAGCAATGGGTTATATCTGAATTGCAACTATTTCGATTTTAACTATAAACATCTGTGGTTATACGATATTGAATTGAAATAAAATTCAGCCAAACTTGTTTAAAAGAACAAAAATGCTGTCTAACTAGTTTTTTAACTAACACATTAAATGTTAGTTTTTTTTGTTTTTGTATTAAAATTAAACTTAATATTAATAGGAGTAATTATGAAGAAAATTAGAACAAGATACGCACCAAGTCCTACAGGATATTTACATATTGGTGGTGCAAGAACAGCATTATTTTGCTATTTATTTGCAAAGCATTTTAACGGAGAATTTATTTTCCGTCTTGAAGATACCGATATTAAAAGAAACGTTATTGACGGAGAAAAAAGTCAACTAGAAAATTTGGCTTGATTAGGTATCATCCCAGACGAAAGTCCTTTCAAACCAAATCCAAATTGTGGTAAATATCGCCAGAGCGAAAAACTTGATAGATACAAAGAAATTGCTCAAGAATTACTAAATCGTGGCTTAGCTTATAAAGCATACGATAATTCTGAAGAACTTGAGCAACAGCACGCCGAAAGCGAAGCAAAAGGTATTCCGTCATTCAAATATGATGCTAATTGATTAAAAATCACCGATGAAGAAAAAATCAAGAGAGAAGAAGCAGGTAAGTATTCAATCAGATTAAAAATGCCTAAAAATGTTCAACTTAGTTGAGATGATATTGTTAGAGGACCTATAAGTTTTGATTCTTCAGATATCGGTGACTGAGTAATTTTTAAATCTGATGGTTATCCAACATATAACTTCGCAGTTGTTGTTGATGACCACGATATGTCAATAACACACGTGCTGCGTGGCGAAGAACACATAACAAATACTCCTAAACAGTTAGTTATTTACAATGCTTTAGGTTGACAAGCCCCTACTTTTGGTCATTTAACAGTAATCACTAATATGGAAGGCAAAAAATTATCAAAGAGAGATACATCACTTAAACAATTCATCGAAGATTACCGTAATGAAGGTTATGTACCGGAAGCAGTGTTTAACTTTTTAACATTGTTGGGATGGACAGCTGAAGACGCAAGCGAAGTAATGACAAAAGAAGAAATTATTGCTAAATTTGATCCACAGAGACTTTCTAAATCACCGTCAAAATTTGACATCGTCAAAATGCATTGATTCTCTAAACAATACTTTAAAAATATTGATAATACCGAAATAGCCTCAAAATTGAATCAGGACATTAACGATCTTTGAGTCAAATTATTTATTGAAACATTTAAAGAAAGCGTCGGAACTATAACCGAACTAAATAACCACTTAAATTCATACAAAAATCCAGTAAAAACAACTGACTTTGTATTCAATGAACAAGAATTAGCAGTAATTAACGAATTCACTAACCAAATTGAAAATGTTGATTTCACAGTTGAAAATATACAATTAGCTATCAATAATACCAGAGACAAACTAGGAATTAGCGGTAAAAAATTGTTTATGCCAATAAGAAAAGCTACGACTTTTGCCGAACATGGACCAGAATTAGCTAAAGCAATTTTCCTTTACGGCCGTGATGTTGTAATTGAAAGATTAAGTTTATGAAAATAAAATTTTGCTCACTATATAGACAAGAAGGTCAAGACCAAAAAGTTGAATTTGAGGTCGATGCAAAATACTCAAAAGAATTAATCAAACATCCTTTTGAAAATATAGAATATGAATATGAAGTTTATGAATTTCATGATCCCCAAAGCAAACAGCCAACACGTATTGAAATTAACCCTAAAAGCGTTAATGTAATTACAAATAATGCGACATTACAATTAAGACTCTTAAAATGTCACAATGGTTCAAAAATACATTTAGAAAAAAATGACATTATTCTTAAAACATTGATGGATAAATGTATCGTTAGTGAAAAAGAAGTTTTTTTCCAGTATGAAATGTTCAGTATTAATGACCACCCAATGGGGGAATTCAAAATAACAATTTCTCATGAATAAAGAAAATATCGCAGATTAATGCGATATTTTTTATTGATTGGCTTTTTAAAATGCCGAATAAATAATATGAATAAAGTTCTAATTAAGCTTGTGCTTTAGCTGCTCTACGTTCATCTCTTGCTTGTTCTTTTTGCAATTTGTGTAGTCTTTTTGCAGCACGTTCTTTATTTTTTAATCTAACAATTTTTCTCATTTTTGCTCCCTTTGAATTGATTTGCTGAATTTATTTAGCTAATCATAGACCTAATTCATGTTTTAACGTTGTCTGTCGGTTATTATACCATAAAGAAATCTTTAAAAACCATTATGTTTTAAATATGTTTCAATGTCTTTAACCTTATTTGTTCTCTCTCAAGGTAAATCTAAATCATCCCTGCCAAAATGCCCAAAATAACTGGTATCACCAAAAATTGGTTTTCTTAAATCTAGTTCCTTAATGATTGATTGTGGACGTAAATCAAAAATGCTGGTAATTATATTTTTGATTAATTCAACATTTCGATTCCCATCTGTTTTAACGTTAATCGAAACGGGTTTAGCCACACCAATTGCGTATGATACCTGGATTTCAATTCAGTTGCATAGTTTTTTGGTAGCTACAATATTTTTCGCAATTCAACGACAAGCATAAGCCGCACTTCTATCAACTTTTGTTGAATCTTTTCCTGAAAACGCTCCACCGCCGTGGCGTCCGTATCCACCATAGGTATCAACAATAATTTTTCTACCGGTTAAACCAGTATCTCCTATTGGTCCACCGATAACAAAACGACCAGTAGGATTTATTAATATTTTATTAGGTAATTTAAAATTATATTTTCCTAAAACTACTGAAATTATATTATTAATGATAAATTCTTTGAATTCAACATCATTATAATTTTCATCGTGTTGAATTGACATTAAAACTGTGTCGACATCCAGTATTTTACCTTCGTCATCATATTCAACAGTTACTTGGCTTTTCATATCTGCCTTCGCTCATTTAAATTGGCCGTTTTGACGTAATTTATCTGCGTGTTTAACTAATTCGTGAGCCAAGGCAATAGCAAGGGGCATGTAATTGCTTGTTTCGCTGCAAGCATAACCAAACATAATACCCTGGTCACCCGCACCAATTTCATCATCTGATAAGATAACGCCTCTGCTAATATCTGGGCTTTGTTGCTTTATATCCGTTATGAATTTAATGTTAACAGTCGGATAATCCAGTTTATCAAATATTGATTTTGCTATTGCTATAGCATCAACCTTAGCGTTTGAACTAACTTCGCCTGCTATTAAAACAATATTACCAGTCGCCATTGTTTCAATCGCCACTCTGGCGTTTGAATCTTGTTCTAAATAAGCATCTAGGATACGATCAGATATTTGATCACATATTTTGTCCGGGTGTCCTTGTCCGACACTTTCTGACGTAAATAAATTTCTTACTTTATCAGAAGAAATGTTTTGATTAATATTTTTCATAAATAAAAAACTCCTTTTGCGTTAAATAAAACAAAGAGTTAAGTTTAAAAAGATTCACATGTTGAAGAAATCTCTCCCTGACTTTCCACCTTCCAAAATTGGGGTTGGCATGCCTCACTGCTGTCAAACTAGGCAACTCTTTATGTTATTCGCTATATATGATACATTAAATTTTTATTAACAAATATTTTATTATTATGTTTTTGTTTTTGTTGTTTTGTCTTATAATAACTTTACGTTATTTTAAATAAATAATAAGATCTTATAAATATTTAAAGGAGGAATCATGGCTATAGTTCCAAAACGTAAAACTTCGAAACAACGTAAACATAAAAGACGTACTCATGACACTTTAGTAGTACAAAACCTAGTGGCATGTAAAAACTGTACTAACCTAACACAACAACACAAAGTTTGTGAAATGTGTGGTTTCTACAAAGATAAAATCGTCGAAGGTTACAAAAGTATCAACTCACGTAACAATTAATAATCCAGTGCACTTATAAAAATCTGAGAAATCAGATTTTTTATTTCAAAATCGACAAATCTAGTTTTGAAATAAATAATTAAAATAATGGAGAATATTATATTGGAAGAACAAATTATCTATTTATTGATTACTGTAAACACATATTACGCTAAGTAGTCACGTAAAGAAATTATCGAACTAGTTACCAACTCAATAGTTCTAATAGCTAAGCAAATTTCCATAATCAACTGTAAGAAACCCTAATTTTATTATGCGAAATAAATATCAATTTGGAAACAAAAATAAAAACAATTCTTTCGACATAATATGTTGATTTTTTTTATATTTAGCTAGTTCATAGTTTAATAAATAATATTAATATGAAATACTTTATATATAATTGATAATTATGGAATATAAAAAAACAATTATCTTAACTATTTCAATGCTGATTTTCTTGTTTGCTCTGCTACTTGAAGGTTTCTTGATTTATCTAACAATCCGCAAAACAAAACTATCATATTTCAATGAACACCTGAAGAAATGAACGCAAGCGATCAAAAGTTCAAACTATAGTAACTCGGCTACTATTGACAGATTTAGGACATTATCAGCAACAATGACTAATTACTTGGATTTGAAAAATAGACTGAATAATATGTACTCAAAAATGTGTGATTTAACCAAAGAAATTAACCCTGTCTTGCAAAATTTGAATGAAGCAATTACAAAGTACAATTTAAATGAGGCTAAATCATTACACAAAAAGGCAACTAACATTTTTAAAGACTACAATAATTTAAATCAACAATTCAGTGGTTTAAGTGATTCTCTTAACAAACATTGAAACGCTATCGAAGTAGTGGCGGTAAATGCCTATGAAGTAATTAAAACACTTGAACAAATAATCAATGAAAGCAAAGATAAACTACCAATTTCCTATAATTCTTTAATTAATGAACTAAACGAGTTACGAAAGAAAACTTCATATCTAGAATCTCAAAGAACTAGTAAGGCAATTCAAGATGTGTCCAAAGATTTAAACGAACATGACCGTAAGGTAAGAATTTTTGCTGAAAAAGTCAGCCACATGGTTAATATGGAATGATTGAGTTTTAGTTATCTTCCTGAATGTTTAAATCAAATTAAACATCTAGACCAAAGCAATACCAATTACACAAAACTGAACGGTGATTTAGTTAAAATTCAAGATGATTTTATTAAAGAAACCTACCAAACAACAATCTCCAGAATTCGTGCTTGGTTATATCATTACAGTGTTTTGACTTCACAATTAAAAACCAAGCAAGAATTGTCAAATTTTATTGGTAATAATATCTCATTAATTAACCAAAATCTGAATAAAATTGAATTAATCACTAATAATTTTGTTTTAATTACAGATGAGTACAAACAAAATGAAAAAACTCAAATAATTGCTAATTTCGTAAATTTAAAACAAGATTTTGCAAAAATTAAAACAGCTTTAACAAATGGTGAAGCAAATGTATCATATCTAGATATTGACGCGTTCATTAATTCAATGATTGAATGAATAAATAAGTTTAACTATTTAATTAAACAATATAATGACGCCGAAGAAAGTAAACGTTATCAACAATACTATTTAAATATTTTACAAATATGGTACTTGTTTGTTATCACAAATAAAGATTTATTAGAGATGAATTCAACCAATGAAAAAGCAATTACACAATTAATCAAAATGAATGAAAGTTTCACATCAAAATCAGCAATAGAAGAAAACAAACTAACGTTTTTTGCTGATAGACTGTTAGAATTGTGTAAATTGATTTATTATGCTCAAACATATAAATTTATGGCTCTGGATTTAATTAACTCAGCATCAATATACAGATTAAACAATGAAAATATTGATTCGCTGATTAAAATAAGTCTTGAAAAAATCCAAAATAAACAATACAAAGAGGCATTCCAATTGATTAAAGACTTAATTAGAAGGGAGAAATTAGATGTTCACTAAGATATTAATACGTTACGGGGAATTAACGCTTAAAGGTAAAAATAGACAAAATTTTATAGATGTTTTAGCCCGTAACATTACAAACATTGTTGGCGAACGACCAGATGCTAAATTTGATCGTATGTATCTTTCATATTCTCAACACAATATGAATAAATTGAAATACATTTTCGGCATAAGTTCTTATAGTCCGGTTGTTGAATGTGAAAATAAAATTGATCAAATATTTGATTTCGCTAACAAAATGATTGATTTTAATTCTAAAACATTCAAAATCTCTGCCAGACGTTCAAACAAAAATTTTGAGCTTTCTAGTCAAGATATCAACATGCAATTAGGTGGTTTTATTCTTAAAAACCACCCAAATATCAGTGTTGATGTACACAATCCAGACCAAACAATTTTTGTGGAGGTGAGAGATAAATCAACATTTATTTTTCAAGACGCCACACCCGGACTTGGCGGACTACCCGTTGGAATTTCAGGTCGTGTATTACACTTAATGAGCGGCGGCATCGACTCGCCAGTGGCTGCCTTTGAATTAATGAAACGTGGCTTAGAGGTACATTTCCTTTCATTTGTTTCTCCACCACAAACCGATGAAAAAACAATTGATAAAATGAAAAGATTGATTGCTAAATTAAACAACTATCAATGCAAAAGTATGTTTTATTTATGTGATTATTCAAATATTTTGAATTACATTGCACTTGTATCAAATCAGGCATTTAAAATAACATTGTTAAGAAGAAGTTTTTATAGAATTGCATCCAGTTTAGCAGACAAACTTCATTTTATAGCTCTTTCAAATGGTGAAAATCTTGGACAAGTTGCTTCGCAAACATTAGAATCACTATCTGTTATTAATCAATCTAGTTCAAAATTGGTTTTGCGTCCTTTATTAACAAAAGATAAGGTAGAAACAATAAATATTGCAAAACAAATCGGAACCTACGAAATAAGCATTGAAAAAGCAAATGAAACGTGCGAAATGTTTGCTCCAAAAGAGCCAGTAACTAAACCACGTTTTGAAGATGTTATTAAATTAGAAAATGAACTAAATAATTTGGAAAAATTTGAAAGTAATATAATTTTAAATAACATAGAAGTAATAAAAATAAAATAGGAGAGTATATATGTCAAAAATTATAGATATTTACGCAAGAGAAATTCTTGACTCAAGAGGTAACCCAACAATCGCTGTTAAGGTTACAACTGAATTGGGTGCACAAGGTGTTTCTATGGTGCCTTCAGGCGCCTCAACAGGTACAAGAGAAGCCTGTGAATTAAGAGATGCAGCATTTCCTGAATTTAAGGACAACTGGTTCGGCGGTAAAGGTGTTATGAAAGCCGTAACTAACACAAACGAAATTATTGCACCAGAATTAATTGGTCTTGAAGTTAGCGAACAAAGACTAATTGATATGACAATGATTAAATTGGACGGCACAAAAAACAAAACAAATTTAGGTGCTAACGCTATCTTAGGAGTTTCATTAGCTGTCGCTCGTGCTGCTGCTGAAGAAGCAGGATTACCTTTATATAGATACATTGGTGGTACTAATGCAAGAACACTACCTGTTCCAATGTTAAATGTTATGAATGGTGGTGCTCACTCATCAAACACAGTTGATATGCAAGAATTTATGATCATGCCTGTTGGGGCTAAAACATTTAGAGAAGCTTTACAAATGGCTAACAAAGTATTCCATAACTTAGGTAAATTATTGAAAAAAGAACACGGTACAACTGTTGGTGATGAAGGTGGATATGCTCCAAACTTAAAATCACATGAAGAAGTTCTTGACTACATGGTACAAGCTATTAAGGCGGCCGGACTTGTTCCTGCTACATCTGGAGAAAAGGCTGTTGCAATTGCAATGGACCCAGCAGCTAGTGAATTCTACGATGAAAAAGCTAAAAAATATGTTTTCAAAAAACTAAAACAAGCTATTGATGAAAAACGTAATGGCTTTGACCACTTACAAGACGTTAAATTAGAATACACTACTGAAGAACTTGTAGATTACTATGAAAAATTAGTAAATACATATCCAATTATTTCAATTGAAGATGGTTTAGCAGAAAGTGATTGAGATGGTTTCAAACTAATGAATCAACGTTTAGGTGATAGACTTCAAATTGTCGGTGATGACTTAACAGTTACAAACCAAGAAATTTTAAGAGAAGCTATTAAAAAAGATGTTATGAACTCAATTCTAATTAAACTAAACCAAATTGGTTCATTATCAGAAACATTAGACACAATGGAATTAGCTCATAAAGCCGGTTTTACTTGTGTAGTTTCACACCGTTCAGGTGAAACCGAAGATACAACAATTGCTGACTTAGCAGTTGCTTTAAACACCGGACAAATCAAAACTGGTTCATTATCAAGAACTGATAGAATCGCAAAATACAACCGTCTATTAGAAATCGAAGACGAATTAGGTGAAACAAGCAAATTCGATGGTGAAAAAACATACTTTAATCTAAAAAGACATGTTTAATACTCATTTAAATACTCGGCAACGAGTATTTTTTTTATATCAAAATAATAAAAAAGCAGCCAAATTTGGCTGCTTTTAAATATTATTTTTCGTCTAAACCATCGGTGTCAGAATTTTTATTATCTTGATTTGTATCAGTTGTCAATGAAGCATTATTTTTTTCTTTTTCTTCACTAACGTATTCTGCAATTAATGAAACTACAAAATAAATTAATAACCCAATGCAACCACCAACTAAAACAACATCAGCAAAGTTAAATGTTCCTATTTCTTTTCCCTGTCACTTTTCTAAAAAGGTACAAAAGAAAATATCTTTAACATGTCCTGCCCACAAGAAGCGATCTAACATATTTCCGATTGAACCTGCGCACAATAAAGCCATCATTACAACAATAGTTTTTGACTCTGTAAAAAATGGTACAGTTAGTAAAGCTAAAAACATAATAATACTTAATATTTGAATAATTATAATTGTTGCTTTATTTTCTCATGGAAGTACGGTTACTCCATAGTGTTCAACAGATCTTACACCAATTATTGCACCTTCATATATTACTGTTCTATCACCCTTATAGTTGTTAAAATCAGCTCATTTAAACAATGCGGCTTTGGTTATTTGGTCAATAGCCAATAACATAATAAAAAGTATTGTGAATATTAAATAGTTAATTAATATTTGTTTTTTATGATTCAACCATTTATCTTTTAAATAGTTTTTAAATTCTGTAAATTTGGATTTTATATTTTGTTTTCTTTCATCTCATGTAGGTTTTGGTTTATAGTTGTTACCATTGACTTCTTTACTCATTTTTTTCCTTGCTACTCATAACTTTGACACAAAGTGGACATAAATCATTAATTATTTGTGCTGGTAAGAAATGATTTCAGCAACGTTGACATTTTGCTGAATCAAATGTTTCGATTTTGAATTCATCACCAAATTCAACAATACCAACCATCAGTAATTGTTTTAAGTCTAGAGATTCAATAAATTCTGATTCTGGTTTTAATGTCAATTTAACTTCATTACTACGTTTAATTAGACCTTCTTTAATAGCGTTTTCAATAGCTAAATTAACTTTATCTCTTAATTCAAAGAATTCATCCCATTGTTTAATTACTTCTTCATCAACTTCTTTTTCTCTAGTAATTGTTTCTAAATGTACTGAGATTTGTTTATTTTCTTTAGGGAAATAAGTATAAGCATCCTCTGAAGTAGTTGGTGTTATCGGGGCTAGAATTGTAATTAAAAATTCAAGTATTTCGTAAAAGTTAGTCAATGTCATTAATCTATTAACTGAATCAAACTCTTCAACATATAAAATGTCTTTAGTGAAGTTTAAATAGAAACTAGACAATTCAATAACATAATTATTGATTAACTTGATACCGTTAATGAACTTGTATTCATCAAATGATTTTAATACACTGGCTCTTACTTGCTCTAATTGTTCTTTAATAAATTCATGAACACCTTTTCTTGGTAATGTTTGATCGTATTTGAAACCATCTAAATTACCTAGCATAAATTTGATGGTGTTTCTTATTTTCCTGTATGAATCTGAGTTTTGATTCAATATTGAATCTGAGATTGTGATATCGTTTGTATATTCACTGTTAGCAACCCAAAAACGTAAAATATCAGCGCCATGTTTTTCAATAACTTTTAACGGATCTACAGTATTTCCTTTAGATTTTGACATTTTTTCACCCTTACCATCTAACACAAATCCATGTGAAATCAAGTTTTTGTAAGGAGCAACTGAATTGTAAGCAACTGAATTTATTAATGATGAGTTGAACCAACCGCGATATTGGTCGCTTCCTTCAAGATAAAGGTCGTATGGTGGCTTAATGTTTTCATCAATTTCTACAGCAATAGAAGTAGAACCTGAATCAAATCAAACATCCATAATATCCATTTCTTTAGTAAAACCTAAATTTTTGAATTCTTTTGGTAATAATTCATCAGCATCTTTTTCTCATCAAATATTTGGCCCAAATTCTCCAATTAACTCAATAACGTGGTCAAATATTTTTTCGTCAAATACAGGTTTTAAGTCTTTATCGTAAAAAATAATCAAAGGAACTCCTCACGTTCTTTGACGTGAAATTGTTCAATCATTGTGGTTAGAAATCATATTACTCAATCTTTTCTTAGCTCATTCAGGATAAGTATTAACTGTTTCAAGTTGAGTTAAAATTTTGTCTTTAATTTTTTCAATAGAAACAAACCATTGTGGTGTACCTCTAAAAAGAATTGGTTTATGAGTTCTTCAATCGTGTGGATATGAGTGATTAATAGTTCCTGATTTTAAAACTAGACCCTTATTAGATAACTCTTCAATAATTAATTTATCGGCTTTTGAATAGAATTGACCCTCGTAAGAACCCCCAAATTCATTAATTTTCCCATCATCAGCAATATGCATAATCATATTCAATGAATGTTTTTGTCCAATCAAGAAGTCATCCTCGCCAAATAATGGAGCCATATGAACTAAACCTGAACCAGATTCTAATGTAACATGGTGACCAATTACAACTGGACTTGGATTATTATTTAATGGACTTGTATATATTGAATCAACAATTTCACTTGGCTTTAATTCATCAACAATTTTGTAATTTTCTCAACCAAATATTGTACAAACTTTTTGAACTAAATCAGACGCTATAACGTATCTTTTATTTTCAAATTCAACAATTGAATAGACAAATTTTTCACCTATTGCAACTCCAGAGTTTGCAAGCAATGTTCATGGAGTGGTTGTCCAAATAACTAATCTATCGCCTTCTTTCAATTTAGATCCTGAAGGTTTAGAAACTTCGAATGCAACATATAAACTAGGGCTATCAATATCTTTATATTCAACTTCAGCCTCAGCTAATGCTGATTGTGATGAAGGAGATCAATAAACTGGTTTTAGTCCTTTATAAACTAAACCATCCATTACCATTTTCTTGAATAATTTCAGTTGTTGTGCAACAAAATGCGGTTCAAGAGTAATATAAATTTTCTCAAAATCAGTTAAAAGTTGCATTGTTTTAAATTGTTCCATTTGAATTTTTACTTGACTTAAAGCATATTCTTTAGCACGTTTACGTAATTCAACTGGAGATAATTCATTTTGAGATAAATGAGCCTCTTGTAGCATTTTATGCTCAATTGGCAAACCATGAGTATCTCATCCAGGAACAAATGGGGTATAAAAACCATTCATTGATTTATAACGAATAATTATGTCTTTTAATATTTTATTTAATGAGTGTCCAATATGTAAATTACCATTCGCATATGGAGGCCCATCATGTAAAATAAAAGGTTGGTTGCCTTTATTTTTTTCTAAAACTTTTCTGTAGATTTGATTATCAAGTCATAATTGTCTAAATTGGGGTTCTTTCTTTGTTAAATTTGCCCGCATTTCAAAATCAGTTTTAGGCATATTTAAAGTGTCTTTGTAATTTTTTTCCGACATGGTGCTCCTTATTCTGTATATATAATTAATATAATTTTATATTAAGTTTTAATATTATATAGAACATTCGCTTCAATATCAAAAAAAGTGAGAAATGCTCACTCTTTTTTTGCGGTTTATTTAATAGCAATAGCTATTCCTTTGTTGTGAAATTTAGAATCAGTTTTAAATCAAATTAAATCGATAAGCTCAGGATAATCACTAAATGGATTACGTAGTCCATTATAATGTCTGGCTATTGCATTATTTCTATCTACATCAAATGCGTCAATATCGTCTTGATTAGACCATTTTTTATAAACTTCAAGATATTTTTTAGTTATGTATGGAAAACTGTTTTCAAATAAATCATTAGAAATTGAATTATTATGTGTAACAACAAAATAGAAATAAGCACGGGCTACATCGCCTTTAAATTCATCTATTGGCTCACAAATTCCGTTGGTTTTATCAACTTTAGTACCATTTCGACTGATAAAAGTTGGATTTTTAACGATATAGTGCGGATAATTCCCTCTTTCATTATTAACAAGTTTGTCGGTTGGAAATATAAAGTGGGCGTCGTTTCTTGTTGGTTCAACTTTACCAAATCATGACTGTGGCACAATATGTTCTCTGTTGTATTTTGAACCTTCACCAGATTTTGAACGACTTTTCCCACTGCTACCGTCAGCATCTTTTCCTTCGTGAAACTCGTAAGTGAAGTAATAAGGGTCTTGGCCTTTAGGATTTTCTGAATAAATATCTAAAATGGTATTATCTTTTTCGTAGTATTTGTCAAGAAAAGCATCTTTATAAACGTTGTATAGGTAGGCATACGTCTTAATACCTCTTATTTTAGATTGTTGCAATTTTAATAACTCATCAAAAAGCGCTTTACCGTTTAGACCTTCTAATGAACTATAATAAGAATCTTTTTTATAAACTAGTCTTGTATTTTTATCAATGGCAACAGCGTCTTCTTTAATTTTGTATTCAAAAGTCTGTGGTTCTTGGTCTGAACCGGTTTTACGTAGTGAGTAAATTACACTTCCGTTTGGTTTAATCTCAATATAAGAAATCTCATAACCTAATGGTAAATTTTCAACATTTAATTTTGAAATGACATTTTTAGGATCGGTTGATTTGAAATCTATTAACTCTGTCGGTTCTATGACTAACCTAGATGCAATCTTTTCTAGATATGAATTATTAGCATTTTTATTATCACATTTAGCAGCACAAATAATGCTTGAAGGCACTAAAAACGAAAGAGCTAAAGTATTTAAGTTAAAAACTTTATTCATATTAATTTAAGACTACTTCAAATACTTGTTTAGGGTCTGAGGTATCTGAATGCAATTTAAATTTGACAACAATTTTGCCATCAGAATTTTTTTCTAAATAAAGAGCTTTACGGTTGCCAACAGTTCCAACAGGAATTACCTCACTTTGATAAATATCTAAAAACGTTTCATTTAATTTTAAATAACTCATATTATTGTTTGCATTCTTGTTATTGGTACCATATGTGAAACTATTATTTTTACTATTGAATTTTATGTATCCATAAGGTTTATTAACATTTCTATCCTTTGCAAACTCTTCAAGTTTATTAATTTCTTTCTTATATTCAGGTGCTGATTTATCAACTATAAATAATTTGCCTTCTTTAGCAACATCTAGAATTGATTTAATTTCTTCATATTTCAAACCTTCGTAAACTTTGGTGTATTTTCTTATGGTTTGATCAGGCAATCTAAAACTGAATACTAAAGGCATTTTTCCTTCTTTGTAAAGATTTAGAGATTTTTGGTGTTTGTCAGCTGTTTTTTTAGTATTGGTTTTTACATAACCGATTGTGAAAAAATTATGTTTATTTTCTTGTAGCGTTGCCCCAGGCAATGAACTAAATTCTTTTTCACTAGTTCATTCATTCATTTTGATATCTTTTTCAGTAAGCATTCAAGCTGGTTTATCAGTTGGAATTTTTATTCCTAATTCTTGAATCATTTTTTCTGCATCAGTATTAAAATCACCATCTTTAAGTTGAATTGATCATGAATATGTTTTAATACTATCATCGTCAGCATTATATTTTACCGAAGCAGTTATTTTTCTATGTGAGTCGTCTCAATTATATGTAACATAATTAGTGATTCCGCCCTCAGTCGTTTTTTCTTTAGCGATTAATTTATTGATACCAATACCTAATGATTCTAATGTTGATTCACTAATTCCTGCAAAACCATCAACAGTAATAATTACTGCATTACGTTTAGTTTCGTTATTGGCATAATCACTATAATATGATTTATCACTAACACTAAACTTAAAAGTGCTTAATATACTTTCTAATTGTTGGTCATTAAGCTTTTCAATCTTAGTAAATCCAGTAATATTGACACTATGCATATAATCTTGTTCAGTTGGTTCTCCAAAAGAAGAATCTTTGGCAAGTGAAATATTTAAATCAAGATTTCCTTCTTTAAGATTTTTAGTTGCAACTTCTACAGAATTAACTTTTACCCCATACTTAGCTAATAATTCGTTACTTTCTTCTTCGCTTTTGCCATCAACATTAATGATTAATTGGTCTTTTAGATTGTCTTTGTGTTCGTTTAAATAATCAAAAACATTCTTTGCAGATTTATCTTTAAGATCTAATGTTAATCTATTTACTACATTTTGAATGCTTAATCCAGGTTTGTATCCAAATGGTCTTGATTCAATTTTGACATCATCAAGATTGTAATCATAAATATTTGTAATTCCGAAGCTAAAGGTCAAATTACCATTATAATCACCATCAATTTCTGTTACTTCTAAGGCAAATACTTCATTCAATGTGTCTATTGGTAGGACAATATCACTGTTAGGATCATTTTTGACAGTGATAATAAAGTCTCCAATAAATTCTTTAATTTCTTCTAAATACACAGTGTTAATTTTAGTATTAGGTTTAGATATTTCGAATTTTGCCTTCTTTGTTAAGTAATCGATCATATCTTCTTTTGAAGTGTATTTATTGAAACAATCAAATGTTTTTTCAACGTCAGAAAAACGTTCAACCAATTTATTTTCTAAGTCCTTAACAATTGCATCATATTTAATTGTTAATGTGCCAAGTTTATCATCGCTTTTTTCGATAATTAAACTATCAAATGGTATAGTTATTTCTACTTTATTATCAATATTACCTTTTTCGCCAAATAATTCATAAAACATATTTTTATCAATCTTTGAACTAATATATGAACGGTAATTATTGTCTAATTTATGTTTGAATTCTAACTTTTCTAGTAATTTCTTCATATTTTCGTTGCCAGAAACAACTTTTAAATCAGATTTTTTAAAACCTTCTATCGCAAATTCATTTACATTAGATTTAATGTCTGTATTTTTAATTTGCAATAAATATTTAACTAAAAGTTTTCCTTCTTGATTATCTGCAATTACTGAAATAATATGTAAATCACATTCATTAACATCGTAATTTGTCGCTAGAACATTCTCAATTCCGAAATCAGAAGCTATTTCATATTGAAGGTTTTCTTGTTCAATATTTTTTATATTAAATTTAACAGTTTTGGCTTTTTCATTGATTTCATTAGCATTTAGTATTTTAAAACCTTCTATTCAAATTGTTTTTTCGACCGTTTTATTATATTTATCAACAAAACTAAATTTAACAGTTAATTTACCTGTACTATCATCTGGCATAACATTAATAATTTGTACCGATTCATTGATTTGATTGTCGTTTTCGTCTAATGATACTACCTTTATTTCATCTTTTTTTATTGAGCTTGCATAAACGTTGCGAATATCTTTTGCATCCACATTAGCAATTTTTAATTCAAAGTCTAAAACTCAGTTTTCTTTAGAAGAAGAACAAGCAGCAGATAAAGTTGGTGTCACAACAGCTACTATCCCACTTCCTATTAATAGTAATTTCATTTTCTTCATTTTTTTATTCCTCCCAAATCCATTAATCATTATTAAATTTTAAAAAGCTGAAAATATAAAACAAAATTAACTTTCTTAGTCTAATAATAATTTAAATGATTATTTTATTTCATATATACATCCTTAAAAATGAATTACGTAAATTATATACTTATTACATTTGGATAATAAAATAGCATTTAAAATACCTAATTATTGACGTATTTTCCACATTTTTTTGCATTATTTTAAGTTCTTCATCATTCTAAGTTTTAAAATTTAAAATTAAAAAACATTGCTGTGCAATGTTCCAATAAAATTGATTATTTTGAAGATTTATTTAGCCAAGTAGCATTTAAAAATTCATTAAACAATGGATTAGATTTTAAGACTCTAGTTGTAAATTCAGGGTGATATTGAACACCTACATAAAAAGGGTGATTTTTAACCTCACAAATTTCGGCTACTTTCAACTCTGGATGTATTCCGCTAAAAATAAATTCCTCGTCTTCTAAAGAATGACGGTATTTATCAGCAATTTCATATCTATGTCTATGTCTCTCATAAAACATTTCTTGACCATAAATTTTTTGCGCTAAAGAATTTGGTAAGGCAATAATTTTATCTTCACCCAATCTTAGTGTACCACCCAATTTCATCGTGTCTCCGTTTTCGTAAAACGGAGTTAACACAAAATTTTGTTTGACTTTTTTATCAGCAAACTCTTTACTTGTAGGGTTTTTTATTCCTAATCTTCTAGCTTGTGCTATCGCCATAGCTTGAAATCCTAAACAAATACCTAGTGTTGGAATTAAATTTTTCCGTGTATATTCTGCTACATCAACTTTAGAATAAAATCCTCTAACACCAAAACCGGGAAGTATCATAACACCATCAATATTACTAAACATTGTTTCAATATTTTTATCTGTTATTTGCTCAGAATCAACTAATTCATAATTCAATTCTACATTTAAATGTGCTGCAGCAATTTTTAACGAAGAAACGATAGATAAATATGCATCTTCAAGACCAGTATATTTACCAACTAATAACAAATTAACTGGTTTTTGCCTCTTTGATAAATATTTTTTTATAAATTCGTTTCATTCATTGTTAGCATTTTGAATAATAGGTTTTTTAATATTAAAGTGTTTAAAAATAATTTCGATAATACCTGATTTTTCCAAAAATAATGGAATTTCATAAATGTTTGCTTTATCAGGAATATTAATAACGTTTTCAGGTTTTAAAAAAGCATTTTCACTAATTTTTTTTATTATTGATAAATCAACATCTCCCTGTGAACGCAACAATAATAAATTAGGGTTTATACCAAATGAACGAAGAGAAGCAATAGATACTTGACTTGGTTTTGATTTGTATTCTTTTGAGGCTGTTAAAAATGGCACAAAAGCTAAATGTGCAAACATTGTTTGTTTTTTGTATAAGCTGGCGAATTTGCTTATTGCATATATGTAAGGATTTGACTCTAAATCTCCTACAGTCCCACCAATTTCAATTAGCATGAAATCTGGTTGCTTATTTTTTGCTAATGATACTATAATGTCAATTATTTCATCAATTACATGAGGTACAATTTGAACGGTTTTACCACCATATTCTCCCTTTCTTTCCTTCTCGAAAATTCTAGTAAAAATACGACCAGTTGTAAAGTTAGATTCTTTTGTTAATTTAACATCTATAAATCTTTCATAGTGACCTAAATCTAAGTCGGTTTCTCCACCGTCGCTAGTTACATATACCTCTCCATGTTCCATCGGATTCATAACTCCAGGATCAATATTTAAATATGGATCAAGCTTCAAAACAAAAATATTGAACCCCTGAGCCTTTAATAAATTGCCCATACTTGCTGCAGTAACTCCTTTTCCTAATCCACTTAATACTCCACCTGTTGTAAAAATAAACTTTGTTTTCTTCATAATTAAACTCCTTAATAATATTTTAATCATATAACAAAGATGAAAAATACCACCAATTTAATAAAGACAAAAACCTTCGGCATACTTTACCAAAGGTTTTGGAGTCATAAATTTTATGTTTTTAAATAAAATCGCGAAAAAAAAGCCCTGCTTGGGGGCGATTTTCATCATATGGTGGCTCCGGCAGGAATCGAACCAGCGACACACGGAGCTTCAATCCGTTGCTCTACCTACTGAGCTACAGAGCCAACATGGCGGTCCAGACGGGGATTGAACCCGCGATCTCCTCCGTGACAGGGAGGCGTATTAAACCACTTTACCACTGGACCATTTGGTGGCGGAGGTTGGACTTGAACCAACGACCTCAGGGTTATGAGCCCTGCGAGATACCGAGCTTCTCCACTCCGCGATGTGATATTTTTAATTGGGTGCCATTAAGGCAAATGGCGGGTGATGAGGGATTTGAACCCCCGCGGGCCGTGAAGCCCCTGCTAGTTTTCAAGACTAGTCCCTTCAGCCGGACTTGGGTAATCACCCGTGGTGGACCTAACTGGATTCGAACCGGTAACCGACCGGTTATGAGCCGGTTGCTCTAACCGTTGAGCTATAGGTCCATAACAGTTAGATAATTCCATATAATGGTAGCGTCGAAGAGAGTCGAACTCTTGACCTTCCGGGTATGAACCGGACGCTCTAACCAACTGAGCTACAACGCCATAATAATGGTGGAGGATATGGGATTCGAACCCACCACCCCCTGCGTGCAAGGCAGGTGCTCTAGCCAAATGAGCTAATCCCCCCAATGGTGAAGAAGACAGGATTTGAACCTGCGACCACTTGGTCCCAAACCAAGCGCTCTACCAAGCTGAGCTACTTCTCCGCTGGTACGCTTTTTGTTTAAAAAGCAAGATTATTATACCATATCAAAACACCCCTCAAAGTATTTATTAAAATTTTTTTTAATATTTAATAAGTACTAAATTCGCCTTGCAAATTAGTACTTAAACGATTGATAAGGTGCAAAAAAGTAATAAAATTAGTAATATAGGGAGAAAAAAATATGAAAAAAAATATTGATTTAAGTAATGAGAAATTTATCTCTTTCAAAAAAAATTTAAGACTTACTAAGAAAGAATTTTATAATTTAGTTGAAATAAAAAATGATTCTGAGTTAAGTTTGATACCCTTATTTAGATTTAATAATCAAACTACTAAAGAAGAAATAATCGTTAAAATTACCAATGTTTCTGAATTCATTTCATTCAAGACACAAAAATTAAATATAAAGGATTTCGATACTTTTGTTTTTGATATGGATGGAACATTGCTTGATTCTAAAAAAAATATCGTACCTAACAATCTTAATAAGCTTAATGAGCTAAGAGCATTAGGCAAAAATATATGCATTGCAACCGGTCGAGCAATATTTATGTTGGAAAATTATCTTAAACTAATACCATATAACTTGCCATTCTTATGTGCAAATGGTGGTATGGTTTACAACCATAAAACAATGAAGTTGATTTCAAACTTCAATATAAAAGATCATGATGCGAAATTATTAATGGATAAATGTGAAGAATTAAATTTAGGCTACTATGTGTTTTGAAATAATGGTCTTGTCGGAGTAAATGTAGAGAATTCCGAAGATTTCAAATCACGTGATTACTCAAAAATGATGAAACCCGAGCACTGAGCCTTGAATCCGGGTCGAGAATTTTTGAATGGTAAGATAATTTGTAAAATTTTAGTAACTTTTGATTCTCACCAACAACAAGACATTTTAAAATTTGCTAATTATGTCAAGGAATTTAAATCATTAATTGGTGTACAAACTCAAAAAAACTTCTTCGATGTTGGAGAACCTAGCTCAAAAGCAAAAGCGTTAGAATCGATAGTTGCCAAATATAATATTGATTTAAATCGAACTGTTTCATTTGGAGATGCAAACAATGATGCGCCAACATTTGAAGTTACCGCTTTATCTTGCGCACCTTTAAATTCAATGGAAAATGCTTTGAATGGCGCAACATTTGTTTCAAACAAGACATCAAATGAAGATTGAATTGCGGATTTTATCAGTAAATATTTACAAAAATAAAACACTCCAAATTAAGGAGTGTAAAACACGAACTTACAAGATATTGAATTATTTCATTTTTCAGATTTAAACACGGAAACGTGTTTTTTATTTTAATATTGCAAATTCAACCAAGGTATCTAATAAGGCCCCTAAAGGTTTTCCTTTTAAATCGGCAGTACCTGCAATATCACAGTGAATATAGGGGACATTATTAGTAAATTGTTTTAAAAACATTGCGGCTGTATTATGATCCGATGTTTCGTCATTATTATAGTTATTCAAATCAGCCACTAAACTTGCAGTGTTTGGTTCGTGAAAATCATCATGCATTGGCATTCTTCAGACTTTTTCTTTAGCGTTAGCAGCAGCACTATTGAAAATGTATCAATTTTCCTCATCTGTAGAATAAATTGCTGAATATTCATGTCCTAGAGCACTAACACATGCGCCTGTTAACGTAGCAACATCAACTAATGTTGTTGCGTTTAATTTTGTTGCGGCATAATATAATCCGTCAGCAAGAACTAGACGTCCTTCAGCATCTGTGTCAGTTACTTCTACTGAAATTCCAGCCATTGATTCATAAACATTTTCAGGTAAAGAAGCGTCGCCATCTTGACGGTTATCGGTAATACACATTACGGCCGAAACATTCTTTTTAATCTTTAGTTCAGCAGCAGCTTTGACTGCGTAAGCAGCAATAACAGAACCAGACATATCAAACTTCATGCCTTCCATGTGATATCCTTTTGTATTCATCCCGCCAGTATCAAATGTTATTCCTTTTCCGACGAATACAACTTTTTCATCGGAATTAGGATTTCCGTTGTATTCAATAACAACTACCCTCGGAGCAAATGTAGAACCTTTGTTTACAGATAATAACAATCCCATGTTTAAATCGGAAATTTGTTTTTTATTTAATACTGTAATTTCCAAATCTTTATTCTGACTGAATTCATCAGCAATAAAATCAGCTAATTTTTCTGAATTGCAGAAGTTTTCAGGCATTATTTGTAAGTTTCTTGCAGAGTTTTTATTTAATGCAATTGTCGCACATTTATGAGCAATGTCAACATATGAAGCGTCAGGAAAAAGGAAAGTAAATTGTCTTCTTTCTGGTGCTTCTTTTTTCTTATTGAATAAAACAGCTTCATACAAAAATACCCTTGAATAAAAAGCTTTAATTACAGCTTCCATATCCAAAAGACTGTTTGTAAATGTAATTAATTCGATTTGATAATCTCTATACCCTGTAACGATATTTTTATCAATTAACTGCACCAAATCTGAATAACTTAATTCTTTTTCAACAAAAATATAGGCAATTTTAGTATCCATGAATTCTGTAATTTTTCCATGTTTTTGTGATATTTTATCGCTTATTTTTTCAGCTTGTTGTTTGCTAATTGCTTTAAGAACGAATTTATCATTTCTAAATGTCGAGTAATATCTAATCATGCAACCTCCTAATATATATGATTATTATATATTTAAAATAAAAGTATTGCATTTTTTCAGTAAAAATATTGAATTTTTTCGTTTTTTTGTTTATGCATTCTTACTAACGAATAAATAATATGCAAATAAATAACACCACATTTAAATCTATTTTAATTTCTTATTTTTCAACTTTTATTAAAACAAAGTCAATTAGTTTTATGAGTTGACCAAACAAGTGAATTAATTATCAAATACGAATTGAAGTTGTCTGAAACAAAAATTTTATATTTCACTCATTAGGTTTATCAAAAATTAAAAATAAAATTAAAAACAATTACAAAGTAAATGAATTTATTAGTGATGTTTATTTTAACAGATTAAGTTATAGCAACATAAATCAATTATTAACAAAAAACAAAAAACGTATAGTAATGAAAAAACTTTTAGCAATTAATTGGATTACTTCTCGCTTTAAAGATAAAGGTTTTTTTATTAATTTCAAAATTAAAAAGAGCCTTGACAAACCAAACGCATTTGAGCAAAGCGAATGTATCCTTTATAGTAAACCGTTAGAAAATAAAATTGTTGCATTACACTGTAAAATCGGCAATAAATACAATTTGGATATAAAAAATAATCGTTCAATATTTTGGAACAACAATAAAGATACATTAAATATAGTTGTAATTCCAATATCTATTAAGTTGTTAAAAAAAGATAACATTAAATTGGACAATTTTCGAAATATTAATTGAACATTTTTAAATGAATGGATAAATAAAAAAACGAGTGTCGAGCACTCGTAAAAAGATTATTATTTAAAACTTGCCATTAATTTTGTAACTCTAACTAATTGTGATACATATGACATTTCATTATCGTATCATGCAAAAATTTTGTAAATTTTTTCACCATTAGCTTCTTTAACTTTTGTTAATGTTGAGTCAAATATTGAACCGAAGTGTGAACCAATAACGTCTGATGAAACAATTAAATCTGTGTTATATTTCAATGTTTCGTTTGCAGCTTTTTCAAATGCTGCATTAATTTCTTCAATAGTTGGTTGTTTTTCCAATTGAACTGATAAATCAACAAATGATCCAGTAATTGTTGGAACACGTAAAGCAAAACCATCTAGAATTCCCGATGCTTCAGGAACTACTAAACCAATTGCTTTAGCAGCACCTGTTGATGAAGGAACAATGTTTTGTCCTGCTGCACGAGCTCTACGTAAATCACCTTTTCTATGTGGACCATCTTGCAACATTTGGTCTCCAGTAAATGAGTGAACTGTTGTCATAAATCCATTTTTAACACCAAAATTATCAACTAAAACCTTAACAACTGGTGCCAAACAGTTAGTTGTACATGACGCTGCTGAAACGATAGTGTCTTCCGCATTTAATGTTTCGTGGTTTACGTTGTAAACAACCGTTTTAACATCTGAACCTGCTGGAGCTGAAATTAAAACTTTTTTAGCACCTGCAGTTAAGTGTTTTTCTGATAGATTTCTTTTTACGAAGAAACCAGTACATTCAAGAACGATGTCAATTCCTAATTCGCCTCAAGGTAGATTTTCAGGATCTTTTTCAGCAAATACTTTAATTTCTTTACCATCTACTCAAATAGATCCGTTTTCAACTTTAATGTCATTTGATAATGGTCCGAATGCTGTATCGTATTTAAGTAAATGAGCTAACATTTCGGGTGCTGTTAGATCGTTTACAGCTACAACTTCAATGTCTTTTTCTTTTGTTTCCAATAAATGACGTAATGTAAGGCGTCCGATACGCCCAAATCCGTTAATTGCTATTTTTTTCATGTTTACCTCCTCATGATTTCTTTTCGATATTTATTTATTTGTAATTATTTTACTAATTATTTAATTGCTTATTTATAGTGTATCGGTCAAAATATGAAAATTTTAAGGGACTATTACCACAAAAAAATTATGTGTATTTTTCCTTTTTAGCCTATTAGATAACCGAAAAAGTAAAATAAAAGACCAAAAGGCCTTTTAAAATATTATTCTTGTTATAGAAATTATTTGAATTCAACTGATGCGCCAGCTTCTTCAAGTTTTGCTTTTAGTTCTTCAGCTTCGTTCATAGTAACGTTTTCTTTAACTACAGCAGGTAATGTTGAAACTAATTTGTTTGCATCCATTAGTGCTAATCCTAATAGTTCTTTAACTACTTTAACAATTGGTAATTTTTTACCGTTGTCAGCAGTAATAACAACGTTAACTGATGATTTTTCTTCGTTAGCTTCGCCAGCTGCAGGAGCTGCAGCAACGGCAACTGCTGAAGGGTCAATACCGAATTCATCTTTCATTGCTTGAACTAATTCCATAACTTCTTTAATTGACATTTCTTTTAAAGCAGAAATAAATGTATCTTTTTCTAATTTAGCCATTTTATTGTTTCCTTTCGATTAAATTGTTGTTTGAATTACTATTCGCTTTCTTTTTCACTATATAGTTTTAAAGAAAGGGATAGTTGTTGTAGAGGAGCGATAAGTGAACGTGCAAGTATGCCAAGTGCTTCTTCATAGTTTGGTAATGAAGCAACTTCAGCAACACCTTTAGCATCGATAACTTTTCCTTCGAAAATACCAGCTTTAAGTACTAATAATTTATTTGTTTTAGCAAATTGATTTAATACTTTAGCGGCAGCTAATTCATCCTCATTGCTAAAAGCGTAAATGTTAGGTCCAACTAAGTGGTCTCCTAAAGATTCAAAATCTGTATCTTTAAGTGCATATTTGAAAATACGATTTTTAAAAACAACTAACTCAACGCCAGCTTTTTTAGCTTCAACACGCAATTCTGTTAATTCAGCAACAGAAAGTCCACGATATTCAGCAACAACAAGTCCTTTAGTGTTTTTGATTTTCTTTGAAATCATTTTTGCTTGTTCTTTTTTCATTAATTTGAATTTAGATTCTTTTGCGTTCATATGGAGTTTCCCCCTTTCGTAATTAATAATTCGCAATACGATTATAAAATATAGACAATATGTTTATGGTATACATTCGGTAACAAATTAAGTTAACACAGTTACTGTCTTTATGTATTGCTACGCTATTATAACGTAAACTATTAAATTTTAAAAATAATTTTACCTATTCATAATTATATTTTTTAACACGTAACCTATAATATATATTAATGGACTTATAGTTATAAAGATTACTTGTATAATAATGTTATGAATATGAAAGAAAAATTTAAAAAATTTTGAGAAATAATTAATCAACATGAATATGTTACGTTATGCACTCATACAAACCCAGACGGCGACACAATTGGTTCGGCAGTTGCGTTTAAAGAAATTATTGAATTGAACTGTGAAAACGTTAAAGAAGTAAAAATATCTGGTGGCGACTGTCCAAGAAATTTAAATTTTTTATTTGAAAATAGATTGTCATTAGTAGATGATGAATTTTTTGATAAATCTTTAGTTGTGGTCGTAGATACATCTGTAAAGAAAAGAATATTTGACAAAAGAGTCATAACCGAAGAATCGCTTAAATTTGATCATCATCCTTGTGAAGAAAAATGAAAATTTGAAATTGGTGGTGACTATTGACCTGCTACTGGTCAATTACTAACAGAAATGGTAATGGCATTAAATTTGAAATTAAATCAAAAAGCTTTAAAAGGATTGGCGGTTGCAATATTGACCGATACAAACAATTTCACGGAAAGAAACATCTCTTCAACAACATTTAGTACGATGTCATATTTGCTTAAACAAGGTTTAGAATATAAAGAAGTTCTTCTCCAAATGCAGTTAAACAAGGAAGAGAAAAAACTCATTTTTGAAACGATATCAACCGCAAAAACCGAAGGTATTATCACCTATGTAATAAGCAGAGAAATTATTCCAAATGATATTGCTAGACCTTTAGTTAACTCGTTTTTAGATATTACCGATACCGAAGTATCGCTTTGTATACTTAAAAATGTAGAAGGTAAATATCGCTGTTCAATCAGGTCACGTTCGTATTACGATGTTAACAAAATAGCAAATTATTTTGGAGGAGGAGGTCATAAAAACTCATCAGGATTTTTTATAAACTCATTAGACCAGCTATCTGAAGTAGTCACTAAAATTAACTCAAAATAATATTTCTTATAAGTCAGATTTTTTTAAATCTGGCTTATTATTTAAAAAATAATAAAAGGTGATATATTCGATATTATCCAGAAAAATATAAATATTTGTTTAGGAAGCAATACGACACAAAACTAATTTTAGACACTTTTTATCAGTATTGCGGACTTATTAGGAATAAATTTGCAAAAATTAGTTGAAATTTATGTAAGTATTATTCTAAAAAACTTAATTTATACAATACTAATCAAAAAATAGAGTGAAAAAGAGAGTTCGCAAATGAAATTTACATATCAATAGACGATTGTTTTGGTAAAGTTAGAATAAAAAATAAAGTTCATAAATCAAATACAAAAATTATGAAAATATTTACAGATACAAATAAAACGCCATTATATTTTTATGAAACTTATACTACAAATGACGATTTAAAACTAACTAATCAAACAAGAGCAAGCATTATTAAGTCAATTATCAGTAAATACTACATAACAAACACAGAAACTAAAATTTATCTTTTATCAGATGGAGCAGTTTATTTTAAAAACCTAGCAACTTTATTAAGCGCTAAACATATTTATGACTATTACCACTTTAAAAAGAGATTTAATGAAATTTTTAAGAAAAAGTTATTTGTTTATTCAGGGAATAAGAAAAGTAGAGTTTGAAACAACAAACAAGCCAAAAAATGACTTTACAATTCTTTAAATGATAAGAAAACCTTTTTATACAAATTAGATTATTTGGCAAAATCAGATTTATTAATCAAAAGTAAAAGGAAAGTAATTAATAATTTTATTAAATTCATATACAAAAATTGTAAGAATTTAGAATTTCATATTAATAGCATAACAGCACAAGCAGAAACAACAATTTCATTATACAAAGCCATTTATCGAAAAAGATATTCGATATTTTCTTTAAAAACACTTATAAATCTAATTAATATTAATAAAAATACTAAATGTAATTTTGTTGATTTTAAATTAGAGAGTTCAAGTCTAAAAAATGTAGAATTTGAGCCTATCATTTGAGCGAATAATCAAAATTATCATTGAGTTTAAAAAATCGCTTACAAAGCATAAATAACTCACAATAAAGAAAAATAACCATTAAATTAGCAAAACTTTTCAATAGAGATGATTTAAACGTGGTTTTATGGGTATTTATAGTTATGCAAATAAAATAACTTTTAAGTTATATCTATAAATCAAACAAATATCTAATTTTTATTTATGAAATTATTAAAATATGATACACGCACGCACGATAAGCAATATATATTATTGCTCTAGGGGGGAACTACTACACAGAGAGAAAATTTAAATTGAGAGAAGTTGAGTTTAAATTATTATCAATTTAGTTTTGCATAGTAAATACGCGCGCACGCCCGATAAACAATATATATTATTGCTCTGGGGGGCTACTAATAACACGATAGTATTTAGATTAATTAAATCGCCCTAAAAAATTTTTTTAGAAAGAGTTAATTGTGGTAAAATTAGATTAAAGAAACAAACCTTCATTAATTTCTATCTCTCTCTAATTTATATTTCTGATATAGAAAATCAGAAACATTTTTAATAATTTTATTTCTTAAATTGCCTAAATCATTTTCACTATATTTAAAAACTCATTTAACAACTAAACTTAAATCATAAAGAATCCTATTTCCGTTTTCATCATTAACAAATTCTGCATGATTTGTAATATTTACAGTAGTAGTATTTCTATTTTTTTTATTAATACCTTCAATTATAAAATCAAATTTTGCTGATTTCCCTTTTGACAAATACCAAATACCTTCATTGTAATTTATTATTCTCACGTCGTAATTAAGGTTTAAACCATACTTATTTAATTCATCTGTGATATATTCTATTACCTTCGTTTTTAACCCAACAATATTATTTTCGTTAATTATCAAGTCATCGATTTTAATGTTTTTAAGATCTATATCATTATCAATAATTTTATTCGTCGTATTAATTACTCCCACATAAAAAACGCCATTTCTACCATTTAATGCCTCTAAAACCAATGATGACTTACGAGGTAAGTTTACATTCGAAACATTTATCTGTGGTTTAATTCTCTGTTTAATTACTGTATCTAAATTTTTAATTTCATAATCAGTACCTAATTTTAAATGTGGTATTTTGATAGCTATTTGCTCTAAAATAAAGCTTTTAATTTCATCATAATCATCTAAGCCTGACAAATTAATATCATCCACAACCAGACCTTCAAAAATATTGTTTTCATTGCTATTTATTGACTCTTCATCTGCAAAACCTTCAATTTGCAATATAAAAGTGTTATTAGGTTCAATTCTGTACCTATCTTTATATTCCTCTTTAACTTTAACATCAATATTTAAAATTTTAGTATCTACATTAAAGCTCAAAGAAATGTTTAATTTACTTATTTCTTCCATATCATTAGTGAAAATTCTATTTATATTTTGATTTAACTTTTTAATATATTCACTAACAAACTATCACGAGCTAAACTCAATAATAGTTCTTGATTTAGATTTAAATTAATTAAAGTTTTTGCACTAGAATCAACATCACTAAACTTAACATTTAAAAAATATCTCTGCTGTAATCTATAAATATCTTCACTTGTTTTTGGATTCAAATAGATATAAATACCTTGCTTATCTTCACTAATTTCAATGTTAGCAATATTAACTTCACTTTTATATTCAAAATCGCCTAATATATCTCTATACGCTTGCTCAAAACCATTAGTAATATATTTTTCCCTAAATTCTTCACTCGTATATTGATCGTCATTAATTGCATTAAATACTGGATTTATACTAATAAAATCATTGTATTTTGCACTTCAATACAATTCGTTAATATAACTTTTATAATACTGCATAGCACT
>NZ_JAHMHK010000005.1 GCF_018913985.1 Mycoplasma zalophidermidis
TCTTGCTATTTTCTTATCATTTTTTGTATTAATTAAATCATATGAAATATTATCAAGAACGTAATCGTCTGGATTAATATTTTTACCTTTGTAGATAAAAATAATATCATCGCTTGTAATTGAACCGGCTTTTTTATTTTCGGAACCAGATTTTAATTTTGCCTGAATTTTATTGTCGATTAATGCAATGATAGTTGCAGCGACTGTAGTGGAAGCTGCAAGTGTTGTAATTGTTTTTAAAATTTTTTTCATTTTTACTCCTTGTTAGTTTAGATGAATACAATGTTTTCTTAAAATTTGTTAGTATAAACACCTAAGAATAATCGCATTATAAAAAAAAAAAAAAAAACGTTTTCGCTCTTATTCGATAAACGTTAAAAAATATGAAAATGTTTTTATAAATTTGACATTATTTGCTTTATCTATTTTAAAAAAGTAAAAATCATATAAATCGTTATTTGCAAATACTGCCAACGTGCAATACAAGTTAATTTTTTAAAACATTCAGTAAAATATTCTGTTGTTTTATGATTATTTTATATTTACTCTAATTAATAATATGCTTCTTTGGGTAATTACATTAATATTTTTAGTCCTAATTATCTATAAATCTTTAATATAATCTGATAGTTAGTTTATTTGATTATTTATATATTATGTTATAATTTAAAATATTAATTTAATTAAAATTAAATACAAAAGGATTTGATAATATGCATAAAAAAACAAAAAAACAAAAAGTATTAAGTGCAACTATTGCAGCCATTACTCCGTTAACCACTTTATTGACATTATATTCTATAGTTGATCAAACCAATTTTAATAATGTTCAACCAATAATAGAATTTCAATTAGATAAACCGTTTTCTCAATTATCATCAAAAGATATTAATGATCTAAAAAACTATAAAATTACCTCCAAAAATAATTCTCAAATTAATTTTCTGGGGGTTTCAAAGAATAACGACAGCAATAGTTTAGTGATTAAATATCAAATTACTGTTGGAACAAAAAAATCTAGAGTATTTACCAAAATACTACCAATTTTAAACAATTCGACTCAAAAAAATATTGACACCACAGCTTCAAAAGCTGCTTTTGAAGAGTTAAAAAAACAAATCAGCGATTACATTTCTACTTTGGATAAGAATAAAGATAAAGCAACAATAGATGATCTTAATAGTTTAGTTAGTGAATCACAAAAAAACGTAGATAAACCTAATGCTAATAACGCCGAAATTATTTTAGAGACGAATAAATTAAAAACAGAATTTGATAAAGAAAAATACAAGAAGAAAATAAAGCTAGAACTTGAAAAAATCTCAAATATTGAAACACAAAATGATCATGCAAGAAGTTTTAAAGAGCAAACGATTTCTAAATTAACACAATTAATTAACTATGATAGAGCAGGTGTAATTGATTTAGCAATTGGGTTTGCCCAAGCTAAAGATTCTCAAACACAGATCGATATCTTAAATTCAATGACTACAAAATATGACACCACAGCTTCAAAAGCTGCTTTTGAAGAGTTAAAAAAACAAATCAGCGATTACATTTCTACTTTAGACCAAACTAAAGATAAAACAACAATAGATGATCTTAATAGTTTAGTTAGTGAATCACAAAAAAACGTAGATAAACCTAATGCTAATAACGCCGAAATCACTCTTCAAACTTATGAGTTAAATCAAAAATTCATTAATGCTAAATCTAGAAAGAATTTAAAAGATGAAATCAATAAATTAGCGAATGTTCAGACCAAAAACGACCAGGCAAAATTATTAAAAGAACAAACGTTAAAGAAATTGAATGAAATTATTAATAATAAAGATGCAACAAATGTTGAATTGGCCATTAACTTAGCTAAAGCTAAAGATTCGCAAGACAAAATTGATAGTTTAAACACAACTATTGAAAAAAACGACACTACAGCTTCTAAGGCTGCTTTTGAAGAGTTAAAAAAACAAATCAACAATTACATTTCTACTTTAGACCAAACTAAAGATAAAGCAACAATAGATGATCTTAATAGTTTAGTTAGTGAATCACAAAAAAACGTAGATAAACCTAATGCTAATAACGCCGAAATCACTCTTCAAACTTATGAGTTAAATCAAAAATTCATTAATGCTAAATCTAGAGTTAATCTAAAAGGTGATATTGATAAATTAGCGAATGTTCAGACCAAAAACAACCAGGCAAAAGATTTTAAAGAAAAAACAATTGAAAAATTAAATCAAATTGTTAATAACGATCAGTCAACTAATATTGATTTAATTCTTGGTTCGGCTCAAGCAAAAGATTCGCAATCTCAAATTAATAGTTTAAATTCATTAGAACCTATGGGTGACACCACAGCTTCAAAAGCAGCTTTTGAAGCTGTCAAAAATCAAATTAAAAATTATTTATCTTCTCTCGACCAAACTAGAGATAAGGATTTAATAACAGCACTTAATAATCTAGTTGACCAGAGTCAAAAAAACGTTGACAAAACAGATGCTCAAAGTCGTGAAATAATACTTTTGGCAAACAAATTGAACACCGAATTAGAGTTGACAAAATCTAAAAAACAAATCCGTGATTTACAAGAGCAATTAGACAGTGCGATAAAACCCCCTACTGTTTATATACCCGGAGATAAAAGTATTGAATCTATACTAAAGGATTACCAAGCTAAAATTAAAGAATTTAAAGATTCTTTTGAACTAAAAACAAAAGAGCTTTCAGATAAATTTCAAACAGAAATAATTAATGATGCTGATAATAAAGATGATTTCCCAAAATCATACAAAGAAATTCACAACTTGAATAATCCAACCAAATCATTCAATGATGAATTTATAAAGTTATTAAGCACTGAGGGGAAATGAGTAGAAAATCAACTAACATTAAGTGATGATCAAAGAGAGCATAATTCAATAATAGTTGATAAAATAAATAAATTACACCAGTTAAACTATTTATGACTAGTGCGGACAAACTTTGAAGAAAAAATTGAAACTTCTAGAGAAACTATTAGACATTTTATTAAGACATTAAGCACTTCAAAATACTCTACAATTGTTTCTGAACTAACAAACATTTTGAAATTAAAACCTTCTAATAATGCTTCTAATGATTATATTTTTAGTGAACAAAGTTCTGTTTCAGATTTGAATAAAATTAATCAAAATTTAAGGACATTACTATCCTCAATTCCAGGGAAAATCGCAAAGAATGATTTTAAAGAAGAAATTAAAGCGGACAAAAAAACAATTATTCCTGCAATATTGAATTTCTATCGCGAGAGTGATAATATTGATGAAGCCAAAAATCCATGAATAGTAAAAGTTAAAAATAAACAAACTTCATTACTTGAAACAAAAGCTCAAGAACTTCAAGATAGTTTACAAGGAATCAACGATGCAGATTATATAAACATACATAACAAAATAAATGAATATACTTTACTTAAAAATGATTATTTAGATGCTTATAAAAAATTAACAAAAGTGATAACTACTAAATTTGTCAATAACGAATTAAACAAACGACTTGGAAAAGGCAATGATATTGAAAGTTTAATGAAAGTATTATTTGAACAAGAAAAATATGATAAATCTAACGCCTTGTTTATCAATTCAGCTCAAAGTGGGGTAAAAAACTTTTTATCTACTCAAAAAAATATTATTAACGAGATAATCAAAGGTATGGATTTATTACCAATTTCCACAGGAGTTAATGTTTTAGCAATTGGTGAGCAAGCTCGTAGCGCGTATGAAAGCATTGTTCGTTCAGAACTAACAAAATTAGAAACTCCTTTTACTGGGATATCAAATAAGATTAATGAATTTTTAACTAAAATTAAAGATAATAAATTGAAATATCAAAAATCATTCTATAGTGATGCAGATTGAAACTTAGAGTTGTTTAACAAATTCCTGCTAGCAGTTGATAAAGATAGTGGCGAAAATGTTGTTAAGGTTAAATCTATATACGATGAGTATGCTAAATGCATAAAAAATATTGAATCAAGTAATTTATCAGTTGGCGAAAAAATTACCGAGTTAACAAAATTGCTATCTCATGAAAACAATTACTTTAGAGGAATAACCCAGGCAATGAAAAGTTATTATGACAACAGAATGAAAAGCGAACAGATTAAAGATTTATTGACAAAGAAATTAATTGATAGTCAAATAATTTATGCTTTTGGTGTTGAAGATGATGGTAGCTATTCATCTAAACACAGCCTTGGAGGTTATGCGCAATTTAGTTATGAATCAAGTTTAGCAAGTAAAACAAACACACATAAATGAAGCGACGATAGCAAATATTTAGATGATTTGGGTTTATTATCACTTCAGGGTTCTTCTGAAGGTTTAGGATTAAGCGCAACGAAATATATGAAAGATATTTCACGTTTAATCAATAATAACACTTCAGAAAAAGTTGGAACTAACATCAAGTCCTTTGCATATGCCTTATTCTTATTAGTAGATGATCCGAATGGCTCTAAATATATTCAAAATGATAAGAATTTAATCTTAGAAAGTAACATTTGAGATTGATACGGAAGTAATAATGATTATTGGGTATATTCACTATTTGGAGATGATGCTACTTATTGGTACCATGTTGGTGTTTACGAAATCTTGACTTATTTATTATTAGGTTTAATCGATGCTTACGAAGTTAAATACACTCAAATCAATAAGGTAAAACCAGATGGAGAATACGATTCGAAAGTTGTATTAGATTCAAATAAATCAAATATATTTAAATATGCTAAATTTATTCTTGATGTATATGGTGTTAATTCATTCAAAAGCTGAGTTAAAGTTAATGGTGAAAATAGTTTTAAAAACTTCAAAGAACAAACTCAAGAATTTGATCATAAAACTTTTGATAGAAATGAACCATACAATAGCGTATTACAGGTTTCAATTGGCACCGATTTAAGTGGTAAAAATATTAATGGTGTTGATTATGTAAATAATGGACAAACTAGTGTTGTTTCAACAGGTCAACAAGTCGATGCAAAAGCTTGAATATCACAAAATGTTAAACCTAATTTATTTAAGACTTATGAATTACTTTATAAAGAATTTATTAAATTATCAAGCGTGAATGGAAGCGAATATATAAAACCTCTTATAAATAAGAAATTTATGTCACTGATAGATTCTTCAGTTGAAAACAAAAAGAAAATCAAACGAGATGTAATTAAAGACTACTCAGTCTTAGACACAAACAACTTAAAAGACTTTGCTTTATTGAAAGGTAAATATACTAAGTAAACAAAACCTCACGCATTGTGAGGTTTTGTTTTGTAAATCTGAAGTAATAAATATATTATTCTATCACTGCAGATTAAGATAGTCATAATCAATTAATTATGTGTAATTTTGGTAAAATTTTAAAGTTTAAAATCAGCTATTTTAATATAATATTAACGAACAAAATAAAATTGTTTTAACAGAGGAATAAAATGAAAAAAATAGTTACTTTATTAACGACGAGTGCTGCGACAGTAACTGCTGCCGGTACCGTGGTAGCAATTTTGGAATCTGAGCCTATCGTCAGATTTCAATGAAGTCAAAATGCATTAAATAAAAAACCGAGTTTACTTTCGAAACAAGACTTAAAAGTGTTGTTAAATCAAAATCGCTTTGGAAGTAAAGAAATTAACAATTTTCAAATTATCGATTATAACGATACAAAAGGTACTGTGACTGTTAAATTTAACTGAGATGGTACTAATGTAAACAGAAACAAAATCATTGTTTTCGATAATTTTAAGACAGCAAAAGATGATATATATACATCCAATTTGAGTGAAAAAGAATATAAATCTAAAAGTATATTAGATGTATATGATTCATTGATAAAAAACGAACCAAAATTACTTGTAAATACAAATAATGGCGACTCATATAGCGTAAAATACAATAATATATCGTTCGACAATGATAATAATTTAGTATTTGATGCGGTACTCACTAATAAAAATCCTGATTTTATCAGTGATTCATACAATCGTAAATTTAAAATTTCATTAAATGATATGAACCCCAACCCTGAATTGATTGCTAAAATTCATTCAGATGTTATGAACAGAATTAAAAAATTTATTGAACAACTGAAAAAATCCAATAATGTTAATAATTATCAAGAAATTATCAACTCTTTAGAATTATCGCTGAAAAACAACTCAACTTTTTCTGGTTTAATGATGCTAAAGAAAAAAATAAATCAATTAAATAAAGCTCTTGAAAATGCAAAAGTTAATAAAGAAGATAAAGATCAATTGATTAGCGCTTCACTTGAAAAATTAATTGAATCAATTAAAAAAGGTGAAGAAATTAAAAAAATTATGATTGCTGACCCAATAATATATAAAGATCAGATGGCTAAATTAGATGAGGCGCTAATCAATTCACGCAAAGTCAGAGATGCATCGCCAGTAATGGCGTTAAATCACATTGATGCTCAAACAGAAAATCAAATTATTAGAAATAATATTGACAATAAAACGGCGAAAAATTATCTAGAATTTAAACAAGGTATTCTCGATAAAATTAAAGGCGTTAAAGACGAATTATATGATTTTAATAAATCTATTGTTGGCGACAAACAACATCATGAAATTAAAGATAAACTTGTTGAATTGGATAAACTTGCTCAAGAATCTATTAATAAAGGTATATTGCCTCAAAAACAACAAGAATTATTGGATACATATAAAAAAATGACCAGAAGTTTACTGGATTTAAGAGGTCAAAACGCACAAATTGATAAACAAACAGACGAAATCAATAGAGTAAAACTTCAACAACTAATCAATAAAATTAATGATTCACTTGTCAGCGAAAAATACAACGATTTTAGAGATAAAGTTATGAAAAAATCGCTAAATGAATTGAACGAGTTTATCAAAAATAGTCAAAATGATGTTAATCTTAAACAATCACTAAAATATGTTGATGATATCAATTCATTAAGTAGGGCTTTTGAAAAATTCAATACCAACTATGGTGTTTACGTGAAAGAATTTAATTTGTTAGATACTCAATATAATTCGTTGCACCAACAAGTTGCAGATTTCAGGGATCAATTAAAAGATCCGATTTATAGAGAAATTGTTGCTAATATCAATCAAAAATTACCACAAATAGCCCCCCCCCCCCAATATTATTAAAGATGATCGTGATGAAATGACGGATAAAAACGTTAAATTATCAGATTTATTAAAAGGAATTAAAAGAGATAAAGATGTCATTGATAACGCAATTAAAAATTACAATGACCAGGTTGCCTTACTTGATAAATTAGCAAAAGATTCTAAGTATCAAAAAGCACAACAAAGCGACGCATTGAATTTACAAAAACAAACTTCACAAGATATTATTAGAAAAGCTCAAAATGATAAATCTATTACCGCTCAAAACTATATAGATCAAACAGAAGCTTTAAAAACCAAAATTCAAGAAGCAGCTGTCAATGTTTACAAATCAATCGATGTAGATGTTGATAAATTACTAACTGAACTTAATAAAAATAGTGAATTATACAAAGATGAAATTGCTGCCTTAAATGCTGCTAAAGAAGCCAATAATCAAAACGGAACAAATAAAGCAAATGATTATGAAACTATTGCTGCTGCGCAAGAAGCTTTACTAAAATCATACAATTCTGCTTTAAAAACTTCAATGGACAAGAGTAAAAATGTCTATGAATCTGCTTATGACGAAGCGAAACAAAAAGCAAAAGTTGACAATCCTGACGTCTACGAGAGCGCTAAAAATGCATACCAAAGAGAAATTACAAAAATCAGTGATGAAGTTGCGAAAGTATCGATTGATGGCATGGACGACAAGCGTAAAGCATACGAAGAGGGTAAAATTGCTCTAGATAATGCTAAAATAGAATTCAAAACAGCCAAAAAACAAATAGATGAAGATAAAAAAGCTGAATATGAAGCTAAAGCAAGTGAAGTAAATGACTTAGTAAATAAATTATCTAATTATCCAGATGTTCTTAAAGAATTACAAAACACATTAACAAATGCTAATATTGCAGTTGGAAAAGATGTTAACGGATATGCTGATGATAAAGCTTTAGCAACAAACTTTGTTGCACAAATTGCGGCTTTAGATGATGCAATTAAATTGTCTAATTCAACAGCTAAAGAACTTGCTAAAAACAATTATGAAACAACTAAAAATGGTGCAGAATCTGAATCGAACTCTACAAATGAACAAGGATACTCAGATTTAAAATCATCCTTTGATACCAAAATCAAAGAGATAGATGCTCAATTAGCTGAAAATTTAAAAAATGTCGATAATTCTAGTGAGGAAAAGCAACGTGAATTATACGAAAGTGCCCAAAAATCAATTGCAGATGCAAGAGATAAATTCATTAATGATAAAAAAGCTGTTAAAATCGCAAAACATAACGAATATCTTGAATTAGCAAAAAAAGTTGATGAATATTTAACCAATACATTAACAGGTGAATACAAAGATATTAACAAAACACTAAGGGATATAAAAACTAAGACAGATGCAACGTCTGGTCTAAATAAAAACCCATCAATTACTCAATCTTTAGCAGATATTACTACTCTAGAAAAGGCTCTCGAAACTGCAAAATCTGAACAAAGTGTTCGTTATAATAAAATTTCAATTAAACAAGGTAAAGACACTGAATTTGACAATTTAACCAAACAATTAAATACCGATATTTACAGTTCGATTAAATCGTTTATGGATAACGCTAAATCAAAAGCCCAAGATACCTTAAATAAGGCTGTAGACAATCCTGAATCGCCAACGGAATTAATTAACAATGCGTATGATAAATATTCATTGACAATAGGTGAAATTAAGACTAAATCTGAAAAATCTAAACAGTTTAAAGATGGTTTTGACTCATTAAATAATAAATTAGTTGATTCTAAATATGCCGATTTAAAAAACGCAATTAAAGAAATGAGCGAAATTAAACCTGCTCTTACTGAATTTGATAATATTAAAGACAATAATTTAGAAAACACGAGTAAAGCTATTCAAAAAATATCTGAAATTAATACAGATATTGAAACTATCAAAACTAAATTTGATAATACCAAGACTCAATTAAAAGAATGAGAAAATAAATTTAATAAGTTGAAAACATCTCATCCTGAGCTTGCGAACGAAATTAATGATGCATTAGCAAAATTAACTGCAAGAACTAAAGAGGTTGCTCCATTTGCTGTAAATAAAAACGATTCTGCATTAAGTGAATTAAACAATTCGTCAAAACAAGATTATGATAATTTAGTTCAAAAAATTGAAATCAAGAAAAAATTACAACAGGAATATTCGGCGGAAATAGCTGAATTAACTGCTTTGTCTGGTGACGTTTTAAAAGCTAAGAATGCTCAAGAAAGTTATAACCCAGCTATTGCTGAAATTCAAAGAAAAATTGAAGTTGAAACCAAAAAGACAATTGATGATTCATGAGATGAGGAAACCATCAAAACAAAAATAGCTGAAATTAAGTCCAATATGATTAATTTATTTAAAGAATATAAACAAAATCAACTGCAACAAATCCAAAAAGATAAAGAAGAATTGAATAAAATTAGTCAACAAGTAGATGACTTACATTCAAAATTACCTAATTATTACAACCCTGTTAAAGATATTTACGATAGCAACAAATCAGCGCTTGCTAACGCTGATAACTTATCAAAAGCAATTAATGAAATTAAACCTGAATTACTAGAATTTAACAAAGTTAACTCAGAAGAGGTTGATAACATCCATAAATCTATTCAAAAAAATGTTGGTGATAAGATTAAACCTACCGAGGAAATATTATCCAAGATTAATTATGTTTTAGATTCGGTTGATTTTTTCAACAATGAACTTGAAAAAGAAAATAATGGAAAATTATTCAAACTTAATGGCATCAACAAAGAAGATATTGTAAATTTAAAAAATGTTGATTGAGAAAATATAAAAAATATTGATCAACTAACGCAAAAAATGAATGAATTAAAAAATAGATACTCAGAAATTGTTACTAAAAACATTGACGAAACTAATGCGAGAATAAATAGTTTAATTAACACTAAACAATCAAATTATTCAATTAATTGATTAGCGAACATTGGCACACCTCAAGGTCATAATATGACCGGCCTAAGAGACTTTGTAGATAGGGCTTTGAAGGAAAATTATTTAAGTAAATCATTTACTAAACTTAATAAAGTAAACGAATATCTAGATGGTATAAAACCGTTGGATAGAGAGGATATAGCAACTGTAATTGATAACAATATTAGTGATATAACTTCTAAAGTTGCTTCAGCCTCTGACTACCTTGGTAAATTATTAATTACTAGATATCAGCCAATACAATCGAATATGAATAATATAATTAAACTTATTAAATTCGACTTAGCAAATGAATGATTTGATAAGAAAGATGGATATATCAACAATGACTTAAAAAGTGTTGGTACCAAAATGAAGAATATATACGACGAAGTCGAAAATTATTCTAAGCATGCTAATTACCAAGGCGCTAATTCTACTATTGAGGTCTTGTTATTTGATGAATTTGCACCATATGTTAGTGAAGGAAATGATAAATTAGATATTTTCAGTCTAATTAATACACTAAAAACAATTGTTCAAAGAGCACAGGCTGCGTTAAACACAGTCAAAAATTAATTAAAAAACACCAAGAATATTCTTGGTGTTTTTTATATAAATTATTGAATCATTTCGTCTAGAGTTATAGCAATGGCATTAGTTGTGTTTTCGCCAATAATTAAGTCCGCTGCGTCTTTTGCTTCTTGAGTTGCATTGCCCATAGCAATGCCGATGCCAGCATGACTAAGCATTTCAACATCATTACCTGAATCTCCAAAAGCAATTACGTTTTCACTTTTAACATTAGCTAATGAGCAAACATAACTTAGGCCGGTTCATTTATTAACGTTTTTGGCATTAATATCTAAATATACCTTGTTAGTATATTTTACTTCGTATTTATTTCCTAAAACCTTTGAAAAATGAGTGTACTCGTTTAATATGTTATCTGTAGAACCACGCAAAGCGAGTTGTACGATATTGTCTTTATGATTGTGTGCGTAGGTAGAAAAAACATCGGGTTCAAGAAAGTTAAATTTTGTGATGTCCATAATATTTTGTTCTTTTAATCATGTTGGTGTTTGGCCTGGAGTTAAAAAACTAACTGATTCGTGAACTGTATCAACCCGCATTATGTAGTCGCTATTTAATGCTGTTTGGTAAAGTGAATCAAAAGCATCAATTTCTACTTTGCCTAGGATTTTAATTTCCTTTGTTTCCGGCGTATAAACCACCGCACCATTAGAAGCAATTATGTGTTTGAATAATGTTATGTTTTCTCCTAAGGCATTTAATACATTGCCTAGTGAACGACCAGTTGAGATTACATTGTAGTGCCCTGATTTTTGTACCTGTGCTAATGCTTGTGGAGTTTGTGGGTGCATTAAGTTAGCATTGGTAAATAATGTGCCGTCAAGATCGTAAGCGAAAATTTTAGTCATTTTGACCTCCTAGTTAATATAAGTAATTTTACCAAAATATTCACTTCAGTAGCGGCGATGAAAGAAATAATCTCGCTATGCGAGATTATTTCTTTTTGTTTTTATTGGCTAATGCGGAAGAATCGTAAGCATGTTCATCAATTTGCGCGTTTGGAGCAAAAGTTACTTTAGTGATTGATTTATTACCGCTGAAAGCTTTGGCAGCAACATAAGTAACTGAGTTAGCTGATAAGGTAGTAATCTTTTTAATTTTATCTCCAAAAGCATATGAATGAATTTTTGTGATTGATTCTGGCAATGTTAATGTATCGGTTGTTAAAGCAGCTTCGTCTAACTTAACACTGAATAAAGTTGAGTTAACAATCAATAGTCCTTGTTGATTGAATAATCCTTGTGGTAATGATGTTTTACCAAAAGGTGTAATATCAAATTCACAATTAGCATTTAATGTTAGAGTTTTAAGTTTGTTGATTTTAGCAAAAGCATCAGTTTCAACTTTGATAGCTTCTGGTAATATTATTGATTCAATAGTTGAATTTGAGCTAAACGCATTTGTTGAAACTGTTGTAACATGGTTAGCTTTAATTGTTTTGAAATCGCCAGTGTTTTTCTTTTCGAAAACTTTACCTGAAATTGTTTTAACATTGTCTGGTAAAACAATTTCAGTAGCATGAGGATTTGCTGTTTTGTATTTAGCCAAATCAAAACCATATAAGGTTTCGTTATAAATTAAGAAACCGTTAGCATCAAACATTTTGCTTGGCATTGATTTTAGTTTTGAACCAAAAGCTAGTGGGTGTAGTTTAGCGTTTGGTGAAATTTCAATTTTTTCTAAGTTTGGTGCTGCTAAGGCGTTTTCGCCGATTTCTTGAACATTTTTAAGTGTTAAGGTTTTGATACTTGAGTTATAAAATGCTGATTTTTCAACTTTGGTGATGTTGTCATTGTTGAATGATTCAATACCGCTACCAACAAATACAGACTGTGGCAAGGTTGTAATTGAATTAGCAAATTGAGGTAATGTTTTTAAATTCTCAGTGTCAGCAAATGATTCCTTGCTAATAGCTGTTAATACGCCTAAATTAAGAGTATTTAATTTCTGAGCATTTTTGAAAGCACCTTCACCAATTTTGGTTACTTTTGGTGCGTTAACAGTTACTAGTCCCGTCAAGTTGGCAAAAGTATTGTCATCAATTGAGGTTGTTGAGTTCACAGTAACTGCTTTAAGGTTTTTCAATGCGATGTCATTGAAATGGAATAAATTTTTGGGTAAATCAGTTATATTATTAGATTTAAATTCTTCCAATTTGTGTTTGAAAATTAGTGCTGAATTTCTAATTTTAGTGATTTTATCATCAATAATTAATACTTTTTGTTCAGAGTTTCTTAGTTGAATATAAGTATCACCATCAATATCTTCGTATAGATTACATGAAAGCGTAGCCAGAGGTGTTAAGGTAGTTAATGAGATTGCGCTTAATGATAATAGTTTTTTAAATTTCATTTTAGCTCCTTAACGCACCGACTTGTCGTAAGGTAATCCTGAAGCAGCAGGTGCGTGTGATTTTCTGGCTGTAACCATGATTACTAATAATGATAGTAAGTATGGTGTAATTTGTAATAATGATGCGTAAGGTTTTAGACTAGGAATAAAGGCTCCTGAAGCATTTGAAAGTCCATATAAGAATGAGAAGATGAAGGCAATTATACATACTAAGAAAATGTTCCATTGACCCATAATCATAATCGCTAAGGCTAGATAACCATACCCTCTAACATCACCATTGAATGAGATTCCGTAAGCTTGTGAGAAGATTGCACCCGCAACACCGGCTATAGCGCCAGAGATTGCAACACCTTGTCATTTATATTTGTAAACATTAATACCAGCAACATCGGCTGCTTGTGGATTTTCACCAATACTTCTAAATCTTAAACCTCATTTGGTTTTGTATAAAGCAAAGGCTGCAACCGCAATAATAATTACTGTAATTACAAGTTTTCAAGAAATAATTTCTAAACTTAAAGTACTGTTTTTAACCAATTCAACTGAGTATTGTAGTTCAGCAATGTTTAAAATAGGTTTTTTATTTCCGTGTCCGTGAATTTCTAGCAAGATGATTGAAATACCAAAAGCTAGTAAGTTAATTGCAAAACCTGAAATTGTGTGTTCGCTTTTTAGTTTAATTGTTGCAAATCCGTGAAGTAGAGAGAATAATGATGCGCATAATGCAGCAAAAATTGTTCCTAAGATTTGTCATCAACCACTATTTGCAATATTTGGGTGTTTAACTAGTGCTGTGGCCAGTGTATCACTGAATGCTAAATAGCTAGCGGCCCCAATAACCATCATCCCGTTAATACCAATGTTAACAATACCTACTTTTTCACAGAATAGACCGCTGATTCCGCCAAGAGTAAAGATACAAAAGAATAGAATTAGTGATGAATAAACATTAAGTGTTAAGGCCATCTTGTACCTCCTTTTTCTTTAGTGTTTCCAGTGCCATGCGTAATCTTTGATCAATAATGTCGGCAAAAATTGGAGCATATTCGGCGTAAATAGATTTTAAATCAGCAGTTCTTTGTTGACTAATAGCAAATTTACCTGTTTTACCTAATTCTTTCATTTGATTAATTAATTCATATTTTTTCAAGTTAATTTGTTCAAAATGAACCAAAGTTTGCTCATCGGTATTTTTATAGTTCATTGCGTCAGCAAGATATTTATCTTGTAATTTCACGAATTCGCGATTTAATAATGAAACTTTATTTTTATTTGAAACTTCATTAATTTCTCAATTAATTTCATCAGCTTTAATTGTAGATAAACGTTGATTTAATGCTTCATTTTCATTTTTTGTAAATTCTGCAACTAAGGCTTTATTTTCGTTACGTAGTTGTTTAAGTTCGCTATTGTAATTTGGTGATACATATTGAGCTTTAAGAGATTTGATTTGTTCTTTTAAAGCAACTTTTACTGCTGACGCTTGTAATTTAATTTCATCTTTAGAGTAATTTAGTTCTGGATTATTTAAATCTTCTAGTTTATTATAGTAGACATTTTGAGCGTCAAGGATTGCTGAATTCAATTGACTGTAATTTGCCATTTTTTCTGCATGTTTTTGATTAATTAAATCATTAAGTTTTTGAGCTTGTTGAAGTTCAAATTTGGCAATTACAATTTTTGATTCTAATTTCGCAATATCTTCAAGATATTTTTGATTAATTAAATTCAATTTAGCAATTGTTTTGTCAGCGTTTTTGGTTGATACTGTGTATCTTGCGTTGTGATTTTGAGTTTTATTTCTTGCATTTAATTTAGCAATAGCTATATTATAACGTTTCAATTTAGAATAAGCTTTATATCTAGGGTCGCTCAACAATGCGAATTTTCCCCTAAAGTACACAATTGGTTTGAATTGGGTAAACATTATTGCAGTAGCTGCTAAGTATAGAATCATTGATGTAATAACTTGAACATCGTCTGGTTTTAGGTATAGAGGAGCTTTTTGCAATTTGTAGTTTGCTGTATATAGTGCTGTATAGAATAATGATGTAAAGATGATACCAATTGGAGAGTTTAAAGCTAATAAACTAATTGCGATACATTCAAAACCTAAGTTAAGAGGTTGGGTAACTGAGTCAAATCTTGCTGATAAACCCAAAACATAGTTAAAGAATCCTGCGACTCCGGCAATCATGGCTGAGAAAGCTAAAACTAACATTGTTAATTTTTTATCATTAACCCCCATGTATTTACCATTTGATTTAGACATACCCTGCATTCTAATTTTGTAACCTAAGCTTGTAAAACTGAAGACAAAGGCAACAGCAATTACTAACACTAATAAGATTACTAGACCAGCAATCGAAAATGCTTTTTTAACTTCTTGACTGATACCAACTATACCTGGGTTAGTACCTGTGTTAACATCATTAAAGTAATATGATATTTGGTTTAAACTGAATTCTGGTCAAATAACATTTGCAGATTTTTGTTGGAAACAAACCATTGCAATACCAACAATAATTCAGTTGATCATAATAGTTGAAATAACTTCATGCACATTTAAATATGCTTTCAAAACTCCAGCTATTAGACCTGCTATAAAAGCAAAAATCATAGAAAAGACTAGAGCTAATAATAACAACCATACCGGAATAGAGGTATATGATGTGTAACCTAACTTGATAAAAATACCAAATGAAGTTGCACCTGTAATCATCATTTGACCTGGAATACCAATATTGAATAGTCCGGCCTTAAAGCTGATTGCACAAGCTAATGATGAGAAACCAAAAATCAATAAGTAGTTTAAAATAACTTCTTTGTTACTTGGTGATTTTAAACTATCAACAACATTAGTAAAGATTGCGAATGGGTTAATAATTCTGTGTTCAAGTAATGATGTTTTTAGGAAGATATAGACTAATGAAAGTACTATTCCGAAAAACAAAGCCCAAAGAGAAGAAGCAACCTTACGACCAGTTGATTTTGTTTTGTCCATTTTGACAAATGAACTCATTTTTTCACTAATCTTGCTTAATGCTTCAATCATAATGTTTTTGCGTTTTATCATTTACTGCTCCCTCCTTTCTATTTTTAAAGTCTTTATAAATTTGCTCAAATGAAGATTTAGCTTCACTCAATTCATGTTTTCTTTGTTTAATGATGGCTTTGTGATTATCTGAAGCTAATTTATAGTTATTTTTAAGTTCAACCAATGTTGATTTTTCAACATCTTTAGAGTGTTGAGCAATGTATAAACTTGATTTAATTGAAGTTTTGTCTAATAAAGCCTTTTCAATTAATTTATCATATTTTTTATTTAGATATGTAATGTAACTATCTTTAGAATCTTCGATATCATTTGGGTTGAATCATGAATCTCGTTCGTTTTCAGTACTTGAAGACATGTATTTACCAATTTCTTCACGAGATGAAGTCTTAGCATCGTTAATTGAAAGAATTTTACCTTCATTAATAACAGCAATTGTGTCTGCTAATGCCAACACTTCGTCTAATTCATATGAAATTAGCAGAATTGCTTTACCTTTTGCTTTTTCGTTCAAGATTTGAGTATGAATATTAGTAATTGCACCAATATCCATACCACGTGTAGGTTGAACAATAATAATAAAATCATGTTCAAACATCATTTCACGTCCAACGATGAATTTTTGTTGGTTACCACCTGAAAGTGAACGTGCGATACTTTTGGCACCTTGTGAACTTCTAACATCGTATTTTTCAATAATTTCATTAGTAAATTCTTTGATAGTTTTAGTTTTGAATACTCCGCCTTTTACGAATTCTTTGTCCCAAAGTCTTCTAATTACCGAGTTTTCTTGAATTGTGAAATCCAGAATTACGCCATGGTGATGTCTATCGGCTGGGATGTAGGCAACATGTTGTTTGCTTCTATCTCACGCACCACTTTTTGTAATATCTTTAAATTCATATTCGTTTGTAGTATTGTTAAATACTTTTAAGTGAACGGAACCTTTATGTGGTAGTTCAACTCCACCACAAATGTATTCCAATTCTTCTTGTCCGTTTCCAGCAACCCCTGCAATAGCAAAGATTTCACCGGCGTGAACATCAAAAGAAATGTTTTTCAAGTTTTTGTTTAATTTAGTTGTTGTTATGTTTTTTAGAGAAAACACAACTTCTTTTTTCTCACATGGTAAGTCGTTTTTAACTTCGACAACATCGCTACCAACCATTGCTATAATAATTTGATCCATGGTTGTATCTTTTAAGACAAAGTTTCCAGCAACTTTTCCCAAACGTAAAACAGTTGCGGTGTCGGCGACTTGTTCGATTTCTTTTAATTTGTGAGAAATAAAAATTATTGTTTTGCCTGCTTTTTTAAATATTTCAAATGAGTGTAATAACCCTTGAATTTCTTCATCGGTTAAAACGGCCGTTGGTTCGTCAAAAACCAAAATGTCATTTCCACGATAAAGCATTTTCATTATTTCAACTTTTTGTTGAGTTGAAACAGTCGCATCTCCAGATTTTTGGAATAAATCAAAGTGCAATTTGTATGTATTTTGAAGTGCCTTTATTTTTTTAATGGCGATGTCTCTATTCAAGACTCCGGCATTTTTTGTTCACTCCTCACCAAGGATTATGTTATCTAGGTTTGTATATACGTCAACTAATTTGAAGTGTTGGTGAACCATTCCGATACCCATTTCGTTCGCATCGTTTGGTCCAGAAAAAAGCACTTTGTTGCCGTTTATAAGGATTTCTCCGCTTGTTTGTTCATAAAGGCCAAACAAGATTGACATCAAAGTACTTTTACCAGCTCCGTTTTCACCAATTAATGCGTGAATTGTTCCTTTTTTAACTGCAAAAGAAACACTGTCATTAGCGGTAATTCCGGGGAATTTTTTAGTTACGTTAATGAATTCAACAGCATTCATTATTTATTTTCAATTATTAAAGCGGCATTAAGAGCATCCATACGTTGTTGAATGTTTTCGATTTCTTCACCATCTTTAGTAGCTTTTGAAGAATGTAATCATTCTAATATATCTTGATCTAAAGACTTGAATAGTTTTTCAGCTTCATCTAGAGCTTGTTGAGCAAGAATTTGTTTGTCACCTTCAATGTGAGTTTTTGAAACTCCGACTCAGCCTTTGTCATAACCATGGCTCATTATTGAATCTTTTTTATCAATTTCAAGCCCTTCAACATTTTTACCTAACGCAAGTGCTGAAACCGCGTCATATGTAGATTGCCCAATGTTTTTAACAATTGAAGTAAAGTATGTTTGTTGTTCACTTGAAGCAGTTAACGCTTGGTCAACATCGACACCAACAATGTATTTTCCTTTACCATTAAATTTTTCATGTTTTGTTACTTGGAATGTAGTTTGACCAGCTACAGCCATAACCATTTTAGGGTCGGTTGATAGCATGGCATCAACAGAAGCAGTGTTTGTTTGATCTTGGTCAAAACCAGAACCTAAATCAACAGTTTTTGTTGTGGTATGTATTTTGGTTGAATCTCCGTTTTGTTGTTGATTTCAGTATAAGATACCCTTCATAAATCCTTCGTTAAAGTCAGTAACTCCAGGGAAGGCACCACCACCTAAAGTAGCAAACGATCTATCTTTATATTCTTTTTCTGTAGATAAGAATTTAGCAGCGGCATATCCCGCAACGAAAGCAGCTTCTTTAGTTTTGAAATCTTGGAATATTGCGTGTCCTTCTAAGTCTTTAACATTATCTAATGATGTATAGTCTGCACCAATTAAAACAATTCCCAATTCTTTAAATTTTTTGGCGTTTTCAGGTTTTTGTAAGAAAGCTGAAACATTTTGTTGATGTAGGAACCCGGGTAGTAATCATACTTGGTACTTACTATCTAAAGCTTCTCTATATGCTTGTTCATATTTTCCTTCTTTAACTTCAAGAACAGTATATTCGTTTGAACTTACACCATTTTGTTTATCAGCAAAAGTTAATAAACCTTCTCATGCTGATTGGTTGAATGATTTATCGTTGATGTCTCCACCATCGTTAATCATCACGATGCTTTTCATTTTTTGCCCTTCGGTGATACCAAATTCCTTGTTCAAAGTAATTTTTGTAACTGGGACTGTTGGTCTTTTAGGGTGAGTAAAATTTAGGTGTTTTACAGTAACACCATCAATTACTCCACCTTTATCGTTGCTACATGCAGCAGCAACCATAGGAAGTGTACCAAGCGCCGATACAGCTCCTAGTCCTAAAAGTAATTTATTTTTCATATTTTTTGCCTCCTAAATATGCGAAGCGAGTTTATTGTTAAACCGCTTGAATAAACTTTTTATGTTTATCTATCTATATTATATATTTATGTATAATAATATTCTTATTCCAGAAACTTTACCACATTTGAATATGGTAAAATTTCCAGTTTTACCAAAAAGTTAATTTTTGTGTATTATTATTCTTAAAATTTTAATTAATATATTTATTATAAAGTTTAAGAAAAGATAAAAATGTGGAAATTTTTATAATTTTTACGATTTTTTTTCAACGATTATATAAAAAAACTCAGCATTGCTGAGTTAAATAATTATTTACCGTTTCTTGAAATTTCAACTAGGTTTGAAAATACTTTAGGTTCGTTGATAGCTAATTCTGAAAGCATTTTTCTGTTAATTGTAATATTTGCTTTTTTAAGTCCGTTAATGAATTGTGAATATGTAACTCCTTCTGCTCTAGTAGCAGCATTGATACGCGCTATTCATAATTTTCTAAAGTTACGTTTAACTTGTTTACGGTCTCTAAATGCGTATGTTCATGATTTAACAACTGCTTGTTTAGCAACTTTATAACCTATTGATTTGTGTCCAAAATATCCTTTGGCTAGTTTTAGTCATTTTTTTCTTCTAGCTCTAGTAACTGTTCCGCCTTTAACTCTCATAGTTTCCTCTTTCTATATTATTGAATGTAAGGTTAATTAAAATAACCCTTTGAATCTTTTGATGTCAGATGCGTGCATTTGAACAGATTTACGTGCTTGACGTTTTTGTTTTGTAGTTTTATTTTGGGCTAGGTGTGAACGGTAAGCTTGTTCTCTTAAAACTTTTCCTGTACCTGTAATTTTGATACGTTTTTTAAGAGCACTTTTTGTCTTCATTTTAGGCATAATTACTCCTTAAATTAATCAAAATTATTTTTCATCGTCGAATTCTTCGTCGTCAGAATCATCATTTTGATCTTGTGTAGTGTTCTTATCTACTATATTATTCTCTTTCTTATATTTAGCAACCTTAACTTTATTTGGTTGTAGGTATAGATCAAGAAATCTATTATTCACTAACGTCGCCTCTTTGGTAATTTCAGCAATGTCCTCCAATAATTGGAAGAATCTATTCATTGTGTCATAACCTAATTCTGGACGAGCCATTTCACGTCCACGATATTTTAAACTAACCTTTAGACGGTCACCATCTAGCAAGAATTCTCTCGCTTTACGAGCTTTCACTTGTAAATCATGGTCCCCTATCATAACTGTTAATCTGATTTGACGATTTTGAATAATTGTTTGTTTTTCCTTAGCAGCTTTTTGCTTTTTCTTTCTTTCATACTTGAATTTTCCGTAATCCAATATTCTAGCAATAGGTTTTGGTTCAACACTTATTAGCACTAAGTCCATTCCGTATTCACGAGCAATTTCGATAGCTTCTCGTGTAGGTTTGACCCCTATCTTATCCCCTTCGGGTCCAATTAAAAAGACTTTTGAAAAAGGGATGTTTGAATTTATCATGTGTTCTGCTGCAGGTTTTTTGTTTCTAGTATTTGTTGGTTGAATAATAACTCCTTTATAATAGATAATTTTTAAAATTAAAATAAAAGTGGGTATCTCCACTTTCTAAACTACATCTTAAAAAAGATTTTAATTGTAGCTAGAAACCCAAGGCTATGGCCATCAGGTGAGATGTAATCTACTTTCTGCAATTAAATATTGCTTATTCATTTTACCATAAACTTATTAATTAATAATTAAATTAAATTTGTTCTTTATTTTCTCTTTGTTTTGTTTATTTGCATCATAAAAAGTGAAATAAAATGGCACAAAGGCCATTCAAATTATTAATTTAATCTTTTTAAAGAACAAATTCTACATTAATAATTGCTTTTTGTTCGTTTACTTGATAACTAAATTCTTCTTTATGTTCATCTAGATATTTAATGACAGCATTTCACATGTTTTGATCATCTAGGTTCATGATTACATCGGCGCCATTTTCGCCTTGTTCTCAAATATCATCCAGTTCTCTTTCTAAACGAGCAATAGCTTTTTTAGTATTTGTTTCATCGTGTAATAAGATTTCCATAATGTTCCTCCTAATGTCTTTAATTTTAACTTTATTTTCATTTTTTACATAATATTCAGGCGATTATTCTTTTGATTCTACTTGAAGTGTAACGTTTTGAAACGCATGCATCGACAAATTCATCATAGGTTTTCAAGTGAGAATTCTTCAGTAATAAATTCTCAATACCTTCGCTAATTAATTTAATTTTTCTCAATTTATTTATAGGGGTTTTAGTTAAAATATTAATGAATTTTTTATAGTCTTTTTCTATAAAACGCGGATGAGATATTTTCATCGGTGAGTAGTTAGAAATATCTTCGTTATTTTTTAATTTAGTTCGTAAAAGTGAGGCTGAAGCAAAGTTTTGATTTGTTAGTTGCGAATGAAAAGGAATATTTCGTTCGATTGTAAAAATTTCAATATTGTAATTATTATTTACTATTGATTTAACATATTCAAAACCTAGAATATCATTTGGCATATCAAAATTTTCGCCAGTTAATTCTATTAAAGCAGAAGCAAAAGCTTTTGGATAAGCAAGTTTTTCTTTCTTGATATAGTGTCTAATAACATGATTAAATTCATCGATGTTATTTTTCAAAAATTTAGCTACTCTTATCATGCGATCTGGATTGTTTGTTTCTGAACCGAAGACAATTTTATTGACTCCCGCTCTATACAGTTTTTCGATTGCGTTATGGGCAAAGATGTGTGCTGCTTGAACTGTTTCTTTAAAAGTTAATTTGAGAACTTTATTAATACCGTATTTTTTAGCAATTTTTTTCCTATTATTAAAACTCGTGATTGTATATTCACCTCGTTGTGAAAATTTATCACTCATAATAACAATTATTTTTTCGTTTGGAAAATTCTGTTTTATTCAATTAATTTGTCTAATATGTCCATTGTGAAAAGGATTATATTCTGCCACGATACCTATTGCCATTGTCGCCTCCTATTAGAAATACAAGTTAATTGATCAGCATCAAGAAATTTATATATTTTGTTATTATTATAAAAAAATTAATTATAATAATTACGAAATTATGCCCAAGTGGTGGAATGGTAGACACCGTAGACTCAAAATCTACTGGAGAAATCCGTGCAGGTTCAAGTCCTGTCTTGGGTACCATATCAATTGTGACCAAATTGCAACTAAGATGTTGCAATTTTTATTGTTTTTTGTCAATAAAAAACCGACATTATTGTCGGTTGGAATTAAAGTTGTTTCTTGCGTTTAACTATCATTCTTCAAATTGCCACAGTTAATAAAGCCAACGGTAGTAATATTGTTAAAAACACAATTACCAAATAAGCTCTCATTCATAACTTGTTACGATCACGACGAGAATTTTCTATTTGTTCGTGAATATCGACACTTCTTTCTCCTAAAAAATCACCCAAATCCGCTAGTCGTTTTTTATCGATCAATTTCATTGTGACATAGAAGCCAATTAATAGTGCCATTACAATTGTGCTTATTAGGCAAAATAGAGGTGTATTTCCAAACCCGTTATCAAGAATTTCTTTTCAATTAAGCTTTAGTTTGAAAGTTGGTTCGTAATTAATTTCTGTTATACCTTTTGAATAAATTCCGTACACAATAGCTGTAACTAAACCTAAGTAAGTAAGCACAAATATCAAACATCATGTTAAGTCTACACCTTTGAGCACTATTCTACGGTAGGCTAAATGGAAAGTATTTGAGCTTGTTTTGTCACCCAATTCTAATGCCTCACGATAACGCTTAACAGTGTTAGACCATTGAATATTTTCAATCATATTTTTAATACCGAGTGCTAAAAATATTCCAGCTGTAATTCCAAAGGCGATTAGATAACCCCAGTAGCTTTCGACAAAAGGTCCTACTTTTAAATAAGCTAACACAAAAAATATAATTGCGGCCGTCATGATTGTAAAACAAATTGTCATGTTGATTGTTTTGATGTTTTTTTCTGTTCTTATGACTCTAAATGGTCTAGGAGAGATTTGATTTTTAGGATCTCTTACAATTTTTCCTTCCAGATTTTGGTCATTACTAGATTTAACTATTTCAATTGTGGATGTATCGTTTATCGGTTTTCACTTCATATTTTGTTACCTTTCAGTTTCTATAATATTATATATTCTTTATTTTGAATACAAACTTGTTCCATAAAATGTGGAAATTTCTACTTTTTTGACAGTTTTGGAGCTGATTTCAGATAAAAAAGTAAAAAAAATTTTTTCGTCTTTATCTTTTAGTGTTTATAATTATTGCGTTATGTTAAAAACAAATTTATTTTCACGTATTAAAAATATTAATGGAATGGCATTTTGAGCTATTTCGATTTTGAATTAATACCTGTGAAATGAATTTAAGATAAAAATTTATGTAAAAGCAGGTAAAAACACCTGCTTTTTTGAAAAACTATAGAGGAGCTTCCTACATTAGTAAATAGTTGAGCAGGCGTGCAATGAAACTATTAAAAGGGTAAGGAAGCCGAATTGATTATCTGGGCACAGAAATCAATGGCAACAATGCATAACAGTTTGTTGTTCTTTGGAAAATTCCATTGGAGCTATAGTCTACATCTTAATAAATACATTTTATTATTTTGTAAGACTAGGGCTAGAGTCTTACAAAATTTTTATTTTCAGACGGCAAGTCAAAAAAACATAACGAATACTAAGCATGAAAAAACAATTAAATGTTTTCGCGAAAGGAAAAAAATATGAAATTAAAAACAAAATTACTTCTCGCACCCCTGACGTTATCATCGTCACTACCATTAGTGACAATAGCTGCGTCATGTTCACAGACAGATAATCAATATGTCAAGGCGAGAGCAACTAGAACAGCAATTAATAGTGTTTATTCTGAATCGGCTTACCACACTGATAGATCTAACTCATATGGTGGTTGATCAAATCGTAACGAAGAAAACTTAGCAGCATTATTAATTAGAAAAACAACAAAAAATGATGCAGTTATTAATAATTTGGGTAATGATAAGTATGAAATTGTCGCCCCTTCTGTATGAGGTTACAAATTAGAACTTGCAGGTAAATTTATTGTTACTGATAATAATGGTACCACACAAGAATTTGACAAAGATGATTTCGATGTTAATATCGAACCAGAAAACGGCAAAACATACAACTATGCAATCTATCAAGGATATTCAAAAAACCCTAAGTCAATTAACTCAAAAGAATTTTTCAAAGCTTTAAAAACTGCCAAAAAAGTTCAAATTGAAGTTAAAAAAGGTGTTAAATGAGTTGATAAAAAAGGTGAAGAAACTAAATACGAAGTTGTTGCAAAAGACTTTTACGTTTCGTACTTAAGAACCTATTCATTAGGTGTAAGTGAAAGAGTGAAATTTGCTGCTGAAGACAATGTTGATAAAGAAAAAATTACTAAATTAGACGCTGCAACGAACAAAATTTTAGTACCTAACTCAAGTTTTTTTACAAATAAAGTCCGTTATCCAAACGAATATTTATACGAACTATTTGGTATTGAATCAAAAGATTTTCTTGACGAGAGTAAATTCCTTGAAGATGATAAAGTTACATTTAACAAAAAATCAACTGAAGGAACTGCTGAATTTGCTGATTTAATTGATAACCTAGCTTCTTCACAAGAATTTAATGCAGCTCCTAGTGAATATATTGACGAAGTTAACAAATCTGGTAACTTACCAAACATCACATCAAAATCAACTGAAGCTAAATTTGAGTCTGAATTAGTTAAATCGCTTCCAAAAGATAATAAATTAGCAATCGCTGGTGTTTATTGATATGGAATAGACCCTGAATACACATTATATGCAGGCCCATACATTTATGAAGGTTATTCAAAATCAACATCTGAAGAAAAATATGTAATGAATACTAAATACGCAGATCAAGATTGAGTAAATAGTGATTCATCTGTTAGAACTATTATTCAAAGATATCAAGGTAGCGGTGATTCTGAACAATTCAAACAAGCATTATGAAATGACTTTAAAAAAGGTCGTCTAACTAGTTTGCCTTATTCATTAATTCCAACAAACAATACAACAGATGTTGCTAAACACCCTGAAAAATATGGAGTTAAATATTATCAAACTTTAAATAAAAGTAAAATTGGTGCCGAACAATTCTGAAATATGTTACCACATATTTCAGTACCTAAAACAAGTCCTACACGTAAAGGTAGTGATGGTAAACCAGCTCCTTTTGATGTAAATAATGAAGATGATTTAAACGAATATCTAAAAAATGTCACATTTAACGACGCATTTTCTAAACTTTTATATGGTGTAGATAGAAAAGAATTAATTAAAGGTACTGTGAAAGGCGAAGAAAAACTAATGAATTTATTTGCCGGTCGTGGTTTAATCTTTAGAAGTTTAATTACTTCAGCATTTAATTTTGAAGGCATTGCTCAAAAAGTAAGTGCACATAAACAAAAAATGAATATTTCTGCTTTTGCACTAGATGCAAAAATAGGCGGTAATGATGTTGATGGGCACGAACAAGAAAATTATCTACGTGTTCGTTACAAAGATATTAATAAATTATCATTCATTGGTACTGATTACAAATTAAGCAAACCAGTTGAATATCAAGAATTCTTCGCTGCACAAAATGATGCTAAATCTGAACTAGAAGCCTTTAAATCGCCAAACTTTGTAGAAGTTAAGAAGGAAATGAAGAAATTGCTTGATGAGGCTGGAATCAAGCAAAATGAAAAAGTTTCATGAACACAAGCCTTTAGATGAGTTAATTTTAACCCGGTTTTATTTGAACAGGTTTACAAATTAATGCCTCAAATAATCAATGATCTTGACCCTCGTTTGGACTTTAAATCAGTTAAATTTAATTCTGGAAATGAATTAACTCAATTCTGAGGTCATCACATTCATGGCTGAAGTCCTTATACAATAGGTGGTTGAGGATATGACACTAACTCAATTGGTTCAGGATTTGATGGAATGGTTAATGTATCAAATGCTGATATTGCATTAATGATTTTGGGTTTACAACCAACTGAAGTCAAAGCAAAAGAAACTAAATCAAATTTACAAAAAGCATTACCAGAATTAGTTAAAATGTCAGAAGCTCTAGTTAAATTTATTAAAGAAGAACAATCAGCTAATAGAATCAAGGTGAGATTCAACGTTGAAGACCTTGCCAAATTATCAACTGAGGAGTTAACTACATTACGTGACGAATGGACACAATGTTCAATTGAAAACGGAAAATTAAAGATTGTTAATGACAAACAAGTCTTCACTGAAAGAGGGGCTATTACAGCCAAATTCTTTAACAAATACGTAAAAACTTTAACCAATGAACAAAACATTAAATTATTAAATGAATTTACTGTATATCTAGGTGTTCCAGTTGAAAGTAGATTCACCTCTATTGCAGGTTTTGTTCCTTCGCTATCAAATAAAAATTACATTATTCCATTTACTGCCGCTGAAGCACAATGAGCAATGGATACAAAAGTGGTTGTTGAGAAAACAAAAAATAACAAATAATAAAAACAATGTTTAAATATATATTTAAAAGAATGGCACTTGCCATTCTTACATTGTTTATTATTCTAATTTTCTCATACACACTAATTGTAATTTTCATTAAAAACCCTTATGAAATCAAATTAATTAATGAAACAGATAACTTGCTTAGACAACAATATGAAGCAAAATCTCAAGCTTTTAAAGCTATCCCTGTTTTTACTAAAATAGCAACATATTTCAGTAAATTTTTCTCGGGTGATTTTGGTGAAATTTATATACCTCAGCAAGGTTATAATAATATTCCAGAGTTGTTCTTTGGACCATTAGGTTGATCAATTTTAATTTCATTACCTTCGTTTATAATCTCGGCATCATTAGGAATTTTAATTGGTGTTTTAGCAGGATATAAACGTGGTACATGAATCGATAACTTAATAAACGCTTTTGTATTCGTGTTTATTGCCGTACCAAGTTTTATTTTAGCCCCTATGTTTTTAAACGTTTTCCAAAAACTTGGATTTGATATTAGATTCATTTCACCATTTGAAATCGGTGATGGCTGGTCTGCGACTATTAAATCAGTAATTCCAGCCATAACAGTAGTTAGTCTTGGTTCATTAGCTGGCTACACATTATACTCACGTAATCAAGTTGTCACGGTATTGACTTCTAATTATGTATTAATCGCCAAAACTAAAGGATTAAGTGGCGGAGCTATTTTTAGAAAATATGTTTTAAGAAATATCTCAATTCCTTTAGCAACAATCATCATCCCTTCATACTTAATTTTGTTATCCGGATCTATTGTTGTTGAAAAATTCTGATTTATACCAGGTTCTGCAACTATTATTGCAAACTCATTCCCGGCGGGAGAAATTAACATTGTAATGTTTAATATTTTCTTTTTCACCACATTAGGGTTATTCACACAAGTTATTGTCGATATTTCTTACCCACTTATCGACCCAAGAATTAAATATGAAGCAAGTAGCGGTATTAATTTATTCAATATTATTTCTGCTGCTAAGAAACGTAAATTAGAGTATCAAACGATGCTTAATAAGCAAAATAATGCTGCAATCAATAAGGAAGGAGGTGAGTAATATGAGTTTATCCGCAACTGAATTTAATAAAAAATACGGAATTAGTGCTGAACTCCAAGAAAAAATTAAAATTTCTAAAGATGATAAAATCAGTAATAACATTGCTGGTAAACCTAAAATTTTACTAGTTGAAATACTAAAAAGATTTTTTACAAACCCGGCCGTATTAATTGCTTTTATAGTCTTTGTCGCAATTATTTTAATTTCAATAATTGTTTCAGTAACTTCGGATTATCCAGGCGTTCAGAGAATTGATGCTGGTTGATCTTCTGAAGATAAAATTAGAAATATTGAATCATTACCTCCAATGTTCAGTCGTATAAAGGAAACGAGTGATCAAACTATTATAAACAACCTCGAAACTTGAAAAAACAATGATTTATACAGCCCTTATTTTAGAAACTATGTAAATTTCACTAAAACAAGTCCATCAACACTTACTTATGACCCTTACAACTATTATGAAGGCGCTCAATTATGGGCAAAAATTAGAGATATAGAAAAATCATTGCCTCAAGATCGAAGTCTAGCAAGTGTTCTTACTGACCAAAAACTATCTGAATTAATTAACTCAATACCAAAATTACACACTTATTTTGGTACTAATATTCATGGTGCTGACATTTGAACAACAGTTTGAAAAGGAACTTTAGAATCAATTTGAATTGCTTTATTTGTTGCAACAGTGGAAATTATTATCGGTGTATTTGTTGGTGCATATTTAGGTTTCAATGCCGGTAAATGATTGGACACATTTATGATGCGTGTGATAGAAATATTCACATCGCCGCCTTCAATTATTTGATTATTACTATTTGTTACAATTTGAGGAACAAATCCTTGAGTTCTAATTGCTGGTTTACTATTTGTTGGTTGAACTGGACCTATTGGAGTAACACGTTTATTCATCATCACTGTTAAAGACGAAGAATACATTATGGCTGCCAAAAGTATTGGTGCAAGCGAATCAAGAAGAATCTTCTTACACGCATTACCGGCAATTTTAGGTAAAATTGCAATGAGTTATGTGCGTAGAATTCCTTCTGTAATTCTTTCGATTGCTTCATTAGCCTTCCTGGGATTCTTTAAAGATGATAATTCTGCAAACCTTGGTAAATTTATGCTTGATAATTTAGAATCATCGAAAGAAAATCCTTGGTTATTATTCTTACCAGCTCTGATATTGTTGGGTATTTCAATCAGCTTGCAATTTATCGCAGTTGGTTTACATGATGCCTTAGATCCCAAAGTAATTAAGGTTAAGAGATAGGAGAAACATGAAAAAAAATAATTTAACTTCACTTGAAACTCTTCCTTTAGAAAACGACTTACTTATGGATGTGGAAAATTTAAGAGTTGACTTTAAAAACGGACGAAAAAACTTTATTAGAATCGTCCGTGGTCTTGATTTAAAAATTAAAAAAGGTGAAATTGTTGGTTTAGTTGGTGAGTCTGGTTCAGGAAAATCAGTGACTTCAAAAGCTTTAATTAATGTTAATGAAGGCGCATTCTTCGTATCTGATAAAATGCAAATCGACAATTTAGATTTAACCAAAATAACAAACGAAAAACAATGACAGGGAATAAGGGGACATTATATTGGTTACATTCCCCAAGACCCCCTTACATCTTTAAACCCAACCCGTAAAATTGGAAAACAATTATTAGACGCTTTGGACTTAAATAGTGAATGAAGCACTAAACCTTACACTGAAAAACGTAAATATTTAATCGGTTTACTAAGTGAATTTGGTATCGCTAACGCTGAAGAAATATTTGACCGTTACCCTCATACCTTGTCAGGAGGAATGAAACAAAGGGTTGTAATTACTATGGTTGTTGCCTTAAAACCAAAACTAATTATTGCTGATGAACCAACAACAGCATTAGACCCAACAGTTCAAGCATCGGTGCTAGCATTATTTGAACGTATACGTCAAACAATGAATATTTCAATTATTTTAATTAGTCATAACATTAGTGTTGTTGCTAAGTTCTGTGATTATATTTATGTAATGTATGCTGGTAGAATCGTTGAAAGAGGAACTAGAAAAGACATCTTTACTGACCCCCGTCACCCTTATACATGAGCTCTTATATCAGCAATTCCTGAAAACTCACTAGACCGATTATATTCGATTAAAGGAACACCTCCAGACATGGCTAATTTACCACTTGGAGATCCGTTTGCCCCTAGAAATGAATATGCTTTGGAAATTGATTTCCATAAAGAACCCCCTTTGCTACCGGTGAAAAAACGCCATGCAGCAGCAACATGATTGTTACACCCTGACGCACCAAAAGTTGAACTTCCTAAAGATTTATTAATTAGATTAGAAAGTTTCAGAAAGGTATTTACTGAAGATGAAGAAAAATAATTCTAAACCAATTTTGGAAATACAAGGTCTTAAAAAATATTTCACCAATGGTGGTATTGTTAATAAAGCTGTTGATGATGTAAGTTTTGACTTACATGAAGGTGAAATTGTAGGTTTAATTGGCGAATCTGGTTCTGGAAAGACAACTGTTGGTCGTTCATTGCTTCGTCTTTACGACGATTTCAATGGATTTGTAATGTTAGACGGTTCAGTTATCAGTGGTAAACGTATTTCAAGAAGTCAAACAAAATTTTTACGTAAAAACATTCAAATGATATTCCAAGACCCACATGCTTCATTGAACGGTCAAAAGAATATATACACAACTTTAAAAGAACCTTTAATTGTAAATGGTATTGTCAAAAACCAAGTTAAAGATATTTTTAAAGATTGAGTTGATGTCAAGGAAATGTATTTCTATACATTCCAACATAAATATAAAACACTAAGATTGCAAAATCTTGAATCAATAAACATTTTAGCTAAAGACTTTTTCCCTGATTGGGTTGAAAAATTTAAAACCTGAACATTTGATAAGAGTCTAAGTTTTGAGGATAATTTTAATAGCTACTATTCATATTTAGAAGAGAAACAAAATATGGAAAGTCAAATTGTTAACAATTTATACCGCAATACTGATGAACTAATGAGTTTTTATTTTGAAAAACAACAGGACTTTAGAAATTCTAATTTAGAACTTGATGAAACTGAATTAAAGTTAGCTAAAGAAAAATATTTAAAAACACTCAAATTGTCCAAAATGACTCTAAAACAATACAACGCGGAACAAAAAATACGTGTGTGACAGAGTGAAATTAAACAATTAGTTAAAAATAGAAAGCTTGAAAAAGCAACCAATAAAAACACTTTTGATAACTTTATTACTGAATATCATAAAGATGCAATCATATATAGAAATGCGAAATGAATTTCTACAAAACTAGATATGTATCTTCACAATATTAAAAATCAGTATTTATCTAAAAAGTTGAATAAGGTTACTAGACAATTAAGATCTTGTCTAAAAGAACTTAAATACACTGAAGTTCGTGATGTTATTAATGAATTAGAAGATTACTCAAAAAACTTCTTCAATAAATATTTATTAGATATCAAATACACGCCAGAAGTTAAGAAAGAAATACTATTATGTATTGAAAATAATTTTTATTTTAATTTCGAGAAACACGTGAAGTTGAATGCAAATAATTTAAATGAATTTAACAAAAAAATTACTAATTTAAAAGATAAAATTCAAGCCAATAAATCTATCGTGGTTGATAAACAAAAAACTGCAACTCCACAACAAATTGCGGACGCTAAAGCTGCTTATGATAAAGCAGTCGAAGTTAATAAAGCAATGCTTGCTGAATATGTGATTGAACACGAAGCTTCTATTGCTAAACTTGATAAAAAAATTCAGGAAGCGGATAAACAATATCATTTGTTAAAAGATATGCAAACTATTACAAATCTTGAAGTTATGAGGGTTCATAGTAGTTTTATTAATGAATTAAAATCATATATGAACGATGCTAAAGCAAAAGGTGAATCTAAAGAGAATTTATTAGAAATTAAAAAATCAATAAGTTTATATCAATCAAAGGTTGAAACAAAACTTGCAACTCTAAAATCTTTTGAAATTGAAGCTAAATATTTAAACCGCGATATTAAGGCAATTAAGGTATTGCTAGGTATCGATACTTCTACCGCTGTTGACTCTAAATTTGTTAAGATTTTAAAAACATTATCTGGAAACATTGTTGCCAAAATTATGATTGGAAACTTATTAATCAAGACAACAATCTATAAATCACTAGAAGATGTCGGATTACTTAAACAATTTGCTTATCGTTATCCTCACGAATTCTCTGGAGGACAACGTCAAAGAATTGTTATTGCCCGTGCGTTAATTACACAACCAAAAGTAATTGTTGCAGATGAACCAATTGCTTCGTTAGATATTTCAATTCAAGCACAGGTTGTTAATTTATTAAAAGATTTATGTGAAAAGAAAAATATCGGTATGATTTTTATTGCTCATGATTTATCAATGATTGAATATATTGCTGATAGAGTACAAATTATGCACTATGGTAAGATAGTTGAAAGTGGGGATACTGACAAAGTTTATCAAAAACCAGTTCACCCTTACACTATTAACTTATTTAAAGCAATACCTAAAATTTCAAATGCAAATGAGAAGTTTGAAAATATTAATTTCGAATTAACTTATTTACAAGGACAACAATATCCTAACGTGCCTGAACTGTTCAAAGTAGAACAAGACCACTATATTTACGGCACTAAGGCACAAGCAAAGGAATGAGCAAGTGCATTTAATCTTTCAGTAGAACAAGTGGACGCCAAAACAATTAAATAATGAAAAATTATTTTAAAGAATCATTTAAACGTACTAAAACCATCCATTTTTCAGTAGTTTTGGTATTAGGATTAGCTCTATTTATTGCTGTGGTTCTTGCCCAACATTTTGGAAATAAATATAACGGAAATTTAAAAAACGTATTTGGCGATGCTTTCTTAGCTACTGGATTATTATATTTATGCTATGGAGTTATTACGCTATCTATCAAAGCTGGATTAGGTTCTGGTTTAGTTAAAATTAGTCAAAACCGCAACCAGTCAAAACTCCAGTTAAAAATTAATAAGTTGCAAAGGAATGCTTCACTAAGTACCGACCAACGTATTGAATTGCGTGTACTTAGTGATGAACTAGAGCAACTAAAAACTAAACAATCTCAAAACGAGAAAGTTAAACATTACAATTTTATATTTTGATTATTAGTAATATTAGGAATAGTATTATTATTAGTCTCAATTTCGTTAACCTATTTATAATAATCAGTCGTTACTGATCAAAATCTAACCTGAGGGTTAGATTTTTTACTTATTGAGCAGAAAACATGTAGATTAGTCAATAAAAAAACTAACCACAGAGGGTTAGTTTACGATTATAGTTTATTTTCAAACTGAGTTTTGGATGTTTTGACCCAAAATATTGCTTGTGTCTAATGTATATCCAGCAGCAGTTAATTCATTTTTATTTTTGTAAATTGTTGTTGAATCTTTTTTAAAATCAGCAACTGGGTTTACAAGAATTGAATTTCCTTCCGCATCAGTAAATTGAATTAAGTAAATTTTATTATTTTGTTTATCTTTAAAATCTAAAATTTGAATATCAGCAGGGAAGTTGAAATATAGCGAATAGGTCACAACTTCCGTTCAACCTAATCTACCGATACCTTGATTATATTTTTCAATAGTTTTCATAAATTCACTAATGTTTTCATCATCGTGAAAGTGTTTATTTGTTATGTTTTTATGTTTTTTATAAAATGCTTCCGGATCTTTTGCGAAATCAGTGATTCTATTTTCAATATTTTGTTCTAATTTGGCAAAACCGTCTTTAGTAAACATTGCATAGACTCCTTCTTCCGTTGGAGCATAATTTTTGTTAATTCAAAAATTGTGTTTGGGGTTTTCCAAAACATAATAAATAGGAGCTAATGAATTTAATAAATTATGTTCATTCGTTTCATCAATTTTCTTTATGAATTTAGAAAGAACTGAAATAGTATGTTTGTACGCTTTTATAAAGGTTTCTATAGATTGAACAGTGACAAATTCATCATTTTTTAATGAATTGATAATAGCATTAGGAATGATAATTGTTGAATCAACATTAACATCTGCTGCAGATTTATCAAATGTAAAAATATTTGAACCTTCGTGATCTAGAGGTTGGTATAAAGTTTTTTCAACTCTGGAACTATCTGTTCAAACCTTATTTAAAACAGTGTGTCCAAATGGTGATTTAGAGAATAAATAGTCCATTAATAAAATTTGAGCATTCGTGGTAATGTTAGAACTAGTTGAAACTTTTTTTCTATCTTTAAAAACAATTAATTTATTTGTTAATTTAGCGTTTTCAATTTTAAATGAAATATTGAATTTGTCTAAGGTTAAGTAATTTATATCATCAATATCTTTTTCAAAGAAATTTTGGAATGATAAAAGAACTTTGTTGAATTCTTCTTTTTCTTGCTCGGTGTTAGTTGGGTAAATATTAGATTTAATTAATTTTTGCTTGAATTCATCGAATGATTTATTAGCAAAAATAGAGTTGTTTTTGTTATGTCTTTGAGCATTTTTTAATAAGTCGTTATCAGTGAAAGGATTAACACATGAAACTGTAGCAATTGGTGCAAAGCTTATAATTGGTGAAAGCGATAAAAGTAGTTTTCTATTCATATTTTCCTCCTATAAGGTTGCGTTGTAGTTTCAAGATTTGAAGCCTAGATAGCAAATTGATATTGAAATGGCACAAATGACCGAACAAAAACTTAATATACCAATTGCATATGCCTTATGTGCACGATATTCACCAGCTAATTCAGTTTCTAGATTTATGTGACGAATAGCTTCAACACCATGGGTCACGCGATGAATAATCAACGAACAAACTATGATGATTGCTAGTGAAACGATTCCGGCTAATAATCAGATAATAGTACGTGTCTTAATATTAATTTTCTTCATTTTATAATCCTATCCTTTAATTGTGCTACCTTGACGACTAATTGCGTTCATGATTTTATTTCTAGCGACAAAAAAGAAAACAAACATTGGCAAGATAACTCAAATTGCTCCGGCCATCTTAATATTGTAGTATGTTCTTTCGTCAGCTGTAGAGTGGTCAACACCAACCCCAAATAATCATACAGACATAACTCTATAATCGGTACCAGCAATCAACGAAGGTCATAGGAATGAGTTTCAAGATGCTAGCGTAGTAAGAATAATAACTGTTAACGTTGTAGGTGCAACCATTGGGATTGCGATTTTGAATAGGTATTTAGCGCCAACTGCACCATCAACCATAGCAACTTCTTTGATTCTGTTTGGAATTGATTCAAAGGCATTTCTAAACATTAATCCGTTAAATATTGAAGCCACAAAAGGAATAGCGATAACAAATAAGTTATAGTTAAATAAGTTGAATTTGTCGCTGTCTTGTGGTTTTAGAGCGTTGTCCATTTGGACAACAACTCATCTTTGTCCTGAAAGTAAGGCAACTTCAGGTAAGACAAGAATTGTCATCAATAAGAATCACACAAATTCCTTGCCTCATCATTTTTTCAAACTAAATGCGTATCCTAATAACATTGTGATAAATATTTTTAAAACAATTGAAATTAAAACGTTAGCAAAAGTAAGAATGAATGAGAATAAGTAACCTTGTTGTCAACCTTGTTCTCAAGGTCAAAATGATTTTGTTTGACCGGTTGCGGCCGTCGCAAGGTTTTTACCTAATTCTCATGTTTGTGGCCAAATACCAGCTTGACCAGTTTTAACTAAGTCGGCTTGATTGTTACTCATTGATGAAATTAGAATCATGTAAGCAAATGGAATCAAGACAACCATAGCAAAGAATACCAATAAAATTAATTTGATAAAATACTTCGTAAATATTGTTAAAAGAGAACTATCATGTACTTGAAGAGTAACTGAATCTCTTTTGCGTCTTAGCTTTATGTTCGCTAATTTCCGCTGAATTCTTAATCTTGTTTCAAACATCAGATTCTCCTTTATTAATTGAGGCAAGAGTTAATACTCTAAAGCCTGAACGAATGATTGTTGAGTATGAAACACCAATAATGAATAAAATAATTGATGCCGCACCAGCAAGTTCATAGTTGTTTTGTTGTACGAAGTAGTAAATGAATAACATAATGGTTGAGGCACCGGCATTAAATGCTTGTTCTGGCTTCATTTCGAAAAGCGCAAGAGGAAAGACTTTAATTCCGTTGATAATACCCATGGTCATAATGAATGTTATTGTTTTATTGATAGATGGTAGTGTGATAGTGAAAAATTGTTTAGTTCCGCCAACACCATCAATTGAAGCAGATCTATATAGGTTTTTATCCACTGAAAGCATAGCGGTAGTGAATAATAAGATATTGAAAGCTAATGAGCCTCAAACACCATTGACTAGCATAACAAATAAGGCCTTGAATGCAACTTCACCTTCTTTGGTTGCTTGTAATCATGGTGTGTTTCCTTTAAATCCAAATCATCTGGCAATTTGGTTAAATTGTCCATCTGGTTGGAAGATTTGAACAAAGGCTAGCGATACGGCAACAATGTTAGTAACGTAAGGTAAGAAGAAAATTGTTTGTAAAAATCCTCTTAATTTTTTACGAATAACTGTTGCTATTAAAGATGATACTAATAGTGAAACAATCATAGAAATAGGTAACACTAAAAGGCCATAAATGAATGAGTTTCTTATCCCAACGGCAAATTTTAGTTGCTTAAACAAGTCTACAACATTACCAAATCCTACTCAAGTTGATGTTCTTACTCCATTAACGTTTTCGACATGTGTAAATGTAGATTTAACGTTAATAATGAAAGGAACAACAGAGAATGTGATTAGAACTGCTAATGCAGGTAAGATTAAAATCAATGCTGCTATAAAAGGTGTTCTGCGATCGACAACCGACTCAGAAATAGCGTTGTTTTTCTTTGCTTGTTTATTGATAGAGAAATTGAATAAAAATCTGTTATTTGTTTCTAAGCTCTTTCTCTTAAAGTAATTATTGAACATCGTACTCAATTCTTTCTTCGCTTACCGAGTCAAAGATGTGTAGTCTGTCAGATGGGATATTAAAGTGTAAATCATCGCCAACATGGAAATTATATTTATTGTTGACAAGGAAGTTTAGTTTTGTGTCTTTATTTAAAGTAACGACTAATTTTGATTCTTTACCGAATTGTTCAACAGTTGTTACTTTTCCGTGGAATTGTGCTTGTGAAGAGTCTTCAATAATTGTGTAATCTTCGGCACGAACTCCAACATTAACTTCGGCAGAATCTTTGCCTTGTAATTTAACTCCAGGAATATTAACTCCTAAAACTTTTAATACTCCATTAGTGTAATCACCAGGTAATAGACCCATTTCGGGCATACCTAGGAAACGAGCAACAAATTGGTTGACTGGTTTGTTATATAGCTCCATTGGTGTACCCATTTGTTGTACTTTTGCTGTCGACATACATACAACGATATCTGAAATTGACATAGCTTCTTCTTGATCGTGGGTAACAAAAACTGTTGTAATACCTAAACTTTGTTGAATTTCACGGATTCATTGTCTTGTATTGATACGTAGTTTAGCATCTAGGTTAGACAATGGTTCGTCCATTAACAAGATTTTAGGTTTTTTAACAATAGCACGAGCAATAGAAACACGTTGTTGTTGACCACCAGATAATCTTGTTGGTTTTTTCTGTAAAATAGGCAAGATATTTACACGTTTAGCAACTTCTAAAACATCTCTGTGAAGGGCTTTTTTAATTGAAATAATATCCTTGGAGATTTCTTCAATTTCAGCACGTTCTTCAGGAGTTAAATTGAAGTTACGTAATTTTTTATCTTCCTTGATGATACGTACAAAATCGTATTTATCATTCAATTCTTTGTGAATACGGTTGTATTCTTTTTGCATAATTACAGGAATCTTTTTCATGTTACGTTTAGCACGAGCAATGTGTTCTTTACTAATAGTACGTAACTCAACCTCAGCATCTTTAAGTTCCTTCTTAAGTTGCTTAATTTTGTCAACACTTTCGTCTTGAATGTTAATTAATTTCATGGCGTGTTTACAAATTGTTTGGTTAACAAGAAGTTTTTTCTCTAGTTTCGCCAATTTAATAGCATCTGCTTTAGAGTAATCTAACTTGTTTAATTCATCAATTCTTGCTAATAGTTCTTCGTATTCAGCATATTTTTTCTCTAATTGAGCATAATCGTGTGTAAATGCTCAAATATGTTGTGTGTCTTTAGGTGCTTTCACAACATGAGGTTTTTTAAATACCAATAGACCTGATTCTTCAATTTCTTGAATCATTGGGCAAGGTAAAACTTCTCTTACGATACCGTTTGATTTTTCTATTGATTTTTCAAATTTGATATTAGATATGATTTTTTTGTAATCTTCTTTTAAGTCACTAAAACGTTCTAATACGTTTTTTGCAAGTATAGAAGATTTCGCTTCATATTTGTTAAGAGCAAGTTTGTAAGCACTTTGTGCCATTGAAAAATTGTGTCTTCTCTTTGAAATAGACTTAGATAGCAATCTTTCTAATTCATCTAGAACAGCACGAGTATTTTCCACTGTTTCTAAATATGATTGTGTTTCTAATTCACTTGCACCTAATTTCTTTAGATAAATGTTGTTTATTTTTGTTTGTGCAATCAAACTTTTGGTAATGATACCATTTTGTCAGGCTGCATCGTTTTTAAGAGGGAACGCAATGTTTGCATACACACTCATGTGTGGATATAAAGCGTAGTTTTGGAAAACAAAACCAATTTTACGTTTTTGTGGAGTAAGCGCAGTAACGTTTTTACCATAAAATCTTACTTTTCCACTACTGATGGTTAGTAATCCAGAAATTGCGTTTAGAGCAGTTGTTTTACCTGAACCAGATGGTCCTAGAAGTGTAACTAATTTACCTTCAGGTATTTTGAAGCTAACATCATCAACAGCTAATGTTTCACCGAAATCGATGTAAACATTTTTCAATTCAATAGCTGGCAATGATTTATCTTCTTTATGCGTTATAACAGATTCCAAAATTCTTCTGTATTCTTGATAGTCTTCCTCTGTATATTTAGATGCAGACACATTAATTTTGTTAAATAATTTTTTAAGTAATCTCATAATGGTCCTTATTTATTTTGTGCTACGGCAGGCTTATACACTGATTCGTAGGTTTCGTATTTAAATACATTATTTACTCCGGAATCTTTTCAAAATGGTCTTCAGCTTTCACCAATTTTTTTAATTTTGTAGATTTTAGAAAAATCTTCAGGTTTTTTCTTAAATAATGATTGGGTATAGAAAAACCCTCTTTTATTATCATATGCACTTCTTAGTGCTAAACCTAATGAGTAGAATGTATAACTTTGAAGTGTGCCTTTATCAATTAAAGTCACTAAGTCGCTAGGATTTGTTAAGTAAGGTAATGTTCAACCAGCTCTCGTGATTTCAACTGAATATGAATGGTTTGCTTCTTCAACTGAGTTAGGTTGGTTATTATCATAACTGAAAAACACATCTGCAGTGATACGGCCATATGTATCTTTTCCAGTAGCAAAAATATAAACAATTTGATCATCTTTTAATACTTCTTCACAGAATTTTGACGCCTTAACTGCCCAAAACATTTCTTCAGGGTCTGAATCGGTGCCCCCAACATTTTTTTCGGGTGTATCAATACCGGCCAGTCTAATTTTGTAATATTTTCCGTTTTTAATGCTGTGTTTTCCGTTGTCCTCTAATGCCAACACTTGGATAGTGTCCCCATCAGCATGTTGAGTAACTTTTGCTTTAAAAACGTTTTTTTGAACTAGAGTATTTTCTTTATCCAATTTTATTTCTCAATTTCCCTTATCTTTCATTAATTCATTGAATTGTTCGGCGACTTTTTCATCAGAAATTTTTTGCGAACATGATGCTGATAAAGCGGTTAAACAACCTGTTAATGGAAGAGTGGTGGATACTAATAATCTTTTAAAGTTCATTTTAGCTCCTTATAGGAAATTTATAGTAATACAAACATTTATGTCAAAAGACATAAATGATGTATTTATATTTCTGTTTGATTTAATTAAAGTTTGTTGTTGTTGATTGCATTTGTTGTGCAAAAACATCGAATGATTTACGTGTACCATTATCACGTAATGATTCAGCAAATGATTTCATATTTGAGTTGAATGCTTCTCTGTACGCATTTGAATATTTACTTGTTGGTTCTTCGTATAGAGTAATATTGTTATCTGTAAATAATCTAAATGCTACGTCTAAATATGCGTTTTTCTTTCTTGGGTATTCTAATTCTTTACCTTTTTCAAAACCGTTATATGGCACGATGTAAGACGCTGTTGAAGCTATGTAAGCGGCGTTAGTATCTTTTTCGTGGTGCTTACCATAATTCTTTGGTTTTTTATCTTTTAGAACAAAGTTTAAGAATCTTACCGATGCTTTGTTTTGAGCTTCACCATTATCGATAACGAATAGGTTAGGACCCTGCAAGAATGCTGTTTGAACCGTCGAAGTTTCGTCATATTTTGAAGGAGTTTGTTTGGTAATTAATTCATTTTTTTGAAGTGAACCAGTTGCAGATGGTAAGTTAACATCAATGTCATCTGTCTTATAAGATTTTGTTACAGGGTTAACAAATGAATAGAATACATATTTTGTCTTTTTCTCTTCTGCTGTACCATGTTTTTCAAAGTGTGTTAATTCACCAAGTTTTTCGAACTCTGAAGTTAATTTATTCATTCCATCGATAATCGATTTATTATCATCAATATTTTCAATGTGAACAATATATTTATTTTGTTTATTTTTTAACTCATTTAGTTTATCAATAATTGAATCATTTGCGGCATCTGATTGGTAGAAGTATTTTTCTTTAGAAGTATCAGCTTTAGAATCCAGAACTACATTACCATATTTGAATTGTAGATTTGTCTTTTTGTTATCATTTTTATCTGACTTAACGGTACCTATGTCCGAAACACCGATATTAACTTCTTGTCCGTCTTTTGTTTTAACATTTGGTAATTTAAATGTTGGCTTAATGTCACCGGCATCAATAAAGTTATGAGAGTAACCTGCGGTTGAACCAAAGTTTGCACCAACTTTATGGTTTGTTTCGTCTGCTGATGAATATGCACCACCACCATAAACTTTTAGAGCACCAGCTTCAACAGCGTCCATGACTAGATCATAAACTTCTTTTGTAGCTTTGTATGATTCTGAGTTTTTATCTGCAATACCCGTGAATGAAACCTTAACTGATCCGTCATTACTTTTAATAACTGCCATTGGCATTTTACTGTCTTTAGCACCTAATTTTGAGTATAAGACTGTATTTAAAATACCTGATGGGTCATCAATACCTAATAATGCAACTGTAGATTTATCACGAGTTTTTGATTTTTCAAAAATCTTAATTGCGTCAGTAATAAATTTGATATATGTTTTGAATTCTGTCAAGACATTTGCACCAATTTTTTTGCCTGGGTATTTAGCTTCTGTAAAGATTTTTTGAATTTCGGCAGAAGTAATAGCTTTACCAAAGTGACTATCATCACCAATAACGGTAACATCACCGTCTCAATCAGTAGTATCAACTTTAAAATCTTTGATTAATGATTTGTCAATAGTATATCCTGCTTCTTTTAATGTTTTAAATACATATTTGTAAATTGGACCATTAATTCCAAATACTACTGTTGACTTCATAATAGGTAGTGAGTAATGTCCACCCTCAGTAACACCAGTAATTTTGTCGTTAACATCAACGAATTTTTTTACAAAAACATCCCGTTGTATTGCTAAATCACCGAATGATTTATCTGATACATCAACTTTTCTACCATAGTTAACAATTTCAGCGATTGTAGATGAGTAGTTAATTGTCATGTTCGGAAGTTGTTTGATGTTGTTGTTTTTCATGCTACTTACAACTTCAGTGTGACCAGCTCCATAACCTGAACCAATATTTTTTAGTTCAACTTCCATGTAGGTAGCCAACTCAGCTTCAAGTTTAGCCTTTTCATCACCTTTAGCACTAGCAATTTTAGCTTGTAGTTCTTTACGTTTAGGTTGAACTACTTCGGCGTTATATTTTCTAATAACTCCGTCAACAGCGTTTCATTGCTCTTTACCTCTCGAGAATGTAACTGCAAAAATTAGTTTTTCTCTTGATTTATCAAATTTGTCGTTACTACATGATGCAGCTAAAAGTGGTGCAGCCACTGATGCTGTTCCGGCAATAGCGCCAATTGATAATAATAATTTATTTTTTTTCATATTTCCCTTTCATACACAAATAATTAGTTAATTTGTGTATATTTTGAGTTTATTTATTTTGAATTAACGCTTATTAAAACATATGAAACCCCACTATGATTTATAAGCTATTTAATTATACAATATATTATAAAAAAATGCGCCTATGCGCGCGTAAAAAAAGTTAAGATATTATGTTATTTTATAATAATTTTAAAAACATGAAAAAAATTTTCCTTTGACGAATTTAACTTAATTTACGTAGCATAGGTAAAATTTTCGGTAATTGATAATTTTTTTAAAATATAATTATCAATTTGAATAGTTTTTTGCTGCGCTTTCGTATGTATTTCTGAAAATAATTTTTTTGTTGTCTAATGACATTTCATATGTTAAATCCGATTTAAAATTTTCTTTATAAGAGATAGGTTCTTTATTTTCTAATTTGGTAAATCAAACTAAAAAAGCATCTTCGGTTTTATCAAAATTGCTGGTTCATTGTTTCATTGTATCTATTAAACCTAATTTCTTTATATTTGTATAATCTTGGGGACCTATTCGATCCATAAAAAATACAAAATTCTTGAATTCATTATGCACTTTAGCAAGATAATCGTATTTCGAACGATAATTATTTTCAATAATATCAGTTAATTTATTCATTATTTTACTTGTTTCTTCATTAGTTCATTTTTTACTATTATTTAGGTAATTAAATTCCTCGGAATTTTTGATAAAGAAATACTTAAAAGCGATGTAAGGTAAATTAAATTGGATATTTTTATAAATATCTGATCCGTATTTATTTAAATTATTGTATTTTTCGCCGAATTCACATAAATGTTCAAAATTATCTTTAAATATAAAATGGGAATTAAATTTATTGTTGAGGTCTTCCATAATTTCTTTTTTATAATAATTGAATTGCTTTGATAATTTATCGTAATTATTGAATGATGAAACAATTTTATTTAACTCTTGCGATTGTGTATATTCATATAAAACCTTAAGTCTTTGATTGATGAAATTTAAAAATGATCTAGAGTTAAGTTTTTCAATGTCGTTAAAATATTGAGTAATACTTGTTAAAAGATTTAAAATCACAGACTTAATTACATCGTTATATTGCTGAGAATTATTTTTGATATTATCAACGATTTCATTAAATTTTGATTTTTCTTGATTGAATTCACTTATTGAGCCGTCTTGTTCTATTATGTTTATCAAAACATCTGAACGGTTGAGGAAATTGTCTTTATCTCGACCTTGTTCAATTTCGTTTTTTAATACAATTAAATCATTTAGAAATAAGTTGTCAATCAATATTGCACTAAGATCTTTATTTTCATTACTTAAAATATAACGTGAAAATTTATCATTGTTTTTATAAACGTTTTCTAAACTGGTTCTGTATTTATTGAATGATTCTTTAATTTTTGTAGAGTCGTCTTTGCATGAAATTGCTGACAAACACAATGCTGAAGTTATTGGTACTGAAAAGGATTTTAAAAGAGTTTTATATTTCATGATTACATTATACTTTAATTGGTAATATTCTATTTTGTTAAAGATTTGTTGTTTTTACACAATAATCAATAGTTTTAGTAAATAAAAGATATTATTTTGGTAATTCATATATTGCATAGCAATGGAATAATCATTATTTATTATGATTAATTATGTATATCAGTTACTTTTATATATAATTAATTAATAGTAACTAGGAGGTTATATGAATGGTTATTTAATGTATTGAATTTTCGGAGTTGTCATTTTACTTTTAATTGTATTTTTTGTCTATTCCGCAGTCAAGGACGCGAGAGCTAAAAAGAAACGGAAAAGAAAAGAAATTGAATTTAAAAATGATGCAACAAGAATTAAAACTGAGACTGTTTTAAAACTTGATCTTTTACTAAAGAAAAATCAAGATTTATTAGACAATTTTAAACCAAGCATTGGGGACTATAAAATGAGTCAAATTGTCAATACAGCTAGAAAATATTTACTTGATTTACAACAATCTTCTGAATTCAGGGAATTCATAGTCAATAATCCCGATTGTTCTGAATTATTTAAGAATTTTGTTGTTTTAAGAGATACTCGTTCGTCTGTATGAAATAAAGCGATCACTGTTTTGGAATATTTGAAAGATGAAATTTTATTGATTGATTTAGAAAATAAAAAAGAAGAAATTAATAAATTCGAGAATGAAATTGAGGAGTATTATAAAAATGAAGTTTAAAAATCTTAACTTACCCAATAAACTAACTTTAATAAGAATTATCTTGTTTGTTCCATTATTGGTTTTGGGTCTTATTTATTTAACAATTAGCAATGTTTATTTTTTTAAAAGCATTAACGGATTTTATAACAGCGAATGATTTACGAAATATTTTAGTAGAATTTTGTTAACGTTGATGCTCATGATATTTATAGGGGCGATGATTACAGATTATTTTGATGGATATATTGCACGTAAGAACCATTTGGTTACTTCTTTTGGTAAATTGTGAGATCCAATAGCGGACAAAATGATAACCACAGCTTCGTTATTGTTTTTAATGGTCATTTCAAATGGTTTTATACCATTTTGAGTAGTTGTTTTATTTATTATTAGAGATTTAATTGTTGACGGTTGTAGAGTCGCAATGAAAGAACATAACATTGATGTTTCGGCATCTATATGAGGCAAAATTAAAACATTGGTTCAATCTTTTGCAATTATTTTACTGTTCATTATAGCAATTTCATCGCCGAACTTTTTCTCTCAATTCCGTTTTGAAAATGCAGGGCTGTGATATTTATACGCCTATATTGCTTCGCTTCCTCTTATTATCGCTTTAGTTTTTAGTTTATTGTCTGGCTATCTATATATTCAAAATGTATTACCTCATCTAAATCATTCAAATAAAACAAAAGGAAATATGGATGTTGAAAAGTTTAAATCAAAATTTGATGATCAAATTACAGCCGAAATAATAAAAAACACCAAGAAAAAAGATAACAACTAGATAGAAATTATAATTAAAAATCACCTTATCATATGGGTGATTTTTAGTATTTTCAAAAGATGACAATAATTAGTGCAATTAATAGAATGAATAATAAAGAACTTAGTAAAACAACACCCACAATTGAAAACAAACGTTTACGAAGTGCGTTCTTAACTTTATAAGGATTATTTATTATGTTATTTCTCGCTTTGCGTAAAATATATTTTCTGTCATAGTTGTCTAAATGTTTTATTTGTTTTCTAGACAAGCCGGATCTAACGTTTAACTCTAAGGTATTTTCAATTATTTCCGTATTCTTTTGAACTTGCTTTTTCATAATTACATTTTACAACATAATTCAACAGTGAATTCAATAAAAAATCCGCACTTGGCAGATTTGGTGATATTACATATGGTGGAGATGACGGGAGTTGAACCCGTGTCCACATAGTAAGACATAGCAACACTTCTTACAGTTTAGTTTATTTCTATTGCTAATAATGATGCTAAATAAACAAAGACATTCAATACTAGTACACTTTTAATTTAAATTGATATTAGGTGTAAATAATCAACCGAGCCTTTTAAACCACACCAACCAACTAAGGCGAGATGAATGGTGCACTAGTTTGCAAAATTAAGCAAAAACTAGGTTTGAGTGTGCTTGATTTTGGTTTGCCATAATCAAGTCTTTTAGTTCAATTTGAACTTTGTTTTCGTTTTTTGCGACTATAAAGCCTAGAAGTATTATGGTCTACCAAACCACTGATGTTACTAATACCCACTACATGTCGAAGCCATTACACCCCCACATGATTATTAATATATCACTTTTTAATAATTTAGAAAATGACATTTATAAATGTTATTCCTTTTTAAAATTAATTACTAACATAACAAAAAAATTATTATTAAATTTTTCAAAATATTAATAGTTAGTTTCTTTAGTAAAAATATTATTACCTAAACTGATAAGTTGTACGGTTATTTTTGATTTAATGTTTTTTTATATTAAACGAGTGATAAAACTCTTCTCAGCGTTGTGCTTTAACTAATTTAAATTTAAATTTATTGTCGAATTTATCAAAGGTAAATTTGCTTTGAAAGATTCAAAACATAGTTGAAATTGACGTTGCAATAATACCAATAAATGTTCAGGATAATAGGTTATAAGGCCAATTAGAAGCAACACCAAACACATTTTTTTGAGGATTGATTGAATCATCCCCAAGATAGAAATAATTGGTTTTTCAACCTTTTGGTGCATATTTGAAAGTTATTCAATTAATAAAAAACATAAGAGTAGCTACGCAACTAAAGAAAATAACCGTTATAACTCAGTCTTTTATTTTTAAATCTATGTATTTAATGGCGTAAAGCGAACTTGTTGCCAATAATAGTCAAGAATGTGCAAGAATATAGTCATAATAATAAAATGAATCTAAACCAATTGGAGAAACATCATTGATTGTTTTTGCAAAATCAAAATCCGGCTTAATGATTGCTAAAATGGAACCAATTATTGCTAAATGACCAAAATATTTCACTAAATCAATTCTGTTTAAGATTAAGGTTAATGAAAGAAATATCATTGTTAATCTACACAAGTGAAGAGGTAATATTTCTCATCTTGTTGGGTAGTTAGATACATATAAAATGTAACTTCTAAATACCATAAAAATCAATGTGGTTATACCGATAAATCTAAATAATATTTTTGTCTTAAATACACGCAAATGAGTATCTTTAGTAGAAAATCATCTTCGCAAAAGGTTTTTAAATATTCATAATAAAAGTACACATACAAAAACAATTGCGAATGTAATAATATAGAAAATTAAACTTATTCCGGAGAAAGAAAAATGTTTATTTTCTCCTTGTCATCGGAAAAATTCAGGTAAACTAGAACCCACTGAATCCTCCGTTACCACCCATACCGCCAAATTTGGCTAGGTCTGATAGATTTCCACTTTTAACTTTTTTTGCCATTTCATTCATATTTTTAGACATTGCTTCGAAATCGTTAATTAATCTATTAAATTCGAATGCGCTTCTACCGCTTCCTCTTAAAATACGGGCTTTGCGAGAGGCTTGTTTAAGAAGTTTAGGGTTTTTTCGTTCTTTTGTTGTCATTGAAGAAATTAAAATTTCATAAGTGGCCATTTTATTTTCTGCTTCAATGATTTTCTCTTCACTGATTTTATTAGCTAATCCTGGAATCATTTTAAGAATAGCTTTCATCTTACCTAGTTTTTTCATTTGAGCTAGATTACTCATTAAATCGTCAAGTGTAAATTCACCTTTTAAAAGTTTAGCAACCATGTTATTTGCTTGGTCAGGGTCATAAACCTCTTCAGCTTTTTCAATAAGACTTAAAACATCGCCCATGCCTAAAATACGATCTGCCATTCTATCTGGATAGAATAAATCTAGATTAGAGATTTTTTCACCGGTACCTATAAAGCGAATTGGCAGATTAAGCACTTTACATAAACTCAAGGCAGCTCCACCACGGGCATCTGAATCTAGTTTTGTAATGATACTTCCAGTCAGTTTTAACTTGTCGTTGAAAGCTGTGGCTACATTGATGATATCTTGACCACTTAGTGCATCAGCAACGAAAAATATTTCGTTAGGACTAGCAATTTTCTTTAAATCTACTAACTCGTTCATTAGTGCTTCATCAATTGAAAGACGACCCGCAGTATCAATAATTATAAAATCATTTTTATTATCTTCTGCATATTTTAAAGCTTCTTTCACTATATTTTGCGCTGTATCCGAGGTTCCTTTTTCAAAATAATCAACTTGGATACTTTTTGCTAGAGTTACTAGTTGTTGTACGGCAGCGGGACGATAAATATCAGCAGCAACTAGTAAGGGTTTAGAAACATAATTTTTCTTACGGAAATGGAAAGCTAATTTTGCAGCTGCTGTAGTTTTACCAGACCCCTGTAAACCTGTCATCATTATAATAAATGGACGTTTATCAATTTTTATTTCCTTGACTTCTCCACCTAAAATTTCTTGTAATTCTGCGTGAACAATTTTAATCATTTGTTGAGAAGCATTCAACGAACCAACCAATCTAGATTCTAACGCTTTTTCCTTAACATTATTAACAAAGTCCTTTACAACACGTAAATTGACGTCTGCCTCCAAGAGAGCCATTTTAATATCTCTTGTTACTTCTAAAATATCTTCTTCATTAATAATTGTTTTTTTATTCATTTTTTGAATTGATTTTTGAATTCTATTTTCTAAAAAATTAAACATTTTTCTCCTTAATATCGTTGACAACTATTGTGTATAAGATGCCAACATCCTTATAACCTAATGAATGATATATTTTACCAGCTTTAGGATTGTGATAAAACAATATTGGCTGATTACCTCTGTTTAGTATTCAATTACTTAATGCTGCAACAACAATTGAAGCTAGACCTAATTGTCTGAATTCTGGCAAGGTATATACTCCACCAATTACAGATTTATTTGAAGCATTTATAGCAATTGTCGCACAACTGATTACTTTTCCGGACGATGATTTAATGATGAATGGATGGGAAACCCCTGATTCATAACTTTCTAGGTATGAATTATATTCATTGACGAAATCACTGGTAAATTCAGTAAATTCAGGAATTCTTAATCTAGATTCAACAATCAATTTGACATCATCTTTTGTTGCTTCTTTTGCTTTTGATGTATCCAAATTAATAAAACTATTTAGTTTGGCTAGATACTGTTTATGAACTTTGAAACGATGATTGTTGAAATTATCCATAAAGCGCTCATACATTTTTTCTGAAATGTTGATATTTATCAATTTGTGTTTATCTACCATTTCGATTATTTCGTTTCAGTGTAGTTTGAAAAAAGGATCATAGAAAAGTAATGTATTATTAAAAATTAATAATACAGCGACTATCTCATTATTAGATGATAATTTTACATATGTTGAGTGAATTTTAGAATGAAGTCCAAAATTTTCTATATCTCCAATAAAGAAAAAATTGTTGTCAAGATCTTTATTTAAAAAATCTAAGATACTATTTTTTTGCCCTTCTGTTGCTTTAATAATCATATTTCATCTTCTCGACTTCCTATTGAATAGAAAAAGACAACCTTTTACAGGTTATTTTTTAATGATTAAATTAAAGATTTTTAACTTCTTCATCAAGAATAGTTTTTAAAGCTTTTAACTCTTCTAATGTCAAAGTAATACCTTTGCTTGAACGTGCGTGATCTTCGCTTCAATCACGAATATCGTATTTAGCTTCGCCGTCATTTCAAGATACCAAATTTAATTCTTTAGTATAACCGCTGTTTGTTTCAGCTATTTTACCTATATGACGTACAATTTTATTTGTAATTTCTGGTTTTTTGAATGCCATAATAACCCCTTTATATATAAAATAATTAATATTAATATATATATATTATATATAATATTCAAATTTTATTATTTATTTTTAATATATGCAGATAATTTTCAATGAATTTAGTCAATTTAAGAAATTTATCTAGTTTTTTCATTGATTTGCATATAAGCACACATTGCGATCATTGCACCATTGTCTGTAGCGTATTTCAAATTTGGAACTAAAGACTTAGGACTAAGAGTTAAAAATCTTTTTCTTAATTCAGTGTTTGCGCTGACACCACCAGCCAAAACAAGAGATTTAACATCAAATTTATTTAATGCCAACTTTGTTTTATTAATTAAATAATCAATCGCAGTATTTTGGAAACTTGCAGCAACTTGTTCAGGGTCTATCTCAATACCCTTCATTTTTTGAGTATTAAAATAGTTTAGTACCTGTGATTTTAGTCCACTAAAACTAAAATCAAATTCGTTTTCTGTGTGAGGTTGGGTAAATGAAATATATTGTCCTTTATAGTTTTGATAAATCTTATCAATTTTTGGACCACCAGGAAAACCTAACCCTAATTTTGAACTGACTTTATCAAAAGCTTCACCAACGGCATCATCAAGTGTTTCGCCAATTATTTTAATATCGAAGGCATTGTTGACTAACATTAATTGAGTATGACCACCGGAAACTAATAAACATAATGACGGGTAATTTATTTTACTATCAATTGCATTAGAGTAAAAATGCCCATGTAAATGATTGATTGGAATTAAAGGTTTATCCAATGTTAATGATAATGCGTTAGCAAATAAAAAACCAATTTGTAATGTGCCGATTAATCCAGGTTTTTCAGTATAAGCTATGTAATCAATAGTTTTAAGGTCGTACTTTTTTTGAAGTAACATTTGAATTAAATTGATTGCTTTTACGTGAAGACGCGAACTAATTTCAGGAATCGTACCACCAAATTCCTTAAAAACATCTATTTGACTTATTGTGTGCAAATCCAATATTTTTCCATCTTCTAACAATGCAACAGATGTGTCATCGTGACTTGTTTCTATACCGAGTATTCTCATTATTTTTTTTCTCCTATTTGTGGTTTTTTTATATAGTATGGTTCAATGTTGAGCAGATTTTCGTTATTACTAAATATGTTTAAGTAGTTTTCTAAGTTATTGATTAAGTCGTGGTAATTTATAGAATCAAAGTTGTCAGTTGTTGAAACTTCAATTTTTACTAAATCAATAGAAAAATCAGTATTATTAGGATAGAAGACATAAGATTTTCCGCCAGAAGCATTAATAGTGAATTTGTTATGATTTGGATTTTGTTTTTGAATAATTTGCATAGAACTTGTAGTATAAATTTTTGCATTTGTTAATAAGGCGATTGTTCTTAAATACACCAGTGAGATACGAACGCCCGTAAAATAACCTGGCCCCAAGTTAGTATAAAAATCAGTTATATCAGTAATTTTAATATCATTTTTAGCTAGTATTTTTTTTGTATAATCTGTTATTAAATTAACTTTTTTTGGTTCCTTATCCAGTATATATGAATCTATCAAATTGAATTTTTTGTCATATAGAGCTATTGCAAAAGTGTCTGTAGTGGTATCGAGAAACAATTTCATTATTTGACCTCCTTTATTTCAAAAATATGATTATTATTGCTATCTAGTTTAATCCTTATATCCAAGTAGTTGGAATAATTATGTCTAATATTATCTGATCACTCTATAGCAACAATATTATCCAAATAATAATCTTCGAATTCACTTAAATCATCGCTCAAATGATATGCATCTATATGAATTAATCCTTCATAATCTTTCATGTAGTTAAATGTTGGAGAAGTTATGTTTTCCCTAATGCCGATAAGCTTCGCCAATTCTTTAACTAACGCAGTTTTGCCAGCCCCCAAGTCCCCATTCAGCAATAATATTTTTGATTTTGTTAAATTATTTAATACATAAATGGCGACATTTTTTATTGAGTCACCTGTAGGAATAGAAAATTCTTTAGTCATTTTTACCTCGCTTTAATAATTATTTTATATTATTAATAGTTTTTAATTATTTGAAAGTATAAAAAAAGATGGGTTGCCCCATCTTGAAATAATTTTTTAAATTATTTAATAATTTTTGTAACGTTACCGTAACCTACGGTGTGTCCACCTTCACGAATTGAGAATTTTGTACCTTCTTCAACTGCGATTGGTGAGATTAATTTAACAGTTAGTTCAACGTTTTCACCTGGTGTAACCATTTCACGTCCAGCTTCAAATTCAACTCCACCAGTAACATCTGTTGTACGGAAGTAGAATTGAGGTTTGTAGTTCTTGAAGAATGGAGTGTGACGTCCACCTTCATCTTTAGTTAGAACATAAATTTGTGCTGTAAATTCTGTGTGAGGAACGATTGATCCTGGTTTTGCAAGAACTTGTCCACGTTCGATTGATGATCTTTCAACTCCACGTAGTAATAGACCTGCGTTATCTCCAGCCTGAACTTCTTTTAGGTTCTTTCTGAACATTTCCATACCTGTAACAACAGTTTTCTTTGTAGGTCTTAGACCAACAATTTCAACTTCTTCGTTAAGGTTTAATTTTCCACGTTCAACACGTCCTGTAGCAACTGTACCACGTCCTGAGATTGTGAATACGTCTTCAACAGCCATCAAGAATGGTTTGTCAAATTCTTTAACAGGAGTTTCGATTCATGAGTCAACTGCATCCATTAGTTCTAGAATTTTAGCTTCGTATTCAGCATTTCCTTCTAGAGCTTTAGCAGCAGAACCACGTACGAATGGTGTGTTATCTCCGTCAAAACCGTATTTTGAAAGTAGTTCACGAACTTCCATTTCAACTAAGTCAACCATTTCAGCTTCATCGTCTGATAGCATGTCAACTTTGTTTAGGAATACAACCATACGTGGAACACCAACTTGTTTAGATAGTAGAATGTGTTCACGTGTTTGAGGCATAGCCCCGTCAGTTGCAGCAACAACTAAGATTGCCCCGTCCATTTGCGCAGCACCGGTAATCATGTTTTTGATGTAGTCAGCGTGACCAGGACAGTCAACGTGTGCATAGTGACGTTTTTCTGTTTGGTATTCGATGTGTGATGTGTTAATTGTTATTCCACGTGCTTTTTCTTCAGGTGCGTTGTCGATTGAAGCGTAATCACGAGCTTCAGCTAGACCTTTTTTAGCTAATGTTGAAGCAATAGCAGCGGTTAAAGTAGTTTTACCGTGGTCAACGTGACCAATGGTACCGATATTTACGTGTTCTTTATCACGGTTAAAATCAATTTTTGCCATGTTATTTATTTCCTTTCATAAATATTAAATTGTTTAGCGCTAAACCACCTAAGTGCGGCCTTTCATCCGCATCCTATCCATGGCTATTTAATGTAATAATAAAATAGCAATATCATTTTACCAAAGATTAACAATTACAAAAATTAAATATTTGCTATTAATATTAATAATAATATGCAAGTTAAATTAACAAGTTAAATTAATTTGCATTTTTTTAAGTGAATTATTCGTTGATTTTAATTAAATTAATCAAAGCATGAAAACAAATTATAGTTATTTTTAATCTTCAAATATTAAATATATTGTTGTCATTCTGAAATTTTTCACAAAAAACATATGTTAAAATTTACATAAATAAATTAGATGAATAAGTTTGGTTATACCTAAATACGTATATAATTAATTAATCAAAATTAGGAGCTAAATATGAAAACAAAATATATTAATAACAATGATTTAGGTGCTAAAAACATTGGACAGAACGTAGTTTTGCACGGATGAGTGGCAAACAAAAGACGTTTTGGTGAGTTAACATTTATTGATTTACGTGATCGTAGTGGCATTGTTCAATGTGTTTTTAATCAAGATTTAAATATCACTAAAGAAAGTATTATTGAAGTTTCAGGCAAGGTTGTTCAACGTAAAAGCGTAAATAAAGAATTAAAAACCGGCGAAATTGAGGTAGTTGTTGAAAGTTTTAATATTTTTTCAGAATCAGTAGAAGAATTACCTTTTGCCGTTAGAGATGATATTGATGTTAAGGAAGATTTAAGATTAAAATATCGTTACTTAGATTTACGTAGACCTAAAATGCAAAATAATATTATTATGAAAAATAATTTGATGTTTGCAGTTCGTGAATTTATGCACAAACACAATTTCATTGATATTGAAACACCGATGCTTGCAAGATCAACACCTGAGGGTGCTCGTGATTTCTTAGTACCAACAAGAGAAGCAGATAAATTTTGAGCATTGCCACAAAGTCCTCAGTTATTCAAGCAAGTTTTAATGATTTCTGGTTTTGAAAGATATTATCAATTCGCTCGTTGTTTTAGAGATGAAGATGGTCGTAAAGACCGTCAACCCGAGTTTACTCAACTTGACATTGAAGCTTCGTTTATGAATGTGGAAGATTTCCAAAAATATATTGAAGAATTATTCATTCACATTTTTAAACAATTGGGATTAAATCTAAAAACGCCATTAGTAAGAGTTAAATACTTTGACGCGTTAAGAGATTACGGAACTGATAAGCCGGATTTGAGATATGGTTATAAAATTGAAGATATCAATGATTTTTGTAGCGATACTGATTTTAACATTATTAAAGATGCGCCTTCTAAACGTTTGCTTTTCGTTGACACGAAAATCAGTAAAAAAGACTTTAAATCTCTTTCAGAAGTTGCATTAAAAAATAAAGCTAATATTCTATTTTATTTTGTTGTTGAAGATGGAAAAATTGTTCATACTAATTTTGCAAATAAAGTTAGCGAATCTGCTTATAAATTAATTGAATCTCGTCAAAATACTGATGGAACATATTTCATTGTTGCTAATACATACGAAAACGCCTCAAAAGCACTTGGAGCCGTTAGAGTCGAATTAAACGAAATGTTCCAATACGCAAACCCTGATGAATATCATTTATCATGAATTACTGATTGGCCTATGTTTGAATACGATGAAGAAAATAATTCATGACAAGCAGCACATCACCCATTTACTCAATTTGACCATGAACTTGAAGAATTAGATAAACTTCCATTAGAAAAAGTAATGGCTAAAAGTTATGATTTAGTTTTAAATGGATTTGAATTAGGGTCGGGTTCGGCAAGAATTTTCGATAAAAAAACACAGGAAAAAATGTTCAGTTTAATTGGCATGAATGAAGAACAACAACAATCAAAATTTGGATGATTCATGAACTCATTTAAATTTGGGGTTCCACCTCATTGTGGTATTGGTTTAGGTATTGATAGATTAGTTATGATTTTAGCTCATGAAAAAAGTATTCGTGATGTTATTGCATTCCCTAAAAATGCTAAAGCACAAGATGTGTTTACACAAGCACCTAATACAGTTGATGAAAAACAACTTAACGAACTGTTCATTCAAGTAAAAAATAATAATAACTAGCAGTAATGCTAGTTTTTTTATGTAAAATTTAGTTTATGAAAACATATTTAAAATATTTATATCCGGAAATTGAACCCTTTCATAAAGGTTTTTACGCACCCTCTGATTCAAATCATAAAATTTATTATGAAGTCAGTGGTAACCCAAATGGTGTTCCGATTGTGTATGTTCATGGAGGACCGGGAGGTGGAACAAGTCCCGTTTGTCGTAGATATTTCGACCCAAAATTTTATAAAATCATTCTAATTGATCAAAGGGGTTGTGGATTATCAACTCCATCAATTTCTACATTAAATAACACAACTGACTTTTTGGTTGAGGATATGGAGAATATCCGTAAATTGCTCGGGATAGAGCAATGAATTCTATTTGGTGGCTCATGGGGTACTACTTTGAGTTTGTGTTATGCAATAAAATATCCGCAAAACGTTAGCAAAATGGTTCTTAGAGGAATTTATCTAAACAGAGAAAGTGATATTAAATGGCTATTCCAAGAAGGTGCAAGTTATTTTAAACCACGTGAATTTGACCAATATACTCATTTTCTAACTGAACAAGAAAAAAATAACATTGTAGACGCATACTATTACAGAATGAATTGTGATAATGAAAAAATAAGAAACCAAGCATTTATTGAATGGTCGCGTTGAGAAACGTGTTTAATTAGTGTTAACGAAATTGCTTTTGATGGTGAGGATAATTTAAAGGAAACTAAAGAAATATCATTTTTAGAAAACTATTATTTTTTTAACAAAGGTTTCATGCCTGAAAATTATATTCTAAATAATGTTGAGCGCATCAAAGATATTGAAACATATATAGTTCATGGTGTTTATGATTTAGATTGCAGACCTTCAGGAGCATATGAACTCGCTAAAGAATTGAATAATGCGCATTTATTCATTTTATCTAAAACTGCACATACGCAACGCGAGTGAAAAATATCCAAGAAATTAGTCGAAATAACTAAAAGTTTTATTCGCTAATACATTGTTGTCTTTGTATAATAAAACATATTTAAAGGAGACAAAATGACCATTACCTTATTAAGAAGATTGCTTAAAAAGCAACCATGAGTAGTTATTACTGCATTTAGATTATTTGATTTAAATAACAGTGTAATTAACGAATTGGCATACCAAGAATTAAAACAACAAGCTATTGAAGCATTGCAAAATTCAAGTCAATTAGAGCTATTTCTAAAACCTTTTGATGATAAAAAAGTTACTACATCATTAAAAAACATCATTAAAAATGGTGTTAGCTCATTTGAAACTAGCGATCCAATGCAAAATGTTTTAAATATGATGAGCGTTATAACGGGCTTTACATACAATTTGCTGCAGATTGATAACAAATTTGGACCAATTGATATCGACTTTGTAAACAACGAGTTAATTTATGCAATAAATAGTAAAAAAGAATCATTAGTTTTCAATGCTGATAATAACCAAAAATTTAATTCAAAAAGAAATATTTTAATGTTAGAAGCATTAGAACAATCTAGATATCAAGAATACCTTGATTCTATCACACGCACAACACAAGTATTGATGGAAATATTTGGAGCTTTTTCAGATAGACATATTCTAACAATTGTTTCTGACGCTGTTGATACCGAATCTTCTGCTGAAATAGACTGAACTAATGAGGACTTTGACTTATATGGTGAAGTAGCTCTAATTAGAAAAAGCCATAAAAAACCAAAATGTCACATTTAAAAATTTAGGCAAGTCTAAGATTTCCCTTAATAAAATACCAAGCGCATTCCAAATGCACTTGGTATTTTAATTTTTACTTTGTATCCGAGTAATTTTTAACAAAAAATCAATAATAATGTAAAAAATTAACACTTTAATTAATGTTAATTTTTTGCTATTTTAGTTAATTCTTAAAAACTAATTATTATCTAATTTATCAATGACATCAAACATATCCTTAAAAAGATTTTCTATAGCATGTCCTTTTTTGTCAAATGTGCCATCATTAATTTTGTCATTGAATAACTCATTTGTGCTTGCACCTTCAAAAGTTATTTCCATTTTTC
>NZ_JAHMHK010000006.1 GCF_018913985.1 Mycoplasma zalophidermidis
TAAACAAAAATAGCATAATTTTTAAGGGCGATGGAGCCAGATGAATGAAGTCTATTTCACAAAAAATAGGGGTCAAATATGTGCTTGATTATTTTCATTTAGTTAAAAAAATTAATGAAACTTTTGGGATCAACCACTTCGCTTCGAAGGAAAATAAAAAAATTTTTACTAACTAATATAGTGCAAAATACGACTAAGATGGGTCGAACTCTTTCGCAAAATTTTTAGCAAAAATGATCAGCTCGGTTATGAAGCATGTGTTAATTTTAGAGATAATTTTATCTTTGAAGCACGACAAAAGCAAATAAATATTAAATGTTTTTTAGCTGCTAAAAGACTATTTTACTTCATCGAAAATCATAAAAATCAGATATGAAATGATGATAATAAGTTATGTCTGATCGCCAGTTATACCGAGCATTTTGTCTTTAATTATCTTAAAAACACATTAAAAAAATGAGTTCAACTTTTGGTTTAAACTCCATTAAAACAAAAATAATATATAAAAACCTGAAAAAAAGGTGTAGGTACGATATTTTTATAAATTTTGGTTAATTTTTATTAGTGGTACAGGTTTGTGAAATTAATAATTTAAATTTTACTATAACATAGTTATAGTAAGAACTAAAATAAAATAATTTTTGTAGCAGTTATGGGTCAGTTTTTAAAAAATGGTACAAATATTTACCATAAAAACTGATAAATTCCTTATTACAAAGTAATAATAGCAAGGTATAAAATGGTGCTTCGGTTAGAAGCTCTGTACCATTTGTTGCCTTACCTTAAAAGGTGTACGCGCGCGTGCAAAAGAAAATTTTATTTTTTTGCACCAGTTTTTAAAACGCAAAAATCTTAAAAATTTCTGAAAAAAATTAGGTATAATGATGTTAATTAAAAATAAACTAGTTAGGTTTTTAGATAATACACTAATTTTTTACCGGTCCAATCAACTAAGTGAATTTGTCCTACCAAATCACAATAACTATAAACGCTTTTACGATTCAAAACTACTTAAATTAGTTAATCAAAGAGTACAAAGTGTAATAGATAAATTAACAAAATAATATATAAAATCAAGCAAACCAACAGCAGTTGAAGATGCTTGATTTTTTTATTAACTGATGCTCTAATAGGCAATTGGTTATTGTAATTACCTATAGGTTTCCATAAAAATCTGCTTTTTTTCATGTTTTAGGGTGAAATTTCACTAATCGGCTTCAAAAAAAAGATAACATAAATACGAAAAAAATATAAAGGAGAAAAATGAAGAAATATAAATTAATGTTAATGTTAACTGGCTCGGTAGTTTCAGTTAGTTCTGCATTAATTACATTGTCATGTAATAATGATAAAGTTTCACCCGAGATAGACAAAACAGGCACGACCCCTGGAAGCAAAACAGGAACAAACAACAATCCTAATGAAGGAACGAACACAGGAAGTGGGACTGGTTCAACAACCAATCCTAATGAAGGAACGAACACAGGAAGTGGGACTGGTTCAACAACCAATCCTAATGAAGGAACGAACACAGGAAGTGAGACTGGTTCAACAACCAATCCTAATGAAGGAACAGACACTGGAGGTACAAACGAAACAACAGATAATCTAAATGATGATGTAAAATTTGATACATCTAGAGAAAAACTAATTTTTGCAGTTACATTCTCGAGAGGTAAAGACCAATGAAACGCTGTGACGGAGTTATTAGAAAATATAACGCCGAAGTAGTTCAACCTAAACGTAAAGAACTACAAGCAAAAATTGCTAGTGCTAAAGGTGATGAAAAGGCTAAACTTGAAGCTGAATTAGCTTCCTATATGGAAGTTGAACTAAAAAACATTGGTTCAGGTTATGGTGCAGGTCACAATGAAGTTGTAAGTAACATGAAAAACAACAACATCAAACAACTACCAAACATGACAATTAACTACGCACCTACAATTGCCGAAATTGTTAACTACAATAGAAAAGTTGACGTTTCTGACAAATCATTTGGTGATTTAGCAATTCAAAGAGACGTATTTGAAAAAAGTTGCGTTGATGTTAACGATAAAATTACCGGTGTTGCTGAAGGCAGACACTACTCACTACCCTTCATGAAATCAACGGTTGTATTTGGAATCAATGGACCAATCTACAAATATGTATTCAAAACATTACAATCTGCAGGTTATACCATTAATGAATCATTAGTTAAAGATTTCAAACTTGACACAACAGATTGAGATGGCGACCTTGAAGTTATTAGCGATGACAACCACTTTGGTAAAGCTATTTCTAATGCTGAAATTGAAAAAATCTTTACAGAAGCTAAATACCCCGGCAAAAAAATCGGTGCTAATGTATTAACAGGATTTAAAACATACATCAAATTTATTACTGATGCAATTAAGATTTTTGAAAAATCTAAATCAGTTGATAAATCATCAGTAGCATTATTAGGTATTGATGACCCAACTGGAATTTTAAACACTGTTCTATACTCAAAACTAGGCGGCAAGGATAAAGATATGCCAATGTCAGTTATTAAAGGTAGTGACGGATCTGTTAAAGTTTCATTTACAGGTATTGCAGACAAAAATTCATTATCATACAAAGCTACTCAAGAAGTATATGAGTTAATTATGGACGCTGTCGAAGCGGGGGCATTGAAAGTTTATGGCGATGGAGCATATTCATCTGCTGACCAAATAAACCATAAAGTTGGTGCTAACTTTAATTCAATCGCCAGTTACACACATAACTATGTTAATCCGTTTTATTTTAAGCCATCGTTTAAATTATTGGGTGTTAAAACAAATGATGGAAAAGATGTTAATATTGGATCTTCGGATATTGGTATTGTTAAAACTGATAGAAGAAATAAAAATTCATCAAAATTACGATTCCAATTTGATAATGTTGTTTTAAATTCTACAGCCGATATATCTAAAGAAAAATACTTCTACCAATCAGACGCAGCTAATGATTCAATTATTGAAAAATTGAATGCATTGAAAGATAAACCAAACACATATATTGTTAAAATTGAAAATATTGACTCTAATAAATCTATTATCGAAGAAATGGATAAATTAACATCCGACTTTACCAGATTAGGTGAAATAACCCACTTCGAAAAACACGGAACACCAAACAATAAAGAAACTAAATATGTAATATATTCATTTTCTAATGAAGTCACTGAATCATACAATAACGAACATGTAGTAGTTAACATATTAACTCTAAATAATTCTCTTCAAAAAAATGAATTAATTACCAAACAAACTCCTGCAAAATATGATGCAGATTCAAGAATTCAAACTGCATTCTTGCAAGGGTCTAACTTGTTTGTTATCGACAATGGAGAAGTCCAAAATAAAGCTTCTGTAAGATTCTTAAACTTTGTTTTAAAAGATAAAACTACTAAAAACTACGGTAAATATCACGAACAATATACTAATGCTGGATTTATAGCATCGACAGCGTCTTACATTATTCCATATGCAGGCTTTGGACAAGGTGAAGAACTAAACTTCGCAAGAAAGAAAAATGCATATCTTGACATAACATTTAAGTTATTTACAAATAAAGATATCACTTTATACGAAGAACCTACAAGCAAATACTCAATTGCTTATAGACAAGCATTCAACGCAAACATGAAATCATATGCCCAAGCCTTACGTGATAACGGAAATAGTGCACGTAAAACATTTGATACATTTGCACAACAAATGCAATCAACTACCACCAACTTTAAAAATTAAAAGAACAAAACATTAACCTGATGAAAATCTAGGAGAAAAATGAAGAAACATAAATTAATATTATTGTTGACCAGTTCAGTTATTTCGGCTAGTTCCGGACTAATTACTTTGTCATGTAATAATGACAAAGTTTTACCTGAGAAAGGCATAACAGACACAATAACCAACCCTAATGAAGGAACAAACACTGGAAGCGAAACATTAGCCATCATTAACGAAGATGATAATCAAATAGATTATTTTGTTATTGATGAAGATAATATTCAAAAATATATTGATTATGGATATATTTCAATGGAAAAGTTTTTTTATAGCGGTACGAATATACTCTAATCAAACAAATTGGCGATAAAAAATCTTTGAAATGAATGCTCAAAGATAAATTTAAAATTAAACCAAACACTCAGATAGTTAATTTATCAATGCCGAATGTCGATAAAAAGATAGACAGGGAAGATTTTTAGGGCTGCAAGACTCTGGTGAGTATTTCAATCCCAAATGTCACAGGAATAGGTTGAAATGCTTTTGGAGGTTGCGATGCGCTTGCGAGTGTTAAGACGCCGAATATGGTTGAGCTAAGCGAGGATGCTTTTAGAGGCACAAAATTTTTAGACAATTTAATTAATTCAAACCCACAAAAATTAGCTATTGTAAGTGATATATTAATTGATGGCACTAAATCAAGCGGTGATATTGTTTTGCCTAAGAATGTAAAGTATATTGCCAACTGTGCTTTTAGCGGTTACAAGACACTGACGAGCGTTGCGATGCCAAATGTAACCAAAATAGGTATCTATGCTTTTTATCGTTGTGATAATTTATCCTATCGTAATTCAGAATTACCTCGTTGATTAACTAAAGAATTATTCAATAAAATACTTAATGGCAGTGGCTTACACAAACCACAACAATAATTAAACTAATTACGCAGATAAGACTGCGTTTTTTGTTAGATTTACAAAAAAACAAGCCGTTTAATTGGCTTGTGCTTATGAATTCTTTATCCAAGTATTTAAGGCAGTAATTATAAAATGACTAATAATTGTTGAAAAAATAGCCGCTGCAAGTGAAATAATTACTCTTAAAGAAATATTTAATGAAGTAAAGGAAGTAAAAATCATTGCTAAAAACATCAATCCTATAGGAACTATGTAAGTCATAGACTTCAAATTAATTATTCTAAAGTAAATCAAAATAACTCCTAAAGTTAATGCAACAATAAAAATAGCAAGAGGCACAAAAATGATAACTCAATGATTAAAAATCTTTTGACCTTGAAAATCATTAGTACCTATGAGCCACATAATTAATAAAGGTAATACCTCTAGCAAAGAAATGAAAAATATTGCTCTTAAAGGTGCGTATTTACTCATAATGTGCTTTTTGTTTGTTTAACATTGAAATAAATTCATCTAAAGTTACAGTATTGGTTTCGTTTTCGCCGTATTTTCTATATGAAATTGTTTTATCTTTAGTTTCTTGTTCACCAAGAATTACTTGATATTTAGATTTAGAAATTTGTGCTTCACGAATCTTTTTGTTCAAACGTTCATCGCGATCATCTAATTTTACGCGGAAATCGTGAGCAAATAATTCATTAGTAATTTGTTGAGCGTATTCAATATTTTCCTCTAAATTTACCGGAATGACCGTAATTTGTTTTGGAGCCAATCAGAAAGGTAATACACCTTTAGTTTGTTCTAGCAAGATGGCAACAAAACGTTCGTAAGTACCGATTAGGCCACGGTGAATCATTACCGGACGAGCGTCTGCTCCATTTTTATCTGTGTATTTAAGGTCAAATTTCATTGGTTGTAAAAAGTCCAGCTGGATTGTTGCTACAGTAATTTCATGACCTAACGCAGTGTGAATCTGAATATCAATTTTTGGTCCATAGAATGCCGCTTCGCCCGGGATAGCTTCATATTTAACATTTAATGAATCAAGAGCGTCTTTAAGCATCTTTTCACTCTTTTGTCACATTTGTTCATCATCGAAATATTTTTCTTTATCTTGAGGGTCTCTTAAAGAAAGAGAAATGAAACTAATTTGGGTTTTAAATAATTTTAATGTTTCATCGATTTGACTATACATACGAACAATTTCATCATAAATTTGATCTTCGCGCACATACAAGTGCCCTTCAGTTAGTAGCATACCTCTCACACGTTCTAAACCAGTTAAAGCACCTGATTTTTCATAGCGGTATAACATTGATTGTTCAGAAAATCTAATTGGTAAATCGCGGTAAGACCTTTTTTCCAAACCATAGCAAACGTTATGGTGCGGACAAGTCATTGGTCTAGGAATTAAACGTTCATTTTCAACTATCAACGGTGCAAACATGTCATCTTTATAGTGTGCTAGGTGACCAGAAATCCGATAAAGTTCCTCATTACCAAAATGAGGTGTTAAAACTTCAGTAAAACCGTATTTACGGTCCATTTTTAATACTAAGTTTCTAATTTCATTGTGAATATACATACCATCTTCTAATCAAATTGGAAAACCTTGACCTGTTAATGGGTGCAAGGCAAAGATTTTAAGGTCTTTACCTATTTTCCGATGGTCGCGTTCTTTACGATCTTTTAGCAATTCTAAATAATCATCTAATTCTTGTTTAGATTCTCAAGCCGTTCCATAAATACGTGTCAGTTGAATATTGTCTGAATTTCCCCGTCAATAAGCACCGGCCAATGATAATAATTTGAAATTTTTCAGATTCTTTGTGCTTTCAATATGACCTCCAGCACATAAATCTTTAAAAACTATTTCGTGATTCAACGGATCTTGCAAGGCATAAAATGTAATAGTTTCACCACGTTGTTTTAATTCATCATAAAGTTCTTTTTTATATGGTTTATCAGTAAAATCATATTCAGATTCAGGAATTTGAATAGTCACTAAATTTCGTGATGACAATTTTTTCATCAATTTCTCTATTTTGTTTAATTCTTGGTCGCTGATTGATTCGGGGAATTCAAAATCATAATAGAAACCTTCATCAGTAGCTGGGCCAAATCCTAATTTAACACCAGGATAAAGTTTTTCTACAGCTGCACCCAATAGATGCGAACAAGTATGATTTAATAATTTATTTGCTTGTATTTTCATTTTTACCTCTAATTAAAGCCCATCTTATGAGCTAGTTCTTTTAATATTGGACCACAAATTTCTTTAGCTTTCAGTGCTCCTTGTGTAGTAACCTCATCTATTTGTTGTTTAGCAATTTCATAATTTTTTTGTATCTTGATTAATTCTTTTTTAACAATATCAGCAACCGCTGTTTTAAATTCAACATAATTAGCATTGGCAAATTTTTCTTCTGCTTCTTTTAAAGTTATTTCAGCTAGTGATGCATAAATATTTAATAGATTTAACACACCAGGCTTATCTTCTGAAATATAAACCTTATTTTCGGAATCGGTCACTGCTTTCATAATTTTTTTGTAGGCTAATTCGGGATCGTCATGTAAATATATTGTGCCTTTTGTTGATTTGTCGCTTTTAGACATTTTTGATTCAGGGTTGGTTAGCGATTTGATTCTGGCACCAACTGGCGGTATTACACCATTTGGGATTTTGAATCTGGTTTTATATCTTTTATTTAATCTTTCGCCAATAGTTCTGGTTAATTCTAAATGTTGTTTTTGGTCTTCGCCAATAGGCACTACATCAGCATTATAAATTAATATATCAGCAGCCATTAAAACCGGATACATCAATAAACCAACTGGTATTTTTTCAGTACCATTATCTTGTTTTTCTAATTTCTGTGCTTTATCTTTAAATTGAGTCATACGATTTAATTCACCAAGAGATACTTCTGACGTCATCAATCATTGCGCGTATGCATGTTCATATAAATCTGACTGATAAAATATATTAGCTTTCTTTGGATCTAAACCACAAGCAAGATACATTGCCACAATTTCCCTACGAGCTTGTAAATTTTCTTTTGGATTCACTCCCCCAGTTGTCAGTCCATGTAAATCTGCTACAAAGTAATACGCATCGTAATCTTCTTGCATTTTAACGAAGTTTTTTAGTGCCCCGATATAATTACCAAGAGTTAAATCACCAGTTGGTTTAATACCGCTAATTAAACGTTGTTTCATCTGCCCCCCTTTTTTTAAATTAATAAATATAATTGGTAATTATATTACAATGTTACCATTAAGCTAATTAATATTAATATAAATATCAATAGTGTTCAAATATTATTCAAGAATCAATCATTACCAAACCGCTCAGTTATATATAATATTTATTAGTATAGAAATTTACGAATTATATTGAAATATGAGTAAATAAGTGTTAATACTAATCAAGATTTAACAAAATAATTCTTTATTAAGTCTTTAGATAAAACTATTGGTATAATAATTACATGACAAAGAAAGATAAATTTATTATTACAATGTTAACTATTTTTACACTTGGTTTTTGTTGACTATATTGATCTCAAAAAAACAAAAAACAAGCCCTTGTTTTGCAAGGCAAAGAAAATGTAAAAATTTCGTTCAATCAATCTAATGAATTAGTTAATCTTTTAGGCGGAGATGGTAATATACTTAATCTAGAAGCTAAGGGCTCGAAATTAATAATTGAAGTTCTAAATAAAGAAAATGTTATGTTAGCTAAAATCTTAGAAAAAAACATTGCCACAGGTGCGTTCGTAAACGCAAATAAAGTTACATTAATAATGGGCGAACATGCTACAGCATACGCTAAATCAATGTCAATTTAATAATTAATCTTGAATTACTTCAAGATTTTTTTACCAAAATACACATTTAACACTGAAAATAGAGAAATAAAAAGGACTATGTCCTATTAAATTATTTAAGATTTAAAGACCCATGAGTGTGGAAACAAAGAATTAAAATCGTAAATATGATTCCTAAGAAAAACATAATTAAAGTGATAATTCATTTATGTTTTTTCATATTATTGTGGTAAAACTCAGGTAAAAATTCAATCATAGCTGTAAATACCATTACACTACCCACGACTGACATAATAAACGCTTTCAATCATGGGATTGTATCGATTAAATCTCCTCCAAACAAACCAATAAAAATAAATGGAATTATTAACGATAGCGCACCAATCGAATTCAATACAGCAAAAACTGGTTTAATACCCATTTCACGTTGACGATAGAAAAAGACAACTTCTTCAGGTATTGTGTGTAAAACAAATGAAACGAAGAACGCAACCGATATAGCATTTACATTTGAGTAAACAATTAAGTTATTTAAACTGATACCAATTAATAATCCCTCAGGAATTCTGTGTCCCAAAAGTAGAATTAAGGCAGTTCATTTATTTTTAACTTTAGGGTTATTTTCTTGAACATCAGCAATATCATTTTTATTTCAAATATGATCTGCGTGAGTGTGTTGGTGTTGGTGTTCACCCACATGGTGGCCTTCTTCATGAGTGTGGACGAAAACAGAGTTGTTTAACTTATATTTTCTCTTAATTGTGTTGTAAACTACAAATTTGATTGTGAAAGCACTAATAATTCCTAACAAAGCACCGCCAACTATTACCAAAATATTGTATAAATAAATATTTTTGGGAGGAATATTAGTCCCTTTTAAACCAGCACCGGTGCTTGTTATTTCAATTGCTTCTCTTAGGTAACCGAAAGAACCAAGAATTATAAACATACCAGTAATAAATGAATATAAGTAAATTGAAAATTCTTTTTTAGGTTTTTTGATAATTAGAGGAACAATAGTAGCAACCAAAATCGGAATGCAAAGTAGAATTATTGAAACAATTAGACCAAAAATGAATTTTGATATTGACTCGCTTGCGTGAGTATAAGAGAGTACGCTGTTCAACCAATTATAGAGTTGATTTAATTTATTATCCATTATTTTTCTCCAAATCTAACTCAAATGTGTGTGTAAAGTAATAAAGTGGCTCATTAGGTTTTTTTGAATCAAAGTTTTTTGATGCAAATTTAGCTTTAAAAGTCAATTTATTATTTTGTAATTTTATAAAGGAATTATCACTTTCTATTAATTGCATTTCAAAACGCAACACTTTAGTATGATCTTTGAATACATCATTAATTATTTCTTCATGGATGTGATCATAGGCACCACCAGCAACATCTCATCCAGAGTGCGGACGAGTAGCAACAAGCGATATTCTGAGTTTGTTTTTGATAAATTTTTCAGTGTCTTGCTTGGTTTTAATACCTTTAATTGCAGGAATAATAATATTTTCTATAGCTTTACTTGAATAATTTTGTTTAAAAGTTACTTTAATAGTTTCGGTTTTAATATTTTTAGGATTTGAAATAGTTGTTTCAAAATCACTGAAATTCCAATCATCCGCATGTTCATTAAATGTACCATCTAAGCAACTCGCAGATAACGCCACGGGGCAAAAAATTGAAATTGGAGTTAAAAACTTCAGTATTTTTTTCATTTTTATTCCTTTCATTCAAAATAATCAATAATATTATTTTGATCTTTTAAATTCACTTGTGAATTTTTTAATAAATAATCAATATTAGCATTGACTATATTATATTTACTTATCTGTTTGTTAATCTTAGTGAAGTCAGTACCATTGAACCCATACCATTTTATGATTTTGTTGCGATTAATGTCATTTAGCATTGAATTTTTGTTTTTATCCAAGAAATCAACCTTAAGCAACACGCAACCAGGTTCGTTACTTAATCCCAAATATTTTACATCAATATCATCAATTAAATCATTCTTATTATTACTATTACCAATTAGATATTTAAATACATCAATTCCAAATTTAGTTTTTAATTGTTCAATTAAAATAGTATTATTATCTACATTGTGGGCCTCATATTTTGTCATAACTCTGTTGTTGAATAAAGTTAGATTATCTTTTAATTTGTAAACCTGTAAACTTAATAATTTTAACAGCATTTTTTCGTAGAACTCGTTAGGGTCAATAACTCTAGTTATTCTATTTATCTTTCCTTCGCCCAATTTCTCATCTCAGCCATATCCGTAAATATTATTGCTATTTCAATCAGTGTCTAGATTTGTTTTATATCCAGCAAAAGTATGGTAGTGCGAATTAATGTCGATTGAATATCATTTATAGAATTTAATTGAGCCGTCTAGTTTAGTAACCTTAATTTTCAACTCTATTAATGACAATGAATCATTAAGATATTCGTCATTTATTTTCTTATCAACGATTTCATATTTCAAATCAACATTTTTCCGGTGTTCTGGAACTACTATTTCAAAGTACTTTTCATCATTTTTCAAGAATCATAAAAATGATCTCGCACTAACTTTATTGTATAAGTAAGTCGGATTGACATATAATTCATATTGATTATTTTCCAATGATAAAGGATTAATATATTTTAGAATCGTAATATCATCATAGAAAACATTGACGTATTCATTAAATAAAACCTCATCATCGTCAATATCTAAAGTGTGTTTAAAATCACTAACTGAATTGTAATCTCTAAATAATGAATTATAGTTTTTTACATTATCTTCATTGTAAGGAATTAAATAATCCTGATTTAATTGTCCGATAATGAATTTTTTATTTCTAAGGTTTTTGCTAAGCAATGATTTACCATCAGAATCCAGAAAATCAATAGTTATAACAGGTGCGTTTTTGTGATATCTACCAACATTTGATTCAATAAAATTATTTGCTGAAATTTTTACCTTTTGAATTGGTTTTAAACTGCCGAAGTCAAATCTCTTAAGCTCAAATAATATTAGGTCTTCTCAGTAACTAATTTGTTCTTTATTTTTAGCTCAAGCCTTCGCTCTTATTCAATTAGGAGTTATAAAATTTGGTATAGTGATGTTTAATTGGTCGTTAATTGTTGATGTAGAAATTCTTTTAATGATGCTATTAATATCTGGGAAGTCAATATTCAAATCTTGGTCAAAGATATAATCATAACGTTCGAATAAAAGATCATAATTATCAATAGTTGACTTGTTTTTGTCGACCATAATATATTTTCAACCATGTTCTTGGTCATTAATTAAATGTAAACCTAATTTAGCTGTTGGCTTATAATTTAAATACTTAGAAAGTGATAATTGTTTGTTTTTAGTTTTAACTAGAATATCATTGTCTTGAAAAGCTATATCAGATGAATTAAGTTCATTAGATTTCGCAATAAATAAAGGACGAAATTTATTTAATATTTTAAGTTGTTCAATAGTGAATTTATTTAAAATTGATTCATTAGTGTTCAAACCGTATTTTAATTCTTTATTAACTTTAATATCAAAATCATTATTACAGCTCGCTGCAATAATACAAGGACCGATTAAAAAAGGAAGAAAGGTTAAATTTTTAATTTTCATAATTTTCTTTCGATACTATGATATCCTCAAAGTATATTAAATTATCATCACGTGTTGGTTTATGTATTCACGATTGAATGAGTTCATATTTAAAATCGTCTAAATCAACATTATTTTCGGTGTTATATGTAGGAGTTAATAATATTTTTAATTCCGCAATCATATTAATGATGTCGTAGTAATTAAATTTAGAATGTAATTTAAAGGCGAACTCTCTCATATTTGATTCATAATCAGTCGGCAACCAATTATCAATAGTTTCTAAAATATATTGTGAATCCATTTTAAAATATTCGGCAAAATATTCTCTAAACTTTACCAAATATTTAAACTTCATATTATCAATATAAGGCAGTAAATTTATAAAATTATTATTATTCAGAGTTAGTAATTGAATAAAAAAGTCAATTGTATTTTTTGCATTAAAAGTTATTTTTTCATAATAATTCTCAACAGTTTTATCATTTATATCAACTATTTTTATAATTAATCTTTCGTCAATTTCTGAAAAAATTTCATTTATCACTTCTAATGTTTTGAAGTCGAATGCTTTAATATTAAAAGGTATAATCATTGTAATTGTTTGTTTAGAGGACAAATTATAATCATGATAAAACTTATTCAACAACAAGTTAATATTATTTTTTATTTCATTAAATCAACGAGATTTTAATTGAGTTTTTAAATCTAAATAACTATCTTTCTTGTAGTAATCCTCTTTTAACATTTGTGAATAATACTCAATTTTCTGCGATTCCGTAAAAATTACCGCTTTATTTAAATGGTCTATTGCATCCAGTATCCTAATATAGTTAGTATTTTTAGCATTAGAAATCAAAGCATTGGGAGAAATTAAATTATCATAATATTGTGTCTTATATAGGTTGAAATTCAAAGTAAACTTGTTTATTATTTGTTGTAAATTATTTCTTAACACAAAGCCTCTACCATTATAAAAAGTAGATTCGTTTTTATTGATTACGTCAGACTCATACATGAATTTATCATATAAATCTACATCACTAATATTTGATATAGTTTTAAATCTGGGTAATAATACATTTATCGAAGAATTGTTTTTAGTTTGGACAATATTCAGTTTGACACCATTGTTTTGCGATTTAAAATCTCGTATGTATTTACTTTGTTGTAAATTATCAAATTCATCTATAGTTTGAGATGTAATTAAACCCTGTTCATATTCATTCATCAAGTGAATTCTATGAGTTTGTAATTCAACACTTCCTACTGGATTATATTTTAAAATAACTTTTTTAAGATCTTGCTGGAAATTCGCAATATACTCAGTATGTTTTAAGTCATTAATTATTAAACTATATGCCCCAGCGGATCATTCATTATCTCTATAGGCCGTAAAGATTTTGTTGTTTGCAAACTCGTTTAATAATAAGTTAACATTAGGTACTTCTACTATATTAAACTTAAATTCACTATCAGAATAGTTATTATTAAAAGTTAAACTGTTTTTTGTGTCAAAACCTAATAATGATAAATGTTTAAGATTTTTATTTGTTAAAACAGCTGATTTAATTGATTTAAGTACATCTAATCCTGTAACTTTTGTATTAGTTTTTTGGCCTTTATCGTATCAAAACAAATCGGATTTAATATGAAAAATGACTTGTTTAGAATTTGATAAACAATTTGTGAAATTTTCTGAATTGATTGATTTAGGATTAGACGAAACTAAATCATAAATATAATTCTTATACCCACGGTTAATATCAACTTTTATTAACTTGCTAGGGTTCTTGAATTCATCTTCAGAGTCCGTATCAAAAAGATGTTTTTGGCCGTTTTTAGTTATTATTGTTATTTTGTCAATAATTCCAAATTTACGAAATTTTCCAACAATTCCATTTCTTGCGAAATATTTATTTAAGTAATCATATTTTGCTTCGCCGACAAACTTATATCTAAATATGTAATTACCAACCAATGAGTCATGTAAAGTATTTTTATAGCCTCAAACACCACCTGTTTTGGGTAGATTTAAATATGTATCATTGACGCCATTTTTTTCCAAAACATACACATTTTTAGCAATATTTTGTCTCGTTGTACATCCAAGAACAGTTAAAGGAGTTATACATAAAGGTAATATTGATGATAAATATCTTTTACTCATCTGACCCCCTAAAATTTACATAACTTTTATTTAAACTAAATGCTAGGAATTTAAAACCAAACATTAAGCCAGTTATTAACACAAATAACGTTACCAAATATCAAGGATTAATTGATATTAAATCTAATGCTTCTTTAATTACTGTTCCAAGGGTTAAGGTTGATGTATCAATTGAAAAAATTGATAACGCAGTATATGTTAAGAAAATCAAACTTAATTGCTCTGTGGCTTGAATTAATTGATAAAGCAATACTGGTTTAAAAACTGTTCTAATTAGTAGATCTAAGTTACTAAAACCGACGGATTTATCAGCATTTATAAATTCATTTTCTAGTATTTCGCATGTTTTTTGATAAGAACTAATAAATAATGTTATTGTTGAAATTACAGAAAAAATTATTATTGCATTTACAATAGTATTTTTAACTAATAAAAATACGATTACTGAGATAAAGACATAAGGTAGCAAAGCAAATGTTGAAAAGATTTTTTCAATAATTTGAGAAATAGATTTTTTGAAATAGATTGCAGTTAATGAACCTAAAATAATCGATAAGTATACTGATATAATTACAGCTGAAACTGAAATTACGATTAAACTAATTAACGTTGAAATCAATCTAGCGAAAATATCAATACCCTGTGAATTGGTTCCTAATAAGTGCAGTTTATTATCGCCAAATAGTTTATATGCGTTAAAGGTGACGGAATAAGATACTAGACCATCTTTATCATCAATTATTTTATCTATAAATACTGAATTATTATTATATTTAGCAAATTCTCGAAATACATTAAGTTCATCGCTTTCGGGCAAAATCAAAGTTTTTCATGGGCTTAAAGAACTAGGTAATTCCGAATTAAGCGAGTAGGCATTATTGATAGTTTTATATGAACTAGGACTATAAAACAATACGGATGAAATTAAGAATATTAACACCAATAATAATACTATCAAAGAAATAACCGAAAGTTTTGACGAGAAAAATTTACTTCAATATCTTTTGGCGGAAGAAACTGGGACAACTGTTCTGACTTGCGTGGATGAATGTTTAACAAAATCAAAATTATCTATTTGTTTCATTTTACACCTCCAATTCTATAGTTTTTAACTATCTTAGACGTATCCAAAAAATAAGTAGATAAGTCGCAAACAGCTTTAATCAAACCGATTACTGAAATATTAATCAAAATTGAAAACATTAATAAATTAAAATATTGCGGCTGACCTAAATATTGAAAAATAAATGATTGACCAGGAGCATAAAAGAAACGTTCAATAATCATTGCATAGGTCATTAAGAAAATATAGAATAGCACAATATTTTGAAGCACTTTTGCGATTCAATTTCTTAAAACTACTGTAACAAAAATTTTATATTGACTAAAACCATTTGCTCGAGATCAAGTGTAATATTCGCTTTGTAAAATTTCTTTTAGAATTGGATAATTAATCGCAACCACCAATGGTGTAATAACAATAGTTAAAATTAATATTGGAACAATCAACGACAGGAATGTCAATCAAAAATTATTGAAATAAGTATCAATATAAATGCTTGGTAACCCAACTCATTTATTAAAGCTAATAGCTATCGGTCCTAAAATAAAAATAGGGATTGAACTAAATATAAAAATTATGATATTTAGAGAGCCGGTTATTGCGTTTTTATTATTTTTTGCTAATTTGTATGAAATTACAAAACCAATACCAAAGCTTATTACAAAACTTATTAAAACAACAAATAATGTGAAATTAAAGTAAGGAACGTAGACGTGAAAAACAGAAATACTTGAAGAATTTACTTCAATATTTCCATAATTAAAACTCAAAATACTTTTCAAAAATTCTAAACCAAAATTAGTTTGATAATTTGGTACCAAACTATAACCTAATGTTCAATGAATTAATAACATAGCAAGTACTATGACTATAAAGTTGATTGCTGCGTTCTTTAAAATATATATAAAATAATTTAGAAATTTCATTTAGCCCGTTTCTACATACATATTTTATATTAAATATTTAAATTTATAATCTATTTAATATTTATACAGTGATAAAAACCAACTAACAATTTTAATAAATTAGTCGTTATTTTTCCTAAAACTAAACAAAAATGAGTGTTTTGTAAATTATTTTTCATAATTCTTGGCGAATTTACATTTAGGGAAATTAGGGCAACCAATGAATTTGTTGCCATATCTATTTTTTCTAATAATAAGTTCAGTTCCATCTTGTGGACATTTTTCATTAGCAAACTCATATGAAATTGTTGTATGTTCCATTGTTTTTTCCGCTTCGTCATAAACTCTGTTAAAGTTGTCTCAAAACTCTTGCATAACGGGTTTCAAATTGACTTTACTTTGAGCAATTAAATCCAACTCTTCTTCAACCCGAGCAGTATAACCTTCTTCGATTATTTTTGGGAATGATTCGGTTAATTTATCCATAACAATACGACCAAATTCAGTAGGGTGTAATGCTCCGTTAATATTTTCAGCATATTCACGGTCTAGAACAATTTTTACTGTTGAAGCAAATGTTGAAGGACGTCCAACTTTTATATTATCTAAGGCTTCAATCAATGAACCTTCACTATATCTCGCGGGCGGATTAGTTTGGTGGTCAGTTACTTCGAATTTTTCAACTGGAACTACTTGACCTTCACCATAATTAGGATCTTCTACTTCTTCACGTTCACCTTTAACTACATAATAACCATTAAACAAAATTTTAGATGTTGTTAATCTAAATTTCAAACCTTGTTTATCAAAAACATAAGCTTTAGACATTCTAATAGGAACATTAATTAATGCTTGTAGTGTATGTTCATAAATTAATTTATAAACTTGATAGTCATAGTTATTTAATTTAAATTTATTTTTTGCTTCTTCAGGAGTTAAGGTAATGTCTGTAGGTCTAATAGCTTCGTGGGCGTCTTGATCCCCTGAAAAACCCTTAATTTCATCAGAAACATATTCTTTACCATATTTATTTTCAATATATTTACGTGCATTATCTATAAAATATTGACTTAATCTAGTTGAATCTGTACGTGGATAACTAATTAAACCGCCATCTCCATATCCCTCATATAAATTTTGAGCTGCTCTTTGCGTTGATTGTGAAGAAAATGGAGATTTTTTATATAAAACCGCTTGTTTTAATGGCGTTATAGCGCCCATTTTTTTTCTAGTTTCTCTTATGCTTTCAACAATCAATGAATTAGGTAACGAAAATATTTTTTTGGATATTTCTCCCTTTTCTTCAGGATAAATTCAATCTTTTTCACCACTTGGGTTACTTTCATTATAATAATCAGCCTTGAAATTTTCATCAATGTAAGCACACGCTTTATGATAATCTCTTGGAACAAAAGCTTCAATTAATTTTTCTCTATCAACAATTAATTTTAATGCTATCGATTGAACTCTACCAGCTGATGGTTTTGTCGGAGAGTTAGAAAGTTTTTGTTTCATTAATTTGCTTAGTTTGAAACCAATAATTCTATCCAACATACGACGTGCTTTTTGGGCATCAATTAATGCTTCGTCAAGTTTTGCTGGGTGTGAAATTGCTTTTAAAATTGCATCTTTGGTTATCTCATTATATTTAATACGAGAGTATTTATCCTGAATGTCCAAATACTTAACCAAGTGATCTCCAATGGCTTCACCTTCACGGTCAGGGTCGGTCGCAATGAAAACTTCATCAGCTTTTTTCACAGCAGATTTAAGTTTTTTAACAGTGGTTTTTTTGGTAGAATCAATCACATATACAGGTTCTCATTCATCAATTTTAATGCCCATGATTGTGTTACCAATTGTTCTAGTAGAAAGTTTGGCAATATGACCAACTGAAGCTAAAACATCATAATCATCTCCTAAATATTTTTTTATGGTTGCCACTTTGTTTGGCGATTCAACAATAACTAATTTACTCATAATAATAAATTTACCACATAATTTAACTTTATATATTAACTTTGCTAAAAAAGCTTATAAATTTCTATAGAACTCCAGTTTAACCATTTTGAGATTAAACCTTATTAAATATTCAGTACTTTTACGAAAAATACAGAAAAATAACTGAATAAGTGTATTAAGATTTTAATAAAGAACGTCAAAAAACTAATATTAACAATAAAAATATTAATTATTAATATTGGTTTCGTTTTTTTAAATCTTAATATATAATTGCTATGAGTAAATATTAATTACTCCTTGGTCGTATGACCCGGATGTCCATAAGGAGGATAAAATGCATAAATATGAAATTATGATGCTCCTAGACCCTAAAGCTAACCACGAAATTGGATTCGAGTTAGTCGAAAGCGTCTTTGGAAAATCAAACATCATTAAGGCAGAAAAACTAGAAAACACAACTCTAGCTTATCCAGTAAACCATTCAACACAAGGACAATATCTTTTAATTCAACTAAACGGAGAAGCTTCATTAGTAGCTGAATTCGTTCGTCGTTCAAACATCTCTAAAGAAATTTGAAGACAATTAGTTATCAATTTAGATACAGAAAAAGGTTTAGGTAAAGAAAGAAAGACTTGAGCTGGTAAAAAAGTTTATAATCCAGCTGAAAAATCTGAAAGAAAACCTTTCAAAAAATCTTACGATGCAGAATCAAAAGTTGAAAGAAAACCCAGAACACAAAAAGCTGAAAAAGCTGAATAATTAACCAATTAGAAATGAGGAAATATGAATAAAGTATTACTGGTTGGAAGAATTGCTAACGATATTAGAGGCTTCACTACCCCTAGCGGTGTTAACTGATGCAGAACTTCTGTAGCAGTTACAAGAAGAACAAACTCAACCGAGCCAATTACAGATTTTATACCATTAGTAGCCTGAAGATCAACCGCTGATTTTATGTCAAAATACTTGACAAAAGGATCATTAGTGTCTATTGAAGGCTCATTTACGACGGGTTCATACAACGGCCAAAACGGAGTTGTCAGAACCTATGAAGTTACAGTTGAAACAATTAACTCTTTGGAATCACGTCAACAACGCGAAAGAAGAGCAACAGATACTCCAAATATGGATAATTCATTTAATCCTCAAAGAAATCAAACTACATTTAGTGGATCATCAAAACCCACATCAAATTATGTCGCTACAGATGCACAGGTATTTAATATACCAACATCTAACACAAATGAAGCAAAACACAATTTCGCTGTATTTGATGAAGATGATGATTTACAATAGGAACTAAAATGGCAAAATTCCGTTCAAAAAAACCTGCTTTCAACAGACGTCGTAGAAGCTTAATCGCTGACTTAAACCTAAACTACATTGATTACAAAGATATTGAATTGCTAAATAAATTTGTTACAAACACAGGTCAAATTAAACCACGTGCTTTAACAGGATTATCAGCAAAAGACCAACGAAAAGTTGCAATGGCAATCAAAAGAGCTCGTTTTATGGCTCTAATGCCTTACGCTAAAGAACGTGTACGTGTTGTAAACAACCCTACACACTAATATTTTAGTTAATGACACCAACATCTGGTGTCATTTTTTTAAAAAAATGTGAGTCGAACTCACATAAAAATTATCTAATTCACTCTTTGGTATCGACATTATAAATTCGACTTGCCTTACCTGAAACCTGACCAAAATTAAAAACATTTGTTATTTGAGGGAAAACAGTTTTAGCTTGATTAATCTGAATTGGTTCTTGACCCGAAATATTAGCACTTGTAACATACATTGGACCATTTTTTAACAAGAACTCATTAAGTTTTGGGTGATTGGGCATTCTGAAACCTTGGTTATTAACAACAATACTTACTGCTCCGGGCCAGAACTTTAATGCTACATCATTTGCTTCTTCGTTTCATTCCTTAAATTTTTGAGCTTGTTCCAATGATCCAACTAGAATCATTATTTTTTTATGAGCTGGACGCTGTTTAAGTTCATAAATAGTTTCCAAGGTTGTATCACTAATTGGTCCACCAATACCGCATACAGTATCTGTAGTAGTTATAAAAATTTTTTCGTACTTGTTCATATTACTTCCATCTTAATTATTTAATCGCTACTTTAATAAGTTTTTTACTATCAAAATCAACTGCTAATTTCTCATTTTTGTTTAATTCAAACTCAAAACCATAAATCTCTGGAAATACATCCGCAATAAAACCTAGGATGAATTCGTAAACAACAATCATTGCGACAACGTCATTATGACAATATTCTTTTAATTTTTCAACTTTAGCAGCTCACTCATTATCTTTAGTGCAATTGGCATTTCTATTTACGGCCAGTTCTAGTGCCATAGAACCATTTTTGATTTCTAATCCGGCATACTCTTTAATTTTTCAACGATATTGATAACCGCTTTTAGTAATTAATTTTTCAAGTTTTTTGATGCTGGTGTAACCCAGCAGTTCCATTATTCGAATAGTTTTTAATTCTTTATCAGCAAAGGTGTTGCGACGATACTCATCGCAGATTTTTTTATAATCATCTAGATTTCCTTCAAATTCTTTAAGATTTAATTTGAATGACGGTTTATGATACTCATTATATTTTATATATCGCGAGACATAAAACACTTGATCTGTTATATCAGTTTTGGTTGTAAAACACTCTAATAAATCGAATGTATTATCATAAATATGCTTAACTAAAATTTCAAAATCTAACCATGAATCAAATCCACGTGTTCTCATTTGATTTACAAATTCAACATCATCGGTATTATTTTGGTCAAAATTATCATAACGTTGTTTGACCATATCTCTGATTTCTAAATTTCTTGTGTTTTCGTAATTTTTATTGAAAACAACATATTTATCTGCCGAACTATGAACCCTAATTATGACATCAACCAAATCAATAAGCTCTAAGTTTTTAGGATCTTTAATAACATCCTCTTCTGAAACTACCTGACCATTTTGTGTAATAATCACAGAAACTTGATGAGGAACTTGTCTTCACGATTTTAACCCATCAAAAATTGGAATTAACGAGCTAACTCCTTCATAGTCATATCAGACAATTTTCAAATTCTTAACCATTAATTCACTGATTAATTCTAAAGCTTTATTGGTGAAATAATTCGGAAAGCTATACAACTTATCAACAATGAATTTATGTTTATCAATATGATTTTGGTCTAATATCTTTAATGAATTACCTGTGCCACCATTACCCGATGAATAAACATAGTTTGGTCCTAAATATAGATTTTTAATTGTATTTAACTCTTTATTCTTTCCTCAAGCGGTCGAATCAGTAGATAAATCGAAAATCAATTCACCATTTTGTTTTATCGAGTAAGCAGGTTTTGTAATTTTACTTGCATCAATTATTTTAGAAATAGATTGGTCAAATTCTTCATATTTTGCTTCTTTTAAATTAACAGTAAGGTCAGGGATAAATAATTCATTATTTCTAATATTATTTACAATTTTAGTTGAAAATTTTGTAACATCCTTGGATTTGGGGTTATCAAAAACATATCCTAGTTTAAATGAATTATAAACACTTGCCTTGAGCCCTTCATAATTGGATTGCGAATGGGCTAATCCAGAATTAATTAAATCACGAACAATCAATTTATTTGCGTCTTTAGTTAAACTTATTCCTTCTCTTTTCACTGATGAAGCACTAGCACTAGAATAAGACCCATCAACTGTGCGAAATGTAATTCTTCCTTTTTTGTCGTTTTCGAAGTCAAAAATAACGAATTTTATATTATTAATTTTAATACGAGATTTTAGCGCAACATTATAAGTAAAATAAGCTTTTAGATAATCATCTATATTAGTAGAGCTTTTCATTTTTTGGAAATATAAAGTGCAATGTTCTTTACAATATGCAAAGCAAGTTGCCTTAACAACAAAATTAGCATCACTTTTTTTTGCTAGATAACAAAATGTTGGATCAATTAGCAATGTTTTATTATTATCAACTAAAAAATCATTTAAAAATTCGTCAGCTAAATGTAGTTGAGTAACTGGAAAAATTCTTTGCATATAAGAAGTTGTCAAATTATTTCCATGGTATTTAATTAAATAATCACAAGCCTGTTTATACGCATTCGTGAACATGTTTTGATTTTCCATTTTGTAATTTCACTCGCTAGTAAAAAAACTTTTGGTCATGTCGCTTAAATATTTATTATCGTAATAAGATTCTTCATCTTCATCATTAAGTTCTTTTAAAAAATCAAACTGGTGTAATGCTTCATTAGTTGATGAAGACTCAATCATAGAATCCAAAAACAACTTGAAACCATTAATGTCAACATTCGGAATAATCGAATTCCCTTCAGAATCCTTTTCAGATCAAATGAAGTAAGGTTGACTTGTGTAATATGTTTTGAATTGGCTAAAAGAAATAAGTTTTGTATTATCTTTATTTAACTTGTCAGAACTCGATATCTTCATCTACATCTCCAAATCTTTTTCATTTATTGAATAATTCTTCTCATTCCTGTTCATTATGACACAATAAATACTCGACGACTTTTGCATCACGTCTAGCATCATATTTTGGACTTATACCAGTTCTTGAATAATATTTTCAAAATTTGACAATTGTCTCCAAGTCATCACGCGCTTTATTTTGGTCAACATCAAACATATATTGGGCAATATTTCTTTGATTTAAATCTATTAACTCAGGTTTTTCATAGTCTCCTTCCTCTAAATAAGTAGCAACTATTGAATATCTTGGATAACCTAATAAATAAGCATACAATTCTGCTTGTTTTCGATAATCTAAAGGAACATTAAGATTGTTGTTTTGTTCTCAAATCGCTTGTTTTTTAGCTTGTACCGCTTTCATTTCTAATACTATTTTTTTAGAAGGTATCAACCCATCAGGAACTCCACCGACGATGTCATGAGTTTCTTTAAAATAATCATATCCAACCTTTGCAGCTTCGATATGCTCGATATCAAGTTTCGGAAATTTCTTTTTCATTAAATCAAAAACCATTGGTTCAACGGTTTCACCAGCCCTTACATACTTTTTAACAAAAATTGGAGGAGCAAGTCGTGCCATATGTAAAAACGCTAAAAATTGTCCCTTAAATGAATCAGTTTCAAAAATATTTCCTATTGATGATCCTCCGAATTTTTTGAAACCTTTACCTGCAGGTTTGCTTAATAAATCTTCATGATATTGAGTTCTTAATTTAAGTGTTTGGTTAACCACATCTAAATCGTAATCTACACCATTATATTTTCTTTTCGCCATATTTTCTCCTATATATTTTATAACATAAAATATATACTTTTTTTTCGTATTTCAAAGCATATTTTAAACTATTCTTAGTTACCGAATAGCTTATTTTTTATATTATTTTTCAAAAAACAATAAAAATAAAAAATCGCGCATCGGCGATTTTGGACGTAATTAATTAACGTAATTAAATACTCAGTGTGCTATCACGTAAATTCCGCCCCCGATTATTAATAATAAAATAATCAAGAATAATCAGAATAAAAGATCGTTTTGTCTGTTTGGGGCAGGAGTTTTGGTCGGTTCAACATCAACTGTTCTTGTTCGAGTCATTGTTAAAGTTTGATTATCATTAAAAGGTAATAATTTAGTATCACCCAAAATTGATTCACCTAGGTCAAATTTAACTGAATTTGATTCAGATTTAAATTCACATTTTTCAAAATGGTAAGTTACAAAAGCAGTCTCTGAATTTATTATGTTGATTTGTTCAATTTTTACATCTAAAACAGAATCAGATTTGAATTGTTTAGTTTGAAATAGAACTGCATCGTTATTATCTGTAATATCTGCATAAATCGAAGATAATGATACTAGGTTATTGAATTCGTCTTCAGTGATTGAAGGTACAAATGATTCATCTGCATAGATAATTTCTGTATTATCGTCAACTTTCCTAAAATCGAATACGCCTGTAATATCGCTAGAAATTAAATTATCCTTTGAGAAGTGTCCTTTGAAAAATGCGTGTTCTAAATCTTGAACATTAATCTCTTCTACTTCGAAATTCAATTCTTGATTATCTGATTTGATACAGCACGAATGTAAATCTAATGCAGTCATGTTCTTTCTAGTTTTAGCGCAAACTTGTGCCGACTTAATCAATTCGCGGAATTGCTCTTCAGTAATTAAGTCTTCAGATTCATATAAAAATTCAGTTCCAGGAGTTAAATTAAAGTATATAAATTTTGCGATACGTGGTTCTGATACAAATTTATCTTTTTCTAATGTATACTCAACTGTTGCTTTTTTATCACTGTTAACAGCAATTCATAAAACATTTACACTAACATCAGCGGTTGATTTAATTGATTTTGAATTAATTAAAATAGGTAAGTTGTTTCCGTTTAATTCAATGTAAAGTTTTGAGTTATCGATTAACTTATTGAATTGTTCTAGTGATAGAGATTTAGTTTTCTTGGCTGGTGTCTTGTCAACTAAGTCTTCTCTGTTAATAAATTCAATAACATCTTTATCTTCGATTTTTTCTTCCTTAACACGACCTAGAATCACCAAACATTGCTCTACTGTGGCACTTCCTCTAAAACATCCGTCTCGATGGAATCAAACCTTAGCAGGTGATTTTGTTTTTGAAGCTTTTTCAATAAAAGCATTTAAGGCTAACTCAAATGTTGCAAAATTATTATGAGTTTTTAAATTTTGTTTTTTTAAGTTGAAAGACATGTTTCTATCTTTATCGAATTTTTCGGCTAAATAGTATTTAGCGAATAAAGTTTTTTTAGTAGCCATTTTTTCCCCTTTAAATAATAATATTAATAATATCATACAACAAATTACTATATTTAACATAAATATTAACATTTATTTCTGAATTTGTTTTTAATGCGTTTCTGAAACTGACTAAATTAACAACAAGAGCTGTAATTGCAAAATATTAAAAAGCAAACTCTAATTAGAATTTGCTAGATAATTTATTAGTTTAGATGAATCAAGTTTATTAATTTTACTAATCTTCTTACGGGAAATATTGTATGTTCAAATAGCAACTTTCGTATCAAAAATAATACTTAAATATCTTGGTTTGTACTTAACTCAAACCTTAGGATTATCTTGTTGATAAACACGTTCAATAATTAAACAAAAACGAACATAATTTAGGTAAATATTAATTATTATTGCGGGTAAAAATAATAAAAAGATTGAAATCAATGTTGCTCATCATGGAACAATTAATTTTACACACGAAATAAGCACTATAATAGAAATAATCAGTAAAACCAACATTACAAATAGAGAAATATTGAGTTTTTTACGACGTGCACACTTTAAAAATGACTCAGTAACATTCTCATCTATACCTAAGTCTAAATAACTTTGTTTAGCCAATCATTACCTCCTCATGAATATAATCATATTTATATGAGTAATTCTTTTTACCACCCCAAACTAAAACAGTTGAACTAATGCCGAATTGACCTATAAACATAATTAAAATTATCACGAGTTTTGAAACATCATTCATATTAGAAGTAACACCAACTGTTAACCCACTAGTACCAAAGGCACTTGAAACTTCAAATAATAAATGAGCAAAACCAAATTTATTATGATCTAATTTACCGCCATAAGTAAAGGTGCTTGAGGATACTATTAATGTCCCAACAAACACTAAAAATACTGAAATAGAGAAAATAATAAAACTCATTTTAACAGTATCATCATCAACTCTTCGTCTAAATGCTCGTACAGAAGGACGCCCACTAATTTTTGAAGCAAGAGCAAGTATTAAGATGGCAATAGTTGTTGTTCGAATACCACCCCCGGTAGAAACAGGGCCTGCTCCAATAAACATTAATATAGACATCATAACCACGCTACTCATAGTTAAATGCTGTATATTAATGGTACTAAAACCGGCCGAACGAGTAGACAATGTTAGGAAAAGTGATTGTCAAATTTTTTCAACTATATTTCCATATTCTGCTTTATTTCAAAATGTTAACATTTCGTTTTTAGCGCTGGCTTCAAATGTCAATATAACAATAAAACCAATTACTGTAGTAATTAGATAAGTGCTTGTTGAAATTTTTGTTATTAATTTAAAAACGTATTTTTTATTTTTGCCCCTGTATTTTATTTTAATTTTTATACAATTCAATAAATCGTAAATAACCGGGTATCCCAGACCACCAATAACAAATAGAATTACGAAAAACATTTGTAATTCTATATTGTGATAATAAGACATTAGCGAATTATCGCCAATAATGTCAAAACCAGCATTGTTCAAAGCTGAAATTGTATGGAAGAAACCATATCTAAATGATAATGCTCAATCTCCTTGCGAAGCAATAAAAGATCCGTGTAAGTTTATATCGCCGGCGACTTTAGGTTCAGCCAAATAAAAGTAAACACTTAAACCAAATCCAGAAATTATTGTAATGATTAATAAGGCTGAAACTGAATTAATTATTACACGTTTATTTTGGCCAAAATTATCTCCTCCGCGTTCGTGGGCTAAAATTTCCATATCTGTAATTGAATTTTTGGCTCTAGGAAACATTAAAGTAAAGAAAAATATCTTTAAGGCAAAAATGCCAATTCCACCAGACAAAATCAAAAACGCTATAACTGCCTGGCCGAACATATTCCAAGTATTTCAACTAGCTTTAGTCACCAATCCAGTATCACTAAAAGCGGATGCGGTTGTAAACAACGCATCAATGTATGATATTTTATCTGTAGTTTGGTGCGTAATTGGACTTCATAAAACTAAGCTTGCTAATATTATTATTGCTAAATAAGTTATCAAAATGATACGAACATTTGATACTTTTTTTAATCAATAAAAAAACGAAGTAAGATTTTGTTTAAACCTAGAATTACGCCAGCGTGTTTGTCAATTCGGTTTTTTCATAAACATATTTTAATACATTAAAGAATAAATATGCATTTTTAAACTATAATTTAGAAAACTTAATATTCATCACACAAGCAAGGAGAATAAAATGCCAAGAAAATCTATTCAGAATATCTGCGTTATTGGCGCAGGACGTTTCGGAGAAGCAGTCATCAGACAACTTCTAACAATGAAGGTTTCATTATTAGTTGTAGACAAAGACGAGGCAAATCTAAAAATGTTTGCCGATTTAGTTGATAAATTGGTTGTCGCAGACGCCGCTGATACCAAAACTTTAAAGGCTTTAGGAATCAATGATATGGATATTGTCGTTGTCGCTACTAACGACAATATTGAAATAGTTGCAGCTCTTACCGAATTAAAAGTTGACAACATTATTGCAAGAGCTAAATCAGCTCGTCACGCTAATGTTTTACAACAAATTGGAGTTAATGTAATTATTCGTCCCGAACAGGAAGCGGGAGTAAGAACCGCTCTTTTAGCTGCCAACCCAAACTTCGCTAAATATTCAAAAGGTTTACAAGAATTAGGAGACGGGTTTGTAATGGGTACTTCTTTACTGACTAATCCTTCACTAATTAACAAAACAATCAAAGAATGTAAATTCGTCGAAAAAGGCGTTAGCATCGTATTAATAAAACGTGGAGCTCAAAGCATCTTACCAAATGGTTTTAGTGTCTTGCAAGCCGGTGATATCATCACAATATTAGGAAAAGTACATGATGTTACACATGTTTTTGGTTTAATGAACAAAGTAACTAAGTAATTATCCCCACTTTTATGGAAATTTTCACATTTTATAAAAACTCGTTTTTCGATAAAAAACTGTACGAAAAACGAGTTTTTATTTTTTTTAATTTTTTTATTACAAAATTATTTAAATTTTATTAAATAACATGCGTGAATAATGTAAAATTGTGGTGGATAGTGGAGGAAAGTGGATGTACGGACAATATCAAAGAAATGTTGATTCAAAAAATAGAATTGCTTTGCCATCAAAATTGCGTGATGCATTAGGTAGCAAGTTTTATTTAACTGTTGGCATGGAAAATGTAATTGAATTACGAAGTGTTGAAGAATTCGAAAAATTAACTGCAGATTTAACTTCGCAAAGTCTTTACGATAAGAATGCGAGATTATTGAAACGTTGATGGTTGGGTAATACCCATGAAATCGAATTAGATTCTCAATCACGTTTTGTTATACCAAAATCTATTCTTACCAAAGGTGCTATCCAAAAAGATGTAGTCTTCATTGGTGTTGGTGACTCTGTGGAATTATGAGCTACCGAAATTTATGAAGAATACGAGTCAAAAATGAGTGTTAAAGATTTAGAAATGGCCGCCCAAGCATTGACACAAAGAGTTAAATAATGCACCAAGAACATTATTCAGTTTTATTGCATGAAACTATTGAAGTCATTAATGTTAAACCAGACGGTATTTACGTTGATTTAACATTAGGAATGGGCGGACACTCAAGCCTAATTCTGCAAAAACTCACCACAGGTCGTTTGATCAGTTTTGACAAGGATGTTTTCGCGATAGAAAAAAGTCGCGAGCGTTTAAGTAAAATTGGTCATAATTTCACACTAATTCATTCAGATTTTCAAAATATTACTGACGAATTAGCAAAACTTGGAATCGATCACGTGGACGGTATTATTGCAGACTTAGGAATTTCATCACCACAAGTTGACAACAGTCAAAGAGGTTTTAGTTATAACAAAGATGCTAAACTAGACATGAGAATGGATCAAACTCAAACCCTTGATGCTCATTACATTATTAATAATTATGATGAGGATGAATTATGTCGAATCTTGCACGATAACGCAGAGGTTAAACTTGCTAAGCGAGTTGCGAATGCCATCATTGCAAATCGACCTATTGATACCACATTACAATTTGCTGATGTGATCAGATCTAGCTTGCCAGCTAAAGTTGTAAAGGTCAAAAATCCTTGCAAAGCTATATTTCAAGCTATTCGTATCGAGGTAAACAATGAGCTTGGTTCGTTACAAAAAATGCTAGAACAAAGCATAAAATTGTTAAAACCAAATTCATCTTTGGCAATAATTACATTTCATTCGATAGAAGATCGCATTGTTAAACGATTTTTCGGTAATTTAACAAAATCAAAATTACCTGTTAAAATGCCGGTTTTAGAAAAGAAAGAATTTGGAGTCAAAGTTGTTGACCCATCAAAAAACGAATTAGTTCAAAACAAGCGCTCAAGAAGCGCTAAACTAAGAGTTTTAACCAAATATATTTAAAAATAGATAAAGGAGTGGCTTATGAAGAATTTTTTAGTAACTTTTCAAATAAACAAAGAATTCGTACAAGCTAGTGTTGTAACTAATACATCACTAGGTTTTAGCACACTCCTAGATATTTCGAAACGCAACAATAATTTTACTGATTTGGTGTGTTTAATTGATGAAATAAAGCTTTTTATCAATAAAAACGTGAACACTAAAAAAAGCAAAATTAAATATTCATTAATAATTCAAGATGCATTGTTTGACGTTCAGGTTCTCTATAATTCTCATTCACAAAAACTAAACGGAAAAGTAGAAAATGAACACAAAACAGTCTTTGATGAATACTTAACTACATCTAGAAATAATCCTGACTATTACACATTAAATTATGCTCCATACATGTTTGAAGTATTAAATAATAGCGAAAGTAAGAAATATGCTTTTTTCCCAGCAAACAAATTGGGACAAAAACTAATTACTTACTATAGTCTGGTTTTAATCAAAAGAAGTGATGCTAATTTTACAAATATTTTAAACCTATTCAATAGTAAAAATATTGAATTAATTCAAATTATACTAGAATCACAATCTTTAATAACTAGTCAAAATAAGAAGACTCATTCGGTATTAGTACAAATGAATTTCAATACAATTTCTATCACCGGATTCTTCAATAGTATCGTCTTATATAAAGAAAATAAATTGTTAAATTTCAATGAAGTATTTAACAAAATTGGACGTAGTTTAAATATGAGTAAAGATATGGCTTCTGCTTATTTTAAAGCAGTAATCGCTAATTGAAAATATTATTCAACGATACAAGATACTGCGTCGACTGAATCAATAATTTTCGGAGTTTGTGAAAAAATGCTTCGTAAAATCGTTGATGAAATCGAAAAACAGCATCAAATCCACTACAATAAAGAACAATATGTTGAATACGTCATTTCAGGTTCACAAGCTGGCTTATTGAAACATCTAATGACTAAAGAAAAACAATATAATGTCAGCACGTATGAACAAATTCCGGTCGAACAAAATATCTTGCCAGCAAGTCACTATGGTGCTTGTTTAATGGTGGACGAAAAAATAAATACAAATTTAATTGAAACATTAAATGATATTGATGATTTTAAACAAAACAAAAATGTATTTCAAAAATTTATTAGCCTATTTAAAAATGCTTAGAAAGGAGTCAACATGGATTTAAATACCAAAAAAATTACAATTAAAGTTATTGGTATTGGTGGTGCCGGTGGAAACATGGTTAACTCACTAGTAGATGAAAATCTAGAAAATGTTGAACTCTTTGTTGCTAATACAGATAATCAAGATTTGATTAAAAACCGAGTAGAAAATAAAATTCAACTAGGTAATGATACAGCAGGTCTTGGTACCGGAGGTAACCCAGAAATTGGGGCCCAGTGTGCCAATGAATCTTTGGAAGAGCTAGATAAAATAATTAATAATACTGATTTACTAATTTTAGTTGCCGGTTTAGGTGGCGGGACAGGTACCGGGGCTACTCCGGTGATTGCTGACTACGCTAAAAAACAAGGAATATTAACATTAGCAATCGTAACAACGCCTATGGAAGAATTGGAGGGAAGTCGTATTTGCGCTGTGGCCAGCCATGGCCTTAGAGAAATAAAAGACTCTGTAAATTCTTACATGGTAATTTCAAACGAAAAGCTGATGAAACAAAATATAAATCTCCCTTTAACAGCTTCATTCCAACAAGCAAATGTCTGTGTACGTGACACAATCGAATTAATTAACTCAATAGCAAATTCAACTGGCTTTATAAATATTGATTTTAATGATATTAAACAAGTTTTATCTAAGGGTGGGAAAATAACAACCACCACTGGAAAATCCAATGGTGATCAGCAAATACAAAAAGCAATGGATTTGATTTCAAATTCAAATCAATTTGTTGATAAACCACAATCTTTTGGAAGTATCATATTACATTTTCAAGTTGGAAAATCAACATCGTATGGTGATTTATTAACGTTAAAAAAAGAAATTTTAAATCATTATGGAATTGATGAAACAGTCGATACTCAAATGGGAATTGACAACGTTATGAAAAATGATTCACGTGACGAATATTTTAAATTTAGCATTATATTAACTGAATCAAATGATAATAAAGTTAATAAACTTGAACAAGATTCATCAACAAAAACTGATTCACTTGATGATGAAATTAATGAAATTACAAGCGGAATAAATCTAATTGGTGATAATGATATCGATACAACATTCGAAAATTCTAATAACACCGATCCTCTTCCCGAATTTTAACTACTGGGTGCTTAAAGGCATCCTTTTTTTATTGCGTTTTTCAGTAAAAAATATTTAAAAATGACTATATATGCTCTGGTTGTGCTTTATTTTTGTTCTATTTTTTATATAATTAAATTTAAAACTAAAGGAGATAAAATGCATAGATTTTTTGTCAATGAAAAAATAGGTAACACATTTAAACTAGATGACCAAACATTACACCATATCAGGGTTGCTCGTCTTAGCAAAGACATTTTTTTAATAAACTTTCAAGGTGAATTTTATGAATGCCAACTTGAAACTGATACAAATTTAGCTCGAATCATTCGTAAGATTAATATAAACCATGAATTTAATAATAATTTGATTTTAGCTGCTCCAATAATTAAACCAGAACGTTTTGAATGAATGTTAGAAAAAAGTGTTGAGTTGGGTGTAAAGAAAATAATTCCTATGATATCTCAATATTGCAACCACAAATTAATCAATTCAAGTTTTAGTGATAAAAAATATATACGATACCAAACAAAAATAAAAGAGGCTGCTCAACAATCATTTAGAAATATTATTCCCGATATAACAAAACCTCAAAAATTAGAACATATTGTTAATGATTATTTAAACCAAAACTACACAATTTATATTGCTTTAGAAACATTAGATGATTCTTTACAAACTAATTTTCTGGTAACTAATTCAGTAATGATAGCTGGACCAGAAGGCGGATTTAAAGAAAATGAAATTGAATTTATCAAGAAAATAGCAAGCTCAAATGAAAATATTAAATTAATATCGCTGGGAACAAGAATATTGCGTGCCGAAACCGCTGCGATTACAATGCTTGCCAAGGTAAAGGAGTAACACTATGCCAGAAATGCCGGAAGTGACAACTGTAGTTAACGCCCTTCGCCCAATAATAAGTAATCAAACAATTAATAAGGTAGAAATTTATAAAGAAAAATTATTTCAGAATTGTACTTCTGAAGAGTTTAAAATTTTTGTTCAAGGCGAAACGATTAAAGATATTTATAATCTTGGTAAGCACATTATTATCGAACTTAAAAACGAATTATTTATTTTAAACCATTTACGAATGACTGGTAAATACGCTTTTTATCAAAAATATCACAATCCAAGTCTACACGATCATGTTGTTTTTCACTTGAGTAATGGATATTTATACTTTAATGATGCTAGGGCTTTTGCTACTTTCCATATTAAAAATAAAAATGAATTAATGAGCACAAAGCCATTATGTGATTTGGGAAAAGTCCCTGATGAAACTGATATAGATTGACTTTTTGAAAAAGTTAAAAAACGAAGTGTTTCAATCAAAAATATATTATTAGATCAAAGTTTAATTTTGGGTATAGGAAATATATATGCTAACGAAGCATTATGAGAATGTCAATTACATCCTTCAACACCTGCTAATCAAATTGACAAAATAAAATTAGCGGAACTAATAAAATCGGCGGGGCAAATCATGAATCACGCTACTGAATTAGGTGGTTCAAGCATTCAATCGTATTCTTCGCTTAATGGTAAAAAAGGCGAATACCAAAATTTATTAAAAGTTCATAATCGTGAAAATTTAAATTGTTATCGATGCGATAGCAAAATACAAAAATATTGAGTAAGTAAACGAGGAACATATTATTGTCCGCAATGTCAAAAGGAGAGATATGATTTATAGTATTGATTTACATGGTTTTTCAGTTGAAGAAGCAACTAGTCGTATTTTGCTTGCGTTGCAATATGCAGAAGAACAAGATTATGACTACTTAGATATAATCACGGGTCACGGAACAGGAGCAATGAAAGTTACTGTCGAAAACCTTTTAAATGAAGAAAACTATGATTACTCAATCATTCGTGACGGATGCTATCGAGTCATAATTTATGACACATACTGATAAATTGTGTAAAAATATCCAGATTTTTTAGAAAATAAAACTATTCTGTAACTTCTAATGTTTTATATCTTAAAAATCGCAATATTTGTAATAAAATATATACGAAATATTTTTAATATTATTACTAAGGAGAAATATGAAAAGAAAACTATTCTTAATGTTGGGGGGGGGTTGCCGCTACAATAACAACTTTACCGGCTATTGCCGCATCTTGTACTAAAGAAAATAAAAATTCAAAACAAGACGAAGGCAAAAAAACTAATGCTTCACAACTAGTAACCATGTTAGATGAAAACAAAAAAACTAATGATGAGCCAGTTAGTGAAAAATCATCAGCTCAATACGAAGATATGGTCGACGTAGATTTATCAACATTTAAATTAACAATTGTTGAATCTCTGACTGAAAGCAATCTAGGTGATCACAAAGGTGTTAAACAAGTATTTATCAACACTTTCAATGGTGAAACTAAAATCATTGGTAAATCTACAAGCAAAAAACCGTGAGAAGGTCCCACATTAGCTACAATGGAATTGCCAAAAGGTATTTCACTTGTGAACGCAGATAAACCACTATATATCAATAAAAAAGACAATTCAGCAAAAGGCAGCGGCTTTGTTACAGTTGTAAAGGACGCTAACGGATATTTAGCTAAATTTAGATTATTCAAATTCGATAAGGGTGGAAAACATAAAGTTTCAACCGTTGTATACTCAATGTACATTAAATAATTAGAATTTAAAACATCGGAATTTGATTTCGATGTTTTATTAATTTGAATTAAAAAATCAAGCATGATTATTAATGCTTGATTTTTAATTATTCAAATTCATGTTCAATATCCTCAGTAAAATTATCTTCAACTTGTTGAACATCTAATTCAGAAAAGATTTCCTCTAAGTCAGAATTAACTAAATCTAAATCCACAGAAGCAAATTTTTCTGTAATATCTTCGTGTTGAGGATCGTATTTCATTGAAAAGTATGATCTTGGGTCACGAATATCATATTTTTCTTTAGCTTCAAAATTGCTGTTTGTACCGGCAGGAATTTTGTGTCCTAGAATAATATTTTCTTTTAGACCTTCCAATTTATCTGTCTGAGACCCGATTGAGGCATTAACCAAAATTTTAGGAGTTTCTTGGTAAGAAGCTGCGGCAAGGAATGAGTCAGAAAGAAGTGGAGTTTGTTTAGCCCCTTTAATTTTAACTTCTCCAAATGGAGGTTTTTTACCTTCTGCTAACAAGCGAGCTGATTCTTTTTGGAAAGCAAAAATATCAACTAAAGAACCTGAGAAGAATTTAGAATCTCCAGTGTCTGTAATCATCACTTTTGATAACATTTGACGAATAATAATTTCGATATATTTATCCGCAATTGAAATACCTTGTAGACGATATAGTTTTTGAACTTCTTTTAATAAATAATTTTGCACTGCTCTTGTATCTGCATATTTTAATAAATCACCTAAAACTATAGGTCCTTCAACAAGTTTTTGGCCGGGGATTAACTTATCGCCTTCTTTAACGACAATTCTGCGATCAGCTTTGGTTTCAAAATCAAGGATTTCTCTTTCGCCTTTATCATTTAAGATTTCGGTAGTAATTATTTTAATGCTTCTATTTGTGATTTCAGTTGGAGTAGTGATAGAAATTACTTTACCATATCCGGGAGCAATAATTGCGGGTCTACCCCATGGTGAATCATAGGCGTCGATAAGTTCCATTAAACGACCGAAACCACCTGTAATATCTTCAACCCCTGCAACACCACCGGTGTGGAATGTACGCATGGTTAGCTGTGTACCAGGTTCACCAATAGATTGGGCAGCAACAACTCCGACCGCTTCACCAATGTTAACAACACGGTTTAAAGCAAGGTCTTTACCATAACATTTTTTACATACACCGTTGCGTGTGTAGCAAGATAAAACAGATCTAATTTCAACAGATTCAACACCAGCTTTAACTATTCTATTTGCAATTTCTGGGGTAATTAATTGATTTGCAGCAATAATTACTTCACCAAATTGGTCTAAAACAGGTTTGTTTGTGAAGCGACCCTCAATTCTTTCAGCTAATGATTCAATAACTGTATTGGTTTTTGAATCCTTAATATCTTTAACGACGAAACCATAATCGGTACCACAATCAACTTCACGAACTACAATACCTTGAGCAACATCGACTAAACGACGCGTTAGGTAACCCGATTTTGCCGTGTTAAGAGCAGTATCGGTTAGCCCTTTACGAGCCCCGTGAGTTGATGAATAAAATTCGTAAGCAGTAAGACCTTCTAGGAATGATGATTTAACTGGAATTTCAACTGTTGAACGAACAACACGTTCGTTTTCGGCATCAGCTTTAAGGATTTTAACGTTGTTATTCATTAAACCACGCATACCAGCCAGTTGAACGAAGTTACTTGAGTTACCACGCGCTCCAGATGTAAACATCATAAATAGAGGGTTATATGGATCTGATTTAGTAACTTGTTTTAGTTCATCTTCAATAGAATTTTTAATTTCAGCTCATTTTTTGATTGAAAGTGAATATCTTTCGTCATCTGTCAACATACCTTCTTCAAAAAAGGCTTTTAATCTTTCAATGTATTCTTCGCCTTCTTTAATTTTATCTTTAGTTGTTGGCAAGGTAATAACATCACTTACAGCAATAGTAGTACCTGAAATTGTTGAGAAATGGAAACCTAATGATTTAATTTTGTCAAGAACACTAGCAACAACATTAGTATATTTAAATCAAACAGTTTCTAATAATTTTGTGTAATCATTAATGGTTCATAAAGCATCCTCATTGTTTTGAGTCATAGTAACTTCATATTGAATCTTGTTAAATTCTTCGATAATAAATTTAGTTAGAATTTCGGCGTGTGAGGCACTAATTGTTTCACCATTATAGCCTTTTAATACAGCGCATTTTTCAAAGATTTTATCAAGTTCGTCTTTATTTATTTCATTTAAAACGACTGCTAAATCCTCCATGCAAACAACACCTACATATTGGTCATAAACTCTACGAACAATTTTAGCGATATCCTTTTTAGATAAAGGAAGGTTAATATCCATTTTTGCAATATGTTCTGGGAAATTTGTACCTTTTGGTAATAAGTATCTTAACAATTCATCTTCATTTGCAGAAGTGTGAACTATTTCCTTACCTTCAGGAGTGGTAAATTTACCAAAAACGAATTCAAAAGAATTTGGAAATGCACGGTTAAACATGAATTTACCGACTGTAGAAACAATGTAAGAATTTTGTTCAGAAGCATTGATTCATTTTTTGTTAGCTTGCTCAATAGGTAAAACAACTCTAGCGTGAACACTGACTGCTTTATTTTCATATGCTGTAACCATATCTTCATATGTTGAGAAGAATTTACCTTCACCTTTTGTACCGGCTTTTTCCATTGTTAGGTAGTATAAACCTAAAATCATATCTTGACCAGGGTTGATAATAGGTTCACCATCCTTAGGTCCTAAAATGTTTTTAGAAGCAAGCATTAACTCACGTGCTTCACGAGTTGCTTCAGGACTAATTGGTACGTGAACTGCCATTTGGTCCCCATCAAAGTCTGCGTTAAACGGAGTACATGAAAGTGGATGAAGTTTAATAGCTTTACCTCTAATTAGAACTGGTTCGTAAGCTTGAATACTTAAACGGTGCAATGTAGGCGCACGGTTCAATAGCACTGGGCGACCTTCTATTGCCTTTTCTACATACGGTCAAATAATAGGGTCTAAGTTTTCAACAGCTTTTTTCCCTGCTTTGATTGAATTTATATTATTTTTATCACATTTAATTAATTCTCTGATAATTCAAGGTTCAAATAATTTAGCTGCCATTTCTCTGGGAATACCAACTTGGTGCATTTTTAGTTCAGGACCAACAACAATAACTGAACGTCCCGAATAGTCAACACGTTTACCAAGCAGGTTTTGACGGAAACGACCTTTTTTACCGGTCAATGCATCGGAAATAGATTTAAATGGTCTCCCGTCTTTAGACGCAACAGGATTAGGTTTTTTACGAGCGTTGTCAATTAACGAATCCACTGCCTCTTGAATCATACGATACTCATTTTGTTTAATCAACATTGGAGCATCTGTTTCTTCTCATTTTTTCAAACGGTTGTTTCTAATAATAATACGACGGTAAAGTTCATTGATATCGCTTGTTGAATGACGACCACCGTCAAGTTGAACTAGTGGACGTAAATCAGCAGGAATAACAGGTAAGTTATAAATCAACATTGATTTAGGATCTTGATCTGATTTAATAAATGAATTAATTACAGTTAAACGTTTATATAGTTTTGCTCTTTCTTGAATTTTAGCATTAGCTGATGGGTTTTGAGCAATTTGTAAGTTAATTTCCGCAATTTCTTCTTCTAGTTTTGTTGCTTCCTCTTTTGGATCAACATGTTCTAGTAAGTATTCAATTGCTTTTGAACCAGTCGAGATACGAGCGTCAGAATATTCGTGAATAATATCGTTGTATTCATAGAAGTCTATACCATAATCTTGACCCATTTTTGATGTCGCCTGTTCTTTTAAGTCATTAATTGCTTCCTCAATAACTTCGTAAGCTTCAATGTCGAATTCATCTTCGCTTTCAGGATCAAATTTTTCTTTTAATTCCTTCAATGCCTCATAGTAAACAATAGCAGCATCAGAAATATCGATAATTGCATTCTTTTTAAGTGCTTTTAATCCACCATCTTCCAAAACAATGTGAGATTTATAGTAAATTAATTTTTCTAATTCAGATTTAGTTACCGATCTATTTGAATTAGCTACTTTTAAACCTAAAAGTTTCGAAATAATAGAGTGGTCAATTTTAAAGAATCAAAAGTGAACAACAGGGTTTTTAAGACTGATGTGTCCCATTCTACTTCTACGAGTGATTTTAGGTAGAATTTTTGGTTTGTATTTAACACACATTGGTGTACGAATACAGTCTGTATTTTCATCACTTCTTTTGTATTTTGTATTACATACTGGACATTTATAGTCAGTAGTAGGTCCGAAAATAATTTCGTCAAATAGACCATCACGTTCAGGTTTGTAGCTTTTGTAATTAATGGTTTCAGGTTTTGTAACTTCACCATTTGATCAAGATGTAACATCTTTATCAGTTGCTAAAGATAAAGTAATTTTATCGATTAATAATTTTGGTTCATCTTTATTTTGAAATCTACTCATTAAAACCTCCTATATTTGAATCGAAGTGTTGAATTGATAAATCTTCGTCATCAATTTCCACGTGATTAATATCTAATTTCATGCCTAAACCTCTTAGCTCGTATTTAAGCACATTGAATGATTCTGGAACACCAGGTTTTGGTAATTCTCTGCCAGATGCTAATGCGGCATAAAGTTGGTTTCTACCGTTAATATCATCTGATTTATATGTCAATATTTCTTGAAGAATATTGGTTGCACCATAAGATTCAATAGCTCATGTTTCCATTTCACCAAATCTTTGTCCACCGTTTTGCGATTTACCTCCAAGAGGTTGTTGGGTAATAAGAGAGTATGGCCCAACACTACGAGCGTGCATTTTATCGTCAACCATATGGTTAAGTTTCAACATATACATAACACCAACTGAAACTGGGTTATCAAATTTTTCACCTGTTATCGGGTTAATCAAGATTTGTTTACCAGTCGCAGGCAATCCCGCTTCTTCAATAACATCATAAATTTCTTCTTTTTTAATACCGTCAAATACACGGGTAACAAATTTTGTTTTTAGGCTTCTAGCTGCCATACCTAAATGAATTTCTAGTACTTGACCAATATTCATACGAGATGGAACCCCTTGTGGGTTTAACATAACATCTACTGGCGTTCCGTCCTCTAAGTGTGGCATATCTTCTTCAGGTAAAACGATTGAAACAACACCTTTGTTACCGTGACGTCCACTCATTTTATCCCCGACTTTAATTTTACGTTTAACCGCAATTGAAACTTTAACAATTTTATCAATACCATCTTCTAATTGGTCCTTATTTTCGCGGCTTAAAATTTCGACACCAATAACGGTACCACCATGTCCATTTTTAACTTTTAATGAAGTATCTTTAACTGCTTGTTGGCGTTGTTGAAGAACTGCTAACAACAATTTTTCTTCTTGTGTTGGGTTATCGTCGCCTTTAGGACTAACTCTACCAACTAAGACATCGCCAGGAGCAACATCACTACCAACACGAACAATACCATGTTCATCTAAGTGACGAGTTGAGAATTTAGACACATTTGGAATATCGGCGGTCAATTCATCATCGCCCGCTTTTGAGGTTCTAAATTGAACAGTTTGTTCTTCAATATGAATTGAAGTGAAGACATCATCTTTAACTAATCTTTCATTTAAGATGACGGCATCTTCATAGTTATATCCATTATAAGTTGAAAAGGCTACTAAGACGTTTTTACCAAGTGCTAATTCTCCATCTTTAAATGATGAACCATCAACCAGTAAATCTCCTTTTTTAACTTCTTGTCCTTCTCTTACAAGCGGTTTTTGGTGAACGACTGTATCTTGGTTAGAACGTTGGAAGTTTTTAAGGTTATATGTATCAATACCTTTTTTATCATTTCTAATTTTAATTTTTTTGCCATCAACAAATTCAACAATACCATCGTTACGAGCAACAAAGTTGCCTGAAGAGTATTTAGCAATTTCTGCTTCAATACCAGTAGCAACAAATGGAGCTTCAGTTTCTAATAAAGGAACTGCTTGACGTTGCATGTTAGCACCCATAAGTGCACGGTTGGCATCGTCGTTTTCAAGGAAAGGAATACATCCAGCAGCCACCGAAACCATTTGGTTTGGAGCGACTTCAATAAAATCAATTTCATCAGCAGTACCAATTTGATATGTGTAGTTGTGACGAATTGTTAATTGAGGGTCGATAATTCTATTGTTTTCATCAACTTTAACAGTTGATTGGGCAATTTTGTAACCCATTTCATCAGCCGCCGTTAAGTAAACAGGTTCAGAATAATCAACAATACCATTATCAACTCTAAAGTATGGAGTTTCTAAAAAACCAAATTCATTTACTTTAGCATATGTGGCGAAGTTTAGAATCAAACCAATGTTTGGTCCTTCAGGAGTTTCAATAGGACAAATTCTTCCGTAGTGAGTTGCATGAACATCCCGAACCTCAAATTGAGCAGTATCACGATTAAGACCTCCGGGTCCCAGAGAAGTGATACGTCTTTCATTTGATATTTCGGCAAGAGGATTAATTTGGTCCATGAATTGCGAAAGTTTTGATGAGTTAAAGAATGTTTTCATTTGGTTGGAAATTAGTTTGTTGTTTGTAACATTTTTTGGACTAACTTTATCCGGTTCTTTAGCACCCATTCTTTCACGAGTTGTTTTTTCTAATTTAGATAGACCTACTTTTAAGTTATTTTGAACTAATTCGCCTAACGAAACGATACGTTTGTTTGTTAATGCATCCGGATCATCATCTTGACCAATACCATCAAGTAAATTGAAGTAGTAGTTAATTGTAGCAATTAGGTCTGAAACAACTAAATGAGTTTCAACTGCTTTAGGATCAGTACCAATAACTCTGACTGGTTCTTTCCCTTTTTCCATTCATTTCTTACTTGGGTAAACCTTAATAGAAATTATTTTATCTCTTCTTTTCAATGATGAATTGGCAGGATCGTTAAGTAATTTAGCGTAAACAACTTCAGGTTTAATGCATTTAAGTTTTTCTGAAGGTAATTTACCGTTATTGAAGTTTCACTGAATCAATACCGCTAATTTATGAGTAATTGTTTCACCAATTTCCAAATTAATTTCCTCACCATCTTTGTTTTGGATTGTCAGCGGTTGTGCCAAAATAGTTCCCGAAATACGGTCAACTAAGTTTAGCTTAATGTTTAACATATAACGGCCAGTTTGACTTAAATTATAGTGTTTTTTGTGGAATAAAAGTCCTGGGATTAAGTTAGAGATAGATTCGTCAGAAACACGATCTCCTTTTCTGATAGTTCTAAATAAATCATCTTGACAATTTTTAATAACTTCTTCGTGTGGTAAGTCGGTTGTTAATTTCTTGTCTTTTTTAATAGACTCTTCTAAGACATCTGATTTTCCAAATAAATCATAAATATCTTCATGAGTTAAACCAAGAGCACCTAAAAATGTAATTATGTTGACATTTTTGTTTTTATCAATTTTAATTTTTACACTGTCAGGGTTTTTTGATGTAACTTTGTGAGAAATTTCAACTCATGAACCTACACGAGGCAAGACTTCAACTTTGTTAAATAAGTCATCTGATTGTTTATTACGAACACCACGACCAAAATATGCTCCAGGCGAACGTATTAGCTGACTAACGATAACTTTTTCACTACCGTTGATGATAAAACTACCACCCGAGGTCATTAATGGAATTTCACCTAAAAATACAGTATCTTCCTTAACTAGACCATCTGATGTAGTTATAGCTTTAAACTTGCCATACAATTTACCTGCATAGTTTGTTCCTTTTACTTTAGCTTTCGTAACTTCATCATATTCCTTGGCTGGGATTTCTAAAGTAGCACTATTGTGAATGTATTCAAGTGTTACTCCTTTGTTTGAAGATGAAATTGGGTAATGCTCTCTAATAGCTTCTTCAATACCAGATTTTTTAAATCACTCAAATGACTCTTTTGATGTTTTCAAAAAGTCTTGAACTTCATAAATATGTTTGGTTACTGAATAATCTCTACGTTTGGTCCCTGCACCAAATTCGGTGACTTTGTATGGGTATTTGTTAACGTATTTTTTTGTAACTTTTTCTTCCATAAAAACTCCTTTGTTAATGTGATATAATGCTACTGCATACTTACTTTAAAGATTATGTGTAAGGCATAATTAGCAAATATATTAATATTGTATCACTTTAAAAAAATAAAGTAAGTAGATTTCTATTTTTTCTTAGCGCAGTTTTGCGCTAATTTTATTTTTTCGAAAAATACTGAATTTAAACGAAATATAGAAAAAATAAGTTTAATGTACTGACATAAAAATTTTGAAAAATTAACTCGATTCTTAATTTTAAAAAAATTTCTAAGCAAATTTGAGATTTAAAATTAATAAAATTAAGTTTTTATCTTATAAGTTTCGATAAAAAAAGCACCTAATTTTTGGGTGCTTTAAATTACACAGTATTATGAGGTTTTAAATCCTTCTAATTTAACAAGTGTTGTAAACGTACTTATTTCGCTGCCTTTAATTCCGATTAAACATTTAAAGAACAAGTGACCAGGTTTTTTTGAATTTGTTCTTAGATCATCATAATCTATTATTTCTCATTCATCAGGCAAACCTTGAACAATAATATTTTGCTTTAATAATTCTTTATTGTCTTTTATTTGTTCTGAAGTGTAATTTTGTATGTCTTTAAATGTAAACTCGACAGTTTTATTTTCGTATAAATTAGTAAAATATAAGTAAAGTTTTGCTTTTTTTGCTTCTGTTTTAACGTTTGATTTATATTTATTAGGAGACATTATTTTAACTCTTACTATTCCGACTCTGTTTTCATCATAAGCGGCTTTCATAGTATTATTAGCAGCAAAACCCTTTTCACAAATAACCATTTTGCCAGTTAAAATCCCATTTTCATTTCTAAAATCAGTAAAAGCAAATGCTGTAAATTGACTGTATTTATTATTCACTAAATATGGACTATTTTTAAAAAATACATTATTTGAAGTTAAATTATTATTTTCATCAAATTTATATGTTTCTCATAAAACTTTGTTCGCAGAATCGCTTAATAAATTATCATATGTTTCTTGATCGTCAACATAAATTATGTCGTTTCCAGGTTTATTAAAATGTTTATAAATTGGTAGAATATTTTTTCCCACTGCTAACGATTTTGGCTCTAGATTTTGAGATTCATTATCAACATAATATTCAGATTTAATTTCAGGTTCATAATTAATATCAACCGTAGCAGTAGGAGCTTCAATATCCTGAATAGTTTGTTTGTTTTTTGCAAGATTGATTTTATTTAATTTATCTACACCCAATTCATCCAAATTAATTTTAATTTTTTTGGTTAATTTTTGGCGTGGTTTTGCTTCGGTTGGAACATAATCTTGGAAGCTTAATGATAGTCCAACATAAAATGTTTTATCGTTAGTTTGCTCGTTTTTTTCAACTGATAAGTTTCCAAATTCATATAGTAAATCATTATTCTTGGCATCTAATCAAAATGACTTATTATTTAGTTTTTGATTCATTGATTTATTGATATAAGTTCTATCTTTGCTGAAAAATGGATTTATAAATTCAATTTTATTTAATTCGTTAGTAAGGTATTCATGTTGTTGTTTTGTGGTCATATTGTAAGGATTTATTCCGCGTTGGAACTCCGGTTTAATCTTCACTTCTTTTTCTACGTAAATAGAATTATTCACAATCGATGACGCTTTAACTGTCACAAACATTTCGTCGTTACTTCTACGAAGGTTTTTTAATTCATATTTATAAACTTTATCATCAGAATTATTCACTACAAAATTGGGTTTATTATTGTAATCAAATATTCCGCTAGACTCTGTTAATTGTGTATTTTGGTCAAATGTTTTAACAACAATATTGTATGCTTTTATATTAGAAAATTTAATTTCTAATTTAGCAATAGAATTTTCCATTTCTGATTTGGCTTTTGCCTCTAGTTCTAATATTCTTGAGCTTTTCTTAAAGTTTTTAATGGTTTTAAACACATTTTTTGGCGACACGATGTCAGTGCCTAAAATTTTCAATTTAAATATTATTGTGTAATCATAATACTGGTCTTCATCGTTTTTTACTGCTTTAAATTCCGCTAATTCATAACCATCGGGTATGCTTTTAACAATTTTATTTTCATCAGCATCACTGAGCAAAACATTCTCAGCATCTGGATAAGTGAATGTAGTATTTTCTTCTGCTTCTGTTAGTTTTTTCATTTTTTCAACAAGTTCATTAGATAATATTTTACCTAATGTTTTCGTGCAAATTTCAGAACTGAAAATGTGATTTCCATCCTTAAAATATTTAGCTAATTTGAAACTAACAACAATGTCATTAGATTGATTAACAGACAACTTAATTTTAGAACTAATCTTGTTACTTCCATCTGAGGATTTGTAAGTTGGATTATCTGGGTTGGCCAATTGAATATTTTTTACTCCAATATCGTTAGTAAATTCGCCGAAATCTAACAACGGGCTATATTTTTCTTGCGTTCAATTAGGGAAAGTTCCTTTTGGAACACTAATGATAACTTTTTTTATTCTGTCATAATAAAAATCGTCTCCTCTAGATACCGATTCATAGAATTCTCCAGAGTTTTCTTTATTTATTTGTAAATTTGTCTCAAAATCTTTAATAAATTTGTCTAATTCATTAGTTTCTCCAGTGGTTTCTCCGTTATTTATTGGTTTGTTTGGTTTGGCAGGTTTATCAGGAGGAATAACTTCTTTTCCTCCATTGATTTGTTTAGGTGTATTACATTGCGCTGAAATAGCAATAGTTGTAACTCCACTTAGTAAACCTAAATTTAATAAAAGTTTCTTAAATTTTAGTTTCATTTTTTTCTCCTTTTTTTATTCCCAAATTTATGTTATCTTTTTTTTTTTTTTTTGGTAGAACCTCGTGTTAAAAGAACAAAAAATATGAAAAAAACATATATTTTGTGGAAATAATATTTTTTATTTGATTTCGATGATCAAACGAGATATTGCTAAGTTAAACAACATTTTTTGAAAAAACGAATAAATAAATAACAAAAACATAGAATAAAGATTAATTATTTATCAATTTCAAACTAATATTTATTGATAAAATAAGGTAAATTAAAAGGAGTAGCAATTATGATTAAATTAGGTTCACACGTTCAGTTTAAAGCTCCAAATTATTTAGTTGATTCAGCCGAAACAAGTATTAATAACGGTGCAAATTGTATGATGATTTATGTTGGTCCACCCCAAAGCACAAAACGAATTTCAAACGAAAAATACAAACTTGATGAATATATTAAACAATACTCAAATATAATAAAACCTGAAGATGTAGTGGTACATGCTCCATACATAATAAATATGGCTTCGCCAGAAAAAGGTGATTTTGCTGTTCAATTTCTAATTGAAGAAATCAAAAGAGTTGACTACATTGGTGCTAAATATCTAGTTTTACACCCGGGTGCACACACAACTTTTGATGTAGATTTTTCTATTCAAACTTTATGTAATAATTTGCAAAAAGTTATAGATGCCACCAAAAACGTGATTATTTGTTTGGAAACAATGTCGGGTAAGGGTACTGAAGTATGTAAAAACTTTGAACAAATAAAATACGTAATAAATAAATTAAATAATGAAAGAATCCAACTATGTCTTGATACATGTCATATTTGAGATGCGGGTTATAATATAAAAAATTATGAAGATTTCAAATCTGAATTAGTTAAATTCGACCTATTAAAACATATTAAAGTTATCCACTTAAATGATTCGTTGAATGGACTTAACTCACATAAAGATCGACACGCAAATATAGATAAAGGGCATATTGGGTTGCAAACATTATCTAGATTTGTTCACGATAAAGATTTCGATAACATACCAATAATTTTAGAAACGCCTTGAACAGACAATGGACCAATCTATGATGTTGAAATCAAAATGCTTTTAGACGCAAAATAGCGTCTTTTTTACTAATATACACATATTACAGTGTAATTAGTAATATAGCATAATCTCATACAATGATTTAAATTATTTACTTATTAATATATAAATATTATTAAATGGTTATAATTTAAATTATGAATATAAATAGAAGCACTTTTAAACCTACTCCAAAACCATATTTTGCAAAATTAGAGCGCAAAACAAAGAATGAAATTATCGCCACCAAAACCTTGAATATCGGTCTTGAATTTTTAAAATTTTTATTATTGATATTGGTTACCACATCATTTGTACTAGTTCAATACAGTGACAGTATATTTGGAAACACAAACGTAAATAGTTTCTTTAAAAAAGCATATCTATATACAATCGGTTTATCCTTTGGGGATTTAATTATCTTTTTTATGGTTGGACTAATAATTTCATTAATTATCAATTGGACTGAAGCTTCTATGAAAAAATATTACTGTTTTTGGTTACGCACTCATTCCAAAGTTGATTATTGAATAATTCGCAAAAGATTAAAAATGTTTGTGTGAATAACTCTTTTAGTTATTGCAATAATTTATCATTGAGTATTGTTATCACAACGAAGTATTTCTAGTTTAACTCTCTACACGACAGATGATATGAAAAATATATTCATACAGGGTTGATATTACTCATTCACTCAAGTTAATAAAGAACTAAATTTGCCTAATGCTACTCATAATATAGGAGTATTCGGGGACACAATTCTTAATGTATTACATTGCCTATGTTTAGGTCCATGAATAATTGCAACATTATTAGTTATATTAGTTTTATTATCATGAATTTATCTATTACTATTAAATCCAAAAGAATATTTTAAATACTTATTGGGCAATAATGATATCTTCAAAGTTCGTAATTATCTTAAGAAACCAAATTCAGTCTTTTATTACACACCTGAAGTGAAACGCTATTTCTCATTTTTACTAGCAGCAGCTAAAACATTGGAAATTAACCCCGATTCATTGAGCTTTAACAAACTTATTAAATTAGTTAAAAAGAATATAGCTGACATAGCTGCAAACCCTTTAACTTCAGAATATTTTGTAAACCCTAACTCAAGTAAAGCAAAAATTGAAACTGATGAAGAAAAATTTGAAAAATTTATAAACGAAAAATTGATAAATCAGCAAATTCAAGATAATATAGAAAATCCAGAAACACTAAATGAAGAAATATATGTTGTTCAATCTGAAAATTCAGCGCAAATTGATACGGGCAACGAAGCAGTAAATCATGACGAAACAGATAATCTTTCACAAAACACAAACACAATTCAACAAACCATGTTAAATGAAATACCTACAACTGAAAATATTACTGATATTAACTTAAATGAAGGTAATTTTACAGAAGTGAATGATACTGGAATAACCAATGACGATTCAACGTATACCATTGTAAATACTACTGAAAATGAAAATTTACAAGAACACGATAGATCATGTATTTTCGATGAAAATAATGACGAACATGAAGAATTAATAATTGATGAAACAATTGAATTAAGAAGTGTTGACACAGACGAATTACAAAACCAAACAGTATTAACTAATATTGATGCAAAAGGAACTACTCAAACAAACTCTATTGAATTAAATATTAATAGTGAAAGCAAAACAGTAAGTGATAACTTAATTAATAATAGCATTGATGCGTCCAAGGTAATAAAGGTAGATAACAAACCTAGTTTTGTATTGCTTGAAGATACAGAAGAATTAAAACAACCCGAAGAAGAATCAACTAAAGAAACAAAAATTGTTGATAAAAAAATAGGTTTTATAACAATTGATACTGCTGAAATAGGAGCCAACACAACTCTAATCTCAAAAATCGATAAAGACGAATTAAACAAAAATAATCGGATTTGAGGACCACAAGAAGGATTTATTTTTGACACTTCAACATTTGAAATGCCATTAACACCTAATGAACAACTCGAAAAAACTCAGCAAATATTACTTGAAGATGAAGATGACGGTACATGAATAAATCCGTTTGAATAGGAATAATATGAAAATAACACCATGAGAAGATGCATTAAAGCTAATAACAAACAAAGAAAACACTAATGTCACTTTCTTTGTTATTTTTACACGCCATCAGGATTGAAATTGTATGGTTATGTCCGAAGAATATAAAATAGTTAGAAAGCATTTTCAAAACGAAAAATCAGTGCAATTTTTACATGTAGATATCGATGAATCAAAATTATTGACTGAAATAAATAGCCCATTCCGTGTGTTGCAGGCCCCAACATTCTTAATAATATTTAATAATAAAGTCAAAAGGTCGGGTAGTGGATATTATCCGAGAGAAATAATGATTGATTTTATAGAAGAAAACTTAGACTAATGACTGAATATTTAAAAAATCGTTTATCAAATGTGCCTAAAGCAGCTGGAATTTATTTATGAAAAGACAAGGATAATCAAATTATTTATGTAGGCAAGGCGAAAAATTTGAATAGAAGAATGCATCAGTACTTTGAAGGTGCAATTAATTCATACAAAACTAATGCTTTAGTTGAACGCATTAGTGATTTTGATTTATTTATTTGTCGAAATGATAAGGAAGCTTTATTACTTGAAAAACAGTATATAGAAAAATATAATCCTGAATATAATATCCTTCTACTCGATGATAAAAGATATCCTTATATAAAAATTGAATTGAAACCTCATGACTTGGATATATCTATAGTCCGCAAGATTAAAAAGAAAGAAAATTCTAACCTTATTTATTTCGGTCCATTTCCGCAGGGATATGGTGCGGGCGTAATCCTTAAATTACTTCAAAGAGAAGCTTTTTTTGAAAACGGTTTACGAATTCAAACTAAAGATATTGAATTCTGAAAACAAAAATTCAATCATATTAAATCAATCATTACTTTTCAACAGAAATATATTGCGCAGTTAAAAGAAAAAATGTTTGCCGCAAGCGCCAATCTTCAATTTGAAATAGCATTAGATATTAAAAACTCTTTACAATATTTAGACAAAATCGGGCAGGATCAAATTATTGAATTAAAAAAATTTCAAAACATCGATGTCTTCTGTTACAAAATAGTTCAAGACACACTATACGCAACAATATTATTTTATAGACATGGAAACTTAATTGGAAAAGACAATATTGTTATAGATATGTATATTGATGAATTCGAAACATTGTCAATTTTTTTCAGAAAATATTATTTGAATAAACATGTTCCAGAATCTATTGTGGTCAATCCCGAATTGGAGCAGTTTAATCTAGAGAATGAGTGTTCGTTGAATTTTACATATCCAAAAATTGGCAACTATAAAAAAATACTGAATATAGCTCAGTTAAACTTAGACGAATTTTGTGCTAATCAAAACAAATATTTTATTAACGCCGAGAAAAAAGCATTTAACATGCTTAAATTACTATCTAAATATACAGATGGCCAAATTCCGCACAACATTGTTGCATTCGATAATTCAAACTTCGCCAATACTAATCCTGTTGGAGTTGCTGTTGTTTACACAAATGGACTTAAAAATAAATTCTACTATCGAAAATTCAACCACACGGAAATTTCGAGTCGTCAAGCGGATGTAGAATACATGAAATTAAGTGTCCATAAATATTTTCAAGACTTAAAGAATAATGTATTGCCTGATTTAATAATTGTTGATGGCGGATTAGCTCAAATTCACGAAGCAAAAAAAATTCTATTTGATATGAATCTAGATATTAACGTGATTGGATTAGTCAAAAACGATTATCACAGAACATCAAAATTAATTGATTTACAAGAACAAATAAGATCAATCCAACCACTAGATTTGAAAAATTTCTTAACGGAAATTCAAGTCGAAGTTGATAGATTCGCTAAATCCCATCACAGAAAAAGAGCAAAAATTTCATCTTTAGAAGGTAAATTACAGAGAATTAAAGGTTTAGGCCCAAATTATGAAAATAAATTGTTAAAATATTTTAAGACATATAACAATATTTATAACGCGCCTATTGAGGAACTGGAAAAAGTTGTTCCCAAAAATATTGCATTAAAAATATTTAACAAAGAATATTTATAAGGAGACAACATGCCAATTAATTTTTTCTCATTCGAAGTTTCATCATATTTGAACCTTTTTTTAATTGCATTAGTCATTTGACCGATAATCTACCAGTTAATTTTATGGCGTTTTTTCTTGAAAAAATTTTCTTTTTTCAAGAAAAACGAACTAATTACTCACTCATTAAGAAAATCTAAAATCAAAAATTTAATTCATTATGCGATAGTTGGTGTTGTTGGTCTGGCGGCCACATCAATACTTTATTTAATCGGTTCGTTATTTCTAGAATCTGAAGAATTTTGAATCAAAAATAAAATGAGCGTTATAGCTGCAATAATATTTACGGCCGCAACATCAATTATTGGTTTAGTAACAATGGGAATTTTAATTTCACAAATGAAAATTAATCACAAAATTGATTGAAATAGTATTAAAAATATATCAATTGAAAAGGATTTAAATTTCAATAATTCAGATTTCCAAATTAGATGATTAGATCCAATAACAAAACAATATGAGGAAGCGAATCAGAAAGTTTTGAATGTCGAATGAAAAAAAGATTTTAATTTTTATCATTCGATGAGTATCAAGAAAAATATCTCCTTCAATGTATTGAATCATTATTTGGCTAAAGCTGATTGTTTTTATTTCTACGGAATAAATGCGCCCGAAAAAAATATTGAGTTTATTTGTTCGGCTGTTGTTAACCAGTTAATTCAAGAAGGTCTTTATGAAAATCTAGATTCTGCTATTGATGATCTTTCAAAAAAAATATATTAAATACCTTAGGTGTGCCTAAGGTCCTCAATTCAAAGTTCAAGCGTACACAAAAAGATAAATTTGGTTGTGTGTAGCTTGAACTTTTTAATATAAAAACGAACCCTACAAACAATGAAAAAAGCACATGTGTATTATTATCTAATCAATAGATAAAAACATTTTAAATAAAAAAGTTTGCATATTTAAATTCATTTAAACCGCGTATCAGAGTTAACTAACAATATCTGGGTGGCTAGATAACTTGAAATACTTTTGTTTTTTAATATAATTGATTTGCAAAAAAAGAAAGCACATAAGGGGGAAAAATGTATGAAATTTTATACACATCATTATACATATCAATGTTTATTATATATATAGTCGTACCCATTATTGTTCTGCTGTTTAATTCAATAATTCTCAATACGCTGCATAAAAGCACTTATTTAAAATCGCGAAAAAATAGAATGAAATTTTATCTATCTTTTTCAACAATTTGATTCGTCTGGATGCTTATACTATTTATAATAAGTTTAACCTATACAATACAAAAGTTCAGTTTCTATTCGAATTTTAAAATTTGGAAATCAGATATTTACAATTGATTAAAAAAATTTGACATTTTTTTAGATTTGGTAAATATATTTAGTTTTATAGGATTTATAATAATCATTCCCTTATTTATTTTTAATATCTTATATTGAGCAAAATTAAAAAACAAAAGACTATTATATTTTGAATATGAAGAACTAATTAATTTTAACGATGAAGAATATAATATTGATTTTCTTAAAATGAATGTAAAAATAACCAGAAGAAAAAGAATTGTTACAACAACACAAGAAACATTGGAGAAATTAAAAAGAATACCTAAAATATTGCCAAGAAAATTGTTAATTATGGATATAGTGTTTTGTTGTATTGGTTATTCTCTTTCATATACAGATGAAGATTTCGAATCAGATGAAATTCAGTTTCAATTTATGATGATGAATTATATTAAACAGCTTAAAATGAATTTTGGTTTTTCTGATGATGAGATTGAAAAAGCATACTATAAATTTATGATAAAAGATAAAAATAAAAAAGATGCAAAATAACGAATATACTCTATTAACAGAGTAATTCGTTATTTTTTAATCCAATAAATAGCCAAAATTCAATGATTATTAAATTAATAAAATTCAAAAGTAAAGGAATAAACTAGGATAAAAAAAATAGACTCGAATTTAAAGATTTTTGGTGTTTTTTGTATCCATTTTACAGGAAAGAAAATAGCCATTTATGGGAAAACACTCACAAACTAAAATTAAAAGAAATTTTTGTATTTTATAAGCAATATTTAAGAACAGTAAAAGAAAATTTTTTCAGTATCTACTGTTAGAAATATTAGAAATAAGTTTAAGCAACATAATTCAGGTATGAGCATAGAATATAACACGGGTAAATCACCTAAAAAAGTAAAGGTTCAGGGACACCTAAAAAAATAGATATAGAAGCAAAAAAATTAAACAAGAGATATGGTTTTAGAGTAAATATTAAGCAGATTATTGATATTTGGTGAATTAAAAAACAACATATTATTATCGTTAAAAAAACCAAAACTAATAAGGAAATAAAACATATACGATATGAAGATCAAATTAGACAAGTTTTCTATGATTGTAAAGGCAGATATAGAAGGGGAGACTTTCACTTCTTTTTAAAAAAATAACAGTCTAACTAGCTGAATACTAAATATTTTTTTGGCTCTTACTTAATGGTAGGTGTTTTTTTATGCCAAAATCCAAAGAAAGGAGAGCTTATAGCTAAAAGAATAAAGGCATTACGGTTGAAATTGGTGGGGATACTACTGGTCTTTATAAAGCCTTAAAAGGCGTTAACTCTTCAATAAGACAAACTCAGACCACTCTTATTCCTACTTAGGTGTGTAGAACTAGGGATATCAATAAAGGAATTGAATTTGGTAACGATAGGAATGGTGCTAGATATATGGACAGAAAAAGCAATGATGGAGTAAAATAAAGCAAAGTTGCAGGTTCAAGCTGAATTTGATAAGTTTTAGCATGCATTTTAATAAAAGTAGTAAATACGCATTTATTTTAAAAGTAATCATCGAAAATTTTGATTGAGAATGCTATAATATTGTAAATAGATTTAATAAAAATGCGTATTTACAATATATTATTAAAGGAGAGTGTAGAGTGGAAGTACAAAGACCAAGATATTTAAATCAACTTATCGATAAAAAAGATAATGGAAGAGTAAAAATTATTACAGGTATTAGAAGATGTGGAAAGTCTTATCTTTTATTTGAACTATATAGGAAGTACTTACTTTCCAGTGGAGTGCGTGAAGATCAAATTATAATGATTGCACTTGATAGTCTAAAAAATATCAAGTATAGAAATCCAATAGAATTAGATGATTATTTAAGAGATAAAATTCAAGATGATGGACTTAAACATTATATTTTTATCGATGAAATCCAATTTGTAGAAGAAATTTATAATCCATATTTAGAAGGTACTGACTCAAAGGTAAACTTTGTTGATTTGGTACTTGGACTTATGAAAATTCCGAATGTAGATGTATATATTACAGGCAGTAATTCAAAGATGCTTTCATCAGATGTGCTAACGCAGTTTAGAGATCGTGGCGATGAAATAAGAGTATATCCATTTTCGTTTGCAGAATTTTATTCATGTTATGAAAGAGACAAGGGAAAGGCTTTTGATGAATTCTGCCTGTACGGTGGAATGCCAATGTCTGTGCAACTTAAAAGTCATGAAAAAAAGAGCGAGTATTTGAAGAATGTTTTTACAAGTACTTATATTAAAGATGTAATGGAGCGCAATAAAGTTCTTAAAGATGCATCTATAATGGATGATTTGTTGGATATTATATCTTCATCTATTGGTTCTTTATCCAATCCAACTAAACTGGCTAATACTTTCATGTCAGAGAAGAATATAAAGATATCCCAGTTTACGGTAAGCAATTACTTGGACTACTTTATAGATGCCTTTTTAATTGAAAAAGTCAGAAGATATGATGTAAAAGGGAGAAAATATATATCAGCCCCGTATAAATACTATTTTTCAGATATTGGACTTAGAAATGCAAGGTTAAATTTCAGACAGAATGAGCAGTCACATATTATGGAGAATATAATATATAATGAACTTCGCATGAGGGGGTTAAATGTAGATGTTGGTGTTGTGGAATATAACTATAAAGATGAAAATAGAAAAACGATTAGAAAAAATTTAGAAGTAGACTTTATAATCAATAGAGGAAGTAATAGATATTATATTCAATCGGCGCTTAATGTTGATACAAGAGAAAAACAAATACAAGAAACGGAATCCTTAAGAAGAACAGGAGATTCATTTAAGAAAGTTGTTATAGTTAGAAACAAAATAGTGCCTAGATTTGATAACGATGGAATTTTATATATTGGAGTAGAGGATTTTCTCTTGGATGAAACAGCACTGGATTTATAGAAATAGCATCGTTAGATTTAATAAAAATGCATATTTACTCGATGATTTTAAATAAATGACAGTCTAACTAGCTGAATATTAAATATTTTTTTGCACTTACTTAATAGTAGGTGCTTTTTTCATGCCTATTTTAGGAAGGAGGTGGACAAGTAGTAAACAGAATAAAAGGTATTACCGTTGAGATTGGTGGAGATACAACAGGTCTTGATAAAGCCTTAAAAGGCGTTAACTCTTCAATAAGACAAACGCAGGCTTCTCTTCGTGATTTTAATCGTCTGCTTAAGCTCGATCCTAGAAATAGTGAACTTTTGGCACAAAAGCAAAAACTACTCCAAAATGAACTAAAAGGAACTAAGGAAAAACTAGAAGCCTTAAAAGAAGCAGATAAACAAGCAAAAATACAACTTGAAAAAGGAGAAGCTAGGTGAAGATAAATATGATGCTCTTCAAAGAGAGATAGTAGAAACTGAGAACAAACTAAAAGAGCTTGAAAAAGAAGCAAGTGTTGCAAGTAGTTCATTAACTAAAATATCTGATACCGGAGCTAAACTTAAGACTGTTGGAAAAGGCATAGAGTCGGCTGGTAAAAAGATGTTAGATTTATCTGCAGGAGTTTTAGCTGTTGGTGGTGCATCAGCAAAATGAGTATAGACTTTAAAAATGCAATGGCAAAAGCAAATGCCAAAGGCGATACCACAAAAATTCAACTTAAAACATTAGAAAATCAGATAATAGATTTATCTAATCAAACAGGTATTAGTTCTATCGGATGGTGTTTCTTCCGATTTTCTTTTTTGTTTTTCAAAATATTTAATCAAGAAAAAAAACAAGACCTCTTTTTTGTGGTCTTGCGTTTTTTTATATTAAAAAGTATTTTTTAATTTTATTAATCAGTTATTTATATCTAATAGAAAGTAATTTTAAGAATTTTATTAAAAAGTTTTTCAGTAATTCGGATTTTGATTTTTGTTTGTGCCTCTTAATTCATTGTTTACGTTGTTTTGTATGAATTAATTCAAAATTAAACATATACAAAATTTTAAAATTCTTTTAACTCACATTTTTTTATATCTAATGCTACTAAAATGGTTTGTAAATAAATATTTAGCATTTTGTATCTTTAAATTATTTTATATAGTCATTTATTTCACCTTGCATTTATCGTCGCTAATTAAAATATATTCCCAAAGTGCACTCATTTTAATATAATTTTAATTAGCTAAAAAATAGCTGATGTATTAATAAGGAGAAAATATGAACAAAGAATTAATCTTAAATGATTATATTAATAAAA
>NZ_JAHMHK010000007.1 GCF_018913985.1 Mycoplasma zalophidermidis
TGATGGAGTTATATTTGAAGTATCAGGTTTACCAGTACGACCTTGTGTTTGATGTTTAAAGGATTCATTATTTTTGCTATTAAAACAGGATGAGGAAAACATCGTTGTGGCTAAAACGGCAGTTGTGTGTATTGATAGTATAATATTTTTTTTAAGTTTGTTTTTTCTCATACTTTAATTATAAATGTTTATTATTTTTTTAATAGGAACATAGTTAATACATATTATTTGTTTAGTCATAATGATAAATTATTATTAAATCATGATTTTTATTGTTAGATGTGTAAATTGGTAAAAAACAAACTGTTAGTTAAGGACAAAAATTAAATAACTGGTAGCACAAAAATATTTGTATATTATAATTAGAACTGATTATGAAAAAAGCAAACGAACTAGAAGTAACAAGAGTTACAGAGATTAAAAGAAATAGAATTAAACAATCATTTCTACATTTTTCAACGTTATATAGAATCAATAAGCTAGGTTGACAAATTGCTTTGTCAATCGTAATTGGTTTAATATTCGGTGTAATTGAATTCACAATGATTCAAATCACTGGTTTATACCAAATGGGATTGGGGGCACTAGCTCAAGCTTTGGGTCGTTTTACGAGAATATTTAATACCGATAAGACCTTGTTTAATATTCTCTTTTGGTTGGTAAACTTTCTCGGAAATGTCCCCTTATTTGTTTTTGCTTACAAAAAAATAGATAAAAAATTTGCATTATTAAATTTTGCTTATTTAGCTAGCTCAACAATTAGTGGTTTTGCATGTGCTTCTATTCCTGGGGCTGAGCATTGATTTATTTTCTCTGACCCCAATACTTCGTTACCGGCAATAGATGGAGCAGATGTTTTAAAAAATGTTGAAATTATTATTTGAGATACTGCAAATTTGAAAGAATTTTCAATATTCTTTTATGCTATGTTGTTTGGGATTTTGCAAGCTATTTTTAATGCTGTGTTATTAATAACCGGATCGTCTTCAGCAGGTTTTGATATAGTAGCTATCTATATGTCCAAAAAAAAATTCCGTGATATGGGTTCAGTATTTTTATTGATTCATCTTGTATGTTTAATTATTGCTAATTTGTTTGGTACATATATTCCGGCAGGTCACGCAATAACGGGACATGAATATCAAAATTTTAATGTAGGTCCATGAGCAATGCAAAATTTCTTTAGTCCAACTTTTATAGCTGGTGTATTGATGATTTTGGTAAATGCTATCACTTTGAACATATTCTTCCCTAAATTCCAATTAGTAAGGGTTGAAGTTATTTCTTCAAAAGTAAATGAAATACAACAAGCAATTCTTAATTGTAAAGACAAAACATACGCAACAACAATAGTTGATGCGCGTGGTGGATATTCAAATCAAAAACAACAAATTTTGATAACAACCTGTTTATTTATTGATGCTGCTCAATTATTAGATATGATCAGAAACGTTGACGAAAATGCCTTCGTGACTGTATTAGATGTCAAAAAAGTTGATGGACACGTTTACACCGCAAACACAAAACACAAAAAATTATTTAGTTCAAAAGAAAAACGTCAAAAAAGCGACATAGAACTAAATATTAATCAAAATACAACGTTAAATAATTAAAAATCAGTAATTTATTATTATTTATTAGTTTATTTATACATTTTTATTAAAATTAAATTGTTAAAGAAAAAAAGATAGAAAGAGGAAATATGGCAGAAAATGAAAAATCATTAGCAAGTGTCTACCACGTTACTCCTTATAATGGCAAATGGCAAGTAAAAGGTGTAGGCAACACAAGACCAACCAAATTATTTGATACCCAAAAGGAAGCAATTGCTTATGCTAACGAATTAACAAAAAAACGTAATGGTTCTGTGCTTATTCACAGAAAAACTGGCCAAGTTAGAGACAGTATTAGCAATAAAAAGAAAAAATAATTATCAATTTTAATTAACATTCGTTTTAAACATGTAAAAGTCAATAGAAATGCTCTATTGGCTTTTATTATTCGTAAGTTAAATTAGGTTCGTAATAGAATTATTAACATTAAACTAATAATTAAAAATAACAATATTTCTAATTTACGTATAAAATTTAAATAAATGAAAGAGGTTTTATGTCTAATTATAAACTACACTCTAAGTATAAACCCGCAGGTGATCAACCATCAGCAATAAATGAATTAGTTGATAATATTAATAGCGGCGAAAAATTCCAAGTTTTAAAAGGCGTCACAGGTAGCGGAAAAACCTTTACGATTGCTAATGTAATTAAAAATTTTGATCGACCCGTTTTAGTGTTATCTCATAATAAGACTTTAGCCAGCCAGTTATATAGTGAGTTGAAAGGTTTTTTTCCCGAAAACAATGTTGAATATTTTGTTTCTTATTTTGACTATTATCGTCCAGAAGCGTATATTCCTTCATCGGATTCATATATTGAAAAAAATTCTCAAACTAATAAAGAAATTGAAGCAATGAGAATGTCTGCGTATAATTCTCTTTTAACTAATAATAATACAATTGTTGTTGCTTCGGTATCAGCAATTTATGGTGCTCTTAATCCAACAGAATATCGCGAACAAATATTCTTTATCCAGGTTGGAGACAAATATAAAAGAAATGACTTTTTAAAGGAATTAGTGCAAAAAAACTATAATCGAAATGAAGTTGAATTAACATTAGGCAGTTTTAGTTCAAAAGGAGATATAGTTTTTATTAGACCTGCTCACTCATTTGAATTTTTAATAAGAGTTGATTTTTTTGGCGATGAGATAGAAAAGATTTCAACCTGTCACCCTGTTACAAAACAAATATTTGAGACTTATAAAAAGTTTAGAATTTTCCCCGGAGACGCATACACTGTAGGTTCAGAATTAACCAAACAAGTTGTCGAAAAAATTGGAAAAGAACTTGAGGAAAGAATTGAATATTTCAGTAAAAATGGAAAATTATTGGAAGCACAAAGAATAGATGAACGCACAAGAAAAGATATGGATTCATTGAGCGAATTTGGTGTTTGCAATGGTATTGAAAATTATTCAAGATATTTCGATAAACGTGAGGCTGGGGAGCGACCATATACATTGCTCGATTATTTTGCTGATAAAAATCCATTATTAATAATTGATGAAAGCCATATGATGCTTCCTCAATTAAGAGCAATGTATTTAGGCGATAGAAGCCGTAAACAAACTCTTGTTGATTATGGTTTCAGATTGCCAAGTGCTTTAGATAACAGACCTTTAAAATTCGAAGAATTCGAAAACAGTTTTGATTTTCAAACGATTTATATTTCAGCCACACCTGAGGAATATGAATTAAATAAAACATATGGTGTTATTACTCGTTTATATGTTCGTCCAACAGGGTTGTTAGACCCAATCATTGAAGTTAGAAGTAGTCAAAACCAAGTTGAGGATATCTATGACGAACTACAAAAACAAAAATCAAAAAATGAGCGAACATTAATCTTAACAACAACCAAAAGATTAGCGGAAGAATTAACAAGACATTATCTTGAAAAAAACGAAAAAGTTGCTTTTATTCACTCAGAACACAATACTTTTGAAAGAAATAGGATTCTTTTAAAATTGAGAAGAGGTGTCTACGACACAGTAATTGGTATTAATTTATTGCGTGAGGGGATTGATTTACCGGAGGTTAGCTTAATTGTTGTTTTAGATGCTGATAAGGAAGGTTTTTTGCGTGATACAAAGTCCTTAATTCAAATTGCAGGTCGTGCTGCTCGTAATGCTAATGGACGTGTTTTGTTTTATGCTGATAAAGTTTCTAGAAGCATGCAAGAGACTATTGATGATAATCTTGAAAAACGCCAATTGCAAATTGAATACAATAGATTGCATAACATTACGCCTAAAACTATTATCAAAGATATTCCCGACTCACTTTTAGATGATGCTAAGGACGAAGAAATAAGTTTCTTCTTGAGTGATAATAAACGTAAGGTTAATTCAAAACAAGCAAAAATTGATTTAATAAATGAATTAAGAGAAAAAATGAACGAAGCAGCAAAAAATTTGGATTATGAAAAAGCTATTGAAATTAGAGATGTTATTATCGAATTAGAAAATAGTAATTAAAGGAGATGGTTATGTCAACAAAAGAAAACATTACGATTAAAGGTGCTAGAGAAAACAATTTAAAAAACGTTAATTTAGTGCTTCCAAAAAATAAACTAATTGTCTTTACTGGTTTATCGGGTTCAGGTAAATCTTCTTTAGCATTTAATACAATTTATGAAGAAGGTCGAAGAAGATATGTTGATAGTTTAAGTAATTATGCTAGACAATTTCTTGGAGGAACTAATAAACCTGATGTAGACGCAATTGATGGCCTTAGTCCATCAATTGCTATTGAGCAAAAAACTACCCACAATAACCCTCGTTCAACAGTTGGTACTGTTACTGAAATTTATGATTATTTAAGATTATTATTCGCAAGAATTGGTAAACCGTTTTGTCCAAAACACAAAATTGAGATAACTTCGCAAACTAATAAAGATATCTTAGATTCAATTTATTCATTAGATCCTGATTCAAAATTATTCATTTTGGCACCAGTCGTGGAAAACGAAAAAGGAACTCATGTAAATTTAATTGAAAAACTTAAAAAAGAGGGTTTTGTACGCCTAAAAATTGATGGTCAAATTTATGACCTTGATGAAAAAATTGATTTGGATAAAAATTCAAAACATTATATTGATATTGTGGTTGATAGAGTTGTTTTAACCGAAGAAAATAGAGCCAGAATTGCTGAAGCAATATCTGTTGCCGCTGATTATGGAAAAGGATTAGTTAAGGTTGAATCAACAGATGGTTACAGTAAGGTTTTTTCAAAATTACACTCCTGTTTTTACAAAGATTTTGAAATGCCGAAGATTGAGCCAAGATTATTCTCTTTTAACTCACCGGCCGGGGCTTGTGATCAATGTAAGGGCTTAGGCGTTGATTTGCGAGCAAGTTTCGAAGCGCTAGTGCCTGAACCTTGAAGAAGCATTAATGAAGGTGGCATTAAGATTTATGAAAATACAGTTAATACTCAAAATCTTGAATGACAAGAATTTGATATTTTGTTAGATCATTATCAAATTGATAAAACAATCCCAATTGAGGATTTATCCAAAGAAGAATTAGACATAATTAAATACGGTGCTGATGAAGAATTAGAATATGTATTAACTTCCACTTCTGGAAACCGAATAAGAAGAACTAAACGCATTGAAGGTATTTTAAATACTGTGGAACGTAAATATATGGAAACAGCATCTCAAGCAGTGAGAGATTGATTAAAAAAATATATGGGTTCATATCCATGTTCACGTTGCAATTATTCACGTTTAAATAAATATGCTTTAGCTGTACAAATCAATGGTATGAACATTGACGATTTTGCCAGACAATCAATCGAAGAGGCCTTATTTACAATTGAAAACATCGAATTACAGGATACCGAAGTTCAAATTTCTTCACTGATTATTACAGAGCTAATAAATAGACTAACATTTTTGCAAAATGTAGGTTTAAGTTATTTAAGTTTAAATCGTAGTGCTGAAACACTATCTGGTGGCGAAAGTCAACGTATTAAATTAGCAACGCAAGTCGGTTCTAATTTGACTGGTGTTTTATATGTACTAGATGAACCATCGATTGGACTTCATCAAAAAGATAATGAAAGACTAATTAATACATTGAAAAACATGGTCGAAATCGGTAACACTTTAATTGTTGTAGAACATGATGAAGACACCATTAGAGCTGCAGAACATTTGGTGGATATTGGACCGTTGGCGGGAGCACAAGGTGGAAATATTGTTGCACAAGGAAGCTTAGAAGATATTAAAAATTGTCCAGAATCACTGACTGGACAGTATTTAAGTGGTAAACTCTCTATTGATGTACCAAAATCTCGTCGTTCTGGAAATGGTCAGGTTGTAACAATTTATGGTGCTAAGGAAAATAATCTTAAAGATATTGATGTTAAATTTCCGCTTGGCAAATTTATTGCTGTCACAGGTATGAGCGGATCGGGAAAAAGCACATTAGTAAATGAGATTTTCGTAAAAGGAATACAAAGAGTTGTCAATAAAAGTACCGATAAATTGGGTAAATTTAAGTCAATTAATAATATTCAAGCTATTGATAAAGTTGTTCCAATTTCTCAAAGCCCAATTGGGCGAACTCCTCGTTCAACCCCGGCAACACATATTTCAGTTTTCGATGATATTAGAGATCTTTTCGCTTCAACTACTGAAGCTAAATCAAGAGGTTATACAAAATCTAATTTTAGTTTTAATGTCCCGGGCGGACGATGTGAAAAATGTAGTGGAGATGGTGTAATAAAAATTGAAATGCATTTTCTTCCTGACGTTTATATTGCTTGTGATGACTGTGACGGCAAACGTTATACACTTGAAACACTTGAAATCAAATATCGTGGAAAAAACATATCAGATGTATTGAATATGAGTGTTGATGAAGCTCACGATTTCTTTGCAAATCGTTCAAAAATTAAAGAAAAATTAGCAGTAATTCAATCAATTGGTCTGGGTTATATTAAATTAGGTCAGCCTTCAACAACACTGAGTGGAGGCGAGGCGCAAAGAGTCAAATTGGCAACTTACTTACAGAAAAAACCAACCGGAAAGACTGTCTATGTACTTGATGAACCAACAACTGGTTTGCACCCACACGATGTTAAAAAATTATTAGATGTCTTAAACAAAATTGTTGATGGCAGTGATACAGTTATTGTTATTGAACATAATTTAGATGTCATTAAATGTGCTGATTACATCATTGATTTAGGGCCAGAGGGTGGTGTCAATGGAGGCAAAATAGTTGCTTCAGGCACTCCTGAACAAGTTGCTCAATGTGAACAGAGTTTTACCGGCCAGTACTTAAAAAAATACTTAAAATAACGGATTTCCGTTTTTTTATTGCATTTATAACAATATCTGAGAAAATATTCTGTATTTTTATATATAATTCTAAATATGAATTTAAAAAGAAAATTAATCCTTTACATTTTGGTTGCGATTATGACAATATTTTTAGTAGTCGCCTCATTTATAATGCTTTGATTAGATGTGGCAAAAGTTTGATCAGCAATATTTACATCGCTACTGATTTTAGGCTCGGTATTGACTGGCACTTTTATTGTGTTATCAATTAAAACTTTTATTTCTAACCAATCATCAATAAAATCTTCATATAGTAAATTTGTTGATGAAATAATGGTTCATAATCAAGTAGGTACAATAATTTACGATATGAGCGGCAATATAATCCAAACAAGTGAGTTTATTCGCACTCGCTTTGGCAAACATTTAGTAGGTTTAAAATTACATAAATTTTTCGAATCGATTTTTGTTAATTTTTCCGAAAAGAAAAGAGAATATGAATTTAAACACGAAAACTCGTATTACGTAGCTTCTGTGTTTCCTTTGAATAACTATGTTTCGATTAGAGATAATTCTCTTGAAAAAAGAAGCATGCAGATTTACAGTCAAGAACAAGCAGTAGTCGGCGAACTTGAAATTGATAATTACTGACTATATCAATCAATTCTTTCTGAGGAACAGCTATACAACCTCAATAAAAGCGTTATTACAGTTCTAGACAATTTAGTTCAAACATATAATTTGATTTATCGTCAATACAATACTAATGGGAAATTTTTACTTGTTACAAACAAAATTTCACTAGATAAGATGATAGAGGCTAAGTTCGAATTCTTTGATAAATTACACCAAGTTCTTAAAACCGATAACAATAACATTGTAGTTTCAGTTTCAGCCGGTTTTGCATATGGGGCCAATGAATATCAAACTAAAATAGATTTAGCAAAAAGCGCCTTATTACAGGCACAAGGACGTGGTGGTGATCAAGTTGTTGTTTTATCTCCATATGATCATCCAATTTACTTTGGTTCAACAACAGAAATTCTACCTAGCGTTGATAGAACTAGAATTCGAAACCTAACTGGTTTAGTAGAACAAAGATTACTCAATCCAAAATTAGATAAGGTAATTATCTATGGACATGCCGTGGCAGATTTAGATGCGATTGGTTCAGCGATGGGGGTTTTAGCTTTATGCAAAACATATGGTAAACAAGTATATATATGTTCTGCCACACAAGACTCTACAACTAAAAAAGTCTTACAACAATATTGAGAAAACATTGGAGACAATTTTATTAAACCTCAGGTTGCAAATAAAATTTCTGACGAGAATACAATTGTCTTCTTTGTGGATAATGCTCATCCTACACGTACGGACAATCCAGAAGCAATAAAAAATGTCAAGTCGGAAAATATCTTCATTTTAGATCATCACAGAATGAAGTTATCAATTGATTTTGCACCAAAAGAAAACAGAGTTATTGCAACTTCAGCTTCATCGGCCAGTGAATTGGTTACCGAGATGTTAATTTTTTCAAAACGCAAAGTGGTTGTTGATTTAATTACTGCTCAAATGTTATTAAACGGAATTTGTTTGGATACATTACAATTCCAAAAACACGCAACATCTAAAACTTTTGAGGCAGCAAGTTGATTGGAAACCAGAGGAGCGAATTCAACAGTAGCGGCTAATGCATTAAAAATAGATGCTGAAACTTATGCCAAGGTAAATAAAATGCTGGAATCGTTGGAAGAAGTGAAAGAAGGATTTTTCCTTGCATATGCTGACGTTCCAATGTCAGACGATTTAATTTCTATTACGGCAGAAGAAATTTTAAGAATCGATGGCCGGAGAGCAAGTTTTGTTGTAGCTCGACAAGAAAAAGGCGATAAATACAAATTATCAGCTCGTGGCATTGACACAAATGTTCAAATAATTTGTGAAGGTGTCGGTGGTGGTGGAGGTTTTGCAGCAGCAGCAGCAGTTTCTACTGATGACCTAGAAACATTTATAGATAATATTAAACAAGCGATTGTGAGTGTGAAATAATGAAAATAATACTATTAAAAGATTGTAAAGATGGTAAAGCTAATACCATTATTGAAGTATCAGATGGCTATGGGGCTAACTTTTTGGTTGCCAAAGGTTTTGGGGTTCCATACAACGAAAAAACTAAATACCAATTAGATAAACGTCTTAAAGATATGACTAATGACGAAATGGAAATTCGTGCTAAGGCTCTTGAATTGAAGCAACAATTAGAAAATGATAAATTAACTTACCAGTTAGATGCTTTAATTGATGCCCACGGAAATTTAATCGTGCATAAATCAATTTCTACTAAAGATATCAACAGAGATTTAGTTAAAAAAGGCTACAAACTTGATAAATATTCAGTGCAAAAAGTTCATATTGTGTCAAACGGTTTACATGAAATTGATATAATTTTATACAAGGATATTGTAGCTAAATTTAAAGTAGAGGTACAAGTCAATGTTAAATAAACCAGAAAATTCGTCCGGTAACTCAATTCACATTAATGTTCTGTATGAGAAAAATATTTTAGGAGTAGTGCTTTCGGATAATAAATACGCCGACAATGTTATTCCTTACTTATTGGAAGAAGATTTTGCAGTCGTTGAACACAAACGACTTTTTATCGTATTGTCTCATTTGTATAAAAACAATATCAGTATTAACAACCAACAAATACTTGAATTAGCTAAAAAAACTAATGAAACATTAGTAACACCAATGCTATTAACTGAAGTTTATGCCTCGGCAGGTTTGCCTTCTAATATCCAAAATTATTTAGAAGAATTAATCAAATTAACGAAATTAAGAACTATTCAAGCAAGAATTAGCGAAATGCAAAATCAACTTAACAGATTAGACCATAATTTAGATGAAAATTCGTTAATTAACCAAATTCAAAAATTGTTAATGGATGTTGATCGAGCTAAAGATGGTGAAGACTTTTTAACTGCGAAATCAGTCAGTGATGAATATTATGATGAGTTAAACACTTTAAAAAATGCTGACCCAAACTCTATCAGGGGAATTCCAACTGGCTTTAAAGACATTGATGTTGCCACTCAAGGTCTACATGGATCGGAATTACTGATTTTAGCTGCCAGACCCGGTATTGGTAAAACAGCCTTAGCATTAAATATTGCAGTCAATGTTGCTAGGTCAAAAAATAAAGTTACTAAACGCAATCGTCGTGTTGCATTCTTCAGTCTGGAAATGTCCCCTAAACAACTAATGGGTAGAATTTATTCATTTATGTCTGGTGTGGATCAGTACAAACTTAAAAAACCACAATTATTAACTGACGATGAGATTTTAAAAATTAATGCAACTAAAAATAATTGGATTGACCGTTTAAATCTTTTTATTGATAATACTTACGAAAACGAACTGCAAACTCTTTTATGAAAATGTCGTCGTTTGCATAAAGTAGAACCAATTGATTTAATCGTAGTTGACTATTTACAATTAATTTCATCAACTACAAAAGGTCGTGGTGGGGAAAATAGACAACTGGAAATTACTAGAATCTCAAGAAGTCTAAAAACACTATCCCTTGAGTTAAATGTACCAATTTTAGTATTGTCTCAATTAAACCGTCAAACCGAAACGCGTGAAGACAAAAGACCTATGCTAGCTGACCTTCGTGAATCGGGTTCTATTGAAAATGATGCCGATATTGTAATGTTTTTATACCGTGAAAACTACTATAATTCAAAAAATAAAGATATAGAAGTCGAAAACGAAAGCAAAAATATCGGTGAAGTTACTGAATTAATTTTAGCAAAACACCGTAATGGCCAAACGGGTAAAATTGGTCTAAGATTTTTACCACATATTGGTAAATTTACCGACATAAATTTTTACGATGAGTTTAAAGAAATAGAAGGTGATAATTAATGGATAGACTCAGTATCATACTAATTCCAATATTAGTATTCTTACTACTTTGTAGTTCAATTTTTAGCAGTTGTGAAACTGCATACTCAACATTGAATCCGGGCAAACTTGAAACAATGATTGATAAAAAAGAATTTGGTTCAAAATTAATCAAGAAACAATATAAATTTTTTAACCGTATGTTAGGTTTAATTCTAATATGTAATAACTTAGTTAATATTGCTCTTTCAGCAGCTGTTTCATACTTACTTTCGAAAAACTTAAACGCTTCTGTTGAGCAATATTCGGCCCTAATTTCAACTGCTGTTTTAACCCCTATTATTGTTATTATTGGTGAAATATTACCAAAATTAATTGCTAAAGCGTATCCAGAAAAAGTTGCTAAAACATTCTGTTATGTTTTGGAAGTACTGTACTGAGTATTTTTCCCAATTTGTTGATTAATCGGTAGGATTAGTAAAAGTATTTATATCACAAACACTGAACAAGATGTTAAAAATCTTTTAGATGTAGCTCACACTGAAGGTGTTTTAGAAGCTAATGAAAGCATCATGGCGCAAAACGCTTTGGATTTAGACACAACCAAAATTAGAAAACATTATATTAAGATTAAAGATATGTCTTATCTACCGTATAATGCAACAATTGCGCAAGCGCAAGAAATGTTTAAAAAGACAAACTATTCAAGACTGCCAATTGAAAAAGATGGTCAATTCCTAGGTATTGTTTTATTAAAGGATATCTTCTTCCTAAAAAAAGGTAAAGTCATAACATATATGAAATCTGTACCAACTATCAGTGCTAATTCAACCTTAGCTTCAGCACTGGAGAGATTAAGATTTGAACGGGCGCAAATGGCATTTGTCACAAATAATATGTCTTCGAGTGAAATCTTGGGAATAATCACTATTGAGGATATTCTTGAAGAAATTGTAGGTGAAATATATGATGAATATGATGAGGATGAATTAAACGAATTCTTCGAAATCAGTCTTGAATTATTCCATGTTTCTGGTGGTGTTAAAATGAAACAAGTACTAAAACAAATGAATTTAGAATTAGAATTATCAGATATGGAATTGAACTCAACATTAGAAAAATGAGCAAAAACCAAACACACAGAAAAATTAAATAAAAACACCAAATTTGAAGTAGATGGTGTCTCATTTAAAGTGTTAACATCGCCGACAACCAAACAAAAACATTATCGTTTCGAAATCGAAATCGGAACACAGGCGCCTGTTAATATCGAACCAACAATGGAAATATAATAATATTGGGCAGTCCCAATATTTTTTTATATTATCTGCTTATATAACTAGAACAGACTGTACAACAAGAAAACATAATTGTTAGAAGTTTGATGCTAAATAAACAACTTCTCATGACATTAATAAAGAAATGAAATAATTAAAACATTGCAGCATCAAAATTTATTTATATGAGAAAAGTTGTTTTGAGTCTTTTTTTCTTGTATTTAACCTTATGTAATTTAGTTTTATCAGAACATGAAAAAACTATTGATTATAGTGCTTAATAAAAAATACGTTAATTTAATCAATATTAACTATGAAAATTAGACCAAAATAATTTTATTGTTTATATATGGTTTCGATATTTACGAGTTAATTACAAATGTATTTTTATAAATTAATTATTATATTAATTAATTCATTCATAATTTAGTTTTTTAATTAATTGAAAATAAGAGTTTTCTTTTTATTGTGAAAATTAGGATAAACTTCTATTTTTATCACTCAAAAAATATTCTCTTTATTATCTAATGAATTTCCAATTCTGGAAAAGAAACTATTCAATTTTAACAGATATAAGATTTACATATTCAATTGATGAATATTGACAACTGCAATCTTAATAGATAATAAAATTATTTGATAAATTTGTTTCAGATTTTGTAATGGGCGTGTGATACGCAGATTTTTCATTTTAAAATATAAATATCCACTTAATATTTACAGTGAACCATATTTTTTGAATTTCATGATTTATTCAATTAAGTTTTTACTATCGCTTCTTTTCAAAATTTTCTACAAAAGATATTAGTTATCGAAAATTCTAGTTAATTTCTCTATTTATTTACTAAATCATTTCTTTGAATCTCGAACAAAAAAATTAAGTTTGTTATATTACTATTTTTGTTTAAATTAAGTTAATCAAAACTAAAAGTGAATTTTCAAATGATTTATTAACCTTTTAATTGCTTAAATATTAGAGTATTTATATTTCTTTTTTTATTTCATTAAATGATTTTTAGCTTCTGTAACTAGATATTTGTTTTAGTTTAAATGTATAATTAATAAAAATATAAATTTGAAAGGAAAATTAATGAATAATAGTAAAAATTTCAATCTCTATTTAATGGATGGAGATGTTACAGGAACAATAAAATGTACACTGGCAAATTGGACTGGTTTAGTATATAAGGTGCCAAGATCATATCTTGATAAGTGCCGGGATAGAAAAGATTTGAAACAAAGTGGAGTTTATTTTCTATTTGGTAAAGATGAATCCTGCGAAGACGCAGTATATATTGGACAAGCCGGTAATAGAAAAAATGGTGAAGGTGTCTTATTAAGAGTAATTGAACATTTAAAAGATGACTTCTACTTCAGTGATGCAGTAATGCTTACAACACAAAATAATTCATTCGGGCCGACTGAAATATGTTATCTAGAAAATAGATTTACTAATATGGCAATCTCAACTGATAGAATAAATGTTAAAAACAGTAATGATCCTAATCCTGGAAATGTTACAGAAGAAAAAGAATCTGAATTAGAGGATTTTATTTATTATTCGAAAATGGTGCTTGGGGTCTTAGGTTATAAAGTATTTGTTCCTTTGGTTAAAAAAGCGGAAGAAGAGAAGCCAATCATTGAAACTCAGGAATTAATGTTATATCTATCAAGAAAAAGTAAAAAGTCTAATAATATAATTGAGGCTAGATGCATTAGAACAAATGAAGGATTTGTCGTGCTTAAAGACAGTATGATTGAGGTTATTGACTCTAATTCAATCCCTAAATCTATAAAGGTAATTAGGGAAAATTGTAGAAAAAATAACGAGATAATAAATGGTAAACTTACAAAAAATTATCTTTTTAATAGCCCCTCTTATGCTGCATCTTTTGTTTTGGGAATGAACACTAATGGTCAAACTGATTGAAAGAATGCAGACGGAAGAGTATTGAAGGAACTAGAATAACTTAAAATATAGTTAATACACAAATTTTATCAAAATGTTTGTTAGTAACAAAATGAAAAAAATTATTTTTCTTATATTAATAAATTATTTAAAAGCGTATAAACATATTTAATGATAAATAATTTATTAACTCTTTAATTACTTAACTATTAGAGTATTTGTATTTCTTTTTTAATTCATTTGAATTGTTTGTGATTGTTTGTATAATGTAAAAACAATGATGAATGACAATGAAAAAAATTTAATAATAGATTATTTAAAAGAGTACATTTCGAATATAAAATCTAAAATCACTAAAAACAGAAAATTATTTAATATTAACTCGTTTTCTCAATTAGATAAAACCGGCTTAGAATTTGGAAAATTAGAGCGTAGGTTGCTTTTATATGAAACTTTAGAGAATGAAAAAATATACATTCAATATCCTGGAAAAGAAACAAAATTTACTGGTGATAAAGCCAGACCTTGAGATTTCAGACCTAAACTTTTGAATTTAAATGGTGAAGCCATGGATGATTTGGCCTTCCCGGAAATATGAAATGATTTAGAAAATTTATTAAGAAATAAGAGTCACGGTATTTTAGCTCAAATTGCAGCCTTATTTTACAGAACTGCCTTATTGTATGATTCTATTTTAGTTCATGAAAAAGTGAAGGTGGAAACAATAGATGTCATTAATAATTCAATTAAGAATGTTGCATACATTGATTTCGATTGGTATAAAGTAAATATTGACAATAAAATTTGAGAAACTCTAAATAATTCTATTGGTCACATAAGAGGTTTTTCATTCGAGGCGTATTTGCTATATAACGATTTATTAGCCCAAAACGAAGATTGTAAATATTTTTATCGAGCAGAAAGCGTCAAAAATGAGCCTTGAAAAGAAAATAATGGAAGATTAAATACTTTTAAAACCCATATATCAATTATTGGCTATTTAAATAAAAAAATCAAATTTTATGAATTAATGCAAAAGTTTCAAAGAGGAAATGGGTTAGCAGTTCCCACCCAAAATGAAATTGAATTAATTACTGAAGGAATAATAAAAAAGAAAGGTGATTAAATTATGAAAGTAGTCGAATTGTTTGCTGGTGTTGGAGGATTCAGAATCGGTCTTGAAAAGTCTTCACCCAAATTTTTTAATACAATTTGAGCTAATCAGTGAGAACCTTCCAAAAAGAACCAATCTGCTTTTAATTGTTATGTAGATAATTTTAAGAACAAGGCTAATTGTATTAACTTTGATATCGCTGAAGTAAAATATGATGTCCCTGACCATGATTTGCTGTGTGGTGGTTTTCCTTGTCAAGATTATAGTGTTGCTAGTGGCAATAAAGCTGCTGGCATCGTTGGAAAAAAAGGTGTTTTATGATGGGAAATTAGAGATATCATCCAAACTAAAAAACCGAAATTAGTTCTTCTGGAAAATGTTGATAGATTAATTAAAATGCCCGTGAAACAAAGAGGTAGGGATTTCGGTATTATTCTTAAGTGTTTTAGAGATTTGGGATATTGTGTTGAATGAAGGGTTGTAAATGCAGCTGATTATGGATTCCCACAAAAAAGAAAAAGAATCTTTATTGTTGCGTACAGAACAGATTTAGATTTTTATAAAGAAAATATTTCGCAAGATGATTGCGAAAACTATTTGAACTTTAATACGGTTTTGAATAATGCTTTCCAATCTGTATCTGAAGGTAAAGTATATTCAACTAGTTTATCTGATTATGGAGATATTTATGAAGTTTCTGATAAGTTCAGTTTCGATTATTTTCAAAATTCGGGAATTTTAATTAATGACACTATTTACACGCAGCGAGTTAAGGCAGTTTATAAAGGAAAACAGCTAATTTTACGTGATATATTAGAATCTGATGTTGATAATAAATATTATTTAGATGATGAAAAAGTTGAAAAATTTAAATATTTTAAATCAAGTAAAAAAATATTAAGATTTAAGCCAAATGGTGACGAATATTATTATTCCGAGGGGGCGATGTCATTCCCAGATAATTTAGATTTACCGGCCAGAACTATGTTAACTACTGAATCCAATGTAAGTCGTACTTCTCATATAATTCTTGATCCACAAACAAATAAATATAGAACTTTAACCCCGGTTGAAGCAGAAAGAATTAATGGTTTTCCTGATAATTGAACAATTAAAGCAAACACTGAAAAATTTCGCTATTTTTTAATGGGAAATGCCTTAGTTGTCGGATTGATAGAATTAATAGGTGATTCAATTAAAAAAATATTCAAAAATTCATAACAATAATCTAAATAAATAATAGAAAAATAAAAATTAACATTTTGCTCAATAAAGGTGTTATTTTTTTTAATTTAATGAAATTCTGTTTATTTTGTGTATAAATGCTTTGCTGTAAACAGCTTTATTATCGTATGGTAAAATTTAATAAAGAAAATAAAAATATTAAGGTGTAATATGAGCAATTTTAATTATGATACTGAAAAAGAATTTCAGAAAGATTTAACTGAACATTTGACTAAGTATGGCAACTGAAAAGTTTTTGGAACCAATACAAGCGATTCAATTCCATGTAGAATGAACAACGTCGATGAAGATCAAATTTGAAACAACTGACGTAAAATTCTAAATCAAATGAATAAAGATAAATTGGGGGAATACCCAATTACTGATGAAGAATTTAAAGAGTTAAAACGAAAAGTTGATATATATACTAAAACGGTTTCAAAAGCAAATGAATCATTAAGAGAAGGTTTGATTTCAATAAACAGAACTGATGAAAGAAGCGAAGATTATCAAAAAGATGTATATCTTAGATTCTTTCCGCATGGCAAAGTAAATCCAGCAGACAATATTTATCAGGTAGCTACTGAGGTTAATATTGAGAGAAAAAATGAAAAAAGACTTGATGTCGTTTTATTGATTAATGGTGTTCCTTTATATCACATTGAATTAAAACGCTCGGCTAGTCGTTTTAGCAAGGCAAGAGATCAAATAAAAACTTATTTCCGTAACGGTATTTATCAAGGGTTATTTGGGTTTGTTCAAGTTTTGGTTGCTATGACCCCGAATAAAATGAGTTATTGACCGAACGCCACTAAATTTAACATGTTTGAGAAAAACATTGAAAACAGAATGTCTTGAACGAATTTTGACAATTTGCCAATCGATGATTGAGAAACAATCTGCAATCAATTTTTAAGTATTCCAGCAGCACATAAATTAATTCAAGATTATAGCATTGCTAACAATGAAGATGATGAATTATTGTTATTGAGAAGTTATCAATTCCATGCGGTTGAATCAATTATGCAAAAATTTGACAAATCTTCGGCCGAAGATATTTGAAAAACCGGCGATGGTAGTCAGGCAATTAAAGGTGGTTACGTTTGACACACTACCGGTTCAGGTAAAACATTAACAAGTTTCAAAACAGCAAGATTATTATTAGACTACAATTACGCTAATAAGGTTATATTTGTTGTCGACAGAGTAGCTTTAAATAACCAAACACAAAACGAATTTAACAGATTTGAAAATAGAAAAAGCGAGCAAGAAAGTTGTGTTTTAGTTCCTAAAAATTCAAAAGAATTAGGTGATAAACTTCTTAAAACCGATATAAGTAAACAAATTATTGTGACAACCATTAATAAACTTAGTGAAGTTGTTTCTGATAAAAAAGATAAGGTTAGATTTTCTAAATTGGCCGATGAGAAATTTGTCTTCATTTTTGATGAAGCACATAGATCTGTCTCGGGCCAAAGATATGCGGAAATTATTAATTTCTTTAAAAATTCAGTAGTTATTGGTTTTACCGGAACACCTATTTTTAGTAGTAATTCGAAAAATAATTTAACAACTAGAGATATTTTTGGGGGTAACGAACCAATCCATACTTATACGATCGCAAACGGAATTAAAGATGGTAAGGTTCTGAAATTCTCAATTGATTATATTACGCTTGATAAACCATTAATCTACACAAAATGATTAGAACAATCAGGTTACAGTGCCGTGACCAAAGAGTCAATTGAATATTTTTCAAAAAATAATTTAGATATTATAAAAACATTTGATGCTGAAACCAATCCTAAGTTTTCTTCAGAATGAAGAACAATCAAGATGATGATTGATGATAAATCAAAAGACAACGATGAATATATTGAAATTGAGAAAAAATTGAAAGACAAAAAAGCATTTAGCAATGCCTTCTATCAAAATAGTGTTGCTAAGTTCATTATCGAGGATTGATATAATCGTAGCTCTAGAAGAAATTTTAGTGGATTATTTGCGACCTCAAGTATTGAAGATGCGATTAACTATTTTGAATTATTTCACAAAATTATTGATAATGATACAACTGGCAAGTATAAAGATTTAAAAATTACGGCCATTTTTGATGATTCGATTGCTTCAGATGACGGTTATGTTAATGAATCAAAAAAAATATTGGGCGTTGATAGTATTATAGATAGATATAACACTGATTTTAATACTAATTTCTCCCCTTTTCAATACAGTAGTGAGTTCAAAAACGACGTTTTATTAAGGCTAGCTCACAAAGGTCAATATAATAGCCTAAATAAAGAGCGTGGAGTCAATCCTGAAAAAGACTCAGAAAAGTTAGATATCGTCATTGTTGTTTCGCAACTTTTAACTGGGTATGATTCAAAATACATAAATACTGTTTACTACGATAAAGAACAGTCGATGGAATCGTTGATTCAATCAATATCTAGAACAAATCGTATTTTAAATGACCCAAGCTATGAGAAAAAATTATTTGGAAACATTGTTTTTATTAAATCTCCATGTCAAATGTACAAAAATATTAGAGAAGCATTTCTAGCATACGCTCATGCTGATAAGTTTGAATTAGTGGAAGTTAAAACATCTGAAGAGTTAATTGAAGAACAACTTAATTTATTTAATAAAATCAATCATACTCTAAATGAAATTTCAACCATTAATAATGATGGTTATATTGTTTTTAACATGTATGAGGACGAGACAGAAAAATTCATATTTAAACATAAATTCAGTTCTTTTATCAGCGATTTGACAAAGTTGATTAATAATGATAAAGCAATGTCAATTAAAAACACCATGAGTACTTTAGCACCTGAATGGGACGATAAAATAGAAAAAATCAAAAAAATTTCAAATTTTATTCCAATTCTGAGAAACGCCGTACGCGATATTGATATTACTGAAATATTAGAAATAAACAGCGATTCAACCGAAAAAGATGTTGAAGAACAAATATTTATTGAATTAGAAGAAGTTAGCTATGTGGGGAAAAATGATTTTATCGGCCCTGAATGAATCGCTAAATTTAACTCTCTTGTTAGAGAAGGTTCGGGTGATGGCAGTCATAAGATTTGAGATGAAATTAATACAATGGTAACTAATAATTTCCCTCGTAAAGATTTGCCTATCATCAACGAAGTTTTAGATGAATACAAAAACGATGCAACTATTCTCGATCTTGATTTACCTTATGATCGCATTCTATTTAGAAAACAAAAGTCAGAAGAAAATAAAGTTATTAGTTTAGCTCAAAATTATAATGTGGATGTGGAAGCGGTAAAAATGCTTTACTTGCGTAAAGAGGAACCATCAGCCATGTGTGGTGTTGAACTGCTGTTTAAAGATTATGAGATTTCCTCATCAACGAAAGAATATTTGGAAAAAAATAATAAAACTAAACATATCGGACGATGAATAAAAAGACAAGTAATTAATTCATTTACAAATGAATTAACCGCCTTAAGAGAAAATAAAAAAAGCAGTGACTAATAAGCCACTGATGTGGGTTTGCATTAAATTAAATAAGACTTGATATCGATCTCATTACTAGGTCGATATCTTTGTTTTCTAGTTCGTTTATAACATGTAAATAGACACGTTCTGTCGTGTTCATACTTGCGTGACCTAGTCTTTTAGCAACGGAAGCTATAGAAACGCCAGCATATAAAAGTATTGATGCATGCGTATGTCTTAATCCGTGGATAGAAATAACTGGTATATTAGCCTTTCTGCAACGACGTTCAAGTATGTCATTAACAGTTGAGTTAAATATTTTTTTACCTTTTACAAAAAATGGTTCATCTTCAGGCAAATCTTTTATTAGCATTGCTAATTGAGATGTTGTCAATCAATCGAGCTGAACTTTTCTAATTGATGATTTATTTTTCGTAGGTGCAAAGCCTTCATTATCTTTGTAATTTCATGTTTTTGAGACATTTAATATTTGCTTATTAAAATCGAAGTCAGCTGGTGTTAGTGCCAGTGCTTCTGAAAATCTTAGACCTGTTTTGGCAATTAACAATATCAATCAATCAAAATTGATTTGATTTTTTAATTTTAAATTCTTAATTAATAGTTGCAATTCAAATTGACTAAGAAATTTAGGCTTCTTATTTCTTGAGGGGGCGCAGCCTTTAATAACAACTTTTCTAGTTGGGTCACTTTCGATTAATCCTTCATCAAAAGCATCTAACAGGCAGCTTTTTAAATGATGGTGAAAATCCATTGTGGTTTGACGTTCGTGGTGTTCAGCATATTCATTTAATATAGTTTGGTAGTTAGCTCTATTTAAGTCGGATAATTTCATTTCCGGGCAAATTTTAATAATTCAATCCAATGTTGTTAAATATTTATTGAAGCTAATTTTACGTATAGAGCCTTTTTTATAGATGTGTATTCAATTTTGAAAATATTTGTACAAAGAAATTTCATTTTTCTTCATTATTGTCCTTTCTAAACCCACACAAATATCATACTTTTCAATTAAAATTATCAGAAAAACATCAAAAATTTACAAACGATTGAGAACAGAGAAAAGTGGGAGATTTAGTATCAGAAGTTAAGAAATCTTTATTGTTAATTAATAATATTAAAAATAAGGGAAAATATCCAGTTTATAGTGCTGGAAGGTTCTTCGGATTTAATGATAAGTTCTCAACTAACTTCGATTCGGTCTTAATTTCCGTTGATGGAAGTGTCGGCAATATAATGTATTTATTTAAAAAATCATGATTCATTTCAACAAATAATGCGCTTTTTGCTTCAAAACAAGTCACCACATGATTTTTATACTATATTTTAAAGGGTGTTGAATTTAGAAATCTTTGAACAGGTTCCACAATTCCTCATTTATATTTCAATACGTATAAAAACATAAACAGAAAAATAACATCTCTATCAGAACAAACATCAATTACTAATTTTATGAATATATTAAATAAAAATATATCACTTCTTCAGTGTAAGTGTATTTTTGAAAGTTTTATAATTTTCGGACTCGGATTTTCATATTTCGGCATTAAAAATACCGTGACTATTGCTTAAAAACACAAACGATTGAGAACAGAGAAAAGTGGGAGATATTTACTCTTTTGCCTCTGAAGGCGGAACGCCTTCGACATCAGTTTTAAACTACTATAAAAACGGAAATATTCCATTCGTAAAGATTCATGATTTGAAGAATAAATACGTTTTTGACACTGATAACCACATAACAAATCAAGCAATTAAGTCATCGTCAGCCTGAATTATACCTGCGAATAATTTACTTCTTTCTAATGGTGCAACAATTGGTAAAGTATCAATAAATAAGGTTAATTTAGCCACCAAACAAGGTATTTTGGGGTTTGTGTTAAAAACCGATTACAGTTGTGAACTCTTTTATTTACTATTTAATACTCATTATTTCCAAATAATGACTAAAAAATTAACAGTAACAACGACAATTCCTACGCTTACATTGAAAACTATTGATAAAATTAATTTATTTATTCCAATTAAAAATAAAGAAACTAAAAAAATAATTGATGTTTTTAGGGATATTGATTTATATATATCACTTCTTCAGTGTAAGTGTATTTTTGAAAGTTTTATAATTTTCGGACTCGGATTTTAATATTTCGGCATTAAATATATAGTAATCACCGCTTAAAAACACAAACGATTGAGAACAGAGAAAAGTGGGGGAAGTTTTAAAATATTTGAGACCTGATAAATTCATAATAACTGATGAAAACATTATTTTAACTGGAAAAATACCGGTATTGACCGCGAACAAATCTAATTTATTGGGATATAGTAATAAATCAAATTTTTTTTCTAAAGAATGTATTCTGTTTGACGATTTTACAATGTCGAATAAATATATAAATTTTCCATTTTTAGTTAAATCAAGTGCGATTAAAATATTAATATCAAATTCTAAAGAAAACTCACTATTCATGATTTACAAAATTTTTTCTAAATTAAAAAGCGATATTACGGAACATAAACGGCATTACATCCAAGAAACGCAATTTATTAAAATTTTATTACCGTGCGCAAATGAGGATAAAATGTTGAAACGCTTTTGCTTATTATTTGATAGAGCAATATCACTTCTTCAGTGATAGCTTTTAGAACATACAAGATAATATAAAACTTTGTTTTGAATGTCTAATTAAACTTTATTAAAAAAAAGATCTAACACTTTTAGTTAAATCTTTAATAATTTTTAGGCAAACATCTTTTCTAAAAGGGTATTTTTGATGTTTTCAAGCTTTTCTAACTTACGCTGAAGAAGTGATATACAACTATTTATTATTAAATAGAACGATGCTATTCTTGTTTGTTCATTCACACTAGGTATTTTAATAAATATAGTATCGTTTTTATTGAAACTAAAAATTTCCCTAACTCCAGAAGTGCTACTTTTTTTAATTATATGTTTAAAATTATCGGTTTTTAAATACTCCGCAAAAAAATTATTATTAATTAATTTTGTTGTTTGAAAAGTTTCATAAATATTGCTAATTAAGCCGTTTTCGGAAAATGGATAATAACTTATTGATCCTACATTGATTCTTGACGGATTAAACGCAAACGACTCAGCTGTTATAACTTTTGAATTTTTTTTATTTCCATTAACAGCTGAACCACCATTGATGAAATACTCTTTTTGAGAAACGAAACCGAACTTATTCGATATCGAATAACTAATTAGACTCTTATTTTTATTATTTTTTATTGAATACGTAGTTAAGAGTTCTGTTGAATTTTTCTGTTCTCAAGCGTTTGTAAAACCCTTGAATCTAATCTCTGGATAAGGATTATTTTGCGAGGCAAACATCTTTTCTAAAAGGGTATTTTTGATGTTTTCAAGCTTTTCTAACTTACGCTGAAGAAGTGATATTGTATTGTCAAGTTTTGATAATAAATGGCTAATTAAATTATTCTCCTTTTCATTTGCAATTATTATTTTATGTTTTAAAATGATCTGTTTATTTAAATTAGATTGAACTCCATTTGATACAACCTTATTTCATACATTATTAATGTTTAAATTTAATAATCTATAATATAAGAATTCAGCATTTGGTGTTTCTAATGCTAAAATGGCCTGATTTATGTGTGTTTCTATGGTATTTATAGCAACCTTACCGTATGAAGCATACATTGCAATCATTAAATTATTAGGTTTTAATAGATTTAAATTACACGAATTTACTGCAATTTGAGTAATTTTTTTTGAAGTTTTGTACAAATACTTGTTAGCGAAACTAATATCGTTTATTGTTGAAAAATTTTTATCCCCATTATAAAATTCTTTTATATTTGTGTTGGGTGTTGAACCACTAAAAGAAGACAATATACAATCTAGCAACTCTTTACGTTCTCAAGCGTTTGTAAAACCCTTGAATCTAATCTCTGGAACTAACTTATTTTTCATTATTTCCGCCTAGTAAATCAATTAATTCATTGATAGCTATTGTGTCATAGTCATCAGCTACTAAATCACCAAGCATAGTAGCTAATTCACGTTCGCTTTGTTTTAATTCGTTGTCAATTTGGGCTAATGTTTGAGAATATTTCTTAGCCAATTTCTCAAGTTTTGAAATTTGTTCATTAATAATTTCATGTCCCTTTTCTAAGATTGAACTTGAAAGGTTGGCGCTTCATTTGATATGTAATAAATCGATGAATATTTCAGAATTAATATTTTTTATTTTTTGTTCAAGTTTAGAATTAAAATCGGCTTGCGCAATTTTTAGTTCATCTTTTGATTTTTTAAGATTTTGTTTTAAATCTCTTAATTCATTAATTTGGTCGTCATCTAGATTATTTTTAGAATCTTTATCCGGAACTAATTCTTTGATTGCGGAGTTATTCTCATCGATATTAGCTTCTAATTCTTCTATACGGTCGATTTCATCTGGCAGATAAGTTTTCTCGATAGTCTTAGAAGCAGTAAATAAACTTGTATATCATTGAGAACCGTCAAAGTCAATATTGGATAAAATATGGTATAGGTCAGATTTTATATCACGGAATGATGAAATTGCCTCTTGGTATAACTCATATTTATCCAGCATTGATATTTGAGAAATATTTTCGAAGAAAAAGCTGTCAAAATTTTCTTCTAACACTTCAACATCAATATCTTTAATTTGGTTCAAACTTCCAATATTTTCTTTTAGGAATGAATGCAGTTTGTCTACTACGTTTTGGTATTTCGATATATATTCTTTAGTATCTTTATGCTCAAGGATTATTTCGCCAATTTTATCAGTATCTTTAAATTCCGAATAATCACCATTAACTTCATTCAAAATTAAAGGTTTAATGTTGGGTAGCGAAGTTCAAAGATTTTTGAAAGCTGCTAATTCTTTATTCGGAATTCCGCCATGCAATGAAGCGTATAAATCATGAAAATCGGTTTTTTCAAATGTGTCAATGTATCTTGAAATGTTTAAATTAAAGTCATTTTCTTTAATTTCGTCGAATTTGACAATTCTAGAGAATTTTTCAATATCTTCTTTAGCGACATATGCGTCAACAATTTTACGTATGTGTGATATTTCCATTCTATTTGTTGAAGAATATTTACTAAATAATTTTGAAGCATCAATAAATTGGATATCTCTATTAGGTTTATTTTTTCTTAAGACCATTATTATTGTTGCGATTCCAGTTCTAAAAAATATACCAGCTGGTAAACCAATTATTGAGTCTATATAACCTTTTTCAATAAGTTTTTTACGTATTTGACCTTCGCTGCCGCCTCTAAATAAAACGCCATGAGGCAAGACGATTGTCATTATTCCATTCTCTTCCAAATGGTATAAACTATGCAATAAAAAGGCATAATCGGCTTTTGATTTTGGGGCGATACCATATTCTATGAATCGAGGGTCGTTTTTGGCGTCGTCTGCATCTCATTTTAAAGAATATGGAGGGTTAGATACGACCGCATCTACAGATTTTAATTCATATGTTGATTCGTCTCTAGCATTTGTAAAGAAAGGTCAATCACGTTTTAAAGTGTCAGCGTTACGAGCAAATATATCAACACTATTAATTCCATGCATTATTAAGTTCATTCTCGTAATAGTAAAAGTTGAATTAACTTTTTCTTGTGCATAATAAGTTACATTATTTTGTTTTTTAGAGTATTTAGCAAACATATCACCAATCGTAATTAAAAGTGAACCAGAACCAGATGTGGGGTCATATACTGAAATTGATTCGCGGTCTTTTAAATGACGCGCAACAATCTCAGACATTAATTGTGAAACTTCATGAGGAGTATAGTATTCACCGCCTTTTTTACCCGCTTCACCAGCAAATTGTTCAACCATATATTGATAAACAAAACCTAAAACATCGAAATCTTGTTTGCCAGTAGGAATTTCCTTAATTACATTTAATAGCATTTTCAGCTTTTCACTTTGATCGCGCGGATTTTGACCTAATTTACTCAATTCTGTTTCATAGACATTGAAAATGCCTTCAAATAAAACTCTTATTTCCTCTTTTTCAGATAAATTAGAGTTAAAAGATTTGATAGAATCACTAATCAATTCGACACCGAATTTAGTTTCTTCATTAATTCAATTATGGAATAAGTATTTTGGTTTAATGTAGTAACCCAATAAATTTTTAGAACCATCTATTAACTGTTGTAATGATTCTTTACTTATTTCGAACTCATCAATTAGTCCTGTCTCTTCGTTAATATTTGATTCATCTATTAGTTGTATTTCTTCAGGTGTTAGTGGTTCGTTAATTGAACCTAATTCTTTATTGAAATAGTCAACTTGCTTTTCGCTTAAAAACTTATAAAAAATCATTGCAAGTAAAAAGTTTTTGTGGTCATTTTGTTCTAATGAACCTCTCATGTTTGTCGCTGAATTTCATAAGTGTTTAGCTAATTCTTCTTTATTAATTTTGTTATTCATGTATACCTCTTTTTATATTTCAATTTTACTAAAACTTACAATCTTCACGAGTTTAATATGAAAATTATTTAATACACAATAATAACTTATATTAAATAAGATGAAAACATATTGAACTAATGTTAATTTATAAGAATTTATTACGAAATATAGTCACTATATTTTGCAATTTAACGTAAATTTAGCTAGCGCATATTTGTTAAATAAGGACAATGAAATTGAATTAAATAATCAAAATTTTTAACGAAAAAATTATACCTAACTAAGGGGAGGCTCTAAATCAGCGGCAACATTTAGTGAAAACTATATAACATTGATATATTAAATAACAAAAAACCCTAATTAGTGGCAAACTGACGCTAAAATAAAAATGCTGGTGCCAAACGTATGCTAGATACCTAAAAAATCATATTACATAGTAATATGCAAGAAGTTTTTCACCAACCTTATCTTGCCATAATAAGGTGCGCACGCGCACGCGTAAAGGAAAACAAAAACCTGGCAACAGGTTGTATTGTTATTTTTAAATTGCTGTCACGCACTAAATTTCGGGTTCATTAAAAAAATATCAAAAAATCTAATGAATCGAAAAAAAGCATAATTAATCAGATATTTAAGACGCTTGCGCTTGAATTAACACACTAAAATTTTGCGCATCCCATCATTATTTACGTAAAATACAACTACAGGATGATGTGTGGGATTTAAGATGGGGTAACTATCATTTTTAAAATTAATTGTTCCAACATTTCAAAATTTTCTTTTATGTATTTTTTTCATAATTTAATTATATTAAAAGTCCAACTATTTCTAGTTGAACTTTTTTTGGTAGGCGAGCAAACTCCCTACAAATAGTTGCCTATATTTCAAGGCTTTTTACATACTTATTATACACTACTTTTTCTTATTACCAAAGAAATTTTTTGTTTTTAGCGTTTTAACTTTTAAAGAAAGGAAAATGTTTTTTGTTATTTAGGATTATGTTTTTAAATTTTCTCATAACAAAATTATATTAAAAAAACTAATGTTTCCATTAGTTCTTTTAAGCACCCTTCTTGTGCTGGCTTAGAGCTATACGCTATTTATATGACTAAATAACCGCTCCTTTTATTCATTATTAGTATACTAAGTTTTCAAAGAAAAGCAAAATATTTAAATTATTTAACTTTAAAATCAGATCTCCCTAATTCCGTCATTAGTTTAAGAGCTTCTGCAATGGTGTTATATGTTGTTGCATAATAAACGTTACGGTTTCAACCCGAGTAAAGTTTAGATCATGTATCGCTTCATAAGACGCGACGTAAATCAGCTCCACGAACCTTGGTAAATGTATCAACTTTACCTAACAAGTCAGTTCTATTGTGGTTAGCTAAATCTTGGTATAGATCTGTTCCTCCGATTACAGGGTATAGTTGAGTGCCTTGTCTGTCATACACGTTATCCAGAAATGGCATATTTTTCTCATAACCTAGCATAATTGCTGTAGCACTATTGTGTAATCCGTAGTAAGTATCTGTAGGAATGGCTGTATATCATTGCGACATTTTTTCATCAACCAGAACATTTGATACGTGGTTTGAAATAAAATCTATTCATTTTTGTTTCAGCGTGTATTTAGTGTTACCAATTTCTGCCTCATATTGACCATCAGTTTCTGGTATTTGTGTATTTAAATAATTAAATAATGACCCAAATGTATTTGAATTTCAACCATTTGAGAACTTTAATCTAATTATTGTTGATTGATTATAATGTGGAATTATTGAATTATTTTTGTCTATTTTTAAAATTTCATCTCTTTTGTTTTTTGGTAGAGAGAATAGGTATGAATTTGTCGATACTTGGTTGGGGGTGTAAATATCATTTTCATATTCAATATTTATACCTTTGCTTCTTTCTTTATTTCAAGTGAATTTATTATTTTTATTAGTTACTCTATCATGACCTTCAAAACTAATTGATTCGACATTATAGATGTATCCAGCTTTTAATTCTAGCGATTGGAATTTAAAGTTTATGTGACCTAAATTATCCTGATATACCGCAACACCATTACTAATATTTAGAGTGATTGTTAGTTCTTTGGTGATATCACCACCAGTTGAATTTTTACCTTTAAATGTAGCTCTACCAACCAATATTACATTAATAGGTGGATTTTGAAGAACTTGGACATCGCTCGAACTAAATCCTGTAATATCTATTGTATTGTCAGTTACAGCTTCAATTAAATTAGCACCTTCAAGATATTTAGCATCGTTTCCTACTCTATTAGTAGGAATGTTGTTGCGAAAACTTAATTTAACGTTTTGTGCCTCAAGGCTTGACAAAATAACTTTAAAATCTCTAGTTTCTTGAGCATATGTTTTATCAAATTGGTCTTGAGATTGTTGTAAAACTTGTTGAGTGGTTAAATTATTTTTATCGGAAATAACCACTTTACTTAAGTAATAAACACCATTTTTATTAAATGATTCACGTTTAAAAGTAAATTTTAATACATCGCTGTTTAAAATAATTGGTTCAGAAATAACGTGATTATTTCCCGAACTAGCCATTAAATATACATATTTATTAGCGTGTTTTCCGCCGTGTTGATTAACTACTAACAACCCATGAACATCTTCTTTCTTTCAGGTATATCTTGTTGTGATTGTTGTGTTTGGGGTGTAGTTTGTAGCAACAGACGGCGCAAACTTGATGACATCATACGTATTATCTAGTTCGCTAATTAATTCATTAAGTTCTTTAGGAACGGCGCTATCTTTATTTGCTTGGATTTGATTTAATTTATTTAAGAATTGTAGCCGTTTCGGATTTGATAAACTTAAAACAGAAGCGGCATCACGTGCTTTTTCAATTTTTGCATCTTTAATAATTCTGTTTAATTTTGGTTCCGTTTTTGAATCCTGATTTAATCTATTAGTTAAACTATTTTTAGAATTACCCGGTTTCAAATCGTCAACAGCATTTTTAGCTTCATTATAGGTTTTTATCAACGATTTTGCATTGTTAATTTTGTTTTGAACGCTTTGAGCGTTATCTGCATTCGTTACTGCAAATTGTGTTTTGGTCGAATTATCTAAGTTTTTGATAAGGTCTTGTAATTCTGAGACTTTCTTTGCTCTTTCAATATCGTCTTGTTTTTGTAATTGAGCATCCTTAATGATTTGTGAAATTTGCTCTTTTGTTGTAGCTTCGTTAAGTCTATTTTCCAAAGCAGTTTTTTGTGGACTTTGTCTTAAGCTGCCAATGTTTGAATTGGCGTCATTGATTAATAGTTTAAATGATTCTAATTCTTGTTCCAATTTGTTTGCCGCATCCAAATTAGTAATTGCGCCATTCTTCTTAGTGAATTCACCTTTAATTACTTTTGTCTTATCAAATGGGCTTTGATTTAGTTTACTTTCTATTTTATCGATTTTTGTTTTTATTATTTCTACACTTTTTATAGCATCATCAAGAGCTTTGGCTGCTTTTCTGAGCATGTCAGGTGTTGAATTTGGGTTATCGCGATTGTTAAGATTTAACATTGATTCTAAGTGCGACCTAACACCAGCATATTTAGGTTGATTACCAAATTGTGCTATTTTATTGCTTACATGTTTTTTAGCAACTTCATATTTTGCTCGTGCTAAGTATTTTTCTTTATTTCGTTCAAATGATTCTAATTTAGTCTTACCAGCAGAGTATTCAGCAATTATTTTGTTTGATTTATCATTTAATTCCTGATATGTAGGATTGTTTGTGGAATAAGTATTATTAAATGTATTGATGTTATGTGTAACCTCTCCTTTTACACTATCAATATCAGCATTTAATAGTTCAATTGCTTTTGATTTAGTTTGGGAGTCCTTTTCATCAATAAACAAATTACGCAATTGTGCTTCTTTGTTATTAAACGAACCAATTGTATTATTGGCATTCGTGTTATTAGATGATAACATTTCTACTTTATTAACTGCATTAATGTATTGACTAGGTTCCAGAGCGTTAGTAATTGAATTTAGTAATGAGGTTCTATAAGGCTTACCATCAGAATCTAATTTATCTATTAATAAGTGGTGTAAATTAGAAACATCATTATTGCCATGGGTGTTTGATAAACTGTGTAATGAATTAATTTTTGAATCCAATGAATCTAAACCTTTTTTAGATTCTGAAACAGCTTCTTTAATTTCGCTTATTTTAGCAATTCCGTCTTCAAAGACTTTGATATTGGTTTGGTCAACATTAGTCAACCCTTCAACAGCTGATTTAATTTGTGTTAAATTATCAACCGTATCTCTAATAGTCTCGTATTTTGAATCACTAACTGTTGCAACTAATTCATCGTATTTGTCTTTAAACTCTTTGGCCTTGCTTGATTTATTAATTGCATTTGTCAATGCTAGGGAATAATTATCATAAGCTTGGTTAATTTGACTGGTTGTTGACTGGTTATTACCTAATACACTATTTAAAACATCTTGTGCTGCGGTTTTGGCTGTATCCAATGAGTTTTTGATGGTTTGGTATTTCGCATCAGCAGGAAATTGCGACTTAGTTGTTGCAATTAGGTTGTCCTTACTTATTTTATTGTTAAGTTTTTGTGCACGTGTAACTTGTTGCTTCTTGGCTAATGTGTAGGCCTCATTAAGTTTATCAATATCAGATTGAGCCTGGCTTGCACTTGGGTTTTTACCTATGCCAGATGTTGTATCGGTGTGACTTTTGACTGCTGTCAACGCTGTATTAATGTCATTATAACCATTTGTAAGTGTTTGATTTAAATATTGTTGAACTTCGTCAGCTAGTTTAATATATTCATTATTTTTATTTAATTTCGCTTGTCTTTTATCTTCGATAAATTTTGATTTTACCGACTCCAATGCTTTTTGAGCACCTTCATAAAGTTCACGCTGTTTTTGAGGGCTGGCATTTTCTTCATTTTGGATGTCTTGTGCTAATTTGTCATTAATTTGTTTCAATTTATTTTCATATTCAGATTTCAATTGTTGTAGAACAGGATCTGTTGTTTGAGTTGCTTCGTTTTGGCTTTGTTTTTTTGCATTTTCAAAAGCTTGTTTTGCTTTTTCTAGAGACGTAACTGCAGCTTGGTTTATAGCTTTTTGCAGGGCGTCTTGGGCAGCAGCGATGATTTCATAATTGTTTGAAACATTTGTCCCGTTTTGGTTATTAACCTCTTTAGCGGCATTTAATCTATCAATTTCATCCTTGTATAATTTACTATTTTTATTAAGTTCAGTTAGCAATTTATCAACATCTGAACTGATTGAATTATAAACATTAACGGCAGCTTCTTGAATTTTAGTTTTTAGAGCCTCAGTTTGGTCATTATAGTTTTGAGCTGTAATAGTTTTATCTGCTTGAGCAGCAGAAATAACATTTTGTGATGTTTGTTTTTGATTGTTTAATAAATCACTTTGTTGAGCGTTTTTATATTTTGGATCTTTAACTAATTCATCAAGTAGCGTAATTTGTTGATTATATTTATTAACCGAGTCATCAATAGCAGTAACATCTTTCTTGGCTTGGTCTAATGATTTTTGCAATTGATTTGAAGCACCCGTAGCTATAGTTTCTTTTGGATATGGTTTAACTTCCTTACGAGCTAAAGAGTCTTGAGCAGCCTTAACATTTTTCAACGTTTCTTTAACTTTGTTATATTGCGGTGCTGATTGATTTAAACTATTTAGATATGATTTTACTTCTTCACTTAATTTTGTATATTTTTCAACAGCAGCTTTATCTTTATCTGCGATTGGGAATTGTTGTTGAGCAAATTCGTTTGCTTTGTCAACTACTGCTTTAGCGTCAGCATAATCTTGTGGAGTTGGATTGGATTTTACTAAATTGTTCGCACTTGTTTTATCGCTCTTTAATTTAGTTTTGATATATTCTCTACTTGGATTGGTGCTGTTAGCAATGTTTTGCTCTAATGTAGCCAATGAAGTTTGATATGCTTGTTGAGCTTCGTTGGTTTCTTGGTTTTTTTTGTTATTAATTTGACTTTTAACTTGTTCAAGATCTTTTTGAGCTTGTTCATAGGCATTGATTGAATCTTGAACAAAAGTAGCTGAATCTTTTTGTAGCGTGGCTAGTTTTGTGGTTAGGTCATTATTGATTTTTTCTATTTCAGAGGCCAATCATTTTTTTGTGTTTGGATAAGTATCAAGGTTGTTAGAAGTATCAGTTAAGTTCTTTTTGCTAAATTCATAATCAGCTTCTGCTTTTTCAATATTAGACAATTCAATTGATTTATTTAACTCATCATATAAATCTTCAGCCTTTTTGATTTTATCTACAAGAGATGTTTGGTTATCATCTTTGTCGGGTAGTTGTTGATTTAACTCGTTAATTTTTTGACTTAAACCGTTGTTTAAATTTTGATAACGATTAGCGTCTTTAAGATTATTATTTTTAACTAGTTCATTTGCTTTTTCAATAAGTTTAGTAAATCTGTCGTTTGCTTGATCAATTAATTTATCTGTCAACAATTTTGCTTGATGTTGATACGTATCAACATCAATAGATGAAGCATTTTGAGCATCAGTAATTGCTTGTTGCGATGCTGATTTCGCATTATCCAATTCAGTCTTTTGAGCGCTATATAGAGGATTAGCGGTTTTATCTTCAACCAATTTCACGATTTTATTAAATTCGTTTTTAGCGGCTTGAATATTGTTAACTTCTTGATCAATGCTGTCTTTTAAATTATTTAATTTTTCTATTTCCTCTTCCAATTTAACTGATGATATATTTTGGTAAGGGGTGACCTCTTTAGCTTTAACGGCTTTTTCTGATTCTGAAATTATGTTTTGAATTTGTTTTCTCAGCCCCTTTAATTCTGGTTTGCTATCAATATTAAGCTGAGTCAATTTGTTATTTAATGCCTTAACTGCATCACGGTGTTTTTGTTGTGCAGCTTTAATAGCAATTTGTTCCTTAAGAGTAGCAATCTCATTTTTTGCGTCAGAATATGCTTGTTTAACTTTTTGGACATATATTGGGTCATTAACATTAATTGAATCAAGTTTTATAGTTAAACCTTGATCAACTTTATTTGTTTCGGATACATATCATTGTTTTGTTTCGTCCAATGAGTCGTCAATAGAAGGCTGCTTTTGTTTTTCGTTTTCGTAATCTGTCTTAACCTGATTAATTTCATCGGCTTGAGCTTTAGCAGTATCTAAATTAATTGTTTTAGACTCGTAAGAATTAGGGTCCAAAATACTTTGTGTAACAGTTGAAACTTGGTTTTCATTGATTGACTTATCAATTCAATCAGCAGCTTTTTTAACTTGTTTTAAGTTTTGTGTTTTATAATTATTTATTTCTTGAGTTTTATCTTCTAAAACATCGAAAGCTTTTTTGGATGCATCCGCTTTTTCCTTAAACTTAGCTAATTTAGCTTTTAATTGATGAATTTGACTTACCTTAGTATCTCCATCAAGCATTTTTTTATCATCAGTTGAAGTTATGTTTTGTACTTCATCGAAAATGGTTTTCATTTCTTCAGCAAGAGCGTTTTTTAATGCCTTATATTTCGAATCTTTTAATATGTCTAATACTTGATTATATTTTGTTTTAAAGTCAACTTTGGCTTTTTCAACCTTAGCTTCATTAAATGCTTTTTTGATTATGTCAATAGATGCTTGCACATCCTCTAGTTTGATTTCAGTTAATTTTTTATTAGCGACTGGTAGTCATTTAGAATCTTCAGTATTTAAAATTGCTGTTAACTTATCTTTAAGTTGTTGATATTTGGAATCTGTTCATTCAGCAATAGTATTTTTAATAACATTTTGTGATATATGTTCATAGTCATCAAGACGGTGTTTAACTTGGTCAATATGTTCGATTTCGTCTTGGGCTGAATTATATATTTTTTGCAAGTTTTCGTTCGCAGTTTCGAATGCAGTATGGTAGGCATCTTTTTGCTCTGGTGAGGTGAAGTTATTCTGATTAACAGCATCTAATATTGCTTTTGCGTTTTGAATGCCTGTTAGTAATTTATTTTTAACTGCTAATTTAGCTTTCTGGGCAACAGCATCTTTTTCTGCATCAATATCATTTTTAATCAAATTGTTAATTTGAGTTAATATAGAATCATAGTTGGCAACTACTTCGTCGACAGATATTTTTTTAGCTTCAGTATCTGTAGCAAATTGTTTTAGTTTAGTAATTTCTTCTTTAATTTGTTCAGTGGTTACATTATTAAAATTAGAATCATAGTTCAACTGTGATTTTGACATCTCTATTGCTTTATCAATATTAAAAGTCAAATTATCATGTTGTTTTTTATCATTATTTATTGAAACTAGTTGACTTTTTAATGTGTTTAATTTTGATATTTGTTTGTTAAAGTTTTCAATTGCTTTATTTTTTTCAACTGCAGCTTTAGCATCAGCAATAGCGGTTTGTGCCTCTTTAAAAGCACTAATAATTTTTGTTGGATTCAATGCAGCTTCTACTAATGATTTAGCTAGATTATCTTTAGCAATTTTAACGGCATTTTCATATTTATTTTTAGCGTCAGGGTAACCCACAAAATCAGAACTGGTCAGTTGGTTTGTTAATTCCTCATTGTATTTTTCAGTAGCGTCTTTGATATTTTTTGCACTTGTTAATGTTTCACTTAGTTTTTTAATAACATTGTCATAATTTTTTGTATTCAAAGCATCTTTGTCTGAAATTTCACGAGATATTTTGTCCGATACGATAGTGTCATTATTGTATTTTGATATTGCATCATCGATTAGTTTCTTTGCCTCGGGGTAAGAATTAAATTTGTTATCCTTGACTGCATTTAATTCTTCAATTTTAGTTTTGACATCATTATGTTTTTGAATTGCCTTATCTGTTTTTTCAGAATATTTATTTGTTGTTAAAGCATCAATATCTTTTTGAATTTGATTGATATTTGTTGAACTTAAAACATCTTCTTTAAGTGGTTTCATCGCCCCGATTACTGCCTTTTGAATGTTTTGATATTCAGTAGTCGGCATAATTATGTCATTGTACTTTTGAGCAAATTCTTGTTGTTTAGTAGCTGTATTTACTGCATTTTGCAACTCGTCAAATAAACCTTCTATTTCGTCAGGTTCTTGAGAAGTAATCACTTTTGTGTCTAGTTGGTGAATTAGATTGTCTAGAGTATTACTAATTTGGTCAAAGTTATTAATTCTGTTGTTAACTACCTGATTTGCATTAGTTTTAAGGTTATTGAATCTGGTTTTAGCAGCTTGAACCAAAATTGCTTTAAGAGTAATTGCGGCATCATCATATTTTTCAACATCTATATCTTTATCGGCGATATTTTGGTTAATTTGATTAGTTATTTTGGTAATTGAAGTTTCCAATTGTTGAGTTAAGTTTGAATATTTTGGATTATTTTTAAGTCTTTTTACAGTTTCTAATGCATCAATAAAATTTTTAAAAGCGCCATCTAAAGCTTGTTTTTCATTTGCTAATGAATTATTTAATTTGACTAATTTTGCTGTATTTTTAACAATGTTTTCAATTGTGGTTAATTGATAATTATTTTCTCTGTCAACACTTTTATTAGCATTGTTTGAAATATTTGTAATGTCATTTATTAATTTTGAGTAACGGTCAATATTATTCATTAATTCTCTTGACTTAATTAACGTTTCAAGAGCAGTTTCGTAATTATTTATAACTTTTGCTCGATTATCACGAAAAGTATTCTTTAAATTAATTAATTCATGTTCAGCTTTTGAATAAGCATTAATTATTTTATCATTTGAAGGATTTGAATTTAATTCATTATTCAATTTATTGACTATTTCTTTTACTTTATTGTTATATTCATTTTTGGATTTTTCATCAAGACCAAAATGACTTTCATCATAACGATTAAGATATTCAAAATCGTAATTGTTTTTTGCTGTATTAATAGTTTTTGCTAATTCCAAAGCTTTATCAAGGTTTTTGATATATTCATTATAAACATCAATATTTTTTTGATCTTTGTCCTTGATATTTTTTAGAGAATAGTTATCTAGTGCGTCGTTAATAATTTTATGTGCGAAAGCATTGTTAGCTAAATTATTTACATCAAAATCATGTAATTCAACTTCCTTATCATTAAGATCGAATTTAGCTTTATTTAGTTTTGCAGTTTCAAATGCTTCATAAAGTTTTTTATGAGCATCTAAAATTATAGTTTCAACAGGCGGTTGTTGTTTATTTGGTAATGCCCTTTGATCTTGGATTTGTTTAACACTTTTTAAAGGATTTGTAATTTTTGTTAAATATTTAGGGTTTTTTAAATGTTCATCCATCCATGCCGCAACTTGGTCACTAAGTTTTTTATAATTATTTGCCAATTCTTCATTGCGTGTTGTTTGTGGTAAAAACATTTTAGACGGAATTGTAAATTCACGTTGTGCCACATCATTTAAATCTTTTTTATAGGTAATTTTTACATTAAATTTAACGTTTTCTTTAGCGTCGACACTGAAGTCACTAAATTCGTAGTTATATTCATTACTGTTGTTTAAATTATTTAATAATTCATCATATGTTGCATTTTGTTGCATGTTTTGAACAAATTCAGCAGCAGTTAAGCTTGAGTTACCTTTTGTCTTGACTTCGTCACTAAATAAATCATCTTCGGCTGTTTTAAATCCAGTAAATTCAAAATTTGATTTATAGTCCTTGTCATTTAATTTTGTTTTTAATAAAA
>NZ_JAHMHK010000008.1 GCF_018913985.1 Mycoplasma zalophidermidis
TAATGAATATAACTACGAATTTAGTGACTTCAGTGTCGACGCTAAAGAAAACGTTAAATTTAATGTAAAAATTACCTATAAAAAAGATTTAAATGATGTGGCACAACGTGAATTTACAATTCCGTCTGAAATGTTTTTACCTCAAACAACACGCAACGAAGAATTGGCAAATAATTATAAAAAACTTAGTGACCAAGTTGCGGTATGGATGGATGAACATTTAAAAAACCCTAAATATTTAACAAAAATTACAAATCCTTTAAAAAATGTTAAACAAATCCAAGATCAAAGGGCATTACCAAATAAACAACAACCGCCTATTGAAACTATAATTTTAGATGCTCATAAAAAACTTTATGAAGCATTTGAAACTGCAAAACTAAATAAAGCTAAATTCGATCTTAATGATAAGGAAGTTGAATTACATGATTTTGATGTAAATAATTTAGCTAACAATGTTTTAGCACATAAAATTATTAACGACGCACTAGATAACTATTCTCTAAAAAATATCAAGGACAAAGATCAAAAAAATATTGATGTTTATAATGAATATATCAAAAACCTTGATAAAGCTTTGGAATTAGCAAAAACTATTAATACAGCAAAAAACAATTACGATTTTGAATATCTTAATCGTTATGATGAAAGTCATTTTGGTCAGGATGAAAAATCCAAAAATGAATATAACAATAAAGCAAAAGAAATAGTCAATAAATTAAATAACAAATTAAATTCAAATCCTTCAAATGATGAAATAATTAATGCTTACATCAGCGCTCAAAACGAATTAGTTAAATTAAAAAATATTTTCAAAGATAATCGTACAAGAGTCATAAACGATTATGAATCTGCTCTTAAAGTACTGAATAATTCAAAAGATTTAATGAATAATATTGACAAATATGCAAAATTACAAAACGACACCGTGAATGTTGTAATTCAAAGCAACAAAAGCGTTGATAAAGAAAATAATTACAACGCAACCACATTAGAAAATATCATTGCAAAAACTAATGAATTAAATGAATTTAACTCTTCATTGAGTGGAAAGAAACAAGAACTAGATCAAGCGTTTGAAAACTATTCACAAGCCTTAACAACCGCAAACGAATTAAAACAAAAACCTAAATATGCCGATGTTAAAGCTGAAGTTGAAAAATGAATTAATGATGTAACTAAACAAATTCAAGAACATGTTACAAATAAAACTAATGATGTTGAAACATACAATAATGCAGAAAAAGCACTTGAGGCTGTTTTGGTTCAAACTGCTAAAGCAAGATTTAATGTTATAAAATCAAACGCAAATAAAGTTGTAAATAACAGAATTAACAGCTTTGAACAAATAAATAACTCATTAGATGATTTAATTCAAGAACTAGATACCAAGGTTATTACTTCACAAGACCCTAAAGTAATTGATTCTTTCTGTGAACAATTGCAAAAAGCTAGTGATGTAGCATCCAAACAAGAGGAATTTGCTCAAAAATACAATGATATTATTAAACCTGCTGCCCAATACAACAATATCAAAAATGCAACCATTCAAGCAATGAAATCTCTTAAAGATGATGCATTAAGTTCAACTGGTATAGATCAAATCCAAAAAGATATTGATGCTTTAGCAACAAATCAATATGTCGATAAAATTAATAAAGCTATTGAAAAACACAATGCTGTTAATGAAAAGATTGAAGAATTAAATTCAGCAAAAGAAAATGAGTTAAATTCATACATTGAAGCCAAAAAAATTATTGAAGATGCTGTATCTAAATTTAATAATGATACTATTGTTTCAGATACAATATCTTCTGAAGTTTCAGATAAAAATGCATTAAATACCAATAATTATGACAATGTTATCGAAAAGCTAAACACTGCTTTAACAGACGCAAACAAAGTTAAAGAAGCTAATAAAAAATACAATGATGAACTAAAAGGCCAATTGACTGAATCAGATTTTACTGGATATCCAGATGCTAAAAATAAATATGACAAAGCTGTTAAAACTGCTAAAGATAAATTAGCCCAAGCATTAGCCCAAGCCAAATTAAATCCCGAAGAAATTATTAAGGCTTATAATACTGCTCAACAAGCTCTCGTAAACGCCAAAGCTGGTGTCGAAAAAAATAAAGCAATTGAAGATTATAATAACCAAGTTTCAAAATTGAATGCATTAAAAGGCGAATTATCTACAACAAACAATGCTAAAAAACAACATGATAATTTAACCAATAACATTGATAAAGCAATTGAAAAATCAAAATTACAATTAAACTATGCTTCTAATTTTGAAAATACAGACATTAAACAAATCACTGATGAAATTGCTAAAATAAAACAATTCACCAAAAACACCGAAGCTAAAAAATTAACTGTTGATGAAGCGGTAACTAATTATGATTCAACATTAGCTCAAATTAATAATTTAATTTCAAAAGATATTGATGCTGAAAAAGACGCTATTGCCCAAAAAGCTAAATTAGCAGTCAAAACTAGATTAAATGAAGAAATTAAAAAGACACAAGACATAATTGATGCTGTTAATCAAAATAATTTCACAACACCTGAACAAAAAGATGCTTATCAAGGAGCTTATGAAACAGCAAAATCAAAATTAATCGAGGCTTTACAAACTGCTCAGACAGAAATAGAACATATTGACCAAGTTAAACAACGTCTTGATGACTATGATCATGTGTCAACAAATGTAATTAAGAAAACCATTGCCGAATGAATAGATCCTAAATACAATGAAATTAAGGATAAATTAAATGAAATCATAAATCCTGAAGATTCTAAATGGTTGCCTGTTGCTGATAAAAAATTAAGTGAAATAAAATTAGATGACGTACAGACATCTATTGACACAATTAAAAAAGCTTTTAACAAGGCAAAAGTTGAAAAAACTAAAACTGACTTCAATACTGAATATCAATCAATTTTAGATACCTTTAAAGACGATAAATATAAGGCATTAAAAGATGCTCTTACTGAAGAAATGAAAGCCATTTTCGATGAAGTAGAAAGCATAACTTCAAAAGAAGATATAAAATTAGCTGACGGAGATTCTAAAGTTAGACGTATTGGAGAATTAAAAGCTAAATTAGTTGCATTCAAAGACAAAGCAATCGCCGCCAAAAATGCTTTTGATGCTTTAGAAAATAAAGTAGCAGATTTAAACAAAGCAAAAACTGAGCAATTTGCCCAAAATAAAAAAGCAAGCGATTGAATCAATAAAGCAATTAATGATAATCAAGTTTCAACCGTTACTCAAAACATCTTAGATCCTCAATCTTACAGCGATAAAGTAAATAATTTAGATACAGCCAAATCTCAAGCTGGCGAAATTAATCGAGCTAAATCAGATTATGATCAAGAAAAACAAAATCAACCTTCTATTGATAATTCATTAGGCGAAACAAAACATTGATACACATCTGAAGTAAATAAAGTAGATGAAGCTTTAACCGCAAAACTTGCCTCACTAAATGTTAATGTCCCTGAATACGTTCAAAAAGTTAAACAAGCTTACACTGATGCTAAAGACCAGATTGCTGCTCTTAAAAAACAAATTGCCGTAAAAGCTGCCCAACAAAAACACCGCGATGCCATTAAAGCATTGAACGATAAATTAACACAACTTGATGTTGATAACAAACCAGAACTAAAAGGTTTGAAAAAACAAATAGAAGACTTAATTAAGAGTTCAGAAACAGTCGTAAAAGCAAAAGAAACTACTCCATATCAAGGTGTATCATCAAATACATTAGATCAAGAAACCAAAAAATTAAACGATTTCAAAGATAGTATTAACCAAACAGTTAAAGATATTGAAAAAGCAAAATCTGACTATCAAGCTGTTTTAAAATTAGTTGCTGAAAAAGCTACAAATCCTTTATATAGCGACCAAAAAGACGAATTAGATAACGCAAAATCAACTGCACAAAATCTAATTACTAAGGCTCAAAACGATTCAACTATTGATGAAAACACTTACCAACAACAAGCTAAATTATTAGCTGATAAATTAGTTGATCAAGCAAATGATAGATTTACCAAACTTACTGAAAAAGCAAATGAATTAATCAAAAATAATAATCTTGAAAATGGCAATTTATACCAAGATTTAAACAATAATTTAAGTCAAAAGATTAGTGAATTAGACAAACAATTGCCTGACAAGGATGATACAGCAAACAAACTAGCCGATAAAGTTGAAAAAGCAGAAGCTTTATACAATGAGTTAAATAAAGCTATTGACTTAGCAAAAGTTGAAAAAGCAAAAGTTGATTACGAATCAAGCAAAAAGAACTTAACTGATACATATAACAACCTTGATTTTTATCAAAACACTAAAAAATGATTAGACTCTGAAATCGAAAGAATCAATAATGCCCTAACTCAAAAATTAGGCGCATTACAAAAAGATTCGCCTACTTTTGCTCAAGATTCAATTGCTGCTTATGAACAAGCTCAAAAAGAACTTGAACAAGTTAAAAAACAAATTAACGACAAAAAAGCTCAAGAAACTAACAAAGCTCAACAAGAATATCAAGCATCATTAGCCACATTAGAGCAAAACATAGCTAACAGCACCGATCCAAGTAGAGAATATATCAAAACTAAATTAGAGAGCGATAAAACAAGTGCGAACAATTTAGTAAAATCCAATCCAACTCCACAAGATTTCGCTAAGGCTAAGACAATAGTTGACAATGCAAACAAATTTGCGCAACAACAATTCCCAATCGCTAATAAAGACAAAGAAGCTGTTAACTATTACGACCAATTAAGTCAAAATGTACAATCATTCTTAAATGGGTTAGATGAGTCTTCACCTCAATATAACAAAATTAAAGAAACATTACAAAATGTTAAATCTGCTCAAGATGCTTTAGCTGGTAAAGAAGTTAAACCACATCCAAAAGAAGCTGTTGCTAACGCTGCCTTTGCACAATTGCAAGAATCATTAAACAAAGCCAAGGAAGATAAGTTTGCAATTGATAATTCGGTTGCTGAGTACAATAAACAAGTTGCTTTACTTGAAAAAATAGCTAGCGATCCAAAATACGCACAACAAAGTGATGCATTAAATTTGCAAAAACAAACTTCACAAGATGCTATCACACAAGCTCAAAACAATAAATCTATTACCGCTCAAAACTATATGGATCAAACCAAGGCTTTAAAAACTAAAATTCAGGAAGCGGCTGTCAATGTTTATAATTCAATTAATTCAGATGTTGATAATTTATTAACTGAACTTAATAAAAATAGTGAATTATACAAAGATGAAATTGCTGCTTTAAACGCCGCTAAGGATGCCAATAACAAAAACGGAACAAATAAAGTAAATGACTATGAAACTATTGTTGCTGCGCAAACAGCTTTACAACAAGCAATCGAAAACGCAAAAAGTTCTGCATTAGCAAAAGCAAAACAAGCCTATGAAAATTCAAAAACTCAGGCAGAAAAAGAGGCTAATGATACAACCGATCCTGCCCTAGCACAATTGAAATCAGATTACGAAAATAAATTAAACAAAATCAAAAACCAATTAATTAAAGATTTAGATAATCCAAAAAATGCCTCAACACAAAAACAAAGCGAACTTTATGAAGCTGCGCAAAAAGCATTAGATGTAGCTAAGACTGAATTCATTGAAGCTAAAAATCAAGCGAAAGCAAACAAAAACAATGAATATATTAAATTAGCTAAAGAAGTTCAAACTTACTTAAATAAAACATTAACAAATGGTTATAGTGACATTAATAAAACTTTAAGTGCAGTTAAAATTGAAACAGATAAAACATCCGGAACAGGCAAAAACCCAAGTTTAAGTCAAGCTCAAAGTGATATCAACAAATTGAACGAAGCTTATGCATTAGCCAAATCACAACAAGCCACTCGTGAACAAAAACTTAGTGATAAATCAAGTAAAGATAATTTAATTGCTACAACTAAATCTCAAATTCCGGCTGACGCTAAATATGAACCAATTAAAAATTCGCTGGATGACGCTAAACAACATGCCCAAAATACTTTAAACGCTGTATTAAACAGTGAACAATCGACCACTCCCCAAATCAACGACTCTTATGATGCATACTCAACTACATTGGTAAATGCAATTAATAAATCAAGTAAAGCTAAAGAATTTAAAGATAGATATGATGAATTAATGGCGATGCTTACCGAAACAAAATATGCATCGATAAAAAATGCAGCTAATACATTAGAACAAATAAAGGCGGCCGCAGATGGTTTTGGCAATATCAACAATACTGATACCAATGTTTTTGAAGGTGCTATTAATAAAATTAATGAAATTAAAAATCCGGTTGCACAAGCCAAAACTTCATTAGACACGTTAGAATCAAAAATAAATTCTTTACGCACATTACGCAATAAACATGGTAATGCCGACATTAGAAAATTACATCGTTTATTGATTGATAAGTTAAACAATAACTATAAGACTTCGATATTCGATTTAATAATTAATCCTCTTGAACCTAATCAATATGTGAAAGCTATTAATGAAGTCGATACTATGACAAAGAATAATAATGATGCTAATGATGTTATTGGTTCCTTTAATAATAAAGAAACTGAATTAAAAAAATTATTTTCAGATGAACCAGATCAACAAATTAAAAATAAAGCACTGCAACTTTTAAATAACGACATCACTAAAGTAAAATCAAAAGTTGTTAACAATATCGATTCATTTAGCACTACATACCCAGCAAACAACCCCGCATATCAAGAGTTAAACGATAAGTCCGCAAAAATTGTTACCGAATATACTTTGGGAAAAAATAAGTTGGAAGCCCTCAAACAAAATAAAGAACAATATTTAGGTATTTTAAAATATATTAAGAAGTATGAGAATGTTAAAAACATTAATAATGGTAAACCTAAATATCAAAAAATATATAACAATCTTTTGAAAGAATTATCAAAAGCAAATGATCAAGTAAATTATAAAGAGGAAAAAATACCTGCCGAATTACCAAGTATTGCCGCACTTAACGCGGCAAATAGTACTATTAATGAAGCGGTTAAAATTTTCAAGAAAGAAAGAATTTCTATTTTATTAAATGATATCAAAGAATTTCTTTCTAAAGACGAAAATGCAGACAATAACAAGATTATAGAAAACAATCAATATTATGCAAAAATATCACAATTAATCACAGAACTAAATAAAGTTAATGATAAAGTTGATGACTCACTAAATATTTCTGAAATTGATAATATTGAAATTCAGATAAATAATTTAATCAAAAACATAGACGATAATATTGATATTTATAATAAATACTACATTAATGCTAAATCAATAATTGATAAATACAACAACGAAATAATAAATAAGGAAGAGATATTTAATAAGTTAATAATTGTTGATAAATCAGATAATGATAAAATAAAAAATTATAGATGAGGCAAGTCGCTTAAAGAGTTACAGTCAAAAGCGTTAGATGAGTCGTTTGAAATCAGAAAAGATCGTATCGAAGTTCGAAATATTATTGATGCATATAGTAAAAATTATAATAATTTGTTAAATAAATTTAAATCAAAATCAATTAATGATATTAAGAGTATAAATAATTTTTCTCCTATAGACTTTAGTAAGATTGATTTTAAATCTTATTTAGATGTTTACGGAAGTGTTGCACAAAAATGGTTGACATTGAATAAAATTGATAATAGCGATAGTGTATTTAATGGTTCAAAAAATTATGACGGATTAAAAGGGTATATATTTAATGTGGCAAATTCCAATATTAGTTCAAACATCAAATCAAAATTTATAGAAAAATATAATAAAATAAAATCTCAGTCTAACATCAAGTTTAATGACTATGCAGAATTGAGAAATGTATTTGCCAACGGGATTAAAAATTACGAAATTGAAATGTATAAACTTCGTGATGTTATGAGAGGTTATCTAGGTTATGACGACAATAATAAACCAGGTAAATTCATAGTTGAATTTAGAAAAATATACACTAAATCTTATCTAGGGGTTGCTTGGAAGGAGTGAGATTATTTCATGCGGTATTGATTTAGACTACTTCGCTCAGGAGTATATGCTTATGAAAATTTCGAAACTTTTAAAACTATAAATGTTTTTGATAACGACAAAAAATCGACATTGACATTTAACTCAATTTTTGAGTATCTAAAATTTATTCAAGATAGAACAGACGAAACCAAAAGCAATAGTATTCAGTCGATGGCAAAGAGATTATTTGATAAATTTCAATCATTTTATGCAGTTTATTTGGGTAGGACACTTTATTGAAATAATTATTTTGTTAGAGATTATGATCAATATTGATGGGATACTAGTTATTCATATATTCCTTATCAAGATAAACGCATAAATTTTTCAGAATATATTAAAAATTTAATGATGAAGTCAATTATAGATAGATTTAAGCAAGAGAAATGAAACGCTCAGGCGACTGAATTATCACAATTAATTAGCAAAATTAATATTAAAAACGTAGGTAACAAAACCAGTTCAAAAGCATTTGCAAATCATATTAAACCAATTGAAGATTCTATTAATAAATTTTTTGAAATTATTGATGTTAAGCATCGTCCAAAAGCAGAATATGACTATAAACAATTAGTTTTTTGAGATGGTCACAACCTAAATTCCGAAGGCGTAAAACCATTAAAAGATATTTGTTATTTTGTATGGGGATTAAGTGGTAATCAAAAACAAAATTCTGATTTCAGAAGTTGAGAGAATAACCATGATGATAAATCATCCTGAAGCTATTCAGAATATAAAGATTCCGACATTCAATAATTTATCAACAGTCATATCTCTATGTGACTGTTTTATTATATTTTTTATATATTTTATTTATAAAAAAAAGAATCATTATATAATTGCTTCATGAAAATAAAATTAATAAAAAAATTACCTCTTATTATTTATCCACTTATTTCAGTTCCTGTTTTGGTAGCAACCTCATGTAACGGTTCTTCAAAGCAGTCTGATAAAAAAATCACAATAAAGCCGACAACAAAAAACAAAATTTAATCAATGACAAAACATCATCAAAAATAAACACAGGAAAACTAAAACTTAATATCTATAAAAAGTTTGTTTCGCAAGTTTATGATTTTCTAGACAAAAACAATGATAAATTTGAAGAATATGAAATTGATTTGAGAGATATTAATGATTTGCTGAATAAATTGAAAAACAAAGTAAATAATAGCGATTTCACCGAGTTAGATGAGATAACAAAGCAAATTAATACTCAAAAATCAATTATTAATGAAAAAATTACTAGATTTGATAAAAATACAGTTGAGATTGAATTAATTAATAAATCCTATGATGAAAAATTTCGAAAATTAATGATAATGAATTGTTTCTATCAAAAAAATATATCGATTCTAAAAATATCCAAGTTTTTTTAGATATAAATAAAAAATATGGCGATCAAATTTACGAAATATACCAAAGAATTAAAATATTAAAACCTAATAATAATTCTTCTGAAATTATAGAAATTAAAACTAATTTAGAAAATGTATTCAAACTTTATGAAAACAAAATTCAAGAAAACAGACAATTGTTAAAACAAGAAAACAGCAAAATTTTAAGTTATTTTGAAGAAATAAATAAAAAGCAAGATAAATTTAAATTAACAAATGAAATTCTGCTAAGTATTTTACCGGACCCATCTGTTGTGGATGAAGAAAATAATTTCCACAAAGGAATAGAAACTAATATTTTATATATTCAAAATAATGAAAAAATTATTTTTTTACAAGAGTTTATCAAAAAAATAAATAATCTCGATTATTTGATTTCTACTTGAAAAAATAAAATAGAAAATATTAACGATCAAACTAAAAAAGCAATCGCTAATGCATATTTAGACGGTTTAAATGAAGAATATGAAAATCTTAAAAAAATACAATTAATAATGTGATTAAAAAAGAATATATCGCAAACGAAAACCAAATATATACAGCAAATTTATTAGAATCCATCAATAGAATAGATAAATTTATTAAAGAAAATATGTAATTTATTATTATATTTTAATATAGAGAAATACTAGACCTCTGAAATATTGGTCTAGTATTTTTAACACACATTATTTTTTGTAAATTTTTTTATGTTTAAAAACCAATTTAGGTAATTATTATTTATTTTCGATAATTAATTTAATAAATTGTACTAATTACAAAAAACAACACTAATCAAATAGATGAGCGTTGTTTTATAAATTTATTCAATGAATTTTAATACTATTAAACCTTTTTCAATAACCTTTTCAAGAGGTTCGATTATGTCTTCTCATTTTTTATTTTTTTTGTATTCGTCTAAAGGAATTGATAATTTGTTAATTTCAGCTTCTAATTCTAGTTTTGCAATTAGCATATTATTATCCTTATCGTTCCCCATTTTTATTTTTTCGGATAATTTTTTTATAAAATTTTTTGCGGTTTCATAAATAGAGTCTGGTCTGAATTCGCGTCTACGTTGGAATCATCCATGACGTGACATTCAGTTTGCTGAATCGGCATGAATATTAGCACGTGATAGTTGTGCGATTGCTCTTAATATTTCAATTCTGTTAGATTTGCTATTTTTTAGGCTGTTTTGAGCATACTTTAATGCATTATCCAGCATAAAACAAATTCCATCAAATCTATAATTATCATTAGGATTTTTGTAGATTTTCGTATAAATGATTCTATTTTTTCTAGCTAACATTATTTCATCTTTTAACCTATCTAAGTCAGTTTTAATTTTATGTTCGCATGCATTAATTAGTAAATTAGCCTCATCATTAGCTTTATATAATTCCTTGAATGCGTCTATATATTCTGTTTGGTTTGAAGAGTTTGTTTTTTCGACTTTATCTATCGTTGCCGTTAAATTGTTATAAATATCAGTAAATTCTGGTATTTTACTTATATTTTTTTCTTTCAAACTATCTAGTTTGGCCTTGTTATTTTTTATAATTTCTATAATTTTATCGGGTTTAAAATAGCTTCCCTTACTATTATTATAATATTCGGTAAGGTTTATAGCATCTTTCAGTGCATTGTTTGCTTCGTTTATTTCTTCTATGCTTGAATTATTATTGTCTAAAATTTCCTCAGCAGTTTTAATAGTTTTATTAAGATATTCTATACATTCTATGATGTCAAATCCATTATAGGGGTCTCTAGCATAACTGTTAAAAGTTGGATTAGATGTAAGTAATCATTTATCAGCTTGCGTTTTATTATCTTTAAGTTGTTTTATTGCTGGGACTTTTTCTTCATTAAGTGATTGTAAAATATTTTTGGCTTTTTCTTCTAAAAGACTTAGAAGCTCAATATTTTTCTTTGTATTTTCGTAAATCAAATTATCGGATTTATTTAAATTTTGGTTAGCTGCTTCTAGAGCTGTTTTTAATTCATTCAGTATCTCAATTACGTCTTTTCTTTCTGCTTGTTTGCCGCGTACATTTAGTAATTTAGATTCAATACTTCTGACATCAGCTATTTTTTGTTCTAGCTTTTGTTTTTCAAGTTTGATTTTATCAATAATTTGACGTAAAACTTCCTTGTATTTTGAATTTATATTTTTCAGATCAATAATACATTTTTTTAATACATCAATAAGAGAATTCTGGTTGTTGTGTATATTTTGAGAGGAAGTGATTTCCTTATTTAAGGTTTCTATTCCTTCTTTAACATCTCTTTCTAAAGCTAGTTCGCCTTTTATCTTTTCAAGTTGTATTTTTATATCTTTTGACTCATTAATAGTGGTTAATAATATTTTTCTAATTTCTTCTATGTTAGAGTTAATAAAGTCAAAAATATTATTAATTTCTTGAATTATGTCCTTTAAAGACTGAATAGCTTTTTCAATTTTTTCTAATAATGAATTATCATCTTTCAATGTATTGTCCGAATTTTCCAAGACCATATTTAATTTGTTTTTAGTATCGGTAATATCAAGACCAAAAAGTTCATTAGATGTTACTTTTTCCAGTTTAACTTTTGATTCCTTTGTTTTGTCTATTAGACTTTTCAATTCAACTTTATATTTATTTTTTTCATCTTCAACTGACTTTATAGCGGCTTCACCTTCTAAAATAGAATCTTTTATTTTTTGAATTAGTTGTTTTATAAAGATAAAACTATAAAGTTCAATTGCTGATATAGATTTTGATTTTTCTATAATATTAATTAGCTCTGTTTTGGCTTTTACAACTTCCTGATTATTCGCTTGTTTGCCAATAATTTTTAATAATTTTAATTTGATTTCATCGGCTGTTAATGTAGTGTTTCTCATCTCAGTTTTCAAGGTATTAAGTTTTTCCAATAATGAATCCAAAACAACTTGAGCCAGTTGTTTTGATTTTTTGATTTTTTCAATACAATCTTTAATTTCTGTCATTGTAGAGTTATGTCTGTTAATGACTTTTTGACCTTCATCAATTAAAATTTTTAAATCATTTTTTGTTTTTAAGGCATTTTGCATATCTGTATCGCCATCTATTATTTTTGATATTTTTTCTTCAATAAGTTTAGACTCAACAATTAAATCACGCAAAATAACTTTTTGATTGTATTCTTCAGTATTTAAGGCCGAAATGATTTTGTTTGCATTATCTATTGCATTACTCAAAACAATAATTGTTTCGTTAATTTTGTCTAATTTAGCACCAATATCATCACGAACCAATTCTGCAGCATTTATACTTTGTTTCATTTCTGATTTTACATTTTGAATAGGTTGTGTGTTAATGAATAGTTTAATATCGAATTGATCTAGTTTGAATTGCGTTGTTTTGGCTAAATCGATTAATTTTATTAATTCTTCTTTACTGTTAATTGATTCGACATCAAAATTGTTTAAATCTTTTTGCGTTTTAATTATTTTTTGTTCTAATTTTTTTATTAGTTTTCTAAGATTGTCTAGTTCTGAATTAGGATTATTTTTAATATTTTTTGCATCCTCTAAAAGATTGTCTAGTTCTCTTAAATAATTTTCTATTTGTGTATTATTGTTTTGAACATTTTTCATTTTTTTAAGAATATCATTTTTAACAGTAACTAAATTGTCAATCAAATTACCTATTTCTGTAATTAAAGGTCTATTTTCCGTAATTTTAAATGCGTTTATATCGATTGAAACTATTCCTGTATAGTTGTCTTGATTATTTATTTTGTCTGTGATATTTACACTAACTAAAACTTCGTTGTTCTTTACAACACTACTCAAAAACCTAACGCTGTATGAACTGGCGTTGATTAAGTTATTTAATATCGGCTTTATTTTTTTATTATTTAAACCTAAACTAAATTCTTCAGGTGTTACCGTTTTATCACCGGAAATAGATAATTTTGAATTTTGGAAATCAGTTTGAGATGTCCTGAATTTATTCAAAACTAACTTAGATGTTGTTTGTCGTTTATTTTTTATTAAATCAACGCTAATATAAACCTCTGATGTCACATCACCTTGTTCGTTTTTTCATGTTTTAGAACCGGTAATAAAGATATTTTGAACTGATTTAGATTTAACGAAACCGTTATTTTGAATATCACTAAGTTTTAATTCATAGCATTTAATATCGCTAAAATCAGTTCTATTTAATATAAAATCAGAATAGTTTGATTGAATTGATAAACCCGTTGCAGTTAATGTTGATATAACCCCCCCCCTAATAGTATATTGATAGTTTTTTCTTTTAGATACATATAATTTCTCCTTAAATAAGTTATAGTATTTTAATTATTATACAATATATAAAAAATATTGGAACCTTGGACTACTATTAAATTCTGAAGGTGTTAAATTTTATTTATATTTTGATTTGGTTCAAAATGATTTGAAGATATTTTTGGTTTTAACCTTTTTAAAAAAATACATAATCAATTAACTCATTTTAACTTTGGTATATAATGTTCTCATTATGAATATTAAAGCGGTTCAAAAGTTATTTTCTTCACTATTAATTGTATCTACACCATTAGCTTTTGCTGTCTCGTGTCGCCATTCAACAAATATCTCAACAAAGAAAACTGAAAATATAGCCGAAGATAAAAATAATGGTGGCGATGGTAGTAAATCCGAAAATAAAGACAATAAATTAGACACATTGGATACATCTGAAAACGTGCGTAATAACATACCTAGTTCAGATACCAAAATGGATAAAAATAACGTGAAAATGGATTTAACTAATAATGATAATTCTAAATTATCTACCGCAAAAAAATTTATATCTGATATAAAAAGATATTTAAGTGATAATAATGAAAAACTTAGAAAATATGAAATAGATACGACCGATATTTTTAAAGAAATAGATAATTTAAGTCAGATTTTAAACTCAATCATTATTGTTCCTGATCAATTTGAATTTTATAAAACGAAAATTAATGAATTAAAGTTTGAAATTGAAGAAGGATTAAAAATAAGCGAATCGAATTTACAAAAAATCGATGAAATTAGCAAATATTATGAATTAAAAAAGAATGAAACAATTAAGTTAAATTCTATGATAGATAATTTTAAATGGATTAGCAATGATAAAAATCTTAATTTAATACTAAAACAAGTTTCTGAAATCTTTGTTAATTTTGAAATAGGTTTTATAGAAAAAGGCCGAGAAGCTATTCAATCTCTAAAACCGTTTCATACCGATAAAAAAATCATGTTGGTTAAAATGAATTTGCAAAATTTATATTCAGATTTTAATGAAAAACTATTTAAGGTGTTGAATGAAAAAACTAATAAATTGATCAATTCAAATAATAGTTTGCTTAAAAATTTAAAACAAAAATATGCTGAATCAAGTTATAAATTATCAAATGAATTATTGTCTTCATATATCATTACTAAAAAAGAGCATACCGATATAATTTATTTAATCGAAACTGCAAAATTAAGTAGTTTTTCAATTAAAGAAATTACCTTATTAAATAAATTTCTCGATTCGGCCAACAACATTAAAAATTTATTTGAAAACGTGAAAAGCAAAATTGAAAACGATAATCATTTTAAAGGTGAGGAAAAAACCAGAATAATAGATGACATCAACAAAAATATCAAAAAATTAGATGATAATACTACGGATAATACAATTAACATAAATTATTTATCAGATATAAAAAATGTAACTGATTTAATTTCCAACTCCGAGCTATTAAAAAGTTTATTATTAGATAGCCGCCCAATATCAGATTAAAAGGTTTGTTTTGTATTTTCTATTCACACACAAATATTATTAAATGTAAACATTAACAACAATATTGTTATTTTCAATTTTATAAAAGTAAAGTAATATCTACTAAGTGTCGTATTTCAAAATTCTCAATTGTGGTTAAATTTGATTGCAATACATTTTAATTGTAGTGACAATAATTGTTTAGATTAGTGTTTTTCTATATGAATTGTTTATATAGAAATAAAATGAATTAAAGACATAAGTTAACTATCACAATCAATTACTTATTGTTATCAAATTAAATTACAACCACAACTTGAAGGTGTCATTTTTTATGAATAATATAATTTAATTTAGATTGTGAGATTAAAAAAACAACTTGACTAATTTTGTTAAGACAAATTCATACAGAAAATTTTGGAATACAATGCAATATTTATGATTATTAACAGAATATAGTCTGATGTTATTTTTTATAAATGTAGTTAAAACTCACGTTAATTCACTGTTTTAAGACATATTATTATTTTCATCTTGAATATTTAAAAAGCTGAGTACTTGCATAATTAAATAATTTAGCTGTACTCGGCTTTTATTTACTAATTTCGTAATCATGTAATTAAAAAACTTATGTAGTGTTATTTCTTAATTTTTTTATAATAAAGTAAACGGGAACCCCAATAATAATTAATATTAAACATGATAAGAATGTATATAAGATTATTTTGTTTGAGTCGGCTGGAAAGTTTTTAACTACATCTTTATTATTGTTTTTCGTAATATTAGAAGTATTTTGCTTTGCCTTGTTATCAATTATAGGATTTGTTCGATCTTTATAATCATTGTTGTTTTGCTTATTTGAATCATCACTACCCTGATTTGCATTATTAGGAATATTGTTTGACTCAGTTGATTTACTATTTTGCTTATTTGAATCATCACTACTCTGATTTGCATTATTAGGAATATTGTTTGACTCAGTTGATTTACTATTTTGCTTATTTGAATCATCACTACTCTGATTTGCATTATTAGGAATATTGTTTGACTCAGTTGATTCACTATTTTGCTTATTTGAATCATCACTACTCTGATTTGCATTATTAGGAATATTGTTTGACTCAGTTGATTCACTATTTTGCTTATTTGAATCTGGCAGAATATTTAATGGGTTTTCTGAATTTTTTAAATCATCAATTTTATTAACTTTGATTGATGCAAAGGTATTACGATATAATGCAGAGTCGCTCGCTGTGTATCTCAATTCAATATTATTTATTCCTTTTTTTAGACGTGCGGGATTTAATACTTCTCAACCTGGTCCATAATTTAAATCACCACTGTTAATATAATTATCGTCTACATCTATTGTAAAGTTAGAATTATGGTAATAAGTTCGATTGTTGATTTTTGGATACAATCCAACATTAATTGTGAAGTATTTTTCATTTATTCCGGTGTAATTGTTTATCCCCTTGAATTTTATTAATCCATATCCCACTTTTGAGGAATCTTTATAGAATTTACCATTTTTGTCAAAATTCTCTGAATAGCTTAGTGTGTAATCTTGATTTTCAGTTAAAACTGTACCATTAAGATATAATGTTGGTTTTGGGCGAAGATATTCACCGTATCTATATAAATTTTCCTTATCAATTTTTATATTTGCGTTTATTATGTCATTATTTTCATTTTTTTGTTCATTATTTTGTTTATATTCATCTTTTGTAAAAGCTTTTATTCTGGCAACGCCATTAAATTCCATTTGACTGCTTACTCATTTATTGTTGCGTATAACATAACTTAAATCCAAATCTGAATACTCTTCATCAGAAAATTTTAATTTAGCATCATGTTTGTCATTGTCAACAGAAACAACAATTGTAAATTTTTGATTAGGTTCTAATTTTATATTTTCATCTAGGAAGACGGTTCTCAATCCGCCCTCATCAAATTGCGCTGTTTTAGTTGTTTTTAAAACTGCGTTACTATCACTATAAGTAAGCGGGTTTATATCAGCATTTTCTGTGTTTGCATAGACTTTTACAGTTACTCGTGCGTTCTTTCCGTCAATTCCTACATTAATTGATTTTAAATATTCTTGTGTATTTAAGTTTGTTTTTTTTGACTTGAAAGATACTGCTGCTGTTTTTTCGTTTGCATTGTAAATATTTCTTAAGAAACCATCGTAATAATAGTTATGACTATATTTATTTTTGCCTGCATAATTGAAGGTGAAGGTGTTTGCAATATTTGTTTCATATGATACATACATGTATCCTTTTTCTAAAGTGTTGGGTCCTCAACTATTTTTTACAATTCAACCACCATTTCTTTTTGTACCGTCACCGAACTTTTCACTAGGTATATTATCATCTCACCCAACTATTGTGGCAGCATGTGCATATTTTTTAAGTGTTAATGGTGCGGTTTTTTCATTGTAGTATGTGATTGCGTCGGTTGTTGAAAAACTAAAACCGACCGCACCGTTTTGTACAACGTGCTTTTTAATTGATTCAATGTTTTTGTGATCAATTTCAATGAAGTCTTCTGCCAAATATGGAACTTCAAGATCATAACTTTTAAAATCACTCGTTTCGTTTATCAAGTTGTTTCACTGTAATACTGAGTAGCCTGCATCATAGGTATATCCCACGCTGTTTCATGTATCATCATTATATACATCCGAAGCTGAATTTCTCAATACATCCGCTTCTTTAGATCTGTTTTTAGTTTTGTACGCTATTGATAATTCAGATAAATCTATCGAATCAGCAATTTTATATAATCCATTTTTTACAATGTTTGCTTCGGATACTCCGATTATTGAGAATGCTCAACATATATCCGAAACTTGCCGTCTTACTGGAGACAGTATATAATTCTCTCTTTGGTCATATTTGCTTTGTTTTCAAGGTTCAACATTATTGCGCTCGGAATTTGTCGTTGCTGATATTGCGACTGCAGGCAGAGTAATAGGCAAAAGATGTAGTAAAGATTTTATTTTCATGATTCCTCTCATATATATAATAAATTTAAATTAAATTAATTTTAAATAATTAATTATCAGTATAATGCATAAATTATAGTTATATTTTATATTTAATATTATAAATTTATATTTTATTTCATAAATATGATATGAAAAGTGCTTTACTGCCGGTGATTTACCTCAAAATTAATTGGTTGTGTTATAATGTTGCGTTATAATTGTTATACTTTTCATGAGTATAAACGCTAGGAGAAAAAATGAAACGAAAATTCTTATCGTTATTGGTGACATCTACTGCTCTTACCTCTATTGCCACAATTTTATCAATTATTAATTTCGTAAGCGTTAATAACCTAAATTTCATTGATAAGAATATAGCGATAAACGATATAAGAACTAGTAAAAATAAATTTGAAATGGTTGATAATTATAAAAAATGATCAATTCTTAATAAAGTAAATAAAATTTCTAAAATATCTGATGCAAAAAATAGTATAAATACTTTTAAAAACTTAACGGATGAAGAAAAATCGGATTTCATCAATAGATTAGAACCGATTTTAATTAACAAACAAAGCGAAATTGATGATGTTATTAATTTGGCTCTTTCATTAAATAATTCCAAAAAAATACAAAAAAATAATAGCAACTTAATAGATTATGATATTAATCAATTTAATTTCATTGATAATGCTTCAAAGAAATTATTTAAGGATAAGCTGTTAAAAACAGACGATAATGATAAACGAAATAACCTTTTAAATTCCATTCAAAATGAAAACAACAATAATAAAAAAAATAAAATAGATTGTGCTGTTAATGAAATTAAACAACTTATCTCATTAACAAATGAAGATATTGCTGAAATTGAGAGTAAATTAATTCCTGGATTAATCAATTCACAAGATCAAATAAATAAAGTTGTTAGTGAAGCCCGTTTTTTAAACACAAAACGTGAAACTATTCACGATTTGGAAAAATCAGTTTCAGTAGCGGATGGAACCAATTTTAAAGAAAATACGATAAAATCAATTTTAGAAAACAAAAGTTTAGATAAAAAACAAATAGATAAATTAACTGATAATTACTATTTAGAGCAAATCAATAAATTAATCGATTTGGGTGAGCGTGAAACAAAGCCAAGACAAGAGATAAAAGAGGCGTTGCAGGTTGCGAAAGACAAACTTAAAAATGAAGGGGGCGAAAACATACGGGATATATATGAACAATTAGTCGATTCTACAATCAAATTTACAAGCGAACCAAATAAACTTGAAGGAGTAAACATTTTTCATATTAGTCCGCCAGCCACTCTTTATTCATTGCATAAATTAACTCCATTTCTTTTTAATGAATTCACAGATTTTGGAAATCAATGAGAAGAACCTGTTAAAAAATATTTGATGCATGTAAAGAATGATTACGATAAAAAATTTAAAAAATTTATCAAAATCGCAGCCGACCCTCGTCTTGTTTCGTTAGAAGATCAAAAATTTTATGGTTCTTATTTCTACTCAATCTTAAACAAAGAAACAATTTCGTCAATATTCAATAAAAATTGAAACTTGAATAATCCTTCAAAAGAACAAATAGAAAAATTAATTAGTGTTGTGCTTGAGGAAACTAAAAAGTCTGAAAAGACCCCTGATTTTGATTATATTAATTCAATAAATAGGATTTTGATTGATTATTCAAAAGTATATAACTCATATGCCAAAGATTATTTTTGTTGAGATTACCGCGAAGATCCAATCACCTATTATGAAAATATTGAACGTAATAATTTAATTAATGCTTATGATTATGAAAAAGTAATTCATAATTATAAATTCAGATATAACCCTTATTTAAAAGCGATTGTTTCTAAAGAAGAAATTGACAAAATAAATAATATAATAGATTTTTCAGTTGAAATTTTAACCAAAAATATTCCTCAAATCTATACTGATGCAATTTATATTATTTTAGATGGAATATTAGTCCCATCTAATAAAGATTCCTATTTGCAAAAATTAAAAGACAAAAATTTCTCAATTTTAGGTGTGGAAGATACCGTAAATCACATACAAACTAAAATAGAATCTAACACTCACGATTTAGAAACTATTTCAAATATTTACCTAAAAATTAAGAAAACGTATCCACTAAAAAACAATTCATTTCAAAAATTAGTTAATTATATTTTTACTAATGGTAACTTGCACGATTTTAGTTTTTTATCGTTTATGGTTGAATATGATCCAAGTTTTCGTTATGCGCTTATAAGCGAAGCGCCTACTCACCTTTATAATATGATTGATACCTTGCCTATTTCGGATAGGTTCAAAATTTCAAAAGAAAGTTTAAAACAAATCTTTATTGAGTTTCATCAGCTATTAGATGCTATTGCGATGCAAGTTTTAACACCTGAACAAGCTATAAATAAATTACAACAAAATGCGATATATGATTTTATTTGAAAATTTCAAATGTTCGTTAATAACTTACCGAGATCTGAATATATGATTGATAAAGAAAGAAATATAAATGATTCTTTATTAGAACTTAAATCTACAATTGAAAAATCAAAAGAGATAAAAAATGTTGGTGGAGTATATTTTGATGCTGAAAAACTAAATAAATTAGCGAATAAACATTTCAATGATGATGATTCGCAAAATAAGTTAACATTACAAATCATTAATTTATTTTTAGTAAACGATTTATTGTATAACAAGTATCCATCCCGTTTTTATTACAGATTTTTTGGACTTGGTGAGAGAGCTATTAAAACCATTGTTGATATTGATATTTCTCGTTTAAATAGTTTATATCCCTTAATAACGGAAAACATTGAATTATTTAAAAATTATAGTAGTAGCGAAAAAATAACTCAAAACGAAATTTTAAAAAATATTTCATTTGCTGATGTTAATAATATTTATACATTTTTAGGGAAAATAACATCAGCGAATAAAGTTGAACGTCAAAAAAATATTAAGGAATTACTAAGAGATATTGACGATATAATTAATAAAGTTTCCGCCATTCCTGATTTAAATGAGTTAAAAATACAATTAGAAGAAAATAAATCTATTATCCAAGAAATTGTTAAAAAAATTGATAACGAGACTGATTTATCTTTTAATTACAAAGTTAGATTAGATGCATTAAAGCCGATTTCCGACGCTGATTTTTATGATGAATTATCCAAAAAAGGGAAAGAATATATAAGATTAATGGTGGCCATTGCTCCATTTAAAAATAATAGTTATAACATAAAAGAATTTATTAGATTATTTACTGACAATGAAAACAATTCTGATAATGTAATTCTCAACTCTCTATTTGGCGATAAAAAGCATGGTTTTATACAAAAATATGGTGAATCGGATACATTGTATTCTTCTTCTCATCATTATTTTAACGATTATGTATCTGCCGAGTGAAAAAGTGAATGAGATTCAAAAAAACATCTACTAGACCAATTCAAAGATGATATACATATAAATTATAACGACAATAACAATTATGCTAATAGTATTTCCTTATCAGAATCAAACAAGAATAAATTTACTATCTTAAATAGTATGGTAAGCAATATATTTGATTCATTGAAAAGTAAATTATTTAATGCTTTCATTACTCACTATAAAGTGAATGAATCAAAAGAAAAATTCAATCTTAATAAATTATCATATTTTAACAACTATTCCAACTATACTAATGAATCAATCAAAAATGTTAAACACAGATATGATAAAGTTTATGAATATCTGTCTGATATTATTTACAATGGATTATTACAAGTTGATGGGAATGTTTTGAAAAAAATAGGTGATGAATTCGGATGAAACATTTACAATAATCAATTATTTTTGTTTGTGACGATGAATATTGCACAAAATTACGATAAAATTAAAGTTGTTTTAGACAAAATCAATAATTTTGTTAATTCAATTACAATCAAAATGACCGATGCGGAAATGGACGATGCATTAAATACGTTTATTTCGCAAAACGATGATTTTTTTAAAAAACAAATTAATTCTTTAGATAAATTGCAATTTAATCATAATTAGATATTATTTTTTCTTTTACCATGAGGTAAAAGTTTTTTATTATTTACTGTAATTTTATTTTGATAAAAAAACATTGTTTTTGGTAGATTACAAGATATATATGTTTAAGTAAAATAGGAATATTGTTATTTTGCTGAGAATTAAAAGAATTTGATTTTGAAGCAAACAGTTTAATAAAACTTTTTACATTAAATTAGATGGAGATAAAATAAGGTACTAAATTTAATATTAATATGTCTTTTATTAACTGATGTGATTTACATGATTTTTAAATGATTATTAACCATAAATAAATCAAAATTAATAATTTTTTATTCGTGTACAAAAAAACAAAAAAAATTTTGATTGTTTTTGAAATGATGTATATTTATATCAGCAAGTTAAATCAATCATAAAAATAACTAAAAAAATTAAAATTTATTTTATATCTTTTAAAAAATATGTTATTATAATGAAGCATTTTTAAATTGCAATTGTTCTTTGAAAACTAGATATATAAACATGACGAAGTCAATTTTTTCGAGAGTTTGATCCTGGCTCAGGATGAACGCTGGCTGTGTGCCTAATACATGCATGTCGAGCGAAGTACTTTTGTACTTAGCGGCGAATGGGTGAGTAACACGTACTCAACGTACCCTTCAGATTGGGATAGCGGTTGGAAACAACCGATAATACCAAATACTTGTAGTTATCGCATGATGATTACATAAAAGGCGCGTTTGCGCCACTGGAGGAGCGGGGTGCGTAACATTAGCTTGTTGGTGAGGTAACGGCCCACCAAGGCGATGATGTTTAGCGGGGTTGAGAGACTGAACCGCCACACTGGGACTGAGATACGGCCCAGACTCCTACGGGAGGCAGCAGTAGGGAATATTCCACAATGGACGAAAGTCTGATGGAGCGACACAGCGTGCAGGATGAAGGCCCCATGGGTTGTAAAC
>NZ_JAHMHK010000009.1 GCF_018913985.1 Mycoplasma zalophidermidis
TAAACAAAAATAGCATAATTTTTAAGGGCGATGGAGCCAGATGAATGAAGTCTATTTCACAAAAAATAGGGGTCAAATATGTGCTTGATTATTTTCATTTAGTTAAAAAAATTAATGAAACTTTTGGATTTAATCACTTCGCTTCGAAGGAGAATAAGAAAGTTTTTACGAACTGATATAGTGCAAAATATCGACTAAGATGGGTCGAACTATTTCGCAAAATTTTTAGCAAAAACGATAAGCTTGGTTATGAAGCATATGTTAATTTTAGAGATAATTTTATCTTCGAAGCTCGACAAAAACAGATAAATAATAAATGTCTTTTAGCTGCTAAAAGACTATTTTACTTCATCGAAAATCATAAAGACCAGATATGAAATGATGAGAATAAGATATGCCTGATTGCTAGTTATACCGAGCATTTTGTCTTCAATTATTTTAAAAAACACATTAAAAAAATGAGCTCAACTTTTGGTTTGAGCTCCATTAAAACAAAAATAATATATAAAAACCTGAAAAAAGGTGTTGGCACAATATTTTTATAAATTTTGATTATTTTTTATTAGTGGTACAGGTTTGTGAAATTAATAATTTAGATTTTACTATAACATAGTTATAGTAAGAAATAAATAAAATAATTTTTGTAGTAGTTATGGAGCAGTTTTTAAAAAGTGGTACAAACTTGTACCACAAAAACTGAAAAACTCTATTATTACAAAGTAATAATAGCAAGGTATAAAATGGTGCTTCGGTTAGAAGCTTTGTACCATTTGTTGCCTTGCCTTAAAAGGCGTACGCGCGCGTGCAAAAGAAAATTTTATTTTTTTGCACCAGTTTTTAAAACGCAAAAATCTTAAAAATTTCTGAAAAAAATTAGGTATAATGGTATTAATCAAAAATTAACTAGTTAGGTTTTCAGCTAACACACTAATTTTTTACCGATCCGTTTTTAATATCGTTAAATATAATACTTCAATAAATAACACAGAAGACGACAACATCAAAATCAAAAGTATATTTAGAAATTCTTTAACATATTTTGGAATTAACGATAATTCATTAAATAATTTAGATATCTTAAGAGATTTACAATCATTAGAAATATATGAGAAGAAGGCGTAAATGAAATTAACAAATACGCAAAATAGAGCAGTCGGAGAATTAGTTGACCACTGTGTTAAAAATTATCTTTCGGATAAAAACTCTTCAAATAAAATTATTGAATTTAAAGCCCCAACAGGCAGTGGAAAAACATTTATGTTAGCTAATTTTATTGACAAAATGATTACAAAAAATCGTGAAATTAACAACGGAAATCAGAAAATTATTTTTATTATAGTTACATTATCATCAGCTGATTTACCTCGCCAAATGGAAAATAATATCAAAGATTATCTACCATATTTACAAAATAGACACATAAATATTCAAAGGCAAGAATCTCCGTCTACATCCGACAAAAACATTAAAGATAAGGATGTGAGATTTTTTGCCGAAAACGAAAAAGTTCTTATCTTTGGTTCGTCATCTTTTGGTAAAAAAAGACTATTCACGGAATATGGACTATTTGATGCTTTTCTACAGCAAATAGAAAATCAAGATTACAAGTTAATTTATATCAGGGATGAAGCACATCACGGTGGTTTGATTAATAATAAAGATACAAAGGATTATGAAGAAAAATTCGAATCAAAAGTTCAAAAAGCAGCAAACTTCGTAGTCAAAATGACCGCTACCCCAAAGGGTGGTTATGAACAAGTTGTAATTACAGAAGATCAATTAAGAAAAGACAACATAGTTCTTTTAAAAAATAATTTAATGTTTAATCACGGAATTTCTAGGATTAATTTTGAAGAAGTTTCAACCGAAGAAATATTAGAAGTAGCATGTAAAGAATTTAGAAATATAAAAGACAACTTTTACAGCGATAGTAAAAAAGAACCCGGTTTAGTTAACATAAACCCCGCAATGCTAATTCAAGTAACAGACAAAATAAGCAAAAATAAAGAAAAGTTTGAAAAAGATTTGAACATAATAACTAGTATTTTAGAAAAAAACAATCTACAATATGTTAAATATTTTAGCGGCGAGAAAATCGACTCAAAAGCAAGAAATGTTAAGTCATTAAAAGAAATATCCAAAAACAATTCCGATGTTGATGTAATAATATTCAAAGTTGGTCCTGCAACTGGCTGAAACATACCTAGAGCGTGCATGCTTGTACAAATTAGAGATGTGTCATCTGATACATTGAATAAACAAACCATAGGAAGAATAAAAAGAAATCCAAATCCAAGTTTTGATTTTGATGAAAATAGCATTGCGAACAACTACTATATTTATTCTAATAAAAAAGAAGATACACGTGAAACAATGATTTACAAACTAAAAAATGGATACGAAACAGCAACATTTGCAAGCGGTAAAATTAATCCATTACTCATAAAACAAGCAAGTAATACTCAAAAATACTATGATGATGTTTTATCAATTATGAATAAAACTGAAGTATTACAACTTGCAAAAAATTATTTAGACCATCTTGCTAAATACCACTATTTGATAGCTAAAGAAACTGAAATTAAGGAAGGCAAAATCGCCAAAAAATTAATAGAAGAAAAAATATGAAATAATATAGATTTAGAAATATTTTGCGAAAATTCAATTTTAGAAAATCAAAAACTTTTTTCTATACAATTAAAAAATAAATTAAACAATTGATTTGAAAGTGAAATTATGAATTTCAACAATAAAGTATCTATTCATTTATTTTGATACATAATTATCAAAAATTATTTGAATGATATAAGAGGTTGTCACAAAAAATCAGTTGAATTACTAAGAAAAACAGGCGACCAGAAGGAATATATTCTTAATTTCCAAAAAACATTGCCAATTTATCTTTACAATTATAAAAATAAACACGATATCACCATAATCGAAAATATTATGAAGTATGCATATGTTAATACATTAAAAGAAAAAAAACATATCCATTATTTTGATAGTGAAACAGAGTTAAATTTCATTAATCATATTACTTCATGTTTGAATGATTATCCGAATTATTTTGAAAAGGTTGTATTATGAACTAGAAACGCAGTATTTCACGGGATTAATTTTCAATATTATGAAGAATTTAATGATATTAAGAATTCTTATCCCGACTTCATTATTAGATACAAAAACAACCATAAGTCACATGATTTAATTATTGAAGTTAAAGATTTTGAAAATGATTACGATGAAAACAAAACAAAAAATATAATCACAGCTTTTAATAATTACATTGATGAATATAAAAATAATTGAATAACTAAAGATTTATCTATAATTGTTGCTTATGTTAGCGAATCAGTAGATCACAAAATACTATTTAGAGGTTCTAGCACTAGTGAAAAATTAAATGAAATTCTTAATCCCAAAAATAAAAAACCAATTTGAAGTGTAAAAGATCTATTCGAAACTATTAGTGAATAAACAATTAAAAGTTCAGGTGTAATGCCGGAACTTTTTCATTTTTGTTTAACTATTTAACTGTTGAGTCTCTAACAAGATACTATATTAATTTAAATTTTGTTATATAATCTAATCGCATTGGCCAACAGCTGCTATTAAAGTAGAGGAAAGTCCACGCTAGCACTTTCTGCGATGAAAGTAGTGTTCATGCTAAGCCCAATAAGCTTAGGCCTAGACGACTAGTGCCACAGAGACGAGAATTGTGAAACGCGGTAAACTCCATGAGCTAGAAACCCAAATTTTGGTAGGGGAATTTTCTCGAGAGAATTGAATCAAGAGAGAAAACCAGTTTACTGGTTAGATAAATTGTTGGCGCCTTATTATTTATAAGGAACAAAACGTGGCTTATAGATGCAAAATATGCGGTTACGCATATTTTTTTGCACCAAAATTACACAAAAATGTGTGTATTCGTAAAATCGTTGACACAATTAGATTTAAATATTGACTTATGAAAATTAAAATTTATTTATGTTTTTTAGTGATTTTAGCAGGCAAAATTAAGTTTTTGGTAAAATTTAAATTAACAATATATCAAGGAGGTCTCATGTCATTAAAAGCTGGGATAGTAGGTTTACCAAATGTTGGTAAGAGCACTTTATTTAGCGCATTAACTAAATATCAAGTTGAGGCAAGTAATTACGCCTTCACCACAATTGAGCCAAATGTTAGTTCAGTACCTTTAAAAGACAAAAGATTATACGAATTAGCAAAACTGGTAAATCCAAATAAAATTGTGCCCGCAACATTTGATTTTGTTGATATTGCGGGTCTAGTTCAGGGCGCTTCAAGAGGCGAAGGACTTGGAAATAAATTTCTAGGTAACATCCGCGAAGTTGATGCAATTATTCATGTTGTACGTTGTTTTGACGATAAAAATATCATGCATGTTGCAAATGAAGTAAATCCTGTAAACGATAAAGATGTTATCAATATGGAATTAAATTTAGCTGATTTAGACACAATTAAAAACGTGCTAAACAGGATATCTAAAAAGGCAAAATCCGGAGATAAAACAGCTCTTATTGAGCAAAATCTTTGTTTAAAAATTCAGGAACTTTTGGAACAAGGCAAAGCAGCCCGTGAATTAAAAGATATTAATGAAGAAGAGGCCAAAATTTTAAAAGGCTATCACCTTTTAACATTTAAGCCAATGATTTACGTAGCTAATATGTCAGCCGAACAAATTGCAGATTATGAAAATGCTACATTATTTAAAATGTTTAAAGCATCATGTTCAAGTGAAGAAAAAATCCTGCCAATTTGCGTTCAATTAGAAAGTGAAATATCACAATTAGATGAAAACGAAGCTCAAGAGTGACTACAGACATATGAAATTAAATTTAGTGGATTAGATTTATTAACTAGAGAGGCATTTGATTTATTGAAACTTAAAACATATTTCACTGTCGGACAAATCGAAGTTAGAGCATGAGTGTTTCATGATGGAATGTTAGCACCACAATGTGCAGGAATTATCCATACCGACTTTGAAAATAAATTTATTAAAGCTGATGTAATAACTTATGAAGATTTTGTCGAATTAGGTTCAGAACAAGCCGTGAAAGCTGCTGGAAAAATCCGTTCTGAAGGAAAAAACTACGTTATGAAAGATGGCGACATTTGTCACTTTAAATTCGGAAAATAATTAGCCTTAAGGCTAAATGGGGGTTTAGTATAATGGTAGTACTGCAGTCTCCAAAACTGCTTGCAAGGGTTCGATTCCTTTAACCCCTGCCATTTGACAAAAAGCTGTGAGAACAGCTTTTTTTCTATATTTTACTTATAAAATAATGGCGGTTCTAAGCGCAGCTGAGTAATTTTATTATTTATGTTATAATAAAAGAGTTAATTATGACGAGGAGAAAAATGAAAGAATTAGAAAAAGCAAAGAAAATTGCTATTCCACTATTGGTGTTACAAATTCTTGCTGTTATTTTAGGAATAATTGCTTATAGTTTAGTTATTAAGCTTGCGATGGATACCCAACCATCAACAAATAAAAGCAATAATCTTGGTGTTACATATCAAAGTGTTTACACAATATTTTTACAATTACTTCTATGAGGTTGTGGAATTGCTGGAGTTGTTTTACAAATAATATTAGCAGTTAAGGCAAGTAAATTTGATCAAACAATAATGATTTTATTAATTGTTGGTTTCGTTGTTCCAATCGTTTCGCTTGTAGGTGTAATAATGGTACTTACAAAAAAATATGTTGTTAAACCAATAAACAATAATAACGATAATAACGAATCTAAACAAGATAACCCAGTGTTTGAATTAGATAAAACCAATTTATAAAAATCGCTAGACGCGATTTTTTTACTCAATTTTACTAGTTTGATATAAATTGTACGATAAAGATTTATTCAATGCAAACATGTCTAAAATAATTGCTTGGCGATTAATGCGTTTTTTAAGCGCTTCACGGTCTTTTTCTTGTCATAATTCCTTCATTCTTTCTAGTTTATAAACAAATGAGTTAATCACTAAAATTACGCTCAAAGAATAGATGCCTATCAGGCCAAAGAAAATGGTAAAAGATAAATACATCACACTTCAAAAATCTAAATGACCAACCTTAACATCTACCTTAAAAGGGATAAATTTTTGACTTCATCCCATAACCAATAAGACTGCTAATATTGATGATATCGTCACAGTCCAAAAGTAAGGTCTTACATGAGGTTTATATTTTACAAATTTATTTTTTTCCATGTTTCTCCTTTTTCATATTATACTAATTTTATTTAAATGAATAACATATATTAAAATTACGTAACATACACAAATATGTGTATATAAGAAAAAAATAGCCCACAGGCTATTTATTAGAATTTGAGATGTTAATCCGAGCAATTGCTTTACGTAGTTGTAATTCAAATTTCGCTTTATCATCTTTGTCTGTTTCTTTAAGATGAGCTAACGCTTCTTCACGATCGCGTTTTGCCCTATTAATGTCAATGTCTTTACTGTCAATAATATCGTCGGTAATTATTTTGATTCTTTTGCTATCAGCAAACACAACACCACCGCCAATTACGCATAATTTGTAGTCGGGGTCGTTAGGTTCGTTAATTGATAACTTACCTACTGCGATATTGCTGATGAAAGGAGTTCTGTTAGGTTGAAGCATAATAGCTCCACCAGTTACTGTTGAAAGGTTAACTGAACGTACATCCCCTTCATAAAATATACCTTCTAAAGTTGAAATACTTAATCTTACAACTTGATTTGAATTATTTTTCTCTGTTGTTTGATTCATCTTCAGTTTGCTCTACATTTTCTTGAATGTTATTAGCTTTTTTGTATTCATCATATCTTTGTTCAACTTCGCTGATATCTCCAGCATAAAGGAATAAATCTTCAGGCATTTCATCATAATTACCTTCCAAAATTCCTTTAAAACTCTTAATAGTGTCTGCCAATTTAACATAAGCACCTGGTTTACCAGAGAATTTTTCAGCAACTGTAAATGGTTGAGAAAGAAAGTTTCTAATTCTTCTTGCCCGTGAAACTAATAATTTATCTTCTTCACTTAATTCCCCCATACCTAAAATTGCAATAATATCCTGCAATTCTTTAAATCTTTGTAGGATTGAAACTACGCCATAGGCAACATTGTAGTGTTCTTGTCCAACAACTAATGGGTCTAACAACTTAGAACTTGATTCTAGAGGGTCAACAGCCGGATAGATACCAAGTGCTGCAATATTACGGTCTAGAACTGTTTTAGCGTCCAAGTGATTGAATGTTGTAGCGGGAGCAGGGTCAGTTAAGTCATCAGCTGGAACATAGACAGCCTGTACCGAAGTAATTGAACCTTTGTGTGTTGAAGTGATTCTTTCTTGTAATTGTCCCATTTCAGTAGCTAATGTTGGTTGGTAACCAACGGCACTTGGCATACGCCCTAGAAGTGCTGAAACTTCTGAACCAGCTTGAGTAAATCTAAAAATATTGTCAACGAATAATAGCACATCTTGGTTTTGTTTATCACGGAAATATTCCGCCATAGTCAAACCAGTTAAAGCAACACGCATACGTGCCCCAGGAGGTTCGTTCATTTGACCAAACACTAGTGCTGTTTTGTCAAGAACACCCGATGCTTTCATTTCATAGTAAAGGTCATTACCTTCACGAGTTCTTTCTCCAACACCGGCAAAAACACTAAGTCCACCGTGTTGTGTAGCAATGTTATTAATCAATTCTTGAACAAGAACTGTTTTACCAACACCGGCCCCACCAAATAAACCAATTTTTCCACCTTTAGCGTAAGGAATCAATAGGTCAACAACCTTAATTCCTGTTTCTAAAATTTCGCTAGCAGTTTTTTGTTCTTCGTAGCTTGGTGCTTTTGCATGAATAGGCATTTTTAATGTATCTGGTTCATCACCATTATCAATAGCTTCACCTAAAACATTAAACATACGGCCTAAAACTTTTTCACCAACTGGTACTGAAATAGGTGCTCCAGTATCAGCAACCTTAACCCCACGAGCTAACCCGTTTGTTGAAACCATTGAAATTGTTCTAACTGTATCGTCACCAATGTGTTGAGCGACTTCCAAAGTAAATTTAACCCCATCGAATTCAGCAACCAATGCGTTTAGTAGATTTGGTAATTTTCCCTTAGGGAATTTAACGTCTACGACAGGACCTAAAATTTGTACAATTGTTCCATTATTTTTATTCATAATATCTCCTTAAACTGCATTTGCCCCACCCACGATCTCATTCAATTCTTGGGTGATGTTACTTTGACGTTTTCTATTGTATTCTAGATTCAAATCATCAATTAATTCGTCAGCATTATCAGTTGCTGTTTCCATTGCAGCACGTCTCGAAGCGTATTCGCTAATAACTGCTGAGGCTAAACATTTGTTTACTTTAGCTGACACGTATAAAGGCACAGTATTTATTAAAATTTCCTTTGCGCTAGGTTCAAATTCAATAACTTGATTAAGTTTTTTTTGTTGATTCTTTTTAAAGTCATATTCGTAAGGCAAGAGTTTTGAATCTTGTTCTTGTTGGACTAGGTTATTAATAAATTCATTGTATAAAACATGAATTTCACCAACTTCATTTTTACGGTATTTTTCAACCATGACTTTAGTGCATTTTTGAGCAATGTTTTTAATTTCACAATGTGCTCAACTTGTAGACTTAATAATTTGATTTTTATATTTAGCTTCCAAAATCGAAATACCTTTACTGCCCAATACTATTAATTCATCTTGGTCTGTAATTATATTTTTAACTAATTTCAAAACGTTTGAATTGTAGCTTCCGGCCAAACCTAAATCGCTGGTTATGACTAAAAACAAACGTTTTTTACTGGTTTTGGCTGCAAAATAGTCCCTTAAATCTTCAGCACTCAAATAAGAATAGAATCCACCAAAAATGTCGCTAACTTGTTGCTCATATAATTTTACTGAGTTGAAGTAGTCACGTGCTTTACGCATTTTTGATGTCGAAACAAGTTCCATAGCGTGAGTAATTTTACGAATAGATTCAACTGTGTTAATACGAGATTTAATTTTTTGTAAACTGGCCATAATTAAGCTTCATATTGGGGGCGATATTTTTCAGGCATTTGAGCGTGATCGTTAGGGTTGTAGTTTGGTAAACCTGCCACAATATCTTTCACAATTTTTACTAATTTAGTAGTTAATTTATCTTTGATTTCATCAGTTAAATCATTATTCGCATGAATGATTTCATCAATAATAATGTTACCTTCAGCTGAATTCATAAATTTAATTACGTCTTCACGGTATTTTAATATTGATTCTTTAGGTAGAGGGTTGATAATTCTTTCTTTGTTTCCGAGTAGAATTGCTACTTGTGCATACATATTAATTGGTTGATACTGGCCTTGTTTTAGGAATTCAAATACTTTTGCACCATGTTCCAAAATAGTTTTAGTAGATGAGTCTAAATCAGAACCGAATTGAGCAAAAGCTAACATTTCATTATATTGAGCTAGTTCAAGTTTTAGGGATCCTGAAACTTTCTTCATAGCTTTAATTTGCGCAGCTGAACCAACACGACTAACACTAAAACCAACATCAACTGCTGGACGTTGTCCTGAGTGGAATAGGTTTTCTCTTGTGAAAATTTGCCCATCGGTAATTGAAATTACATTGGTTGGAATATATGCTGAAATATCACCTTGTTGTGTTTCGACTATAGGAAGAGCCGTAATTGAACCACCACCATTTTCTTTATTAACACGTGCAGCTCTTTCAAGTAATTGCGAGTGCAAGTAGAAAACATCTCCAGGGTATGCTTCACGTCCAGGCGGACGTCTTAAAAGTAATGAAAGCGTACGATATGCCACAGCATGTTTACTTAAATCATCGTAAACAATTAGCACATCTTCACCACTTGCCATTCATTCTTCAGCAATAGTAACACCCGTATAAGGTGCAATGTATTGTTGGGGTGCTAATTCACTAGCAGCAGAAACAACAACTGTTGTGTATTCCAAAGCCCCTGTTTCTTCCAATTTGTGTACAATTTGCGCAACAGTTGAGTTTTTTTGTCCAATAGCAACATAAACACACTTAACATTTTTACCTTTTTGGTTAATGATTGTGTCTATTGCAATAGCTGTTTTACCAGTTTGACGGTCACCAATAATTAATTCACGTTGACCACGACCAATTGGAATCATTGAGTCAATAGCTACGATTCCAGTCTCTAAAGTTACATTAACTTCTTGACGTGTCATAACACCTGGCGCAACTTTAAAGATTTCACGTCTATTTTCAGTCTTAATAGGGCCTTTGCCATCAATTGGTTGTCCTAAAACGTTAATAACACGACCAATCAATGAATCACCAACGCCAACAGAAATAACTTCTCCAGTGCGTTTACATTCGTCACCTTCAGATAGTTTTTCAGCATCACCAAAGATAGCGATACCAACAACTTCTTCTTCAAGGTTTAAAACCATACCGTAAATATTATCTTTGAAAGCAATAATTTCACCATTTTTAGCGTTATCTAAACCGCTAACTAGAGCAATACCATCACCGATAGTAATGATTTGTCCAACTTCGGAATAATCAACGCTAGAATTAAAGTTTTTGATTCTAGTTTTGATGATTTTACTGATATCTTCTGTATAACTATTCATATTAGACTCCTTTCTTTATGATTAATGATGAAAGTTTCTCCAAATCTAATGCGATGTTTTGTTCAATGACATCGCTATCAATTTCAATTCTAAAACCTGATAAAAGTTCGGGTTTTAGAATGTAATTTAGTTCAACTTTTGAATTATATTTCTTTTCTAAAAAAGATTTAATTTTGTTCATACGTCCCTCAGATAAAGGAAAGGCAGTATAAACTTTCGCAAATTTGATGCCCAATGTTTGGTTAGAAAGACGGAAAAATTGTTTGATTATTCGACCAAGCAAAGTTGTGGCGCGACGTTGCACAACAACTTTAAAAAACTTTGCCAGTAATTCTGTATTAGGTATATTTGCGAATGTTTGATCGATAAAATCAAATTTTGTTTCCTTCTCAATATTAGGATTTGCGAGTAATTTTAAGAAATTTTGTTCTTCTTCAAAAACTGGTCAGATTTGACTTAGTGTTTGATGTACTTGTGCTAGTTCATTATTTTCTGAGACTAACTCATATAATGCGATGGCATAACCATCAATATTAGCTTTTTGATACATTATTCACCTTTAAGAAATTCGTCAATAATTTTGTTTTCGATATCACTATTGACTTCTTCTTTTAGAATTTTACGACTTAACATCGTTGCTGCTGCAGCAATACGTTTTTGGTTCTCTTCAAGTAGTTCTTGTTTTTGAAGTTTTACATCAGCTTTTGCTTCGTTTATGATTCGTTTAGATTCGCGTTTTGCTTTTTCCAAATATGTTACTAAAACTTTTTCACCTTCGTGTTTAGCATCTTTAACAACATTTCTGGCCTCGTCGTGGGCATTTAATAATTTCATGTTAGCTTTGGCCAACAATTCTTGTGAAGAGACATTAGCTTGTTCAGCTTGGTCTATATTACTTTGAATGTATTCTTGACGTTGCTTAATAGCTTTTTTGACTGGTTTGTATAAAAAGTATCACAAGATAATTAGTACCAATACAAGTGAAACCAATGTTGCCACAAACATAGGTCATGATGGGAAAAGTTTTTCAAATTTCTCAGTGAAAGCTTCAGTAATTGAAGGGCCACTAGATAGCATAACGTTATTTATTGACATATTAGTTTCCAAAAACGAATAGAAGTAGAATAGCGATTAAGAAACAATAAATAGCGGCTGTTTCAGCTAAAGCCATACCAACAATCATAATGGTTCTGATTTTACTTGCTGCCTCAGGGTTACGACCAACAGCTTCAGCGGCTCTACCGCTAGCTAGACCTTGCCCTAAACCTGTACCAAAGCATCCAAGCATACAGATACCGGCACCAATAGCGATTAATCCTTGTTTATCCATAGTTACCTCCTAGTAAATATTTTTAGATATATTTATAATATTTTGTTGATTTTTAAGTTGTTTTTTAGAAGTTTTGTTTTTACGTGTATGTATTTCAACTTCATTTGTTCAATAAATAGTTGTTAATACTGTGAATATTAACGCTTGAATGACGGCCCCAAAGATATCGAAGAACATGTGCATTCACGGTGTAACAATACATGCGAAGAAATAAAGTTGTGGACCAGGGAAAATCAACCCCCATAATCAACCTGCGGCAAAATAGACAGCAGTAACAATAACAGCGCCACCAGTGATATTACCAAACATACGACAACCTAAAGAAATTAAAGGTGAGAATTGCCCAAGAATTTCGGCTGGATTTTTAATGTAACGTAAAAAGAATCTAAGTTTTTGATATCAAAAACCAACTAAATAGATTCCAATAAACGTAACTGCTGCAAGAGTAAATGTTATTGAATATGATGTGGCAATTGGTTCTAAACCAATTAAACCAAGCATATTACCCACTAATAGGAATGTTGCTAAACCAAATATATAAAAACGAGCAATTGGCAATTTACCACTAGCAGTATCGTCGTAGGCGTTATCAATAGTTGTGACATAGTTTTCAGCTATTAACACAGTAGCAACCGGTGCTTTATTTGGTTTGGAATGTTTTTTAATCTTAATAAACACAACCAAACTAACAATAAATATAATTAGTACCGTCACTGCCAAGGAAAATAGTTGAGGTTGATTCCACATACTAAATGCTTCAATTATCTTTTGCATGGACCTCCTTTCCTTTTCTTAGGTATATTAAAAAACATGCTCAATATAACAGCAACCATTATATTGCTTAAACCTAAAGAAAATGTAAAAACATTGATAGGGAATAGCGCCATTGAATGTTTACTACCAAAATAATGGTTTATAACAAGTATTGACGCAACTAAAACCCCAACCAGAGCAATTGAAAGCACTCAATTTACTAATGCATTTGAAACTGCACTGCGTTTATTAGCAAATAAATTTGTCAAAAACGCCTGTCTAATTTCAAAACAAAGATAAGCACCACAAGCCCCGATTACGTATCCTAATACCAAAGTTGGTTGATAAAAAAAACAGCATAGACTAAAGATAACTGTCAAAACAGCGAAAAGACTTCAGTGCAATATGTAAATCCTGCCTAGAAATCTATCTTGCATCTTGCTCCTTAATATGTTACCTTAGTATTAAATACTTCTTTTATTTTAATACTATAAGCCAGACAAAAAAGAAAATAAACAAGATTTTTTAAAAGTTTTTTTATTTTTGAATAATCTTTTATTTATTAGCAAAATAACTATTTACCAATAATTGAGTTTTATAGCAAAAAATACCGTATTAGGTGATTTTTTGTCTATTATTAAACTTTTAAAAATAAATATTAATTAAATAGGTTTTATTTATAGAACTAGCTTTTTTTCCGGTATTAAAATTTATTTTTAAAAAAATAATCTTATTTAAATAATAATGTTTCGCTATTTTAAATTTTATTTAAAGTCATTCACAAAAAATATGCACTCAAATATAGAAATTATTATAAATTTAAGATACTTGTAATCAAATTAGACATTAAAATTCAATAAGAGAATTTAAAAGAAAAACTGGAATCTTCCATTAAATTGTTAATATTAAGGCCGAAAATGTATTTTTGTTTTCTTTTTTTAAGTTTACAAAAAGAGCAAAACAAGAAAGGCCTTTGCCCAAAAAAACATGAATATAAAATATAAAAAATATAAACCAGTTATTTGATTCTGACTTTAACTTGTGAGCACTATAATAGTTTATCCGCTTATTTTAGGGATTGTTATGGCATTTACTCCAATATTCGATAAAATTCTAAAATTACCTAAGCCATTAGCTGTAATTTTATCTGAGTTTAGATGTGCTTTGCCTTTGAATTCGCAATTTCATGATTATATTTGATGCATTTATACAATGATGTACCATTAATCGAAGAAGATGGTATAAGATTTTACACAAAAAGTAGAAAGCTTAAAAATTTGTATATTGATATAATATAAAACACTGTGTTTTAAAGAAATCAAAAATATACATATTTGACTATTAAAATAAAATACAGTTAATATATTGAGAAAATAACGAAGAAGTATTTAATTATATTTGTCAGAGAATAACAATTTCTTTCAACTAGATTAAAAAATAAATAGCCGAAATACATTGATAATTCTGGTTTTCATAATTATTCCTCTAATATTAACCACTGCTATTATAATTACTGCAATCTTTGGTATATTATATATTCGTACTCTTAAGAATAAACCTAAAAAAATTGTAATTGTAAATGATAAAGATAAGAATGATGACGAGAATAAGAAAAAGAGTTATAAAAGGAAATTGTTTCATGAATAATAGAAAAGATGATTATTTAAGTAGTATTTCCAGCAACAAAACCAAATTAATTAACAAATTACATAACAACCAAAACGAATGTTATTTTTTATATGGAGAAAAATAGATTGCGAATTTGGTGGTATCGATATCAACCATATATTACCTTATAAATTAAACGAAGCAGATAGTCCAGAAATGGACAATTTTACAATTACTCACGCAAGTTGTCTTAGATCAAAACAAACGAGTGACTTAAATCTGGCAAAATTGATATCAAAATATAAAAAAATAAGATAGATAAATAGATATTACACATAGATTGGTTGCTAATTATTGATAATATTTATGCTCGCTGACATTCTAATGAATGTTACAAATCATAACAAGAATTAGAATATAGAGATAAAACGAGATATTCTCACACTAAAATGAACCCATTGGATAATGAAATAGTTGTCATGCTCGCGGGGGAGTAAATTAATTGAAGTTTATTAATTGTATATGTTATGTAATTGTTCTTTATCAAAACTATGAAACGTTATTTATGTTGATATACTTTCAAGTCGACTTTAATTAGATTTAATATTAGTTTTGATAATGAATGTATAAGGCTACGAACGTAAACCTGCAGTTTAAACAATGAACAAATTTAAATCATCAAATACTTATGTCGAAACTATATTTGAACAGTTTAGTTTAATTAGAGTTAAGTTTTTAACAGTATCTAAAAGGTATTTAATTTAGAATATCGAGCGTAGCATAAATTTGCTTGATATTTTGTTTTTAATAGCCACGCATGTCGCGTAGCTGCTTTATTATATTTTTATAAATAACAATCAAACTACCTACAAACAAACCTTTTTGGCCCATGCTAAATTTAGCTTGAATTTAAGAGTTTGACTCACTAAGGATTTTAAAACAAATTTTGTTCTGCACCCTAAAAAAAATATAAAAAAAACTCCCTCCGGAGTATTATTCTCTGAAAACTGAATAGTAATTTAAAACTCATTGAAATGTATAAAATACACATTACTTTTAAACCTATTGATTTATTAGTACTGGTCAGCTCAACATATCGCTATGCTTACACATCCAGCC